>NZ_CP195212.1:3765000-4784959 GCF_059831485.1 Pseudomonas sp. AB39(2026)
AGGACGGTTACCACGGTGTGATTCATGACTGGGGTGAAGTCGTAACAAGGTAGCCGTAGGGGAACCTGCGGCTGGATCACCTCCTTAATCGACGACACAGCCACCCATAAGCACCCACACGAATTGCTTGATTCCTTGTAAAAGACGATAGAAGCAGCTTCAAGCGGTCAGCTTTAAGCTACAAGCTCGAAATTGGGTCTGTAGCTCAGTTGGTTAGAGCGCACCCCTGATAAGGGTGAGGTCGGCAGTTCGAATCTGCCCAGACCCACCAATTTTGTGTGGGAATGCCTGTAGAGATACGGGGCCATAGCTCAGCTGGGAGAGCGCCTGCCTTGCACGCAGGAGGTCAGCGGTTCGATCCCGCTTGGCTCCACCATTCCTGTTCTGCTTCTGCTGTTTAAAGCTTAGAAATGAGCATTCCACCGACACGGTGCCTGAATGTTGATTTCTGGTCTTTGACTGGATCGTTCTTTAAAAATTTGGGTATGTGATAGAAAGTTAGACTGAATAGCACTTTCACTGGTGTTTATTCAGGCTAAGGTAAAATTTGTGAGCTGTTCCTAGAACAGAAGTGCGAATTTTCGGCGAATGTTGTCTTCACAACCGTAATCCCGAGATTGCTTGGGGTTATATGGTCAAGTGAATAAGCGCATACGGTGGATGCCTTGGCAGTCAGAGGCGATGAAAGACGTGGTAGCCTGCGATAAGCTTCGGGGAGTCGGCAAACAGACTTTGATCCGGAGATCTCTGAATGGGGGAACCCACTCAGCATAAGCTGGGTATCTTGTACTGAATCCATAGGTGCAAGAGGCGAACCAGGGGAACTGAAACATCTAAGTACCCTGAGGAAAAGAAATCAACCGAGATTCCCTTAGTAGTGGCGAGCGAACGGGGACCAGCCCTTAAGTTGGTTTGAGATTAGCGGAACGCTCTGGAAAGTGCGGCCATAGTGGGTGATAGCCCTGTACGCGAAAATCTCTTGTCAATGAAATCGAGTAGGACGGAGCACGAGAAACTTTGTCTGAACATGGGGGGACCATCCTCCAAGGCTAAATACTACTGACTGACCGATAGTGAACCAGTACCGTGAGGGAAAGGCGAAAAGAACCCCGGAGAGGGGAGTGAAATAGAACCTGAAACCGTATGCGTACAAGCAGTGGGAGCAGACTTGTTCTGTGACTGCGTACCTTTTGTATAATGGGTCAGCGACTTATATTCAGTGGCGAGCTTAACCGAATAGGGGAGGCGTAGCGAAAGCGAGTCTTAATAGGGCGTTTAGTCGCTGGGTATAGACCCGAAACCGGGCGATCTATCCATGGGCAGGTTGAAGGTTAGGTAACACTGACTGGAGGACCGAACCGACTACCGTTGAAAAGTTAGCGGATGACCTGTGGATCGGAGTGAAAGGCTAATCAAGCTCGGAGATAGCTGGTTCTCCTCGAAAGCTATTTAGGTAGCGCCTCATGTATCACTGTAGGGGGTAGAGCACTGTTTCGGCTAGGGGGTCATCCCGACTTACCAAACCGATGCAAACTCCGAATACCTACAAGTGCCGAGCATGGGAGACACACGGCGGGTGCTAACGTCCGTCGTGAAAAGGGAAACAACCCAGACCGTCAGCTAAGGTCCCAAAGTTATGGTTAAGTGGGAAACGATGTGGGAAGGCTTAGACAGCTAGGAGGTTGGCTTAGAAGCAGCCACCCTTTAAAGAAAGCGTAATAGCTCACTAGTCGAGTCGGCCTGCGCGGAAGATGTAACGGGGCTCAAACCATACACCGAAGCTACGGGTGTCACGCAAGTGACGCGGTAGAGGAGCGTTCTGTAAGCCTGTGAAGGTCAGTTGAGAAGCTGGCTGGAGGTATCAGAAGTGCGAATGCTGACATGAGTAACGACAATGCGAGTGAAAAACTCGCACGCCGAAAAACCAAGGTTTCCTGCGCAACGTTAATCGACGCAGGGTTAGTCGGTCCCTAAGGCGAGGCTGAAAAGCGTAGTCGATGGAAAACAGGTTAATATTCCTGTACTTCTGGTTACTGCGATGGAGGGACGGAGAAGGCTAGGCCAGCTTGGCGTTGGTTGTCCAAGTTTAAGGTGGTAGGCTGAGATCTTAGGTAAATCCGGGATCTTAAGGCCGAGAGCTGATGACGAGTGTCCTTAGGACATGAAGTGGTCGATGCCATGCTTCCAGGAAAAGCTTCTAAGCTTCAGGTAACCAGGAACCGTACCCCAAACCGACACAGGTGGTTGGGTAGAGAATACCAAGGCGCTTGAGAGAACTCGGGTGAAGGAACTAGGCAAAATGGCACCGTAACTTCGGGAGAAGGTGCGCCGGCGAAGGTGAAGGGTTTACCCCGTAAGCTTTTGCCGGTCGAAGATACCAGGCCGCTGCGACTGTTTATTAAAAACACAGCACTCTGCAAACACGAAAGTGGACGTATAGGGTGTGACGCCTGCCCGGTGCCGGAAGGTTAATTGATGGGGTTAGCGCAAGCGAAGCTCTTGATCGAAGCCCCGGTAAACGGCGGCCGTAACTATAACGGTCCTAAGGTAGCGAAATTCCTTGTCGGGTAAGTTCCGACCTGCACGAATGGCGTAACGATGGCGGCGCTGTCTCCACCCGAGACTCAGTGAAATTGAAATCGCTGTGAAGATGCAGTGTATCCGCGGCTAGACGGAAAGACCCCGTGAACCTTTACTATAGCTTTGCACTGGACTTTGAGCTTGCTTGTGTAGGATAGGTGGGAGGCTTTGAAGCGTGGACGCCAGTCTGCGTGGAGCCAACCTTGAAATACCACCCTGGCAACCTTGAGGTTCTAACTCAGGTCCGTTATCCGGATCGAGGACAGTGTATGGTGGGTAGTTTGACTGGGGCGGTCTCCTCCCAAAGAGTAACGGAGGAGTACGAAGGTGCGCTCAGACCGGTCGGAAATCGGTCGTAGAGTATAAAGGCAAAAGCGCGCTTGACTGCGAGACAGACACGTCGAGCAGGTACGAAAGTAGGTCTTAGTGATCCGGTGGTTCTGTATGGAAGGGCCATCGCTCAACGGATAAAAGGTACTCCGGGGATAACAGGCTGATACCGCCCAAGAGTTCATATCGACGGCGGTGTTTGGCACCTCGATGTCGGCTCATCACATCCTGGGGCTGAAGCCGGTCCCAAGGGTATGGCTGTTCGCCATTTAAAGTGGTACGCGAGCTGGGTTTAGAACGTCGTGAGACAGTTCGGTCCCTATCTGCCGTGGACGTTTGAGATTTGAGAGGGGCTGCTCCTAGTACGAGAGGACCGGAGTGGACGAACCTCTGGTGTTCCGGTTGTCACGCCAGTGGCATTGCCGGGTAGCTATGTTCGGAAGAGATAACCGCTGAAAGCATCTAAGCGGGAAACTTGCCTCAAGATGAGATCTCACTGGAGCCTTGAGCTCCCTGAAGGGCCGTCGAAGACTACGACGTTGATAGGTGGGGTGTGTAAGCGCTGTGAGGCGTTGAGCTAACCCATACTAATTGCCCGTGAGGCTTGACCATATAACACCCAAGCAATCTGTGCCTGCACAGAGCGCGGTGGTGAAGACGCATCCGAAAAGACGCACACTCACACATCACATACCCAGATCTGCAGCCGCGTGAACACGAGGCCGCAACCCGAATTTCTTGACGACCATAGAGCATTGGAACCACCTGATCCCATCCCGAACTCAGTAGTGAAACGATGCATCGCCGATGGTAGTGTGGGGTTTCCCCATGTGAGAGTAGGTCATCGTCAAGATTCAAACCCAAAACCCCTGGTCGCCCTGCGATCAGGGGTTTTGTCTTTTCAGGCCGTTTCAAATACGCCACGCATGCCACCCTGCCACCCTGCCACCTTGCGACCTCCCGCCAGTAATGGCATGGTCAGCCTCTTTCTTGATACTGAGCTACACAATGTCTGCAACAGCGTCCATCACACCAGGGTTCATGGTTATCCATGGAAATCGGCCAGATGACCTGAGAAGCCTGGTGGTGGAGTGGATGCGTCTGTATCCCTTGCTCCCCCTGCAAAACGAAGTGGCGCTGGTGCAAAGTAATGGCATTGCCCAGTGGCTCAAGATGGCGCTGGCCGAGGACCGTGATGAAGGCGGCTGCGGTATTGCGGCGGCCATTGACGTGCAATTGCCAGGTACCTTCATGTGGCAGTTGTACCGGGCAGTGCTCGGCAAAAACGAAATTCCCGAAACGTCCCCCTTGGACAAAACACCGCTTACCTGGCGGTTGATGCGCTTGCTGCCCACGGTTATCGGCCAGCCGACCTTCGAACCCCTGGCACGTTTCCTGGGTGACGACATAGACATGCGCAAGCGCTACCAACTGGCTCAGCGCTTGGCCGACCTGTACGACCAATACCAGGTATACCGCGCCGACTGGCTGGAAGACTGGGCCAATGGCACGTTCCAGTTACGCAGTGCGCGTGGCGACATGAGGCCCTTGCCAGAAGGCAACTGCTGGCAGGCGGCGTTATGGCAGGCATTGCTGGAAGACGTGGGTGCGGAGGGCATGGCCCAAAGCCGAGCCGGGGTACACCAGCGCTATATGGATGTGATCATGGAGGCCGAAACAGCGCCCTCCAACCTGCCTGAGCGCGTGATCGTGTTCGGTATCTCTTCACTGCCAGCCCAAGCCCTGCACGCCCTGGCAGGCCTGGCCCGGTTTACCCAAGTGCTGCTGTGTGTGCACAACCCCTGTCGCCACCACTGGGCAGACATCGTGGCCGACAAAGACCTGCTGCGCAGGGAGTACCGTCGCCAACAGCGTAAGGCAGGCATGCCGGCCGAGATGGACATCGAAAGCCTTCACCAACATGCGCACCCGTTGTTGGCCGCTTGGGGTAAACAGGGGCGAGATTACATCAGCCTGCTGGATGAGTTTGACAAGCCCGACAGCTATCGCGGGGCCTTCAGCGACGGCAAGATCGACCTCTACAGTGACGATGAAAGCCCAACACTGTTGAGCCAGCTGCAGAATGACATTCTTGAGCTTCGGCCGATGCAGGAAACCCGGGAGTTATGGCCCGCAGTTGATCCCCTTCAGGATACGTCCATACGCTTTCATATTGCACACAGCCCACAGCGCGAAGTTGAAATTCTCCATGACCAACTGTTGCAACGCTTCTCGGCCAATTCCCAACTTCGGTCCCGAGATATCATCGTCATGGTCCCCGACATCAACGCGTATGCGCCCTCCATTCGGGCTGTGTTCGGGCAGGTGCCTCGTGAGGATGCCCGGCACATCCCCTTCACCCTGAACGACCAAGGGCAACGAGGGCGTGATCCGCTGTTGATCGCCCTTGAACACCTGCTTCAATTGCCAGACAGCCGCTTTGCCGTGGGTGAGATTCTAGACCTGCTGGATGTACCGGCACTGCGCGCCCGGTTTGGCATTCCCGAGCAGTCTTTGGCCATTCTTCATGGTTGGATAGAAGGCGCCGGCATTCGCTGGGGCCTTGATGCAGGCCAGCGCACCACCCTTGGCCTACCCAGCGGCATGGAGCAAAACAGTTGGCGCTTCGGCCTACGGCGCATGTTGCTAGGCTATGCCGTGGGTGGCGGGGCAGGGTTCGACGGCATTGAACCCTATGACGAGGTAGGCGGGCTTGATGCATCCTTGGTAGGGCCCCTGTACGCGCTGATTGACCGACTCGACCATTGGTACCAAGCCTTGGCCACGCCGGCGTCGCCTCAGGTTTGGGGTGAGCGCTTGCAGCAATTGCTGGCAGACCTCTTCCTTGCACAGGACGAACACGCCGAATACCTGTTGATCCAGCTGGATGAATTGCGCGACCAATGGCTGCAGGCCTGTGAACGGGTAGATCTCAACGAAGCGTTGCCGCTGACCGTGGTGCGTGAGGCCTGGTTGGCAGGGCTTGACCAGGGCAGCCTGAACCAGCGCTTCCTGGCCGGCTCGGTAAACTTCTGCACCCTGATGCCCATGCGGGCCATTCCGTTCGATGTGGTGTGCCTGCTCGGCATGAACGATGGAGATTACCCCCGCGCCCAACCCCCCTTGGACTTCGACCTCATGGCCGTGGACTACCGCCCCGGTGACCGGTCGCGGCGTGAAGACGACCGCTACCTGTTACTTGAGGCGGTGCTGTCTGCACGCGATCAGCTGTATATAAGCTGGGTAGGCCGCAGTATTCGTGATAACACCGAGCGCCCGCCCTCGGTGCTGATTGGTCAGCTTCGGGACCACCTTTCGAGCGGCTGGCGGCTAACGGGTACCGAACAGTACGACCACCACCTGATCGAAGCCCTGACCCTGGAGCACCCGCTGCAACCCTTCAGTGCGCGCTACTTCGAAGCCGGTAACCCTGATGTGTTCAGCTACGCCCGAGAGTGGCAGCGGGTACACGAAACCGCTTCCACAGTCGCGCCTTCGCCAGCGTTACCTGCTCAGGCCCCAGACGCCCCTATTGGGCTTGAGGTGTTGGCCAATTTTCTGCGCAACCCCGTGAAGCACTTCTATACCCAGCGCCTAAAGGTCTATTTCGAAGACGTGCAGGGTGCCCTTGAAGAGGCTGAGCCTTTTACCCTCGACGGTTTGCAGCACTACGGGTTGAGCAAGCATCTGCTAGAGGCAGCAGTGCAAGGAGAGGCGGACGGCCTTGAGGCCTTGCTGCAGAATGAGGCGCAGCGCCTGCAGGCGGCAGGCCGGCTACCCATGGCTGGCTTTGGGGCACTGCTGCAGGCCGAGCTGATCGCCCCGTTGCCAGACCTGGTGACGCGGTACCAGGCCTTGCTGATACGCTGGCCTCACCCTCAGCAAAGCGCATTGCCTCTGCAGTTCGAAGCCCATGGCATCACGGTTGAAGGCTGGCTTGGCGGCGTACATGAAGGCGAAGGCGGCTCGCTTCTGGCCGTTACCCTGGTCGCAAACGCTATCAATACCCGAGGCGGGCGCAAATGGTCACGGCTTATCGACAGTTGGGTACAACACCTGGTGGCCTGCGCCGAAGGCCTGCCCCTGCACACGGCCATTGTCGCCACAGACACCTCCTTGTTGCTCGCACCTGTTGAAAGAAGCACCGCCACTGCAGCGCTCGCCGACCTCCTGAAGGCCTGGCAACTGGGCATGTGCCAACCGTTGCCCGTAGCGCCACGTACCGCCTTTGCCTTCCTGGCGGCAAAAGACCGTGAGAGCGGTTTGAAAGCCGCCCAAACCACATACGATGGCAGCGATTTCGGCGCGGCCGGCGAGCGCACCCGAGACATGGCGCTGGCCAGGCAGTACCCGGATTTCACGGCCCTGAGCCGGGATGAAACCTTCGAAGGCTGGGTGGCGACCTTGTATGAACCACTGTTCAAAGCCCCCTGGGTTGACCTTGCACAGGAGGCTACACAATGAGCCGCCCCCTAGCCCTCACCTTCCCCCTGCACGGCAGCCAGTTGATCGAGGCCAGTGCCGGCACGGGCAAAACCTTCACCATCTCGGCGCTTTACTTGCGCCTGGTATTGGGCCATGGAGAAGAAGACAGCGGTTTTGGCCGTGAGCTGCTGCCGCCTCAAATCCTTGTGGTCACCTTTACGGACGCGGCTACTAAAGAGCTGCGCGATCGCATTCGTACCCGCCTGGCACAGGCCGCGCAGTTTTTTCGGGACGAGCTGCCTGCACCTGATGAACTGGTAAGGCAGCTGCGCGAGGACTACCCCCCGGCCCAATGGCCGCTGTGTGCGAGCAAGCTGGATGCCGCAGCACAATGGATGGACGAGGCGGCGGTATCTACCATTCATGGCTGGTGCCAGCGCATGCTGCGCGAACATGCATTCGACAGCGGCAGCCTGTTTACCCAAAGCCTGGAGACAGACCACAGCGAACTGCTGGGCGAGGTGGTTCGCGACTATTGGCGGCAATACTGCTATGGCATGGCAGGTGAAACCCTGGCGTGGGTACGCGACAACTGGAAATCCCCTGCCAGCCTGCTACTGCGGGTGAGGTCACTGTTGGGCGCCGCCGAGCCTGTTGAGGAAGGTAGCCACCCTGGCCACCACATCGAAACGGGGCTACAGCGTCGGCTGGATGAACTGACACGGCTCAAACAGCCTTGGGGCGACTGGGTCGAACAGGTGCGTGGCCTGCTGCTGCAAGGTATCGCCGACAAAACCGTGGATGCGCGCAAGCTCCAAGCGCGTTATGTGGAGCCTTGGTTGCAGGGGATTGCCCAATGGCACGCCGACCCCCATGCGCACCACCTCGACATCGGCAAAGGCTTCGAGCGGCTTACCCCCGAGGGCATTGCTGAAGCCTGGAAAGGTACGCCCCCCACCCATGAGGCGTTCGACGCCATGGTGACCCTGCGCGAGCAGCTCAACGCCTTGCCAGACCCTGGCGCCGAGGCCCTGCAGCACGCGGCGGCCTGGGTGGCGCAGCGCTTTGAAACGGAAAAGCGCCGGCGTGCGGAAATGGGCTTCGACGACATGCTGCTGCGCTTGAATGCCGCCCTGCGGGGCGAGTCTGGTGAAGCCTTGGCGCACATCATCCGCGAGCAGTTTCCCGTGGCGCTGATCGATGAATTCCAAGACACCGACCCCATTCAATACAGTATTTTCGAACGCATCTACCAGATCGGTGACAACCGCAGCGACCTGGGCATTTTCCTGATCGGCGACCCCAAGCAAGCCATTTACGCCTTCCGCGGCGCGGACATTCATACCTACCTGCGCGCACGCCGGGCCAGTGCAGGTCGCCTGCACAGCCTGGGCACCAACTTCCGTTCCACCCAGGCCATGGTGGCCGGCGTGAACCGGGTATTCGAGCAGGCCGAGGGCCGAGAGCAGGGGCGGGGTGCGTTTCTGTTCCGAGAAGCAGACGACAACCCTGTACCCTTTCTGCCCGTGGCCGCTCAAGGGCGAAAGGATCGGTTTCAGGTGGCCGGCAGCGACCAGCCGGCCTTGACCTTCTGGGCCTTGGCCAGCGACAAGCCGGTCGCCAACGGTAATTACCGGGATCACTTGGCCCCAGCCTGCGCGAGCGAAATTGTGCGGTTGCTGGCGCTGGCCAAGGAAGGCCGGTGTGGGTTTACCAGCGAAGCGGGGGACACTCGGCCACTGGCCCCGGCCGATATCGCGATTCTGGTGCGCGATGGCGGCGAAGCACGGGCCATACGCACGCAATTGCGGGCACGGGGCGTGCGCAGTGTGTACCTGTCAGACAAAGAGTCCGTGTTTCGCAGCCAGGAAGCGCTGGATGTGCTGGCATGGCTACGCGCCTGCGCCGAACCGGACGCCGACCGCTTGCTGCGGGCTGCGCTGGCCAGCGTGACCCTGGCCCGGCCATTGAGTGAGCTGGAAGCGTTGAACCGTAACGAACTCACCTGGGAAGCACGGGTGATGCAGTTCCGCGAATACCGCACGCTCTGGCGCACCCAGGGCGTGCTCAGCATGCTGCGCCGCCTTCTGCACGATTTCGACCTGCCCTTGCAGCTCACCGACCGCCCGGAAGGTGAGCGTATTCTCACCAACCTGCTGCACCTGACCGAATTGCTGCAGCAGGCCTCTGCCGAACTGGACGGTGAACAGGCCTTGGTGCGTTACCTGGCCGAACGCCTTACCAGCACCCAGGACGGCGGCGAGGAGCAAGTGGTACGCCTGGAAAGCGATGAGCAACTGGTCAAGGTGGTGACCATTCACAAGTCCAAGGGCCTGGAATACCCCTTGGTGTTTCTGCCCTTCGTGTGCAGCGCACGGCCTGTAGACGGCAGCCGGTTGCCAGTGACCTGGCATGGCCCCCAAGGCGAAGTGCGTGTGTCCATGTCACCCGATGAGGCTGCCATTGCCGCTGCCGATGATGAACGCCTGGGGGAAGACTTGCGTTTGCTCTACGTCGCCCTCACCCGTGCCCAATACGCGTGCTGGCTGGGTGTTGCAGACCTCAAGCGAGGGCGCGAGAGCAAGTCTGCCTTGCACCGGTCTGCGCTGGGTTACCTGCTGGGCGGCGGTTCGCCTCTGGCCGAATCCGAACAGCTCAACCAGTGGCTTGCCAACGTACAAGGCGGAAACCCGGCGTTGGCGGTCGTTCCCGTGCCCCAGGTTACCGAACAGGCCTACGTGCCGCCCAAGCGCGACCAACAGTTACAACCGGCGCGTGTGCCTGTTCGGCGGGCCGCGGAGCACTGGTGGATCGCCTCGTACAGTGCGTTGCGCATCGCTGAAAACGTGGACGGTGGCGGCCTGGCCCCCGACAGCTTGCGCGCGCAGAACCTGCTGGACGACGAACCGCTCAGTAGTGCTGCGGCCCTGTTCCCTTTGCAGGGCTCGATCCATCAGTTTCCCCGTGGCCCGCACCCAGGCACGTTTCTCCATGGCTTGCTGGAATGGGCCGGGCGCGAAGGCTTTGGGGCCTTGGCCGCCCACCCTCAGCAGTTGCGCGATACCCTGGCCCGGCGCTGTGCCACCCGGGGCTGGAGTGGGTGGATTCCCACCCTGGAACAGTGGCTCAATGGCCTGCTGCAGGTGCCCCTGCCACTGGCTGAAGGGCACGCGGTACGCCTGGTAGACCTGAACACCTACCGCTACGAAATGGAGTTCTGGTTTGCCAGCCGCCAGGTGGATGTGCACCGGCTCGATACCCTGGTGCGTCAGAACACCCATAACGGTGCCCCACGTGCCGCCGCGGAAGGCTATCGGCTCAACGGGCTGTTCAAAGGCTTTATCGACCTGTGCTTCGAATACGAAGGCCGCTACTACGTGGCCGACTACAAGTCCAATTGGCTGGGGGCAGACGACGCCAGTTATTCACCGGCTGCCATGGAAGTCTCGATTCTTGAGCACCGCTACGACCTTCAATACGTGCTGTACCTGCTGGCCCTTCACCGCCAACTGCAGGCCCGGCTCCCGGACTATGACTACGACCAGCACATGGGGGGCGCTTTGTTCATTTACTTGCGAGGGTTGAGCGCCCGTACCCGTGGCGTGTATTTCAGCCGCCCGCCCCGTGCCCTGATCGAACAGCTGGACCTGCTGTTCCAAGGCAAGCTGGAGCAGCGCGACACCGATGCACAGGCTGACCTGTTCGGGGGCGCACCCGTATGACCGACCTGTTTTCTACCGAGCCGGACACTGAGCTGGACAAGCCCAACCCCCTGGCCACTACCATAGGCCTGTTCGAGCTGCTCAAGCAATGGGTCGCCCGGGGCTGGCTTCGGCCACTGGACGAAGCACTGGTACGGTTCTTTGCCGAGCGCGTGGCCACGGCTCACCCATTGGTACTGCTGGCCACGGCGCTGACCAGCCACCAACTGGGCCATGGCCACGTGTGCCTGGACCTTGAGCAAACGCTGCTGGAACCTGACTTCGCCTTATCCTTGCCTCCAGAAGGGGATGCGACCCTGAACAGCGAAGTGCTGCCATCCAAAGTGCTGGCCCACTTGGACCTGGCCGGGTGGCAGCACGCCTTGCGCGCCGCCTCACTGGTGGCCGAAGGTGCGCAGGGAAGCGCGGAGTGCCCACTGGTGCTCAGCGGCAACAGGCTGTACCTGCGCCGCTACTGGAATTACGAGCGTGCCGTAGACACCGCCATGCGCCACCGCCTGGCTGCCCCGGCCGATGTACCTGGCGACCTTGCAGAGCGGCTGGCGGCCCTGTTCCCAAATGCAGGCGGCGAGCGCATCGATTGGCAAAAGCTGGCCTGCGCCCTGGCCACACGTGCAGCGTTCAGCATCATTACCGGCGGCCCCGGCACCGGCAAAACCACCACCGTGGTACGCCTGCTGGCGCTGTTGCAGGGCCCGAGGGTAGAGGCCAATCGGCCCTTGCGCATTCGGTTGGCGGCACCCACTGGCAAAGCTGCGGCGCGGCTAACCGAATCCATTGGTGTACAGGTGCAGGGCCTGGACGTGGCCGACGCCATCAAGGCCCGTATACCCACGGAAGTGACCACGGTGCACCGCTTGCTGGGCAGCCGGCCAGGTACCCGGCACTTCCGCCACCACCGGGGCAATCCTTTGCCGCTGGACGTGCTCGTGGTGGACGAAGCGTCCATGATCGACCTGGAAATGATGGCCAACCTACTGGAGGCCCTGCCACCCCATGCGCGCTTGATTCTGCTGGGTGACAAGGACCAGTTGGCCTCTGTGGAGGCCGGCGCAGTGCTGGGGGACCTGTGCCGCGATGCCGAACTGGGTTACTACTCCCAGGCCACCCGCGCCTGGCTCGAAGCCGTGGCTGGCCAAAGCCTGGCCGCCGCCCAATTGCACGAGGGCGATGCGCAAACCCATGCCCTGGCACAGCAACTGGTAATGTTGCGCCACTCCCGCCGGTTCGGTGAAGGCAGCGGTATCGGTGAGCTGGCCCGCTGCGTGAACCAGCAGCGGCCCGAGGACGCCCGCCGTCTATTGGGGGACCGTAGCTTCCAGGACATTGCCACCGTTCGGCTGCAAGGCGAGCAGGATCAAGCCCTGGAGCGCCTGTTGCAAAACGGCGTGGCCCGGGGCAGCGGGAACAAGAATGGCCCACATGGCTATCGGTATTACCTCACCCTGCTGAACACTCACCGGCCCGTCGCCGGTACGCCCTTGGAAGCACATGATTGGCTGGCCTGGGCGGCGCAGGTGCTGGCCGCTTTCGACCGCTTCCGCCTGCTGTGTGCCGTGCGTAAAGGCCCCTGGGGTGTCGAGGCCGTCAACCAGCGCGCTACCAAAGCCTTGTATGCCGCTGGCCTGATCGAAAGTGACCACAGCTGGTACGAAGGCCGCCCTGTGTTGATGACCCGTAACGACTATGGCTTGGGCCTGATGAACGGGGACATCGGCATCGCCTTGCGCCTGCCCGAAGCCGAGGGCTCGTCCACCCTCACGTTGCGCGTGGCCTTCCCGCGCAACGACGGCCAGGGCGGTGTGCGTTTCGTGTTACCCAGCCGGCTTACCGACGTGGAAACCGTCTACGCCATGACGGTGCACAAATCCCAAGGCTCCGAATTCGAACACACAGCGCTGGTGCTGCCGGATGCACTGAACCCTGTGCTTACCAAAGAATTGATCTACACCGGCATCACGCGCGCGCGCGATTGGTTCAGCCTGATCGAACCACGGCCCGGCATCTTCGAAGAGGCCGTGAAGCGCCGGGTAAGGCGCTTGAGTGGGCTGATGCTTGAGCAGGCGGGTTGACCCAGGTAGGTAGTGGTCCTAGCGCTTAAGGTATCTCGAAGATTCCTACAGAAGCTTCGGACGCGGTCCGACATACAGGGCCGGCGCTCATGGTTAACCTTGGTCCGACTTCGTTGAAAGGCTCGGATCATGGACACGTGCAGTACCAGCCTGATGCACTGCCTGCAGGCAATCGCCCGCTTTCACCAATGCCAGGTAAAAGCACCGGCTAATCCAAGCGTCACATGGCCTGGGCTGCTCAAGGAGGCAAAGGCCTATGGCTTGGTGGGTCGCTACCACCCATGCGCTGCCCACACGCTGCCCACGGAGGCACTGCCGGCCATCGCGCTGGGCGTGGACGGGAAGGGCTTCATCCTGGCCGCCACTCGAAAAAACGAAGTGCTGGTGCATTACCCGGCCACTGGGCGTTCTGAAACCTGGTCGCTGGCACGGCTAAGCGAACAGTGGTCAGGCCAATTGCTGGTGCTGCGCGGCGGGCAGGCGAGCACGGGTAGCCTGGCTCGTTTTAACTTCACCTGGTTCGTTCCCGCATTGGTCGAACACCGCAAGTGGCTGGGGCAAATCCTGCTGGCCGCCTGCGCGCTGCAGGTGTTCGCGCTGGCTTCTCCGCTGTTTTTCCAGGCGGTAATGGACAAAGTGCTGCTGCACCACAGCCTCCATACGCTGGAGGTACTGGTGCTGGCCCTTATCAGTGTGGCGGTTCTGGAAAGTAGCTTGAGCGCTATCCGTACCTACCTGCTGGAACACACAGCCGCCCGCATCGACGCCAAATTGGGTAGCCAGCTGTATCGTCACTTGCTGGCGCTTCCCCTTCCTTACTTTCAAGCTCGCCGCTGTGGGCATATTGCTGCTCGCCTGGGCGAGGTTGAAACCCTTCGGCATTTTCTCTCCGCTCAAACCCTTGGTGCTCTGGTCGATACCGTGTTTTTCGCCGTTTTCACGGCCGTTCTTTTCTACCTCAGCCCCACCCTGGCCGCTGTGGTGTTCTGCTCGCTTCCACTTTACGTCTTGCTGGCGGTGTGGCTTACGCCACATTTGCGTCAACGGCTGGAACAACAGGCCAACAAAGGCGCAGAACAGCAGGCTTTTCTGCTGGAAACCCTGCGAGGCATGGACACACTCAAAACACTGGCTGCCGAGCCCCAGTTGAAACAACGCTGGGCCCGCTTGCAGGCACATACCTCTTTGGCAGGGCTACGCGCCGGCAATGTCTCCACCCTTATGCAAGAAGCCGTAAGCCTGGTCGGCAAGCTCACCACAGCGGCCGTACTGGGTATTGGCGCCTGGCTGGTGATCGCCTCCTCACTCACCCTAGGGCAACTCATTGCCTTCAACCTTATTGCTACCCGCGTCGCCCAGCCCGTACAACGGCTTGCACAGCTGTGGGTGCAATTCCAGCAAGCCGGTATCGCTATGCACCGCCTGGCGGACGTACTGGATACCCCACGCGAAGACCACGACACCTCGCTGGTGGCACTGCCTGACGTGGCTGGGCATATCGAATTTCGTGACATTACGTTCCGCTACAGCCCAGGCCAGCCCCCTGTGCTCGAACACTTCAACCTCGTAGTGCAGGCGGGGGAAGTGGTGGGCATTCAAGGGCCTTCCGGCTGCGGCAAAAGCACGCTGGCCCTGCTGCTTCAGAAACTCTACGTGCCCGAGCAAGGGCAAGTATTGATCGACGGTATCGACCTCGCCGGCCTACAGCCGCTCTCGATCCGGGAACGCGTTGGGGTTGTTGTTCAGGAGAGCGTACTGCTCAGCCGCACCGTGCGCGAAAACATCGCCCTCAACGACCCTGGCGCGCCGTTGGATACGATTGTGGCTGCCGCCCAACTCGCTGGCGCGCACGGCTTCATCCTCACGTTACCCCGCGGCTACGACACCCTGTTGCAGGAAGGCGGCAGCTCCCTGTCAGGCGGGCAACGGCAACGTATCGCACTGGCACGAACGCTATTTACCAACCCGAAAATATTGATCATGGACGAAGCCACTAGCGCGCTGGATGCCGAGGCCGAACAACACATTCTTAGCAACATGCCGGAAATAGTTAAGGGCAGAACGGTGCTGATTATTGCCCATAAGGCACAGGCGTTGAAGGCGGTGGATCGGGTTGTGGTGTTTGAATAACAAAAGTTAGTTATGGGTTCGTGATTTTCCGCGTAGCGACGTTAAAGGATTTTTAAAATGAGCCGGGTAGCTAAATGCTTTGCCGCTTTCGGTAGAAATTTTGAGTTTCTCACCAGAAAAGAAATGCGCCTGCTTTTTATTGGTACGGCAACTCTATTTTTTTTCACGTTTTTTTCTCCGGCACGTTTGTCAGCTTTATTCGGATGGCCAGATAGTAGAACGCCGATGGGAAAATGGGTTGATCATTCCAGAGCACGCTCCAGTTATTGCGGTGTGTTTGGGCGGTATGTTTATGATTTTCCGAGAAATATATTAAGGTGGACTGTTGAATACGAGGGTGAACCTTCTTGGGGAGGTGAAAGGGACTGGAGGATTAAAGGTTGTTCTGATCGCTTTAAAAGGGCTGGTTTTGATTTCAAGCTTCCGAACGTTTCTTTAGCACAGCAGCCAAACCATGTGGAAAATAACCTGAAAGTCAGCGTTAGCCTATCCCAAAGTAATAATCCCCATGCGACTAGGGACATGGTAAGCCACTATCGAGGTTTGAAAGTAGGTGGGATACCATCTGGCGCTTTCGATATAGATGTAGGATTGCACTATTTCGATGTTGATTTGGGCTTTCGCTATCTGAATATGGAAAGCATTTCCCGGAATAGAATATTTTGGGGTTTGGACAACCCCTCAGAAGATGATGTTTATATTTCCTGCTCTATAGATGCGCTTGTTCCCCAATGTAGCTTTCATTCCGCTAGCTCAAAGCTGGGGGCAAGTTTGGTTATCTCTATGGCGATGAATCATTTGTCCGATTGGAAGATGATAAAAGATAGAGGCGAAGCACAGCTTTTACCCTACAAAGTTCAATAAAAAGAAGGAGTTAGTAAGTGAATATAACAATAAAAGATTTGGACGAGGCCGATGCGCTGCTTCGTGCCCATGGCCCGGCAGCAGCTTACGACTTTCTTACTCAGAAAGGTTCCAAATACGCTGTTTTGGCAAATGGGGTAGCGAAGGCTGACACATTAGCTGGTGTTTCTGCGATTTCGTATATGAAGGAGCGATATTTTGAGGGCCAAGTTGTTGAAATGCTCGATAGTCTTTTAATTGAAGTAAAGGGTAGGAGAGCTCCTGATGAAGAAAGGCCTATTCGTGCTGCTAGTTGTCGTTGTGATGGTTGCTATCCGATTGACTTACCATCCAGAGCTGTTGCTTTTCCTAAATCATGATGGGAAAAGTGAATACCATATTTCAGAAGCGCGGATAGATTCAGGTTATATCTGCGGCACGATCGGGGATTGGGTTTATCGCTTTCCGAAGGAAATATTCGGACCAATAGCGCAGTACGTAGGTGACGATCCTTGGGGAGGAGATTTTCCGAATCCTAACCGTGGGTACGCCGACCAACTGACTGGACTCATATTTCGTATGTGTATGCCAGGGTATGAATTGGTGAATTTCGACGTAAGGTCAAACAAGGACTGCTTTGTAAGAGGCGGTATTTCGCTGACAAATAATAAACGTTATTTAGAGGACTTAGTGGCCATTCGAAGGGCGTATAGATTGGATGCGAGCAAGGAAGATAGTTATGAAAAGAATTTGAGATTATTTAGGTTTGACGTAAAAAATGGTTGGGCTGAACGCATATTTTGGAAGCCTGGTTCCAAAGAAAATCCCTATATTTTTGGTAGATGCAGTATTGGTTTACCATTCCCACAATGTAGTTTTGAAATGTATAGCCAAAGGCTTAGTGCGTCAGTAGATGTAGGGTTTTCAATGGAGCATATTGAAAGGTGGTGGGAGTATCTGTCTTTGGCGGAATCCCAGTTGAATCACTATAAGTATGCAAGACTTAGGGGTAAGCAGATATGAAATTTGTATCTTGGCTTTCGCCAGGGTAATAGCTTGATTTAAGCAATGGTTTTCTACAGTGGGCTATTTTTCTACTGCTGTTACTCGGTTTTCTTGCGCCCGTTAGGGGCTAAAGTCTGGCGCCAATGCGCCTGCGGTTTCCAGTTTAAAGGCAAAGAAAATTGAAAGTGCGGATGGGCCCAATTTAGAGTGGGGCGGCGAATGGGCAAATTGACTACTTTGATGTTGGGGCTTGTTCCTGTGCTGATCTGGCTTGGCTGGTGGGAAGGCAAGTATTTCATGGACGCAGAAATCTGCACGTTTTATCAGCGCCCTAATCGAGCGGTTGCAAGTATAGCGGTTAGTAAAGAGGAGTGCTCTCTTATAGAATTTGACGGAGGCGGGTACATAAATATTTTTCTCGACGTCCGTACAGGTAGGCTGCTTCCAGAAAAGAGAGGCCCTGATGTAATACGGGTATTGGTTAGCCTAAATTATGAGTTATCTAGTAATAGGCCAGTGGTTAAAAAAACCAAGAGGTTTCTAGAGAATCCGCCGTTTCCAGATATTCATAAAGAAAGTTTTGAATGTTTGGGAAGTGACGGCGAGCTGCTATCTGCTGCTTCATATCCAGCAGGCTGGGCTGTGCGTAGAAGATATAAAGATATAACGCTTCGTTACTCATACGGGTATAACGTTGCGCCTATAGAGTATGTTGACAGGGTTGTTCTTAATTTTTTCAAAAAAATGAATAAGCTAGGAGCTTTTAATGAAAATTTCTTTGACTGAACAGCAGATTGGCGAAATAAAAAGGCTGCAGGACGGTGTTCGTTATCCTGAGATGTATGGCTATCTTGGTAGTTTGGTTGCTACTGCCGCAGAAGCGGCCGAAAGTTCCGAGGCGAGAGAGGACCACCTGCGGCTGTATACCTGGCTGGGTACTGCAAAATCAATTAATGCGAATGACAAAAGTTTACTAAGCGAGGTGGTAAGAGGATCAATGCAATCCGCGTCCCTTCACCAAGGTCTGGTTCTGACTGAGGCTGGCTTCCAAAGTGCATCAGATAAGCTTGCTCAAGAGGTTGGGTCCATGATATTGAGTAATGGTTTTATACCTCCGGCCGGAGAGATTATAGCTACGGATGTTAGGCAGGCAGTTAATGGTTTGAATCTTGAGGCATGGCAGTGGGCAGGCACAGCAGGTGACCTGTTACCTCCACCATTTGGTCTAGGTAAAGACTATCAAAGTTTTCCGTTGGACATTGATTTTCCAAAAACTGTGATAAAGGCAGTTTTACAGAATATAGGAGGGCTTAGGAAGTATTTTCGAGAGTTGCTGCCGGATGTAATGGGGCAGCAAGATGCCTATGGCCAGATTGCCTTGGATACTATAGTTGGGTTGCTTACTATCCCCCTCGATACAGAAAAGTCAAAAACATCACTCTCGATAGAAATCAATACCAATCCTGCACCTAAAATTGAAATTACGGACGAAAGCGCTGCTGCACAAAATGTGCAACAAGGCTTCGTATTCCAGTCCGCTACAGATTCTATTGCACTAAAGCAAGGCGAGCTGGACAGTACCGCTTTCTTCGCTTCCCAAGCTGCCAGCCTGGCCACCGGCGGCATTCGCCCAGGCGAAACACAAATCGATCCAAACGTCCGCCCCAGTGAATACCTTCAGCAGTCCTTTATCGATAAGGGCGAGGCCTGTACGCCGACCGAACGGCTGCAGAACAGCCTTCTCCTGAACAACCTCGGTGCTAACACCACCCATAACGTTTATGTAGACCCGTTGTTGCTGGACCTTACAGGCAATGGCGTAACCATGACCTCGATCACACAGGGCACCGTTTTTGATATCGACAACAGTGGCGCTGTGAAACGTACCGGGTGGGTGGGGGCAGGTACTGGCGTGCTCGTAGTGGATGATGGCGATGGCCTTATTCGGCACGGTGGCGAGTTGGTGTCTGAGTATATGGGAGGTGCCACCGGCCAGAACGGCCAGGCCGGGGAGGTGAGGTTCACGGATGCGTTTGCTGCACTGGCCACGTTCGACAGCAATGCAGACGGCGCTATAACCGCAGCTGATGAAAAGTGGCAAGCATTAAAAGTATGGTCAGATGAAAACGGAAATGGCAGCAGTGAGGCCGGTGAGCTCAAAACCCTAGATGAGTGGTCCATCACTGAAATAAGCCTGGCAACACAGCCCGCGAATACCGTCGATGCCACCGGTAATACCGTACGCGCCGCAGGCAACTTTACTGTGGCCGGCCAACAGCGCCAGGCCTTGGCGGTCAATTTTCTCAGCGATGCTGTGAGCCATGTGGTCACGGCTGACGAAGCAGGCCAGCGTATCGAAAGCGCGGTGCTCGACACCAAGCGTACAAGCTACGTAACGCTCAACGATGCGGGAGTAATCCTTGATGCTCAGGCATTGGGCGTGCAAACGGTCCAGGGCGGCTTGGGTGATGACACGCTGAAAGCTTCCCCCGGAGGTAGTTGGCTTGTCGGGGGCGGAGGTAATAACCGCTATGAGGGCGCGGCAGGCGACGATGTGTTCCTGATCAGTGCCAGCGATGATACGTCCCATATCACCGGCGGCGGTGGCCGAGATGCAGTCATTGTGATGGGTGACGGTGCTGTGTCAATTAACCTGGGCAAAGCAGGTGTACTCATGGCGCAGGGTGGGCGTGGCCATGATGTGTTTGTGAGCGGCAGCGAGCACGGCGTATTCATCAAGGGTGGCGAAGCAGGTAGCACGATCTTTGGCGGGGGCGGTGAGGATGTGCTGGTGGGCGGCAAAGGTCGCAACACAATTATTGGTGGTTCGGGTAAGTCCGTTATCTATGCCGGGCCAGGCAATGACCTCATCTATGGCTCGATACAGGGCAGCATCATCTACGCAGGCGCTGGCAACGCCACCATTACCGGCCGCGACGCCGACGACGTGATTGAAGCAGGCAAGGGCAATGCCACCATCGACGGGGGCGGGGGTACCAACCTGGTCACCCTTCATGGCGATCATGGGGACTACGTGATCACGCCCATCGACAACGGTTACCGCATCGAAGACAAGGTCGCTGGCCGCGACGGCACCCTTACCCTGACGCGCATCCAGAAACTCAACTTTGCTGATATATCCGCCGTGAACCTTGGCGGGCCGAATGCAATGCCGGTCACGGATACGGTACGCACGGATGCCGCAGGCGCGCCCTTGACGCGAAGGGAGGGCGCACGCGTGATTGCGGCAGCCGCTTTGTTAGCAAACGATCAGCCTATGGGCAGCCAAGGCCCGTTGCGCATCAGCGAAGTCAGCGATGGGCTAGGCGGCACGGCTGTGCTGAATGAACAGGGCGATGTGGTGTTCACCCCCAACCCTGCCAGCCAGGGCGCCATGGGCTTCAAGTACGCCTTGGTGGACGCCGCGGGCAACCCGGCCATGAATGTGGTCAGCCTTAAGACGGGCGAAATGGCGCCCATGCGTGGCGAGGTGCACCTGCTGACTGACCAGGCCCCCACTGACCCGCTGGCGGCTCGCCAATGGTACTTGGGGGATGTGGGTGTATTGCCGGTGTGGGAGCAGTACAGCGGGAAAGGCGTACGCGTCGGTATTTTCGAGCCGGGGGGAGAGTTCGCGGTAGAGCCTGAAACCTTCGACATCCACCATCCAGACCTGGCACCCAATGTTGACCCAGGGTGGCTGGCCGCCCAACGCAAAGCAGGTACCTTGCCAACGCAGTTCTCCAACCATGCGACCCAGGTAGCAGGCGTAGTGGCCGCCGCGCGGGACGGCCAGGGTGCGGTGGGGGTGGCACCTGGCGTTACCCTCGGCGGGCATTACTTGGCCAACCGGGGCGATGACCTTACCAGCCTGTCCAATACGTCCCATTACGACGTGGCCAATAACAGCTGGGGCTTTACCACAGACTTTGCCCTGACCAACCTCACCAGCGGCAGCATCACCACCGAAACGGCCTTGATGCTCAATGCCCAGTACGCGGCACGCAATGGCCGCGGTGGCTTGGGCACTGTGATGGTGACGGCAGGTGGCAACGCGCGGGCCAGCGGCGGTAGCGCACAGGGTTCGCTCACCAATAGCCATCGCCACGCCATCCAGGTAGGCGCCATCAATGCTCAAGGGGACCTATCAACCTTGCAAGTGGGTGCTGCGCCGTTTTCCAACCCAGGCACAAGCCTGTTGGTGTCCGCCCCCGGCAGCAACGTGCTGTCTACCAGCCGCAAACTGGACACGGAGCGCGGCTCGGTATTTGGCAGTGATTACAGCGCCACGCAAGGCACCAGTTTCGCAGCGCCGATCGTGTCGGGCATCGCCGCGTTGATGCTTGAAGCTAACCCCTCCCTAGGTTACCGGGATGTGCAACGCATCCTGGCGCTGTCTGCCACGTATGTGGCCGATCCCACCACGCACTGGGCCTACAACGGTGCGAAGGCCGTAAACGGGGGTGGCCTGCATAAGAGTGATGACTATGGCTTCGGCAAGGTCGATGCCCGTGCCGCGGTAAGGATGGCGGAAAGCTGGTCTGCCAGCAGTACCTTGGCCAATGAGCAGAGCGTAGGTGTGGTGAATACGCCCGTTAATCTGGCCATTGGCGCTGGTCAATCGGTTCGGTCCGAGCATGTGCTCACGGCAGGTGTGAAGGTTGAACACATTGAAGTGGACATCTACAGCGAGGTCGGCCAGCTGGGTGACTTGCAATTGCGGCTTACCTCACCGGCAGGTACGCAAAGCCTGTTGCTGGACCGTGCGGGCAAGAAACGCTCTGGGGAAGGCGCCGGCGACGCTGACCGTGGCAGCGACCGAGCCGGCGCCTTCAACTATACGTTCACCTCAACCCAGCATTGGGGTGAATACAGCCAGGGTGCGTGGACGCTGGAAGCCGTAAATGCCGCCGACGGCAAACCCATCACACTCACGAGCTGGGGGATGCGCGCGTATGGCGAAGCGGCCTCTGCCGATGACCATTACGTGTACACGGATGAGTTTGCCACCTTGGCCATGGAACCGGGCCGGGCCGTGCTGGACGATGCCGTCAACGGAACACCTGGCGGCGACAACACGCTCAACGCCGCCGCGCTTTCAGGGGACGCACGCATCGACCTTCAACAGGGCAGCGCCACCTTGGCGGGCCAGGCCTTGAGCATTGTGTCACCCGCTAGCATGGCCCATGTGATCACAGGCGACGGTAACGACACCTTGATCGCTTCTAGCCAGGGCACGGTACTGGAGGGTGGGCGAGGCGCCAATACGCTGGTTGGCGGGGCTGGGAAAGATCTGTTCGTGGTGCGCCAGCGTGCGGGCGGCCAGGACAGGCTTGAAGGCTTCGAGGCTGCCAGGGGCGAATTGATCAACCTCAGTGGCGTGGGCGTTACTGCTTTCACGGAACTGGCCGTTACTCAAGCCGACGCGGACACACTGGTCAGCCTGCCCAACGGGCAGCGCATCACCTTGGCTAATACCCAAGCCGCCAGTGTGTCGGCTGACCACTTCCGTTTCGACCGGCAGGTAAAGCGGCCTGAGGGGTACTTCGCGGGTGAAGCGCCGGTACCGCCTGTGCCGCCGGCAGCAGGGGTGGGGGAGGTTGTGCTGAGCGGTGGTGGGAAAGGGGTAGGGCTTAACTTTGGCCCCAGTGGCGCCGAAGCGAAGCTGTTGGGAACCGTGTACGAGCGCAGTGGGCCGGGGCCCGCGACGTTCATAGCGGCGCGTCAGGAAGGCGAAACCGAGCTACGAAACACCCTACGTGGCTTCAACCCTTCAACTGACAAGATCGACCTTGCCCAGTTGGGGATTTCGAATTGGGGTGAGTTGGTGCTTGAGAAGCGAGAGCGCATTGTCATCAACGGCTTGCCGCTGGCTAACGGCACGTCGATCAAGACAGCCCCCAATGCTGAAGGCAAGTTCATTGACGTGATGTACATCGACGGCCTGGACCCTAGCCAGCTGGCCGAGCAGCACTTTGTGTTTGCGCCTGCTGGCAGTGCTCCCTATTTGCCAGACCCCAAGCCTGCCATGGCGCAAGCCTTGGTCAGTGCGGCCGAGCCCGCTGAAAGCATTGCCGCCTTGGCGCCTGCTTCGCTTGTTCAGGCGATAGCAGCGTTTGCACCGGAAGCCGCCGGCAGCACAGGCCTGCCCTGGGACCTGCGCCAGTCGGCCAACGTGCCGCTGATGGCCCAAGTCGCGTGACACGCCTCCTCACTTAACGCGCCGCTGTTTACACACGGCGCCTTTCACCTGGTTTTTCTCATGAACAGTCATCCTGCTATTGAGCATGGGGTGGATACAGCGCTGTGGGCGTTGGTTCAGCTGGCTCGCCATTACCGCATCCCCGCCTGTGCCACCCAGCTTGCGCACGAACAGGGTGAGCACGGCCACGCACTGAATGATGACCAGCTGCAGTTGGCTGCCCGGTCACTAGGGTTTGATACACGCATCTTGCACAGCACTCGCCCTGTGCGCCGGTTGCCTTTGCCCGCCATAGGGCGTGATCGCCGTAACCACGCCTATATCCTGTGGCGGCAAGTAGGCGACAAAGTATGGATTCAAGGCGCCAATGATCCTGAGCCCTTTGCAGTGAGCCATACAGGTTGGCGCAGCCGCAGTAACGGCCGGGTGCTGTTGGCTCGGCCTGTCGCCACGCAAACGGTGGCCTCGTCCCAAAACGGTTTTCAATGGTGTTGGCCAGTCCTGCGCAAGTACCGCCACCACGTGCTGCGCGTGCTGGTTGCCGGGGTCGGCCTGCTGGCCTTTTCAATGGTCACGCCGCTTTTTTTCCAAGTGGTTATGGATAACGTACTGGTCCACAACAACCTGTCCACGCTCCAGGTTGTAATGCTTGGGTTGGTGGCGACCCTGCTGTTCGAAACGGCATTCAGCGCAGCCCGATACGGCGTGTTTGCTTACCCGCTGGCGCATATAGACGCTGAGTTGAAGGCCGCTTTGTTTAACCACGTAGTGGCCCTTGCCCCTGGTTTTTTCTCAGTAAGGCCTATTGGAGATATTGCCTCGCGCTTGCGTGAACTGGACACCGTTAGGGATTTTCTCACCCATCACTGCCTGGCCGTGGTGCTCGATGGCCTGTTTTCCTTTGTCTTTCTGGCCATCATGTTTGCCTACAGCCCAGCGTTGACGGCCGTGGTAGCAGCCTCATTAGTGGCCTATGGCGCCATTGCGCTGGTGTGGGGGCCTGCCTTGCACAGGCAAGCCACCGGCGCTCAGGCCTTGTCGGCGGATAACCAGGCCTTTCTTGTTGAAAGCGTCAATGCTGTGCGCACCCTGAAAGGCTTGGCCGCTGAACGCTGGAGCGCGGCGCAGTGGGACGACCGGCTGACCCAGGCCACCCTGGCGCAGCGGCGCTTGGGCTTGTCCGCTGCGTCGGCCCAAGAAACCATTGGGCTGGTGGGCAAGCTCGTGACTGCAGCAACGCTGTGGTGGGGCGCGCAGGCGGTGATGTCCGGCGCCCTGACCGTTGGAAGCTTCATTGCATTCAACCTGTATGCGGCACGGGTAGCACAGCCCGCCCTGCGTATGGGCCAGGTGTGGGGGCAGTACCAGCAAACCAGGGTTGCCCTCCAACGCCTTTCGGTGATTCTGCAAGCACCTGTGCAAGTGGCGCCCGGCGCAGTACCTGTACCTGCACTTAGCGGCCGCATTGACGTGGATTCCGTGTGTTTTCGCCATGAGGCAGATGGGCCCTATGTACTGAACCACCTTAGTTTTTCGGTCCCTGCGGGCCAATGCATCGGCATCACGGGGCCTTCCGGCTCTGGCAAAAGTACCGTGCTCAAGCTGCTGCTAGGGTTTGCCTCGACTGCCAAAGGCCATATCCGTATGGACGGCTACGACATCGCACTGGCGGACATTGCAAGCGTGCGCCGGCAAGTGGGTGTTGTGATGCAGCACCCCTTTCTGTTCCAGGGCACCGTGCATGAAAACATTGCGCTAAGCCTGCCGGGCGCGAGCAGGGCACGGGTGATACAGGCGGCGCAGTTGGCAGGTGCTCATGGTTTTATCCAGCGGCTGCCCCAGGGGTATGACACGCGCCTGGCCGAAGCAGGTAGCAACCTCTCAGGCGGCCAGCGGCAGCGCTTGGCCATCGCCCGGGCCTTACTGCCTGAGCCGCCTGTTCTGATTTTCGACGAAGCCACCAGCGCGCTGGACAGTGAAGCCCAAGCGCACCTGCAATCCGCGCTGCCCGCTATTTGCCAGGGCCGGACGGTGATCATGATCGCCCACCGCCTCGAAACCCTCCAGGGGTGTGATCAGTTACTGGTACTTGATAAGGGGCAGGTGGTAGAGCAGGGAAGGCCGAGCGATTTGGCGCTGTTACCCCAAGGGCATTATGCGCGCCTGTTACGGCTGCAGCAGGAGGCCGGGGCATGAGGCGTTGGCGAACCAGGTTGCAACGCTATAGGTCGGCCTGTCGCGGTGCCTGGCAGCACCGGCGCCCTGCCAATATTGGGCACACCCCCGAGTGGGCGTTCATGGCCCCTGTGCTTGCCTTGCAACACCGGCCGCCGCCCGCGTTTCCCCGCTTGCTGCAGGGGCTGATCCTGACGGTTCTGGTGGGTGCAGTGGTGTGGGCAAGCGTCAGCCACATTGATGTGGTTGCCAGCGCTACAGGGAAAATCGTGCCTAACGGGCGAAGCAAAGTCATTCAGCCCAGCGAGACGGCTGTGGTCAAGGCCATTCACGTTCAGGACGGGCAAACGGTTGTCAAAGGCCAGGTGCTGATCGAGCTGGAGGCCCGTGGCACTGCAGCTGACCTGGCACGGCTTGAAGCGGACTTGTTATCTGCACAGATCGATGCTGCCCGTGCAGCCGCCATGATCGCCAGTGTGGACCACGTGCAACCGCCAGCCCTGCCTGTTGAGGCGTTGGCAGGGGCTGACGCGTTGAAACGGCAAGCCGTTCAGCGCTGGCTGGAGGGCCAGTACCTTGAGCTGCGCAGCCAGCTGGACCAGGCCGACGCAGACATTGCGCGCGCGGGGTTTGAGCGGGATTCCTTGGCTGTCTCCATCCGGGCTTTGCAGGAGGCGATTCCCATCGCCCGGGAGCTGGCCGAAGACTACGCGGCGCTTCTGGCCGAGCAGGCCGTTGCAAAGCACCACTACCTCCAACGCAAGCAGGAATACCTGCAACAGCAGCGGGAGCTGGAACAGTTACGGGCCCGTCGCAAGGAAATTGCCGCCGCCCTGCAAGCGACCACGCACCGGCGCATGAGCATCCTGGCGCAGCACCGCCGCAGCATGCTGGATTTACAGCAGGACGCGGCGTTGCGGGCAAATGCTGCAGAACAGGAGTTGAAAAAAGCCCACCTGCGGCACGGCCTTCGCACCCTGGTAGCGCCCGTGGACGGCACCGTGCAGCAGTTGGCTGTCCACACCCAAGGCGGTGTGGTGACCGAAGCGCAGGCCTTGATGGTGATCGTGCCGGCAGACCAGCTCATGGAGGTGGAAGCCTTCCTGCCCAACAAAGACATCGGTTTCGTGCAAGCGGGGCAGCCAGCACAGGTGAAGGTCGAGACGTTCAGCTACACCCGCTATGGGCTGGTAAAGGGCGTGGTTAGCAGCGTTTCACACGATGCCATCGAGGACCCGCAGCGTGGCCTCACGTATGCCGTGCGTATCAGGCTGGACAGCCACCTGCTTGAGCGCAGCGGCGCACCACCCCTTGCCTTGGCCCCCGGCATGGCCGTCACCGCCGAAATCACCACTCGGCAACGCAGGCTGATCAGCTATTTCCTTACGCCGTTGGAAGTTATGGTTCGTGAAAGCCTTCATGAGCGTTAGTAATTGCGCTATAGGCGGCCAAAGCTCGCTCCCATTACTCGCCCATCAAAAACCCCCGCCTGGCCTCCGTCTCCGCCCGGATGTAATCCCACAGCAGGGTAATCCGCTTGAGCTTGCGCAAATCCTCCCGGCAGTACATCCAGAACGACAAGAAATTCAGGTTAACCCAATGAATACGGGGGCTAACCGCCATGAACACCCTTGCAGAGCATCGTCCTGTTACAAGTACTGTCACAAGATTTGCCGTGTGCCTGAGGCCGACAACGAGGCTCGCTAAGCCCTACCACTACAGACGCAATGGCATCTACTACCTGCGCCTCAGGTCAACGGGTAGTGCGGTTGAGGCTGCATCGGTTCCGCTTAAGACCAGTAACAGACGGGCCGCTATGGACGCATCTGAGCTGCTTTCGGGGCTCGTCCGGGCTTTCCATATGGATAACCCTGATTCTCCATGGAGCGAGCTGAAGGAGTATTTCCGCGTAGTATCGGTGGAGTTGCTTGCATCCACGCACGCTGACAGTTCAAGTCATTTGTGGGGCGGATTGCACGCTGATGCGACCAATCGGACCCTTGACCATATAAGTCACTCGGCAGGTCCCGTGAATTACCTGAGAGACGGTTTCCGGTCTCAATCGGTTGTGGAGCCACCACTGGTCTTTGAGAATCTTTCGAGCCTCTATTTGGCCGACCGTGCCGGAGAACAGAAGCCCACCACGCTCAGCTCCACCAAGTTCATCCACGGGGTCCTAAGCGAAGTACTGGGGCAATTGGACCTCAGGACGCACAGTCGTGAGGACCTCGTAGCCTTGAGGGAACAACTGGCAGCCACACGTAAGCCATCAACGGTAAATCAGATGCTGATGAAGCTGTCGGCGGTTTTGAAGTGGGCATTGGAGAACGGGCACATCGAGAAGTCTTTCGACAAGAAGCTGAAGTTCACCAAAGGTCTTGAGTCGAGTCGTAAGGTGTTCTCTCACGCTCAGGTGGGTAAGTTGATGAGCTACGCTAACAACCTCCCAGAGACCTTATGGAAGCGTTGGTTGCTTAGTCTCGGGATCATCACTGGCGGGCGACTCAATGAAATCTCACAATTGAGCGTTGGTGACGTCCAGACCCTTGAATCAGGTGTAACCGTCATCCACATAAATGAATCAGGTGAGGGGAAGTCGATCAAGAATAAACGCAGTGAGCGGATGGTGCCGTTAACAGACGGAGCTTACGGATTCGACCTCGCTGCATTCTTGAGGTACGTCGATGTGTGCTGTCGCAGCGGGCGTGGATCGTTGGCACAGATCGGGTACAGACCATCAGGCGAGTGGGTCAACCAGCAGGCAATCCCAGCGGCTCTCGTGGATTCCTATGAACGAGGTTTGGTGTTTCACTCATTGCGTCACTCGCTGGCGTCACTGATGCAGGTCAAAGGTGTCCCGACGACTCACGCTCAGGCTGTTATGGGGCAGGCTTCAGGTACGATTACCTTTGACACTTATGGCTCTGGAGTACCCGTAGAAACCATCGCAAAGCTGCTCAAGGAGCTTTTCGCGGCAACAGTAGGTTGAGACCGCTCCGCCAGCTAACAGCCGTAGCTGGGTAGTTGCTTTCCCACGGCTTTTCTTTCGGCATTCCTTGATCTAGTCAACCTGAGCCCTCTCAGACATAATCACGATAGTCGCCCTTAGCCATAAGGAAATGGGGTGTGACTGATGGATGTCGAGGTTGATGTGGTAGCGATTTCTGTAAGCTTGATCAATATGAAAGGCGGGGTGGGCAAAACTACTCTTGCTGCACAATTGGCTCATGCTGCCGATAGGAAGAATCTTAGAACTCTCGCGATTGATTTGGACCCTCAGTCAAATCTAAGTCAAGCTATAATGGGGGCAAGAGGTTATGTCGAGCATCTTAATAAAAAAAGGCCGACAGTAGTTAATTTGTTTGAGCAGTACCTTCCGCCTACTATCAGTTCGCCTAGTCCTAAGAAAGTTAGTATTGATGACGTCATCATCAAAGAGGCGGGCTACTGGAATGGGACAACACTTGACCTTATTCCCAGTCGTCTAGAGTTATCAAACACTCTGAAAAATCCCACTGGTAAAGAGCGAAAACTCGCTAAAGCTCTAGCGTCGGTTAGTGATAATTACGACCTGATACTTATTGATTGTGCACCAACTGAATCCATTCTCACGGATGCTGCATATCATGCTAGTCGTTATGCGCTTGTTCCTGTAAAGCCTGAGTTTTTGGCTACCATTGGTCTACCATTGCTTGCTAATTCGGTTGTTCAGTTCAAAGAAGAAAATAGTGATCATGCTTTGGATATATGTGGGATAGTGTTTAATCATTCCTCATCTTACTCGGATGGTCCAGAAACCAATGAGTCAGTCGCGGAGGTAATGGAGGAGGCGGTTAAACATTCTTGGCACGTTTATGGAACCCATGTTAGATATTCGCGGTCTTACGCTAAGGCGGCTCGTGAAGGCACTCCAATTGGGTCTACGAGCTATGTAAGAGGAAATGTTCAACAGCAGTTTGCCTCTTTTTCTGACGAGTTTTTCAAATCGATAGGTTTTAAATAAAATGACAGCCAAAGAGCTCGTAGATATTGATGTTAGTTTGATTCTGCTCAGGTATGGCAGGGCGGCTGTTTTGAACGCAATAGCTCATCGGGTTGGCGTGTCTGAAGAAGAGTTGGTTGGAGAGATAGAGAGACTTCGTGTTGCGAAGGAAGTTTCGATAGCTAAAAAGAAAAAGTTGGGTGGTAGGTTTAATTTGGAGCCTATTCTTGTTGGGAATAATGAGAAGGCTGAGTGCCTTAATAACCTTTCGGAGCGATTTGATAATCGAACTTTTCTTCCTGAGCTAAAAGATTTGAAGCGTTTTTTTGAGCGGCATGGAAGTTCTGCATCAAGTATTAAGTCTCGTGCAAGTGCTCAAACTAAGCTTTTCAGGATGTTGGCTACATTCAGCAAACGGGACCTTGAGAAAATTTTGGCTGAAGCGCCCGATAGGCCTAGGGTTTCTTCCTTGGGGCTGATTTCTGATGAGATACTGGGACGTAGTAGGAAAAGCGGGCCTCAAAAAGAAGATGTTACAGATAAATGACATTTCGCACGGGTGTCAAATGCGTCGTCGTAGGAATTATGATGTGAGAGTGATTGAGGTTTAGTAAATTCTTGCCCCCGCGCCGCGAGAGTCATGTACTTTTTTGGGGGGGGTGATTCAACTCCGGGAAAAATAACGATTGGGGAAGGTGGTTTTGCTAGTGCTATCAAGTGGCGAATAGCGGCCTCAGTCTGAGCCGCCCAAAGGGGAACCAAAAATAAGTTGGTCCAATGCTACCCCAATCGTGATGATGCGTGATGGCGAGCCTCAGGCGGCTTGTAGTGTTGGGGTTTAACCGTTGCGACGTAATAGGTGCAGATGTCACACGATGTCCCAAGAGCAGAAACGACATCAGACTGTCTCTGTTTCTCGCTTTATCCGGTAAACGGTAGCAACGCCACAGTCAGCTAGCTTGGCAAGCTGATCAGCAGACATGGTTGGATGCTTCCGCATCAGCGCCTGTACCTCAGCCCACTTGGCAGCGTTCCTGCCTTTGCCTGCTGGCTTCCATTCAGGATCAGCAGCCTTCTTGTTTTCCAACCCTTGTTTGATGCGTTCCACACGCTTCTCTTGATCCAGTCGTGCCATGGTTGCCATCAGATCAATCAACATGTTGTTAATCACATCCATGATTTGCCCAGTGATCCCTTTCGCTTCAACCAGCATATGACTGGTGGGCAGGTCAGCCACAACCAAACGAAGTCCTTTGGCCTTGATCGTGCCCTTTAGAGTGTCCCAGTCAGCTTGTGAGAGGCGGCTCAGGCGGTCTACAGACTCAACCAATAGCACGTCCCCACTTTCGGCAGTACCCAGCAGAGCAAGCAACTCAGGACGGTTGAGCTTGGTGCCACTGATGCTTTCTGCATACACGCCAACGATGTTCAAACCCTTCTCTACAACGAACGCTTCCAAGGACGCCTTGGCACGATTGGCATCTTGGTCTTTGGTCGAGGCTCGGAGGTAAAGGTGGGCATTCATGGCGGACTATCCTTTGCTATTGAATTCGATAGAACAATGATAGTTTAATCGTATATCTATCCACAATAGGTATTTGATAGCGACTCATGAGCGGCTACGGGACTACGGGATAGGTCTACTTTTTTGATAGCGATTATTGCCGAAGCTTTTGGATTTTCGGCCTAGATGACTTCGGTGTTTGAGTCCACTGATTCCAAGGCTGAGGCGACGCTTTCGTTGGCGTCTACCGAATCTCCTGCCTTTTTCATCACGCTGGACACTTGATGTGGTTGCAGGTAGCGTCAGCTCACTTAGTCGAGATGACAGGAATACAATCATGGCAGATAGGCACCCGTACTCCGGTATTGCAGGGCTGACACAGACCGTTACTCAGCTCAGAAAATCGTTCCCTGTCCAATTTGGCGCAGACACGATGAAAAAACTAGGGATAGCACCTAACAACGAAAGCTATGTATTGAACACGCTGCGATTTCTTGGTGTGCTCGATGAGGATGGGAAAAAGGGGCAAAAAGTTGGTTCCGTCTTCAGTCAGCACGAAGATGATGAGTTTCAGCGAGGTTTCTCGGAAATCGTCTCTTCAGCTTATAGCGAGCTTTTTGAGTTGCACGGAGAGGGCGCTTGGACGCTACCGTTGCCCAAGTTAATCGCTTACTTCAGGCATACAGACAACACTAGCGACATTGTAGGAAAGAAGCAGGCCGCGACATTCCAAGCACTTGGTGTGCTCTCCGGTAAATTGGATGGGAACGTACGGACGCCCACACCTAAATCGAAGACGAGCGACACATCCGCTCCTACTCGTACAGTACGCCCTAAGCCTGCTAAAGCTACTCCGCAACTACCTAAAGCCGAAATCCCCTTGCCCATTCAATCAGCTACTCCGGTACCTCAGTCTTCCGCCATGGCGCTTACCGTTAGGGTAGAAATTAACCTACCCGCTGGTGGTGACCAAGAGACCTACGACCGCATCTTCAAAAGCATTAGAGAGAATCTGCTGAATGGCAACATATCTTAATCTCTTCGAAGAAATAGTCCGCAGGACGACAGGGGCGTCTTGCGGCGAAAGTGAGGTCCAAAATATTTTCCTGCATCCATTTGAGCTAAGAAATATTCATCAAGCTCTTTATGGGAAGGTCAAAAAGCTTTTCGACAATGGTCACTGTGCAGAGTCTACCTTCGAGGCATTTAAGCTTATAGATAAGCTTGTGCAGCGATTATGCCAAGTGGATGAGTCGGGCTTTAAGCTCATGATGAATGCCTTTAATGATAGTAAGCCACTACTCACTCTTGCCGACTTATCGACCGCAAGTGGCCGAGATGAGCAGAAAGGTTACAGCTTTCTTTTCAGTGGAGCAGTGATGGCCATTCGAAACCCCAGAGGGCATGAGATAAACCTCAGTGACGATCCAGACACCTGCTTAGATCATCTTGCATTCGCCTCTCTGTTGCTTAGAAGGCTGGAGCAGAGTGGTTTTTCCTGAGTGCAAAGACCACTTATTTCCAGCAGCACATGCTGCGTAAGTCCAGCACCTCAACCCGGCAACCGCCGCTCGATCAATTCTCTTCCAGAGATCGTTCAAACTCAGCGACCAATTCTGCCAGACCAATGCCGAGAACCTTGCACAAATCGCGGAGCTGAACAATATCCAACCGGCGTGTCCCGCTTTCAACGTCACTCATGAACGACTGTGGACGCCCCAGAGCCTTTGAGCACTGTACTTGAGTTAGTCCAGCCGCCTTCCTGTGTTTCTTCAGTAGGGTCAGCAGGACTGCGTGTTCGGGTTTGTAGATCGTCTTAGGCATGGTTGGCACTGCGAGATGAGCAGCTTCCAACCTATATCTGGTTTTCAGATATCTGAATTTGGGATATTGTTGTCGCTACCTGCCATACCCAAGGAACGCTTGATGAACACCTTTACTCGCTTGGTGTGCCTGCTGCCCGTGATCTCATCTCCAGCAATGGCCGACACCTACCCCAAAACGGACACTCGTCGCAGGCTCAATGGTCTGCTTCAAGGCTGGTGACTGGACTAAGATGGTGGAAGCGTCGCTTGATCAAGATGAGGATGAGGCTGGCCGCCTGATTGAGTCAGGTAAGTGCAGAACAATCTCAACTGCAACCAAGGTGAATTTCATCGAAGGTCCCAAGGACGGAGACAAGTCAGCATTGATTCAGCTACCAAGCGGCAAGACTGCCATGACAGCCAATGGTTGGTTGCGTTGATTTCTGTCCGAGAACTGACCTGAATCAACCACCTCGCTCCAATCGAATTGAACAAGGACGAACACGAACGATCAGCTCTACTATCTGACCAGTCAAAAGAGAAAGACCAATCACATCTTGCACCTACTGCTTTGCATTCCGACTTGCGGTCTGTGGATATTCATCTGGGGCATAACCATGCGTAGCAATGATTGGCACAACAGAAAGATTGACAAACAAATCAAGCAGATGATGAGCAAACGGTAAGGTTGGAACTCATTAAATTCAGTCTGTTGTACAAGAGAATAGGAGCGAAAGCTGTGCACGCTATCGCTCCTTTGCTAGCTAGTGTTGATACTGGAACGTAGAAATCATCGCGTCAGCATTGGACCGAAGTCGATCAGCGTACTTAATCAGTGCTCGTACAACACGGAGATCAGGCGCAATCTCTCGCAGGTAATCACGAAGATGATCGTCAATCACATCAGCTTTCATTCTCTGCCAGTCGCAGTGGGCTTCCAGTGCACCTGTTCTCCATTCTCCGATGTGGCTCGAACCCTTATGCATTACCTCAGCTTGGAATCCGCCACCAAACATAGTTACACCCGGATACCCTGATCGAGGTGTTTCTCTCCGCCATCGCACTGCCATATTAATGGTCGGAGGTACGAAGCAGCAGGTATCGGGGCTGTAGACTCTGTTACCCAGTACAAGAATATCTTTGTCCAACTGGTAGGCGATGATAGAGTTCTGGTCAAACCAGACCTTGAAGTCAGAATACCTATGCCAGCACGGCGCTACGGTGCAATCAGTGTAGGTTGCACGAGACCTTGTTGAGTTTTCGTTATAGCAACGATCAAGCATTCCTTCCCAAACGTTGTACGACCAATCGTTTGTATCCGGATCGCCTGTAAAGTCATCTATGCCCACACCGAACAACAAATCACTTTTCAATTTGTTGGAGACTGGTTTTGGTATCGTAAAGGCTATTGGTGCGTAGTCTGGGGTTCGTGATCTTGAACCCTTACCACGAGAAGGAAGGGTTTCTGTTGCTTGTGTTTCGTATGTTATGAACATATGGACTCCTTGTTGTATTGTGGGTGTTATTCCTCTTTTGTTTGATTGAGGCATGTTCGACATGCCCACCGAAAGGTCTTTCTATATTAATAGAGGTCTTTGTTAATAGGGCTTTTCACAAGCCCTTGTATTACGTGGCTTGCAGGCGACTTCTTGCGTAGTTTTTTCTAAAAAGTTACGTGAAGCTACGCTGCGATCCTGAACGTAGTCTTGGCAGAATTAGGCTTGTCGGTTGCAAGATTCAGATACCAGTGCTTCATGTACCGCTCCTGCGCGTGACCATCGCCCCGGAAGATCAACCTAGGATTAATCGCTAGCTTGATCTCGCCCTTGCGAATATCACCTTTCCTTGATGTGCTGATCCGTACCATATTGGCATCGACCAATGTGTTCAGCTTCTTCATCAGATTCGATTCTGTCGTGCTCAGTGCTTTCGCCAAATCAGCTTGAGGCATGATGATGACGTTATGGTACTGAACCAGTTCATGCAGGGTGCTGAGGGTGTTCATCATCGGCAGCGTGATACGACAATCCACGCCTGTACGGCGCCACACGCCGTGGGCAATGTCTTGTGCGTCGATCAGTGGGTGCAGCGTATGTGAAGGCAGCTTGCGTCGGTCAACGTGCTTCAAAAACGCATTGAGATCGTCAGCACTCCGACACTTGCTCAGTCCAGGCTGGTGATCAGGGCGTTCGTAGAAAACCGAGCACTTGTCGTCGTAGCCGAAGATTTCGCCGGTTGTTGGACTGATCAACAGTCCATCGACGTGAAGGAAGGGTGTTGCGGTAAAAGCAGGGCAGTCGAGTGCCATTGTTCATTCTCCTGTTCAAGTTCGTTTTGATAGGCGTTACCTCGGGTATTGCCGGTTTGGTTTGGTAAATCACAGGTGTTAAAAAGCCCCCTTGCAAGGCACCTGTTCGGTGGTCGCGACGGAGGCTTCTACGATGTCTGTCTACCTGCTGGGTAGGGCGAGGAGTATACACGATTTCGATGATCGGTCAAGATCAGCTATTGACTTTTGCGACGGCCCGTTTTCAAAAAAACTGTTTTCCAAAGCGGAGAACGGGCATTGCTTAGTCCAGACCACTCATTCGCTCCGTAAACGTTGGTTTGAAATGAAGAGTAGCTGGACAGCATCGGTTTGAAGGCAAGTCTGAACCGGGGTTTATCGATGGTTATTAGGGGTTATTGAATGTGCGTCAACGCCTCGGCCATCGCTTTGATTGGAGCCCTACTCCGTAGATGCCAAAGGTGACAGAGCTGTCTTCATGGCCCACCAATCGCTTGATCAATGCATCTTGGACGCCATTATCACGGAGGTCATCGAAGCGAATGTCCTCCGGTGTTACAAATCGTGTATCAACCCCCGTCACAAAAGTTGGCAACGACCCGCTACCTCGTTACGATGGGCCACCCTGATTTCTTGTCGGACAGATCACTCAGCAAACCTCATCTCCCGCGTTTGCCCCATCAACAACCCTTGGTTCTGCTCCGTCACCTCACGGATGTAATCCCACAACAACGTAATCCGCTTCAACTTGCGCAAATCCTCCCGGCAATACATCCAGAACTGCCGCGTGACCGACACCTGCTCGGGCAGTACCGGCACCAGCTCAGGCGCTTCACACGCCAGGAAGCAGGGCAGTATGGCCAACCCATGCCCCTGGCGCGCTGCGATCATCTGGGCCACAACGCTGGTACTGCGCAGCCGTGCGTTGGCCGTAGGCAGCAGGTGGCTCAGGTACAGCAGCTCGGCGCTGAAGGCCAGGTCGTCCACGTAGCTTACAAAGGGGTGCCCGGCCAATTGCGACACGTCAGTGATAGGCGGGTGGCGGGCCAGGTAGTCAGCAGTGGCGTACAGTTGCAACCGGTAGTCGGTGAGTTTGCAGCACACATAAGGGCCATGTTCGGGCCGCTCCAGGGCAATCACGATATCGGCCTCGCGTTTGCTCAGGCTGATGAAGTGGGGCAGCGGCAGAATGTCGATGGAAATGGCCGGGTAGGCCTCCACAAAGCGGCTAAGCACGGGCGTGATAAAGAAACTGCCAAACCCTTCGGTACACCCCATGCGCACATGCCCGGACAACGCCAGGCCCGAGCCGGTCACTTGCTCGCAGGCCATGTGCAGCGTGCTTTCAATGGACTCGGCATACCCCAGCAACCGCTGCCCTTCTGCTGTGAGGCTGAAACCGTTGGTGCGGGACTTCTCGAACAGCAACGTGCCCAGGGAGGCCTCAAGGGCGGTAATTCGGCGCGACACCGTGGTGTAGTCGACCCCCAACCGCTTGGCCGCGCTGCTGGCTTTGCGCAGGCGTGCCACTTCCAGGAAAAACTTGAGGTCGTCCCAGTTCAGGCTTGCCAGTGACGTGATGTGTTTCTGCATGATGGTCTGGCTTATATCTGCGTTCTTGTTGGAATTTTGCCTACCTATACTGGACCTAGGCTGCCAGTGCCACCCCTACCAAGGGCGTATGCCCTAGGCTGCGTACGAAAAGTCCTGACACTCGGTGATGCTGCGTTGAAAGCAGGTGGGGCCGCCTAGGCTCGGAATGCTCATTTACAATCAGTAAACCCGAGTGCGGGCCCAGTCCGCTTCCTCGCCTGTTTTCGCCTTGCCTGCGCGGCCCGGCCTGACCTTCGCGTCAAAACTTTTCGTACGCAGCCTAATAACAACAATGACGATGGAGGTTTACATGAATGCGTCCCTACCAGGCGACGGTGCACGGGTTGAGACAGTCAAGCTGCTGATCGACGGGCAATGGGTAGATTCCCAAAGTGGCGATTGGCAAAACGTGGTCAACCCCGCCACCCAAGAAGTGCTGGCTCGGGTGCCTTTCGCCACCCCTGCGGAAGTCGATGCCGCCGTAAGCGCCGCGCAAGCGGCCTTTGCCACCTGGCGCACCACGCCCATTGGCGCCCGCATGCGCATCATGCTCAAGCTGCAGGCGCTGATCCGCGAGCACAGCAAACGCATTGCCGCGGTATTGAGTGCCGAGCAGGGCAAGACCCTGGCCGACGCCGAAGGCGATATTTTCCGGGGCCTTGAAGTAGTGGAGCACGCCTGTTCGGTCGGCAGCCTGCAGTTGGGTGAATTTGCCGAGAATGTGGCTGGCGGTGTGGACACCTACACCCTGCGCCAACCCATCGGTGTGTGTGCCGGTATCACGCCCTTTAACTTCCCGGCCATGATTCCGCTGTGGATGTTCCCCATGGCCATCGTGTGCGGCAATACCTTTGTGCTCAAGCCCTCCGAGCAGGACCCGCTCTCCACCCTGCTGCTGGTGGAGCTGGCCCTGGAAGCCGGTGTGCCGGCAGGGGTACTGAGCGTGGTCCACGGCGGCAAGGAGGTGGTAGACGCCCTGTGCACCCACCCCACCATCAAAGCCGTGTCGTTCGTAGGCTCAACGGCCGTGGGCACCCATGTGTACAACTTGGCGGGCCAGCACGGCAAGCGCGTGCAAGCCATGATGGGGGCGAAAAACCACGCGGTAGTGTTGCCAGACGCGAACCGTGAGCAAACCCTCAATGCCTTGGTAGGCGCGGCGTTTGGCGCGGCTGGGCAACGTTGCATGGCGACGTCGGTGGCGGTCATGGTGGGCAATACCCGTGAATGGATACCGGACCTGAAGGCACTGGCGCAGCAATTGAAGGTAAACGCCGGCAGCGAGCCGGGCACGGACGTAGGGCCGGTGATCTCGACCCGGGCCAAGGCACGAGTCGAAGCCTTGATCGAAAGCGGCGTACAGGAAGGCGCCACGCTGGAGCTGGACGGGCGTGGCGTGCAGGTGCCGGGCTTCGAGCAGGGCAATTTCGTGGGGCCCACGCTGTTCAGCGGCGTGACCACGGACATGCGTATCTACACCGAAGAGATTTTCGGGCCCGTGCTGGTGGTGCTGGAGGTGGCCACCCTGGACGAGGCCATCGCCTTGGTGAACCGTAACCCCTTTGGCAATGGCACAGGGCTGTTCACGCAAAGTGGCGCGGCAGCGCGCAAGTTCCAGAGTGAAATCGACGTGGGCCAAGTAGGCATCAACATCCCCATCCCAGTACCGGTGCCGTTCTTCAGCTTTACGGGTTCACGTGGGTCCAAGCTGGGCGACCTGGGGCCTTACGGCAAGCAAGTGGTGCAGTTCTACACCCAGACCAAAACCGTCACGGCCCGCTGGTTCGACGATGCCAGCGTGAACACGGGCGTTAACACCACCATTCATTTGCGCTAAGGGGTTGTCATGAAAATCGCCTTTATCGGCCTGGGCAATATGGGCGCGCCCATGGCCCGCAACCTGATCAATGCCGGCCACAGCCTGGTGCTGTTCGACCTCAACCAGAGCGTGCTAGGCGAGCTGGGCCAGTTGGGCGCCGAGGTGGCAACGTCCCCCCGCCAGGCTGCCCAGCAGGCAGAACTGGTGATCACCATGCTGCCCGCGGCCGCCCACGTACGTGCCGTGTTCCAGCAGGAAGATGGCGTGCTGGGGGGTGTTCGTGCCGGTACGCCGGTGGTGGATTGCAGCACCATCGACCCGCAGACGTCCCGCGACCTGCACGCTGCGGCGGCGAAGCAGGGCGTGGACTTTGCCGATGCACCGGTGTCAGGCGGCACCGGTGGGGCCCAGGCGGGCACTCTGACATTCATGGTAGGCGCCAGCCCGGCATTGTTCGCCACCTTGCAGCCGGTGCTGGCGCAGATGGGCAAGAACATTGTGCATTGCGGGGAGGTGGGCACGGGGCAGGTGGCGAAAATCTGCAACAACATGCTGCTGGGCATTTCCATGATTGCCGTGTCCGAAGCCATGGCCTTGGGTAACGCCTTGGGCATTGATACGCAGGTGCTGGCCGGGGTAATCAACAGTTCCACCGGCCGGTGCTGGAGTTCTGAAGCCTATAACCCCTGGCCAGGCATTGTGGCCACAGCGCCTGCCAGCCGGGGCTACACCGGCGGTTTCGGTGCGCAGTTGATGCTCAAGGACTTGGGCCTGGCCACAGAGGCCGCGCGCCAGGCCAAGCAGCCCGTAGTGATGGGGGCGCTGGCCCAGCAGCTGTACCAGGCCATGAACCTGCGGGGTGATGGTGGGCTGGATTTCTCCGCCATCGTGCAGGGGTATCAGGCCGCTGAGTGAGTGGAAGAGGCTGGGCTGAGCATGCGAATGGTCTGAACCTTCAGGTCCTGCTCCAAGTAGTCCATGCGCTGCTCGGCGAAGGCTGTCATGTGGGGCAAGGCGGCATGCACGTCCAGCGCGGCCTTGCTGGCCCACACTTCATAGAAGATGAACAGGGTTGGGTCCTGTTCATCCTGCAGCATGTGGTACTCGATACAACCAGGCTCTTCGCGGCTGGCCGCTACATACCCTTCGAACAGTGCCTTGAAGGCTTCTGCTTTTTCAGGGCGGGTTTTGGCGGTGAGGATGAATGCATAGGGGGTGCTCATAAGGTGCCTCCAATGAAGAGATGGTTAGCCTGGCGCAACAATACCTAAAACATTCGTGCATCGGCGGAACAAGCCAATTGCGTGAACCTGCCTTTTTCCAAGCGCTCATGGCCGTTAACCTGCGCCCATTCGAAACGATTGAGGTGCAGTACATGAACGTGCTTTTACTGAATGGCGGCAAGCGATTTGCCCACTCCGATGGCCGCTACAACGAAACCTTGCATGAAGCCGCCCTGGCCTGGCTACGCCAAGCGGGCCACACCGTGAACGATACCTTTATCGACGGTGGTTATGACACCGCCGCTGAAGTGGAGAAGTACCTGTGGGCAGATGTGATCATCTACCAGATGCCCGGCTGGTGGATGGGCGCGCCCTGGACGGTCAAGCAGTACCTGGACGAGGTCTTCACCCAAGGCCACGGCAGCCTGTATGCAAACGATGGCCGCACCCGCTCCGATGCGTCTCAACGGTACGGGAGTGGGGGGTTGCTGCAGGGCAAGCGCTACATGATTTCCGCCACCTGGAATGCGCCGCAGCAGGCCTTTGACGACCCGGCGGACTTCTTTGAAGGCAAAGGCGTGGATGCCGTGTATTTCCCCTTCCACAAGGCCAATGAGTTTCTGGGCCTGGCTGCCTTGCCCACCTTCCTGGCTGTGGATGTGATGAAGCGGCCCAACATCGAAGCCGACGTGGCGCGCTATCAACAGCACCTGGAGACTGTGCTAAAAGGGCTGTGAACCACAACAGAGCCACCTATGTGAAAGCCCGGTCCGACGAACTCCAGCTGTTTATCGCAGTGATCGAAAGCGGCTCCCTGTCAGCCGCCGCCGAACAGGCCGGGCAGTCGCCCTCAGCGGTAAGCCGAACCCTGGCGCGGCTGGAAGGCAAGCTGGGCACCACCCTGATCAACCGCACCACCCGGCGCATGAGCCTGACCGAGGAGGGCAAGTACTTCTTCGAGCGGGCCAAGGCCATTCTTCAGGACATGGAAGCGTTAGAGGAACACCTTGCCCTGCGTCAGCAGGCACCGTCTGGCCGGCTGCGTATCAACGCGGCGTCACCCTTCATGCTGCATGCCGTGGTGCCCCACGTGGCCGAGTTCCGGCAGCGCTACCCCGATATCGTCCTTGAGCTGAACACCAACGACCTGATCATCGACCTGCTGGAGGAGAACACCGACGTGGCGATTCGCATCGGTGCGTTGGCGGACTCGACCCTCCGCGCCCGCTACCTGGGCAGCAGCCCGCGCAATGTCCTGGCCAGCCCGGCGTACCTGAAGCGCCAGGGCGTGCCTGTTGAAGTGGACGACCTGGCAAGGCATTCCTTGCTGGGCTTCACCCGTAACGAAGGCCTCAACCAATGGCCTTTGCACCACGCCGGGGGCGACCGCTTGCCCATCAACCCGGCGGTGTCGGCCTCCAGCGGCGACACCCTGCGCGAGCTGGCGCTGGCGGGAGAGGGCATCGTATGCCTGTCCCACTTCATGACCCACCACGACATTCAGCAGGGCCGTCTGCGCGTGCTGTTGGCCGAACACAACAGTGGCTACCCGCAGCCCATTCATGCGGTGTACTACCGCAATACGCAGCTGGCGCTACGCATACAGTGCTTCCTGGACTTCATGCAGGACAAGCTCAGGGCATACGCCCGGTAAAAAGCCCCCGCTATGGAAATTGCGGCACTGCTTTGCCCCTGCGCCGTTTATAAGCCTTAATGGGAGAAGGATTTCCCACACAAGGACAACCCATGCGTCTTGTACTGTGCAAAACCCTGCTGTCCACAGCAGTGCTTGTTGTGTCTTCCACTACCTGGGCCAGCGTGCTGCCCGCTGGCGCAGTCGCCTCCCCAGACCGCTACGGCGCGGAAGTGGCCGAGGCCATTCTCAAGCAAGGCGGCAACGCCGTGGATGCGGCGGTCGCGACGGCCTTTACCTTGGCCGTCACCTACCCTGAGGCCGGCAACCTGGGCGGTGGTGGCTTCATGACCTTGTTCGTAAAGGGTAAGCCTTACTTCCTGGATTACCGGGAAACAGCCCCCAAGGCCGCCACCAAGACCATGTACCTGGACGACAAGGGCGAGGTGGTGCCTAACATGAGCCTAGTGGGGGCCAAGGCGGCGGGTGTACCCGGCACGGTCATGGGCCTGTGGGAAGCGCATCAGCGTTTCGGCAAGTTGCCTTGGCGTGACTTATTGATCCCGGCCATCGGCTATGCCAGGCGTGGCTTTATTGTGGCTGAAACCCAGTACCAATACCGTGAAGACGCGTTGGGGCTGTTCAACGGCAGCACCAACTTTGGCGACTATTTCGGCAACCTGAAAACCGGCGAGCGCTTCAAGCAACCGGAGCTGTCGCAAACCCTGCAGCGCATTGCCGACCATGGCGTGAGCGAGTTCTACCAGGGCACCACCGCCAAGCTGCTGGTCGCGCAAATGCAGCACGACAAGGGCCTGATTACAGCAACCGACCTGCGGGGCTACAAGGCCCACTGGCGCGAACCCCTGGCCATCGACTGGCGCGGCAACACAGTGTACACCGCGCCGTTGCCCAGTTCGGGCGGCATCGCCCTGGCCCAGTTGCTGGGTATCAAGGAACGCCGCAGCGAGGACTTCAAAGGCGTGCCGCTGAATTCCGCGCGCTACATTCACCTGCTGGCCGAGATCGAAAAGCGCGTGTTTGCTGACCGTGCCGACTACCTGGGCGACCCGGACTTTAACAAGGTGCCCGTGGCTATGCTTACCGCACCGGCTTACCTGGACCGCCGTGCCGCGGAGGTCAACCCTACCGCCATTTCGCCTACCGACAAGGTGCGCCCTGGCCTGGAAACCCACCAGACCACGCACTTCTCCGTGATCGACAAGGACGGTAACGCGGTGAGCAACACCTACACCTTGAACTTCGACTACGGCAGTGGCGTGGTGGTGAAGGGCGCAGGCTTCCTGATGAACGATGAAATGGACGACTTCAGTTCCAAGCCTGGCGTGGCCAATGGTTTCGGCGTGGTAGGCAGCGATGCCAACGCCATTGCCCCAGGCAAGCGCATGCTGTCGTCCATGAGCCCTACCATTGTCACGCGCGATGGCAAGGTCACCTTGGTGGTGGGCACGCCAGGGGGCTCTCGTATTTTCACAACGGTGTTCCAAGTGCTGAACAACCTGTACGACTATCACCTGTCGCTGGTGGAAGCCGTGACCGTGCAGCGGGTGCACCACCAGTTGCTGCCCAAGGACACGATCTACTACGACGCCATGGCCCCCTTGAAAGGGCCGGCAGCGGACGAACTCAACGCAATGGGCTACACCCTGAAAGACCAGGGCTGGCTGATGGGGAACGTACAGGCCATACGGGTGGATAACGGCACGGTTGAAACCGCGTCAGACCCACGTGGGCGGGGAGAGGGGCGTATCGTTAAGTAGGAGCAGGGTGGCTGCCCCGAAAGGCGGCCACCCGTTCAGCTCAGCTCAGCGCTCAGGCGATGGGCTGGGTGCTCCACTCGCCGTTCACCAGGCGCTGCAGGCCCAATGGGTTGGCGTTTTGCAGGGCTTCAGGCAACAGCGCATCAGGGTAGTTCTGGAAGCAGATCGGGCGCAGGTAGCGGTCGATCGCTAAAGTACCTACCGAAGTGCCGCGTGCATCAGAGGTGGCCGGGAATGGGCCACCATGCACCATAGCTTCACACACTTCCACACCGGTCGGGTAACCGTTCACCAGAATGCGGCCTACCTTGTGCTCCAGAATCGGCACCAGCCACTGGTAAGTGCTCAGGTCCGACTGCTCACCAATCAAGGTTGCCGTCAGCTGGCCACGCAGGCCCAGCAGGGCTTGCTTGAGCTCAGCATCATCCGCCACTTCCACCACCACGGTGGTAGGGCCGAACACCTCTTCCTGCAACAGGGCATCGCCATTGAGCAACAGCGACACGTCAGCCTTGAACAGCTGAGCCTGCGCCTGGTTGCCTTCCTGGGCGTTACCGGCCAAGTGGGTAATGCCAGGGTGGCCGTGCAGGTGTGCCACGCCGCCGCTGTAGCTCTTCAGACCGCCCGCGTTGAGCATGGTCTGTGCCGCCTGGCCGCCGATCTCGGTTTTCAGCGCGTCCAGGAAGGTGGTGAATTCGGCAGATTTAACACCGATCACCAGGCCTGGGTTGGTGCAGAACTGGCCCGCACCCATGCACACCGAACCGGCCAGTTCCTTGGCGACAGTTGCGCCACGGGCTTTCAGGGCCTCCGGCAGCAGAATCACCGGGTTGATGCTGGACATCTCGGCAAACACCGGGATGGGCTCGGGGCGCTCGGCGGCCATCTTGCACAGCGCCGTACCGCCGCCCAGGGAACCGGTAAAGCCCACGGCCTTGATAGCCGGGTGCTTGACTAGGGTTTCGCCTACGCGGTTACCGAAGATCATGTTGAACACGCCCTTGGGCATGCCGGTTTTTTCGGCAGCACGGGTAATGGCGGTACCAACCAGGTCAGCCGTGGCCATGTGGCCGCTGTGGGCTTTTACCACCACCGGGCAGCCGGCTGCGAACGCCGAGGCGGTGTCACCACCGGCCGTGGAGAAGGCCAGGGGGAAGTTGCTGGCACCGAACACAGCCACTGGGCCCACACCAATGCGGTACTGGCGCAGGTCCAGGCGTGGCAGAGGCTTGCGGTCCGGCAGCGGCAGGTCGATGCGGGCACCCAGGTAGTCCCCACGGCGCAGCACTTTGGCGAACAGGCGCATCTGGCCACTGGTACGGCCACGCTCACCCTGGATACGGGCAGCAGGCAAGGCCGTTTCACGGCACACGATGGCCACGAACTCGTCGCCAAGGGCGTCCAGTTCATCGGCTACAGCGTCCAGGAACTCGGCGCGGCGGGCCGGGCTCAGCTGGCGGAATTCTGGGTAAGCGGCGTCTGCGGCTTTGGCAGCAGCGTCCACTTCAGCGTCTGTGGCTTGGCAGAACGCATAAGGCAGGGCCTCGCCGCTGCTAGCGTCTATGCTTTGAAGGCTGGCTTGGCCGGCGGCGCTACGGGCACCGTTGATAAAGTTGTGTCCGAGAACGTCAGGCATTGTTGTCTCCTTGTTCGGTTAACGGTAAGAAGCTTAGGCAATGCCAAGGTAAACGCCCTCAGGCATGGCCGCTTCTAGAGGTGTTGCCGGACATCATACAACTGCAGGGGCTGATGTCCAAGCCGATGCTATAAAGGCCAGCGTGTGTAGTGAAGCACGCATGGCAGTTTTTACCTGTAATCGCTACACATGCACCAAAGCGCTGGCGCGGTGCCGCCGCTCTGTTTACAGTGCCGCAAGCCTCTACCTGCAGGGCCTTTAACGGGACTAACTCTCAATGGCTGTTGTACCTCTGCTGATTTGTGATGATTCAAACATGGCGCGCAAGCAATTGCTGCGCGCTTTGCCCGAAGGGCTTGAGCTGTCCGTGACCCAGGCCGAAAACGGCCAGCAGGGCCTGGATGCCATTCGACAGGGGCTGGGCAAGGTCGTGCTGCTCGACCTTACCATGCCTGAAATGGACGGGTATGAAGTGCTGGCGGCCATCCGCAAGGAAGGGCTGCAGGCGCAAGTGATCGTGGTGTCCGGCGATGTGCAGGATGAAGCCGTACGCCGGGTGCTGGCCCTGGGGGCAACGGCGTTCCTGAAAAAGCCTGCCAATGCCGACGAGCTTCGCGCAGCCTTGGCCCGGTGTGGCCTGCATAGCCAGGGCCAAGGCATCGCCGGGCAATTCGGCGCGGACATGTCCGTGAACTTCAATGACGCGTTCCGGGAAACCGTCAACGTGGCCATGGGCCGGGCTGCCGCCTTGCTGGCCAAAGTGCTCAATGTGTTTATTGAGCTGCCCATTCCCAACGTGAACGTGCTGGAGGTGGGGGAGCTGCACATGGCCCTGGCCGACGCGCAGCGCGGCAACCAGCTTACGGCCATCTGCCAGGGCTACCTTGGTGAAGGCATCGCGGGCGAGGCGCTGCTGATGTTCCACGACAGCAATCTGGCAGACATGGCTCGTTTGATGCGCCAGGACTATCAGGAAAGCACCGCGTCCGAAATGGTGCTGGACCTGTCAGCCCTGCTGATCGGCGCCTGCCTGAGCGGCATCGGCGAGCAGATCGACGTAGGGTTTTCCTTCAGCCACCCGCAATTGCTGGGCGAGCACGCCCGCATCGAAGACCTGATCAGCCTGAACCGGCACCGCTGGAGGCAGACCCTGGCCGTGGAAATCAGCTACAGCGTGGAGGGGCACGACGTTCATTTCGACCTGCTGCTGCTGTTTACCGAAACCTCGTTGCCTAGACTCAAGGGCAAGCTTGAGTACATGATGAACTGACATGAACAGAACACTCGACATCACCGAGCTCCACTGGCTGCTGGCAATTGCCCAGACCATCGACGTGGGCGTGGTTGTCTTCAACCGCTCCTACAACGTTTCCGTGTGGAACACGTTCATTGAAAACCATTCGGGCGTGCCCGCACGTGAAGCCCAGGGCAAGTCCTTCTTCGACCTGTTCGAAGAAGTGGACCGGGCCTGGTTTACCCGCAAGGTGGACAGCGTGGTCACTCTGGGGTCGCCTACCTTCACCATCTGGGAACAGCGCCCTTACCTGCTCAAGTTCGACACCTACAGGCCCATCACCGGCTCCGAGCCGTTCATGTACCAGAACACCTCGCTGTTCCCCCTGCGCTCCATCAACAACCAGGTGGAGCACATTTGCCTGGTGGTATACGACGTGACCGAAGTGGCCACCAACCGCCGCCAGTTGCAGGCCGTGAACGCCCAGCTGCAGAAGCTTTCCAGTACAGACAGGCTCACGGGGCTGTACAACCGGGGCCATTGGGAAGAGGCCCTCAAACACGAGTACGCCCGGCACAGCCGCTACGGCAACGACTGCACCATGATCATGTTCGACATCGACCACTTCAAGCAGGTGAACGACACCTACGGGCACCCTGCCGGGGACCGGGTGATCCAGCGCGTGGCGGATGTGGTGCGCGAGCATGTGCGGGATTCGGACATTTGCGGGCGCTACGGCGGCGAAGAATTTGCGCTGCTGCTGCCAGACACAAACAAGGAGGGTGGGCAAATCCTTGCAGAGCGGCTGCGTGCGTCCATCGAAGAGCTGGTGGTCACCCACGACAACCAAGCCATTCGGTTCACCATCAGCCTGGGCGTGGCAGACCTGCGCCGCCCCGTGGCGGACTACCAAGAGCTGATCGAACGCGCCGACCAGGCCCTGTATACCTCCAAGCGCAGCGGCCGAAACCGGGTAACGGTGTTCGCGTAAACGGTGCGGTGGTCACAGCGATCAAACTTTCCGCGCAGGGTGGGGGTCCACAAAAGACCTGAACGCACCTTGAGGAAACATTGATGAGCTTCTTTAAAGACATCCTGAGCAAGCTGGGCATCGGCCACGACGACACCCAGCCCACCACCGCCTCTACCGCGCCTACTCCTACTGGTACTGCACCCGTCAGCGTAGACGGTGGTGTTCCGCCTATGACCGGCACTACCACCCCACGTACCGACAGCGCAGTAGACGTCGGCGCCAAGCTGGACGGCCTGGCCCAGGCTCACACTGCTGAGAAGCTGAACTGGCGCACCTCAGTGGTCGACCTGTTGAAACTGCTGGGTATCGACAGCAGCCTGGAACACCGCAAAGAGCTGGCCAACGAACTGGGCTGCCCTGCGGACAAGCTGGGCGATTCTGCTGAAATGAATATGTGGCTGCACAAAGCCATTCTGCAGAAAGTATCCACCAACGGCGGTACGGTCCCTGCCGACCTCCTGTAAGGAGCACGACCATGGCTGTGAAAATTCAAAAGCTCGAAGGGCGTGACATTCCTTGCGAAGCCCAGCGGAAAGACAAGTCGGTGGCCTTCAAGATCACTGACGAGGCTGGACACAACGAGTACCGCTACGACGACGTCGAAGCGGCCAAGCGCGTTGTTGAACTCAGCGAGCGCGACCGCACCGAATCTCGCAGCCGCGGCTAATTGCACGAAATACCCTGTAGGAGCGGCCATAGGCCGCGAACTTGACCACCGGTAACGCCCAAATTCGCGGCCCTTGGCCGCTCCTACAGCAGTACGCTCAAAGATTGCTTGCATACCCTGTAGGAGCGGGCAGAGCCCGCGAACTTAGCGCCCAGTGACGCCCAAGTTCGCGGCCTATGGCCGCTCCTACAGTAGTACGCCCCACCCCTCAACTATCCCCCAATCCGATCCCCACCCAGTGCATCCCGCTGCATGGATTCCAAATTCTTCTCGATGGTCTCGCAAATCTTCTCCATCTGAATCTGGTGCTCGCTGGATTTGAACGGGCTTTGCAAATCGGTACCAATCCGCTCGATGGCCAGCAGCATAAAGCCCACCACCGTCGACGCCGCCGGCGTAAACCAGCCCAGCGACTCCACCAGCCCCACCGGCACAATCACACAAAACAGCGAAATGAACAGCCGCGGGAAGTACACGTACGGGTAAGGCAATGGCGTATTGGCAATTCGCTCCATACCGCCCTGGCTGTTGGACAACTCCACCAACGTGGACTCGATCCGCGACAGGCGAATGCTGTCCAGGCGCCCGGCCTTGTATTCTTGTGCCAGCAACGCCGCCGAACCATTGAGAATGTCATTGGCAAAGTTATTGGTGGCGCCACTGCGCGCAAACTCATCCGCCGGGATAAATGCCCGCACTTCCTCTGGGCACTTCTGGCCTTGCAAGTGGGCCGCCAGGCAGTTCACGTAGGCCACATGCCGCCGCAGCAGCTTGGCCTTTATAGGGTTGGCCTCACCCTGCGGGTCATCCAGGAAGGTCAACACCTGGCGGGCAAAACTGCGCGAGTTGTTCACCATGGCGCCCCACAAGGTACGCGCCTCCCACCAGCGGTTATATGCGCTGCTGTTACGAAAGCTGATCAACACAATCAATGCCGAACCCAACAGGGTCAGCGGCATCAGCGGCAAATTAAGCTTGCTGTCCAGGAACAGCATAAAGTCCACGGTAACGGCCACGTCCCAGAGCAACAGCCAGAACAACGCCCAGCCCACATAGCCCATGGTTTTGATAATCAATCGGTACTTCTTGGCGATAGCGTCTTTCAAATCAGCACCTCACAACAAACGTAAAAACGTGCCTAGCTCCGACGCTCAAGGGCAGAGAAAGGTCCGGGTAAGGGCAGAGGAATAATTACAAGACGTAAATCGATTCAGCGATTTCTTGTGTATCAGGAGGGTTTAACGGGAGCTGTAGGCGCCAAGCTCCGCTTGCGCCCGTCATCGCCAGGCGCAAGCAGACCTCATACGGTTACTTCTTCTCAACAATCTTGTACAGCGTGGTTTCCAACGCAGGCTTCTGCTTAGGGTCAAAGAAACTCATGTCCGGAATGCGCGAGTCCGTCACGTACACCGTACCGTCTGGCCCTTGGGTAAAGGTGTCTGGCCAGCGCATGTCCTTGTCCTGCAGCAGCACCTTCACGTCACTGCCATTGCGCACCTTGATGGAATGGTCTTCCACCGAGCTGATGTACAGCGTGCCCTTGGCGTCCATCAACAGGCCATCAGCCGGGCCATTCTCGCCCACCTTCTGCACCTTGCCTGGCAGGTCCGCCAGGGTGGCCGTCTGCAACGCGCTGGTAGGCACGCTGTACAAGGTATTACCCTTCACCGCCTGCCAGTACAGGGTGTCGCCCGCTGGCGACAGCGCGATGCCGTCTGCGGAGAACTGCACACCGCGCCCGTCTGGCCGCATGAGCGGCTTGCCGTCCGCCTTCACCATCACGCCTTTCTCGAACTGGGTACTCGGCGCACCGTCCAGGGCGCGGCGAGCCTTGCCGGTCTCCAGGTTCACCACCACGATCGCGCCGCTGGTGCCTGAGTCCGTGATGTAGGCGAACTTACCGTCGGGGCTAAGGCGCACGTCATTCAGGTAGCTGCCCTGGGGCGCCACGTCCAACCCAAAGGGGTACACCTTGGCCACGGCATTGGTGGCCAGGTCGATCTTCACCAGCTTTGGTGCACCGGCTACTACTTGCGCCTGGGCCGGCGCGCCTGCGTCGATTACCCACAGGCTGCCTTTCTTGTCCGCCACTACGGACTGCACACACACCCAATGGTCGCCCGCGCTCATGCTGTCCGCCTTGGCATTACGCCAGGCGTTCCAGTTGGCATCCGGGAAGCTTTTAAGGTCACCGTTGGGCATCAGCTCCGCCACGGACACTGCCGAGTCTTCGGTCCAGCGCGGGAAGTTGACGAACATGCGGCCGGTTTCACTGGCCGTAACACCCGTGACCTGGTGATCGAAACTGGCCACCTTCTTCAGGCTGTAGCTTGGGTCCGCCACGGCGCCTTGGGCGAAGGCCAGGCCAGACATCAGGGCAAAAAGGGCAGTAGGGGCAAAGTTGGCGCGTCGAATCATAAAGGCTCCAAGAACATGCAGGAAAAGTCTGTTGATTGGTGGAGCCTGCGCGCCCTGGCTTGGTTCCTATTTTCGTAGGGGCTGGGGGGTTATAACGCTTCCAGCCGCGCCTGCACCGCGTCGTCGAACAGGATGTACATGGCTTCCACTTGCGGGCCGCGGAGTTTCTTGGCGGCCACCTGGGCCTGCACGAATTCGATCTGGATCTCGGCCTCGCGGTTGACCTCGGCCTTGTCAGCAGCTTCGTCCAAGGCCCGCATCAGCCGCTCGATGGGCGTGCGCAGGTCCTTAGGGATGCGGAGGGTGTCGAGTTGGTCAGTGAGGGACATGTGGGGCTCTGAGGTAAAGGAATGTACGGGGTTGGACAGTGGAATGGGGCGTTTGATGGGGCGGGTTTGGGGGCTGCCTTGGAATGGGTAACCTAGTAGGGAAGCCTGCAAATCTTCAGGTTTTTGATACGTTGCGATCATGGAGGACCCAGGAATGTTTACGTACCAAGATGCACTGAAAAAAGCGCAAGAATATCTCGATGACTCAGAGATACCCTTACAGATAACGGAAGAAGGGGAGTTTGCTGGCGGATGGTTTTTTTGCTTCCAGTCAGCGGAGTTTTTGAGAACAGGAGATCCCTCGGACCAGTTGGCAGGAAATGGCCCATTTCTAATTGATCGGAATACCGGGGAGCTGGTTGAGGTGGGTACTGCTGAGCCGCTTGAGAGCTATTTAGAGCGCTACATGACTCTTAGGTCGGCGCCTCTACCAAAGGGATCTGCGGAGTAACAGGCCAGAAGGGCAGTCATGACAGACCGCTATGAGATGCTCGCCCAGCGCTGGGCGATGGTTGGGCAGGACAGTGCTGCCCAACCGGGGCTTGGCAGGTGGAAGCTTTAGGCTGAGGCTGAATGCTGTACGTGCAAGGCTGCGTCCAGCTTGATTCGGGCCATGTCGATCAGGTGCACGACGGCGAAGGCATGGTCTCGAGGAGCGCCTTGCTGATGATCGGCGGTTTCGTAGGCAGTGGCTTTTGCGCAGCGAAGCAGCTCGTCCGTGTCGTTGAGGAGTTGTTCGAGGGTGGGGGTGGAGATTGTGTTGTGCATGATGGGGCTCCCAGAGTTGGTGACGCTGCCACGGGCCTTCCTACGGGCTTTGGGTGGCAACTGTACGCGGGGTAGGAATACCGGAACTCTAGGCAACCGGCCACGCGCGAGCGTGCCCGCGCACAGCTGCCATAACGAACGCAGAGGCGGGTGACCGCTTGCGGTTGATACGGTGGGCACGTGCGCGCCTAGTTTTGTTCCGGGTTCCTACGCCCGACCGCTGAGGTGCAGCGGCGGGGGTAAGGGTAGCGGGGGGTGGGGTTAGGGGCAATAGGATAAATACATCAGGGTACTGGGGCTTGTAGCAGACCCGCCTTCGCAGAAAGCGGCCAAAAGTGCTGTGGTGTTTGCTTTGGGATCCGTTTTCGGGCAAATTGCCAGCAGTTGCCTAACAATTGAAGTGTCTGCTGGCCTTTTATTGGCTAAGGACCATATCGATTGCCAGGCATTTCTACGGTGGGTAGTACATCCACCCGGCCAGCGTGTCATAGGTGCCCAACTCAATGTTCAGCAGGCCTCCAGCAAGTTCAAACACTGCTTTTATCAAGCGCCAGTCTTCAAGCCTATGCTTCCAATTGATTGTGATGACCAAGTTCTGGATAGATGCATGCCCCCGCGACACTCTTCACAGCACGGATCGAAAATCTTCGCGCAATTATCATTTTCGATAGCAGTGTAATCCTCAGCGCCTATACCTGCTTTTTGAGCACTCCTCACGCAGGCTGCACTTTTTGTCGTAATCATTGAGCAGGGAATGCCCGTTTTATGCCTCCACTTCCTCCACCCCAAGGCCTGATATTCGATCTTGAGGTGGTGCCACCCAAGAACAATCAACTTACCCAGATCTTGATGGTAGGCGCTTTTCGACCTGACTCGGGAGCGGAGCTAGAACTAAAGGTTTCCGGAAACCCATCTTCGGCATTGCAGCAGTTGGACGCATTGTCCGAAGGGGCGAGTTTCGTGCTAGGACACAACATCATCGACCATGATCTGCCTATCCTGCATGAACACCTGCCCGGTATGGCTTTGCATACGCTACCTGTGATCGACACGCTGCGCCTGTCGCCGCTGGCATTTCCTCAAAACCCTTATCACCGGCTGGTTAAGGATTACAAGCTTATCCGCGATAGCCTTAACTCGCCGCTGTCCGATTGTCGTTCGACACTCGTTCTTTTTCAGGACCAGCGCCAGGCTTTCACGCAGTTGAACGAGACCAGCCAGGCGGAGCTTCTCTGCTATCAAGCGTTGCTGGCGCCGAACATGAAAGGCGATCTGGGAGCCTTCTTCGCGTCTTTGACTGGGCAGCCTTCGGTATCTCTATCTGAACTCCGAGCGCGGCTTCCACAATTGCTTCAGGAAACAGACCCTTCGCAACCGCGGAACTTGAAGGTATGCCGCGCAAGGCTTGAACAACTCCTAGAGAAGGATTTAAACCTGGAGGATCAGCATTGGCCTTTGGCGTACGCACTGGCCTGGCTTCGGGTCTCTGGCGGTAATTCGGTCCTAGCGCCTTGGGTTCGTCATCAGTTCCCAGAGGTTAGGCGACTAATCGCCGAGCTGCGTGATGTGCCTTGCGAGCGCGAGGATTGCCAGTACTGCCAGACGACTCATGACCCACGCCATGAGCTGCAGCGTTATTTCGGCTTCCCTGACTTCCGCTACGAGCGGCCTGGGGAGAGCCTTCAACACGACATTGTGCTGGCCGGCATGCGTGGCCAACATGTACTGGCCATTCTAGCGACCGGCGGGGGTAAGTCGCTATGTTATCAACTGCCGGCCTTGAACCGTTTCCACCGGAACGGCAGCCTTACTATCATCGTTTCGCCGTTGCAGTCGCTTATGAAGGATCAAGTTGACGGACTGCTGGAGCGCAACGTCCAGTGCGCCGCAGCGCTGAATGGCCTACTGACCATGCCGGAGCGTGCCGAGATACTGGAGAAAATCCAGATGGGTGATGTCGGCATTTTGCTGGTATCGCCTGAGCAATTCCGCAATAAGGCTTTCCGGCGAGCGATCCTCCAGCGCCAGATCGGTGCTTGGATTTTCGATGAAGCGCACTGCCTGTCGAAATGGGGTAGCGATTTTCGGCCAGATTACCTTTATGTGTCCCGTGTCATTCGTGAATACACGGGTGGTCAAGAGTTGGCCCAGATCGGTTGCTTTACCGCAACAGCCAAACCCGATGTGCTTGCGGATATCCAGAGCCACTTCAGGGAAAGCCTGGGTATTGAATTTAAAGTATTCCCAGGGGGCCACGAACGAACCAATCTGCATTTTGACGTCCTGCCCTGCATCAAAGCAGAGAAGTGGTCGCGCACGGATGGGCTATTGCATGAGCACTTGAACGCAAAAGAGGGCGGTGCAGTCGTTTTTGTTTCGAGCCGCAAGAATGCTGAAGACCTGTCCGATTTTCTGATTGGCCAAGGCTGGCCTTGCAAACATTTCCACGCCGGTCTTGAGCCCAACGCCAAGACGGATATTCAAGACGATTTCAAAGCTGGCCATTTGAGAATCATCGTTGCCACCAACGCTTTCGGGATGGGCGTGGACAAGGCTGATATCCGTCTTGTCGTACATGCTGACATACCGGGTTCGCTTGAGAACTATTTGCAGGAGGCTGGTAGGGCAGGGCGTGATCAGAATGATGCGCGCTGTGTGCTGTTATATGACCCGCAAGACATCGAAACTCAGTTCGGCATGAGTGAGCGCTCGAAGCTTAGCATTCGCGACATCCAGCAAATCCTGCGTAAGTTGCGTAGCGAGAGCAATCGACGCAAGGGTGGCAAGCTAGTTATCACAGCAGGCGAAATCCTGTTAGACGATGAGGTTGAAACCAGCTTTTCCGCGGACGAACGTGATGCCGAAACCAAAGTCGTTACAGCGGTTGCCTGGCTAGAGCGGGGTGATTATCTCAAACGTGAAGAGAACCATACGCAGATTTTCCCGGCACGGCTGGATGTCAATGAGGAGGAGGCTGAGAAACGCTTACTCAAAGCCAAGCTGCCGCAACGCCGACTGGAAGAATTCAGGGCCATTCTGCGATTTCTTTATAGCGCCAATGCCGATGAACGGGTGAACACCGACCAATTGATGCAACTGACCAGCTTGGAGTCAGAAGAGGTTGCTAGCGCACTCAAGCAGTTAGAGGAGATGGGGCTGTTAGTTAATGACTCGCAGATCACTTTGTATGTGCGCCATGGTGTGACCGGGGCTTCCAACCAACGGCTACAAAACTCTTTGGCTTTGGAGAGAGCATTGTTGAAGTGCTTACCAGAGCAAGCACCAGATGCCGAGCAGGGAGGCTGGCAAGATCTGAACCTTCCAGCACTGGCCGCTGAGCTCAAGGCCGCTACCAAGCAAGAGAATCTCCTGCCACTCCAGGTGCTGCGCTTGTTACGCAGTTTGGCCGACGATCACGATGCCAATAGCCAGCAGCGTAGTAGCTTCGAGCTCAGGCAATTCAATCGCGATTACCTAAAGTTGCGCATCAAGGGTGGCCACTCCTGGCGACAGATCGAACGTTTTGGTGAAAAGCGCCGCGCCCTGGCCGGCGTATTAATGGAGTTTTTGATCGGTAAGCTCCCACCTGGCTCGCGCAATAAGGATCTGCTGGTTGAGACGAGTTTCGGCGAGCTGGTTAAGGCATTGGAGTGTGATATTGAACTGCCTCATCTCATTGCGCCAAATCAGCGACGCAAAGCCGTTGAGCATGTTCTGCTCTATCTGCATCGACAGGACATTTTGACCCTTAACCATGGCATGACGGTCATGCGCCGGGCTATGACCGTAGAGGTTAAGAAGGAAGACAAGCGCAAGACCTTCCTCAAGGAAGACTACTTACGACTCGATGAGCACTACCGCGAAAAGCGCATCCAGGTCCATGTGATGCGTGAGTATGCAGAGGTAGCGCTGAAGGAAATGGCCGAAGCGTTGCGCTTGGTTTTGGATTACTTCACCAACTCCAAACAGGCGTTTATCAAGCGGCATTTTAATGGGCGTGAGGACGTACTTAAGCTGGCAACCAGCGAGGATTCATGGAAGTCGATCATTGAGTCGTTGAGTACCACCCAAAAGCTGATCGTCGCCGACGATGATGACATCAACCGGCTAGTACTTGCTGGGCCGGGCTCTGGTAAGACGCGTGTGATCGTACACCGCATCGCTTACCTATTGCGGGTGCGGCGAGTGCCAGCAACCAGCATCGTGGCGCTGACCTTCAACCGTCATGCTGCGAACGAGATCCGCAAACGGCTGTTGGCTTTGGTCGGAGCCGACGCCTACGGTGTCAGTGTTCTGACCTATCACAGCATGGCTATGCGCTTGACCGGCACCCGGTTCGAGCGAGGTATGACGGTCGACGAGCAAGCGCTCAAGCAGGTATTAAGCGGCGCCGTCGAGTTGCTGGAGGGTAAGCGCAATGTCGAGGGCGAGGACGACCTCCGTGAACAGCTACTGCGCGGATACCGTTACATCTTGGTTGACGAATACCAAGATATCGACGATGTGCAATACCGTTTAGTCAGTGCGCTGGCTGGACGGCATGCCGAAGAAGACGGTCGGCTATGCATTATGGCGGTAGGTGACGATGACCAGAATATCTATGCCTGGCGTGAAACCAATAACCGTTATATCGAGCGCTTTCGTGAGGACTATGAAGCGTCGATTAGCTTTTTGATCGACAACTATCGTTCTTCCCTAAGCATCATCGAGGCGGCTAACCAGCTGATTGGCCAGAATCCAGCCCGCCTGAAAGAGGCTAATCCCATCCGAATCGACAGAGCTCGGCAGGAGCAGCCTGCAGGGGGAGCATGGGAGGAACAGGACAAGCAGCGCAAGGGTCGAGTACTACGATTACTGATCGACCCAAGTGACAGTGAGCGTGGCAATCTACAGGCTCAGGCGGCCATGGCAGAGTTGGAGCGGTTGCTTGCGCTTGAACAGAGAAGTTGGAACGGCTGTGCAGTTCTGGCACGTACTCATCGGTTTCTATGGCCGATCCAGGCCTGGTGCGAGCAACGCAATATTCCTTATTTCTTGGCAGCAGATAAGGAAACGACGTTACCCATCACTCGGCAGCGCGGCTTTGTGGCTGTAATAGACCATCTACGAGAAACAGAAAGCGCTTCGTGCGCAGCTGATGCATGGGAGCGTTTGTCGGGTAGCAATCAGTTAGCAGACTGTGAGTGGATGAGTTTTTTCCAAATCGCCTTTGAGCAAATGCGAGGCGAGCTGGGCGACTGCCAACTGGGTAGAGGGGCCTTAATAGACTGGCTGTACGACTACGCCCGAGAATTACGTCAGCAGCCAAAGGATGGGCTTTATCTAGGCACCGTACATTCGGCCAAAGGGCTAGAGTTCCGCCACGTTGCCTTACTAGATGGCGGCTGGAATGCCCAGGCTAATACCCTGGCCGATGAGCGGCGGTTGTACTACGTGGGTATGACGCGAGCTGAACAAACCCTGACACTGTGCGAGTTCACTGATGACAATCCATTCAGCCGCAGCCTAATGACAGACGTTCAGCAATACGTTTTCCAGGGCAGACATCTTCCCGAGCTGGAGGCGCGCTTTCAGCAACTTACGCTGAAGGAGATCGACATTGGTTATGCCGGTCGTCAACCACCGCATGCCCAGATACATAAAGCGATTGAGGGCCTGCGCGAGGGCGATCCGCTGACATTGAAAAAGGAAGGGACCTGCTATCGACTGCTCGATAAGCAAGGCAACGTGGTCGGGCGAACAGCCAAGTCATTCCAGCCAAAGATTGGTTTCGATCAATACGAAGTCGCGGCCATCACGGTACGGTTTGCCGAGGATAGTGAGGCGCAATATAGGGATTTGAATAAGTGTGATCGATGGGAGGTGGTTGTGCCAAGAGGTCGAGGGTAACGGGGGTAGGTAAATCGGGCTGACTCTATTTCTCTTTGAATTTGCCCAAACTAAATTTATATGCTTTACGCTCAAAAAATACCGGGGTGCGCCTGTGAGTGATCTGCAAGGAAACCTGTTCAAGGCCTGGTTAGTCGATACCGGTAAATCACCTAATACGGCCAACAGCTATCGCTCCGGCATCAATACCGTCAGCAGGCACCTTGGCCGTGACGTGCTGCTGATAACTGATGTTGAAGAGCTAGAGGCCCTGTTCAAGCAGTACGGCCCCGGCGGGCAATTCGCGGCGCTTGGCGAGAGCAATAGCTACAACGTGCAGAACGGGCTGAGGCAGTGGCTTGAGTACCAACGGCAGCTCAAATACGGGGCAATCCCCAAGTATGCCGATGAACGTGTATTACAGCTGATGAGCAAGGGCACGCCTGAGGATCAAGCTTGGGCCTGGACGTTATTGAAATGCTTTAAACACCGATACCTTCAGGCGGACCATTGGACAGTCAATACCACGCCAGTGGAGATCCGAATTGGCGTGCGTGAGCAAGGCAGCCTCAAGGGAAAGCCTGCCTTTATGCTGTATTGGTACGGCGGTGAAATAGGGTGTTCAGTTCGCGACCTAGCTGACCACCATGCATTGATAGAAGCGCAGGGGAAAAGGTGGGAAATCACTGCCCAACGCTGCCCGACTCAAGCAGACATGGAAGCCTGGCTGAGCACAGTCGAGCAGGTGCTTGAGGGTAAGACATTACCGCTCAATGGTAGAGGCTTAGTACCTAGGGACTATGGCCAAACTGAACAGGAAGGACCAGACGCCGTGATCGACTTGCCAGCCACCCAGCCACCGCTTAACCAAATCCTGTTTGGCCCACCCGGTACTGGCAAAACCTACGCCACTATCAACCAGGCCTTGGCAATTCTCGCGCCTGAGTTTCTGGCCCAAAACAAAGATAACTCTCCTGAAACCCGCCAGCGATTGAAAGCTGAATTTGAACGCTTTGCCTCCGATGGCCGCGTGCGCTTTGTGACCTTCCACCAAAGCTTCAGTTATGAGGATTTCGTTGAAGTCATTCGCGCGGACTCCGATAGTGAAACGGGGCAGTTGCGCTACCCCATTGAAGCGGGGGTGTTCAAGCGTATATGTGATGACGCAAAGACGCAGCCGGTCGCAGACCTGGGCATTCGCCCAAACGCCGCGATCTGGAAGGTCTCAATCGACGGTTCAGGCATGTCACCCAGCAAAAGCTACTGCTTGACGCACGGTGAAGCACGCATTGGGTGGGGCCAAAGCGGGGACCTGCGCGAAGACTACGAGGCCAACGCGTTTTACCAAGGTTTAGGAAAGGGAGATAAAGGCACGCTCCATTATTTTTCCGAGCAAATGGCCGTCGGAGATATCGTGTTGTGCATCCAGTCGGCCGACACAATCGGCTCCATCGGGGTGGTCACGAGTGAGTACCGTTTCGAGCCAAAAGTACCTGCGGGGTTGAACTCAAACTATCAACACGTAAGGTCAGTGCGTTGGCTGTATCAGAACATCAATCTCTCCATCTTGCCCATCAACGACGGCCGGCAGTTCACATTGAAAACGGTTTATGCCATGAACCGCTTCAGTTGGGCGGACTTGCTCACGTACCTGCAGCATGAAGGCGTAAAGCCTGTCGAGCCTTCGGCCTTATCTACGCCTACAGATTTGCCCTACGTGCTCATTATCGATGAGATCAACCGCGGCAATGTGTCGCGTATTTTCGGAGAGCTGATCACCCTGATCGAACCCTCCAAGCGCGAAGGTGCAGATGAGGCGCTGAGCGTGCAACTCCCGTATTCAAAAAAACCATTCAGCGTGCCTAGGTGCGTGTACCTCATTGGTACCATGAATACCGCAGACCGTTCGTTGGCTGGGTTGGACATCGCGCTACGTCGCCGCTTTGTGTTCAGGGAAATGTTGCCTGAACCAAAGTTACTTGATGGCATAACCGTGGAAGGCGTACGGATTGGCGAACTGTTGAGGGTAATGAACCAGCGCATCGAGGTTCTGATGGACCGTGAGCACTGCCTGGGGCATGCGTACTTCATGCCGTTGGTGAACAGCGGTAGCCTGGCGCACTTAGAGATCATTTTCCGCAATCAAGTGCTGCCGCTGTTGCAGGAGTACTTCTTCGAAGACTGGGAGCGCATTCGGTGGGTATTAAATGACCACCGCAAGCCGCGTGAAGACCGCTTCATCGTACGCGAAAAACAAGATCATACGGCCCTGTTTGGCAAAGATGTGCCGGAACAGGATCAAGCCCAGGTATGGCGTATCAACAGGTCAGCGTTCAGCCGGCCGACAGCTTACGCCGGTGTGATCGCCAGTAATGCCACTGCTACGAATGAGATCGCTTTCGAGGAGCAAGGGGTTTGAGCACCCATGTGGTTGTCCGGGAATACGCCAAACTCACCACGGCGGTTGTGCCGGCGGGGAATCTGGATTGCGCGCATATCTCGGAAACCGCCTTCGACTGGCTGTGTGAATTAAGCGCGAGCTTTAACAAGGCTGGCGCTAGGTTGCTGCAGGTGGAGGGTAGACGGTCGCTGAAGTGGGACAGCTATGTAGGCGTGATCGAAACCTCGTGTGGTACCCGGCTGGAGATACTGCCCAAGCATTTTGAGCAAGATGACTGCTTGCTGAAAAGCCGAGCGCTACTGTGCAAGCTGATTCAGGCGGCACTGTCGTTAAAACCAAGGCAGGTATCGGTCACGTCGCTAGAGGTATTCAAGGCTCCGCTTACCGAATGGGTGATGGCGCAGTTCCTAAGCGAGCTGGATGTATTGGTGAAACGTGGCATCCGCTTCGACTATAAGCGCGTTGAGGAGCAGCAGCGTTACCTGCGCGGTCAGCTCAATGTGGTAGCCCAGCTTCGCCAGCCTCCAGGGCGACAGCATCACTTCCAGGTTCGCCATGATGTGTACCTTCCCAACCGACCAGAAAACCGCTTGCTGAAATTTGCGCTGGAGCAAGTTTGTAAAGCTACTAAAGAACCTACCAATTGGCGCCTTGCCAATGAGCTACGCATATTGCTGGGCGAGATACCTGCCACCCAAGACACGACACAGGACTTGCGCCTTTGGAGCAATGACCGCCTGATGGCGCATTATCAAGCCGTCAAACCCTGGTGCGAACTGATCCTGAACCAGCAAATGCCGATTGCGGTTAAAGGGGCTAGGCGAGGCATAAGCATGCTGTTCCCGATGGAGCGGCTGTTTGAGCGTTATGTGGAGCAGTGGCTTAGCAAACACTTAGCGCCGGGTGCCAAGCTGACAAGGCAAGCCGCCACGGCGGATCTGTGTAGTCATAGAGGGCAAGGGATGTTCCGCCTGAAGCCGGACATGCTGGTTGATACCCCCCAGCACCGTTGGGTGCTGGACACGAAATGGAAACGCATTGAGCAACGTGGCTTGAAGCAGGGTTATGACCTTAGCCAAAGTGATTTCTACCAACTGTTTGCGTATGGGCATAAGTATCGCAAAGGTGACGGTATGCCGATGCTGGTGCTGATTTATCCACGTTGGGCGGGGCTTCAGCGGGCATTGCCGGTGTTTGATTATGGGGGCGGAATGCGGCTGTGGGTTTTGCCGTTTGATTTGGAGGAAGAAGGGTTGATGGGTGCGGATTTGGCGGGTGTAGTGTTCAGGAGGAGCGATATGGCGTGGGGCGGTATGGGATTTGAAGACGCTTCGCCCACAAAGGATGCACGGATGTGACTGCGCCGGGGGAGATGAAAATATGCCGTAGCAGTCTGTTTTTGTTGGCTAAAAATCAATCAGATAAATAGCTTGGAATACCAGATAAAATGCCGGGTTGATCTGGCTTTCGATGGAATGGTGCTTTTTGAACTCAGCCGAGCGACTCGTCAAAGTAATCACTGTCGAGCCTAGGCACCTTGTAAAGCTGCGAGCTGACACCGACCTCGTGATCCAACATCAGATTAACCAAGCGTTTACCGTCGACCAGCACCAGCCCCTCGACCGAGCGAGCGAAGTCAACGGCCTGGACGGTGTAGCCGGAAGTGGTGATGAATACACCGCGTTTGGCCTTCTGCCCGGCCAGGGCGCCATAAAACGCCTGCAGGTCGGGGCGGCCCACGGTGCTCTGCCAGCGCTTGGCCTGCACGTAGACCTTCTCCAGCCCCAGCGCGTCGAGCGAGATCACGCCGTCAATGCCTCCGTCGCCACTACCGCCGACTTGCTGCAGCGCTTGACGGTTCGCTCCGTAGCCCAAGCTGTGTAGGACGTCGAGAACGATGTGCTCGAAGCGCGTCGGGCTCGCTTGCAACAGATTGTCTAGCAGGTCGCCCGCGACGCTGGTGCGCAACTCGAGGATGGCTTGGTTTAAGCGCTCCTGCGGGCTGCTAGTGGCGAGGTCGGTCTTGGCAATTGACGTCGAAGTGTCGCTGTTTTCATCCAACGAGGCGGCATCCGGTGCTGTCTTTAGCTTCACGCTCATGAAGTTCACAGCTAGATGCTCGACTAGTTCTGTGCTCAATGGGGTAGGGTTGGCCTGAGCGAATGCGCGGCCGGTGTCGGTCAGCTGCCAGTAGCCACGCTTTGCGCTGCTGGAATAGCCGGCGCGCTTCAGCCGATCATGCGCCCAGCCTGAACGATTCTTATAGGTGGCCTGGCCGCAGGCGATGGTCTCCTGCCGCTGTGCCTCGCTTAGGCTAAGCGTGACGGCGGCCGCTTCGTGGGCCTCGCCCGCAGTGGCGCCTTCCGGATGGGCTGAGAGAAAACGCAGGACGGGCTCGATGAACTGGTCGTAGGTCGGGACAGACATGGTTGTTTCTATTCCTGGTAAAGGCTTAGCTCAACGTAACGGCTCGGCGACCGCGCTTTGCCTTAGGCGCGATGGCGCGTTGTGCCTTGATGCGATCCAGCAGCACGCTGGCCGGTTCATCATTCGAGTCCTGGGGCACCAGTTCGCCTCGGAAGGCCTTGGCTAGGATGCTTTGGGTCAGGCGGTCGATGCTCGTCTGGGCTACTTTGACGCGGGCTTCGAGTTGGTCGGCGAGGAGGAAGAGCTGCTTGACGCGGCGGACAATTTCGGTTTGCTCGGCCTTTGTTGGAACCGGGATCAATAGGTCACTTACGTCACCGACCCTGTAATGCTTAACTCCCGTGCCGACGGCAAGCTTCTCAGAACGCGCCTTGAATTTCGGGTCGCGAAGAGCTAGCAGAACGAACTCTGTTGAGGTGCATTTTTCAATACATCTAATAAGCATGGTCCGCTGACCTAGGCAGATTATTTTACCTTCTGGGATTATTGCCGCCTCGCCCATAGGGGCCTCTCTGGTGAATACAATGTCTCCCGGCTCTGGAACGCAGCGGCGAGACCAAGATCTATAGGTTTCTTCATTTACATAGCGAAGGTCTGTCCATTGAAAACTGCCATCGCGAATATTGCTTGTTCTTATTAGTGGGATACCTTCTTTCTCATATGGTGCAGTTTTGTTATGGCAGTCAACTATAAGAAGTGATACATCTTCGAGTTCTGCCCAACACCAAGAGACAGGAAGATCAGTCTGTTCCAATTTTTTTTTCGCGAACTCAGACAGACGTTTCTTTACACGCGCTACTTCGTTATGCGATTTATTGCTCTCAGACCAATCGCTCTTGAGGTCAGCTGTTTCTGCCATCAGCTGGATTCCCGTCTCGCGCGGCCCAAGATTTTTTGATCGCCACTCTTCCGTCAACTGCCCGGAAACTGCAGCGGCGAGGACGGATTGGCGGAAGCGTTTGAGCAGCGCAGGGATGCCGTCGATACGGGTTTTCAGGGTATCGACCTGGGCCAGTAGTTCGTCGAGCTTGGCGGCGATGCGGGTTTGTTCGTTGAGTGGCGGTAATCTAAACGGCGCGCCTTTGGCTTGCTGGGTGCCAAGACGTGGCATCCGCATTCCATGAGATGCGTCATTTACATAATCAATAAAGTTCGGAGATCGTATCGAGAAAAAAAGATAGCTTGGGTCGAGCAAGCCTGGTGATATGGCGATTATTTCGCTAGAGCAAAAACCGCTTTTCTCGGCTTTAACAACTTTATTAAGGTAAGGTCGCAGCTTTCCATAAAGTACGTCCCCGGCACGGAATCGATTCTTAGAGCTTTTTGGGAGTCGCTCTCCCACAGTTTTCCATTCCAGTACTTTGCCCGTGTCGCGCTGGATGTCTTCCAATTCTAGAAGCCAAGCCTCAGGCGGCATGTCGGTTGGGTCAACAGTTTCGTTATCTGCATAGTTAACAACCTGTCCCAGAGTGGTTGAAATCCACCCTTCTGGTAACTCACTCATCCCCATTCTCCTGAGCCACTTCCAACCCCATCACTGCTGCCATCAATTGCCTCTGCGCCATCACTTCATCCCCCGCCCCCAGTGCCTTCATCAGCTCTTCCAGCTCACGCAGTGCTTCGGTCAATTCAGCCATCGCCTCACCGGCCAGGACTTCTGGAGCGGGCAGGTCGGCGGCATCCAGGCGGCTGTCGTCCTTTAGCCAACTGATATCCAGCGAGTCACTACGCTCGTTGCGGATATAATCGCGGGTAAAGCAGCGGAAACGACTGTTTTCACCGATACCTTCAACGTTCTCTGCGCGTGGGCTCTCTCCATCGGGCGTGTCGCCATAGGCTTCCTCGAACGGTTTGAGGTGCGTGGGGCCGAATGGCGTGCGCTTGCCGAAACTGGGCATATTACTGCGCAGGTCATAGATCCAAACGCGCTTAGTGCAACCTTCCTCCTGCCGCGGGTTTTCCACGGTGCCCTTCTGAAAAAACAGCACGTTGGTCTTCACGCCCTGTGCGTAGAAAATACCGGTGGGCAGGCGCAGGATGGTGTGCAGGTTGCACTTGTCCATCAGGTCGCGACGCACGTCGGTGCCAACGCCGGCCTCGAACAGCACGTTGTCCGGCAGCACCACGGCGGCGCGGCCGCCCGGCTTGAGGGCACGGTAGATGTGTTGGAGAAAGGCCAACTGCTTGTTACTGGTGCGGTAGGTGAGGTCATCACGAGTCGGGCCACCGCCACCCTTGGCCGTGCCGAACGGTGGGTTGGAGAGGATGACGTCGACCTTGGGTAAGTTGGCCCCGGTCTGACCTAGGGCGTTGCCCAGGTGCACCACGCCTTCTTCGTCGCCTTCCATGCCATGCAGCAGTGTGTTCATTAGTGCCAGACGGCGAGTGCCGGGCACCAGTTCTACACCGACAAAGGCACGATTGCGCTGGAATGCCTGGGCTTTGGCGTCGAGGTCGTAGTAATCGTCGGTTTGACTTTTGATATAGGCGTCAGCAGCGATCAAAAAGCCCGCAGTACCGGCGGCCGGGTCTTGGACGGTCTCGCCCGGCTGCGGCTTGATGCAGCGGATGATGCTGTCGATCAGCGGGCGCGGGGTGAAGTACTGGCCGGCGCCGGACTTGGTCTCGCTGGCGTTCTTTTCCAGCAGGCCTTCATAAAGATCGCCGAGGCCGTCTTGGCGGGCGCTGAACCAGTCGATGCCGTCGAGGCTTGTGATCAAATGCTCGAGGTGGCGCGGTTCCTTGAGGCGCGTCTGGGCGTCGGCGTAGATGGCGGCGATCAGAGGGTCAGGGTTTTTGCCAAGGTCCAGCAGCATCTGCCGGTAGTGATCGAGCAGGTTAACGCCGGACTTGCCAGCCAGGTCTGGCCAGCGCGCGCCTTCGGGCAGCTTGTGGCCGAAGCTGTCGTTGTTCTGCACCTGTTCGTATTCCATCTTGATGAACAGCAGAAGCACGAGCTCGGTGACGTAGTCGCTGTAGTTGATGCCATCGTCGCGCAGGACGTCGCAGAGGTTCCAGAGTTTCTGGACGATATCGGAGTTGGTCATGAAGTACCTTTGGCGAAATGTGTAAAGCGCCAGAGTGCGCTGGCCCAAAGACGTGGTTGTCTGGGCTCAGTCGTCTGACGAGCGTTGTTTGGCTTTTAGCGTCTTGCCGACCGCAGTCAGGCGATAGCGTTGTTTACTGCTGTTGGGCTTGTCTGGAATGGTCATCTCGACCACGCCAAGCGCCAGCAGTGGGCCCAGAACCTGATCGCGAAACTTGGTGCGGTTGTTCCGCCCAACGAAAGCCATCAGCTCTGGCACCGTATGTTCATTGGTGATGCTGCGTATCAGCGTTACCTGCTCTGGCTGCAAAGATATACCTTCTAGCGCCGGTTTAGTCCCCACTTGGTCCCTACTTGGTCCCGACTTAGTCCCTACTTGGTCCCCGCTTAGGCCCTCAAGAGGCCCGCTTTCAACAGCGCGCTGAATCACCACCTTGAACTGATTACTCTGCCGGTCGTCCTCAAGCCGGATCATTGGCCAGGCATCTATAGCACGCGGGATGCCTGTACCTAACCCGCGATAGGGGAGAATGTGCACTGCATGGGAGGTGAGCGTCGGATTACGACGGTTGGACAGGCCGAATCGAATTTTCTCGGTATCGAGCACGTCAGGCAGGTGCCCGGGGCTGATCAATTCGATGCGATCGGCGAAGATCATGATCCGGATGGAGGCGCTGACGAAGTAGTCGCGGTGGATCAGAGCATTCACCAGCAACTCCTCGAACACCTCCTCCGGCACTTCCAACTGCCCAAGGGTATTGAAGCCCTGCCCGCGCTGCACATGGCGTAGGTTGCGCTTGATGAAGGCAAGGCTGCGTCGGTATTGCTCCAGCAGGTTACCGTCGATGTCTTCACTATCGAGGTAATGACGGTCATGTAGCACTGTTCCGGGAAACGCAACCGCTTTTATGTCGAACGCCGGGCGCAGCCGCTGTGGGGCCTGGCCGAACAGCAGCAGGCCAGCCAAATTGGGTGTGTTGTTACTGGCGAGCCCAAGATTTTCCAAGATGCGGATGGTTTCCAAACCTGTCTGTTCGGGGCTTTGCCGAAAGCGCCTTTGGAAGTAGTCGCCAAGCGCTTTGATGTCGATATCGGCCTCGCTGCTACCCCTGACCGGTACAGCATCGGCGCACACCAGGCCTGCCTGTTGAAATAAGCGTTGCAGCTCTTCACGGGCGGTGACCCGGCGCTTATCGGCACCGCTTTTCACCCAAATGCGTCCTTGGCTATCAACATAAGGCTTGTTCAGCCCCTGCTCGACACTCACCACCATGACCAGCCCTTGCTCGGTATGGAGATTGCTGGTCAGCGGATTAATCGCCGGGCGAACATTCTGCGACGCCGCATTCGAGAGCAACTGATTAAGCCGTGATATATCGTCGCTGCTCAGCCCGCTAACCGCGCCAGAGTCGTCTACACCGATCAGCAGATAGCCACCGGACGTGTTGGCAAACGCTACCAACTCGGCTGCCAAAGCATCGATATTGGTGAAGTCGCGCTTGAACTGATGGCGACTGTCCTCACCTCGGGCAAGGGTTTGATGAAGCTCGGCAAGAGTCATGAAGCGTCTCTAAGTATCGCGGGCAACTGAGTGTATAGCGGGGGGATTATCCCTTATAGACGAGCCCCGTGGCTAACTTAGCGCGCGTGGTTGGCCTCACCCCGTTTGAGCCCACAGGTTGTCATTCAGGGCCTCCAATACCACGGTGAGGTTGCCACCGAGCATCTTGTCTAGCCGAGTGCTACCGCCATCGCTTCTGAACGCTTCGCCAATCTGTTTTTCGTCAATAACGACCTCGTGAACCAGTTGCTTGGCCAGGCGGTCCAGCCACTTACGCTGGACAGGCGTCCAAGGGTGCAGGCTGTAGATCGCCACCATCGCCTTGGCAACGCGCTGCTCGAATGGCAGCAAGGCTTCCCCAAGGGCTGCGCGCCGGATAAAACCGACAATGCTGGCCGCAATTTCTTGGTTGGTTTGGTTACGCCAGGCGCTCTGCAAGTTCACCTCGCTGTATCCGTGGCCGTCGAGCAGCAGGCGTACCTCGCGCAGTTGCTCGCGGGTGAGGTCTTGTGGGCGGTTGACTACTACGCCAAGGGCCACCGATTGGTTCAACTGGTTCTTGATGAAGTCGTTGAAGCTTTCCAAATAGTCGGCGGGCTTCTGGTAATCGCCGTAACTCTGCTCACGAACCATCAAAGCGTCCGTATGCTGGGAGATCACCGGGTAGTTCAGTGACCCCAATAGGGTATTGACCATAGCGAGCTGATTGAGCAATTGAGAATGTTGTTGGATGAACTGGGCAGCTTGCTGCGGGCCGAGTTGGTGCAGATGCTGATGCAGTTTATCGGGGGCCACGCCCCAGGTGGTTTCTAGCTCAGCAAGTTTTTCCTTGAGAAGCGGCTTTTGCTCGGCTTTATGGGTAGCCTTGCGCAGAATACGCATAACCCGCTGGCTGAGCTGGTCAAGCACATCGTGGGCATGGCTGGTATCGGGCTGGTTGCCCGGGGCATCAAAGCTTGCGGGGTTATTCAGGTCATCAACCAGTTGTTCCAAGCTGATGCTCGGATCCTTCACCAGCGGCTTCATCGTATCGACAGGCTCGAGAGCCGCGTACAGGTCAACTGGGTCGTAGATCTTGAATACCGTTTTGCCGATGTCATCACAGCGGCGAGTTGCACGCCCTTTCATTTGTTCGTAGAGGATGCGTGAACGAACCCGGCGCATGAATACCAAATGGCAGATTCGGGGTACATCGATACCGGTGGTCAGCAAGTCGACTGTAATGGCGATGCTCGGGTAGCGCTCGTTCTTGTACTGGCGAATCAGCTGTTTAACCTTGTCACTTTGCCCGGTGATGATCTGTACAGCAGCTTGGTTGTAATCCTCGCCATGAACGTCTTTAAAGGCTTCGTCGAGGAGGTTTTTGACTCGCTCGGCGTGGGCTTGGTTAACACAAAAGATCATCGTCTTTTCGTCGCCCGACGGGTCGAGCTCTTGCGCCAGTTGCTCGCAAATGACCTTATCGAAGCCAGGTGTAATCACGCGGCGGTTGAAGGACTCGATCTCGAAGTCGAGCTCGTCTTCTAGCTCCGCAACATCTACTTCGCCACTGCTGGTATCAACGACGTTGACTTTCTCGCCTTTGGCAAAGTGGATGCCTCTCTGGCTGAGCAGGGTCTGGTAACGAACCGGCGGCTCGTGATCGATCAGCCAGTCGTCAGCCACGGCTTCCCGGTAGCTGTACGTGAATATCGGTGCACCGAATACTTCACTGGTGTGCTTTGCCGGTGTGGCGGTGAGCCCGATGCGGCAGGCGTCGAAATAGTCGAGCACTCGGCGGTACTGTGATAAGTACTGGTTAAAGTCGCGTATCGCCAGCTCGCCCTTGGTCATGTCCTGGTCGAGGGTGTAACCGCGGTGAGCCTCGTCGACGATGATGCAGTCGAAGGCATCAATAGGTGGCGGAGTGTCCGACTGGAAGATGCGCTTGACCATGGCCTGCACAGTGGCGACCTGGACCCGCGTTTCAGCTTCGGCAGCCATGTCACCTAATTCTTTGATGTCGTAGATCTGCGCCAGCGTGTGGTTCTGTTCCAGCGTCGCCTCATTGAAGGCTTCGATGGCCTGTTCCCCCAAAGCGCTACGATCGACCAGGAAAAGAATGCGGCGAAAGCGCTCGGCCTTTAGCAGGCGGTACATCAAGCCAATGATAGTGCGCGTTTTACCGGTTCCGGTCGCCATGGCCAGCAGGCAGTTGCGGCGGTTGTCGGCCAGAGCCAGCTCGACGGCACGTATGGCGTTTTCTTGGTAATTACGTAGTTTGAGGTAGGCGAAGCCTTCCTTTTGAAGCGCCGCCTCGGCTTCTTCGCGGCTGCGCTTGAGCAGGTCGAGTAGGCCACTCGGCGTGTGGAAGTCCTGCAGTGCTCGGCGCAGGTTGGCTGGGCTGCGCAGGTCGCGAAACCATATGCCAGACAGCTCTGCGAGCTGCTTTATGAAGGGGCGGCCATTGCAGGCAAAGGCAAACGGAACCTTGAAATGACCGCCTTGGCCGTCTGGCCAGCCTGCAGTAGGGCCGGCTAGTTGGAAATCGTTGGTAATGACCAGTTGCCGTGAATAGCGCTCTGCTTGAGGGATGCGGTTCGCTATGTTGACGCGCTTGCGTTTGGCTTCGACGATGGCAACAGGCACAAGGCCGGCGAACAGTACATAATCAGCATCCTCTTTAGGCTTGCTGGTTGGCCACTCGGCGATGGCCTTGTTCTTGCCCTTCTCTGGCCGCGCGCCCTTACCGTAGGTAAGCTCGAGCGAATCAGCCTCCCAGCCGGCATCGTTCAATTGTTGATCGATGAGAATACGGGTGAGGTCTTCGTTAAGGTCAAACTGGCTGCTTGCTTGCTGAGTTTTGCTGGTGACCTGCTTGACGGCTTGGGGCTGATTTTCAAGCTGTTGCTGCAGCACTGTCTGCCGCGCTTCGAAATCGGCTCGCGCTTTGGATAGTTCTGCTTCACGTTCCAGAGCAATCAGCTCGTAGACGCGTGCCTCCTCGTTCATCTGCCCGGCAAGGCTGGCATATGCTTGCTTTTCTTTCGCCAGCAGTTCGGCTAATTGCTGGTTGCTCTCCAATTGCTGGCGACTGTCACCTAACTCCGCGCGAAGCTTTTCGATCTGCCCCTGTAGCTCACGCAGAGGCTCGCTCGGATCTGCGGGAACCATGAAAGGCCCAGGTTTGAAAGTGCTGCCTGCCTTGCCGAATGACTGGTGATACCAGATCGCCAAGGCGCGGGCGACTCTGAGCCCGTCCAAGGCCCCGCGATGCTGGGTTCGGAATTCGTGGGTGGCCTTGTTGCCTTCGACGCGCAGCGTATGGAACAGGTTGCGGATATTGCCGTCGAGCTGGATTTCACGACTCAGGCGGAACAGCAAGTCAGCTTGGGATGTGGTGGCGTCGAACTCGATGCCCGCTCTAACCGCTAGATCTTGGGCGAGCGCTTCGCCCAACTGGCGCAGTTTGATCAGCGTCGTGTTGGGGTCGCTGGAAAAAACGCGCTCGGCTGCAGTGGCGAGTTGGAAGAACACTGGATCGTGCTCTTTGAAAAAGGCGAAGTTGCTGTTCTCTGCCATGTTCCATCCCTTGAGTTTGTCGCCGGCCATCTCGAGAGTTGCGGCGCTATAACGGCATAATGCCAGACGAAGGGTGGCTCGGGTATAACCTAATGCCGGTGGTGCGCAGTGATCAGCTACTTGCCGAGGTCTAGGTATTACGCTTAGATGTGATGAGACAGCGGTAGGTCGAGTTCGCACAGAACACCGCAACAGGCGCTGCCGGTTGCAACACTGGCATTGCCAGTGCTGCGCTTACCCGGCATGGTCAAGGTCGGGTTCGAAGCGGTAGCCGTGTCATCATTGAGCGACGCAGCGCGGCCCCTGAGTTGCTGGCAACGTTCGCAAGCGTAGACTGCGCGCAGTTAAAGAAAGCCTTTGAGCCTACACCGATGCAGAATATCGCGGGCGCGAAGCATCCTTGGCTCCAAAAATATACGTAGCTTTCGCGATTTTCACATAATCCAGATGGATGATTGGGCTAGCGCATTGAACCAGAAAGATCCAAGGTTCGTCGAGATTTCCTTGATTGTTGGGTACAAATCCGGGATTGCAGCATTAATCAAGTAGATCGAAATCAACATGTACAGCAGCAAGCAAATCAACCACGTTCGCCAGAAAACTCTGCGTCCGGCGCGAATCTGGTGCTCCACCAATTTCTTCCAGTCACTATCTGAGAGAAAGCTATAAAGCTTGTTGCGCCAATCCTTTCGGCTCAAGTCTGCCAGATGATTGAAACGGCACGCCGACCAGCCACTCATCAAAACACTGAGCAACAGCAGCAGAGCGGTGGCCAGATAGATGGGGCGAATAACACTGGTCTCCAACCCCACAATTCCTGGTGTTTTCAGCACTAACAGTACGCCCGCAATCGCGAAGTCTCGCCATACAGCTGAGATGAGATCTCGTGACGACGTCTGCGTTTTCGCCACCTCTTCCTGCAAGCCTTTACGCAAGTCACCCAGGCCTTTGACCGCTTCTTTGCTCTGATCCAAAAGATGGAATGCGAAGGCCTCCTTAGCGCCGATCAGGCTGTTTTCGAGCACCTTGCGCGCGCCTTCTGGCCAGGTCTGCCCAATTTCCCAGTTCACCGCGATGTGGTTATTCAACAGAAGGAATTTGGTTTCGGCCTCGCGCGGCGTGCCGTACACCCAGTGGCATGCCTCGGAAAACAGCACATAATCGGTCAGCGTATAGGTGATATCTGCAATCTTTAGCGGTATTGTCCTGCCGCCCTTGAACAAAGCCTCGAATTCACCGTCGCCTGCTCGCACCTCGGCCGGCAAGCAAAATGCCAATTGCTTGGCTGCCTGTATCCGCCACGCATCATAGGCGTCACACGGGTCTAAGGGTGGTTCCCCTAAGAGCAGCCAGGGCGCCAGGGAAGTAGGAGTTTTCTTGTGGGTCAGATCACGTACCAACTTCCAGGGCTTTTCGGGGAGGACTGCGACATTGGGCAGCTCCCTGTCGGCCCCAAAGGACTTGACCGTAAACAAGTAGGTGGAGAATGTTTCCACAGGTTGCGCGATCCAGACACATTGCCGTGGCGGAGGTTGATTCTTATCAGCTCCAAGCTTCGCCAACCAGCCCTCAAACCCGGCGACTGACAAGAAATAGCGCCACTCTGGCGTCAAGTTTTTCTTGACGATCACCCGGATGGGCTCATCCTCAATGTCCGTATGTTCAACAGCGGCGAGATTGAATGGGCTGGACTGAAACTGGCCATGAATCTCGAGAGTGCCCAGCGCATGCTCCGTAAGGTAATGCTTGAGTGCCCGCGCCTGGACGAGAAAATCAGATACCAAACCATTCGCTCCGTCCACACGAATCTGCTCTGGAGTCTCGGAAAATTTCCCTTGCGTCGCAGCCCACTCCTGAGAAAAAAAATCCCGCAGCTGGCTCCCATCATTGATGCTCATAGGTAGTCGAGGTGCTCAGTGCGGATGATTATCTCAGTGCCGTCCTCATTGATGTCATACCACTGCTCTGCGCCGGCTGCGATATGCACTGTAATTCCCTCACGCGTGCGTAACCGGGTCAGCCCGCCAACTGGGAGAGCATCAGGGACATAGGTAAATACCTCACCTCCCAAACCGTTTTTTTCCAAGTGTGCGGTGAAGGTTTCGCGGACCTTTGCATCTCCTGACGCGCCAAAAAACTGGTCAAAAAAAACCGTCTCATTGAAATCATTCTGCTTTTCGGCAATGGCACGGACCGTATCCGCCGCCTTATAACCCAAGGCGCTGGGCAGCGTCTCAGCATGCTGGCTGACGGTCTGTTTGACCGCTTTTAGTAGCGATTTTGTCAGCTCGGCTTCTTCCCGGGAGCGCTCGACGCCGAGAAATTTTTTAAAAATATCACTGATGCCTGCACGCTTTTGCACGTCGATAATAGCGATGTTGTGGCTTCGCTCGGAAAGGTCGATCAACGCGGACTTCTGCAGCGCCTTGGGCGAGTCCGTGAAATTCTGGTTGATCTCCTGCAGCACCGCTTTCGCCCCTTTTCGTGCAAAGGCCACCACGCGACTAGAGTCATACTTGACCAATGAATAAAAGGTGTGTGCGCCAGACGTTAGCAGCATCACAATGAGCACGCCTGGCGTGTTGCGCTTGTCGCCCAAACCGTGAAAATGCCGGGCTAGGTCCTTCGACATATCGACGAACGACAGCTTTTTGGCCTCCCATTTTTTCAATGTAGCCCGCACTTGCGACACGGCTGTAAAATCAAATTTGTTTCCCCTAAGTGTTTCCTTTATGCGCTCGATGAAGAAGTCTTCGAACCCATCGAGCGAGACCTCATCAAAAAGTCCAGGGGCCTGCTCGCCATGATGGACGACGTGAAAAATGAAGTGCTTGATCTGCAGGTTGGCGATTTGTTCAGCGGTCAGTGTGGTCAAAGTGTCGTCTCATCTCGCACGCGCTGGCATAGCGCAATGACATCGGACGAATATAATCACTTTTGGATCGCATTTCCAAGGCCGTTCTCTAGCACTATACTGTATGTATAGCCAGTAATCAAGCTCTATGCCTCTTCAAGGTAGGTTGCTCACATGTGATGGAGACCTGGTAAGCGGACATCCTTGCGTCACTTGAGTAGCTGAGCACCTGACATTGATCCTGGGCGGGTATTGTTTACACTTTCAGAGCGCTACTCAGCATAAGGTGGGGCGAGGGCAGCTATCAGCCGGAAGCAGTCGGTGCCAAGGCACACTGAAGGTAAAGGATGCAGCTACCACTCAGTCCAAGGCAGCCAATACGGCAGCCGAATTCTCCGGCAGAGGCTGTGGCGATATCGTTTCAAACAGAGCATGAGTCGGCGTGTTAACTGTCACGACAATGTGCCAATGGATCGGCTATTTCGTAGTTTGAAAACTAATGGATACCGACGGTGGGCTACATGAGCGCTGCGCTGGCGAAGCAGGACATCGGTCGGTGCCTCATGCAGCAGTACAACTGGCGGCGATCGCATCAGTTCAATGACGGATTAGCGCCTTCGGTCTTTGAGGAAAAAACTTAACTCAGTGTCCGGGATCAGTTGACCACTACAAACCAAGCATAGGTGTGCCTTGTTTGATACGGCCTTTTGTATTTTACTCAAGTCTCTTAACCCCCTCATGCATATGGATGATGCGACGATCACTGTAGCCAGAAATTTCTGGCCTTCTGCCGAAAAGCTGTCATAAAGTTATAATTTTGCCGAGGAATCTACTGTGCGCATGGCAATGAAGGTTAGTAAAACGGAGCAAATTCGCCCTGTATTTGGAGATCTGGCGGTAATTATGGCTATAAGCCTGCCATACGCTTATCTTTTGGGATTCATAGAAATGGTAGACTTTTTTCATCGTCTAGAGGCGCCGTGGGTTAACTCGCTTATTCAGCCGTCTGATATATTGTCACATAGTTTAGTAATGATGTTCTCCATAGCTATGTTTACTATTATGCTTCTTTATCTTTCATTTTATGCTGAAAAAGCTTTTTTGTGGATGGAGAGAATTGTTATTCCTATGGGCATTACACCTATGACTTTTAATACCGCCGGACAAGCTGGTACGGATTTTTTTGATGGGGTAAAATGGCTACCTGTGAGCTACGTAAATAATGCTGTCTTTGCTGTTAGTATTTCCGTGATTTCTATATGTCTTGCAGTAATTGCTCGCGCATGGTTTTATCCGGCTAAAAGGCTATCACGGTCTTGGGGTGTTTTTGTGATAGGCTTTTTTGTTCTCGATTCACTTGCTATGCCGCAATATTATGCTGCAATGAGAATAAGCAAGATAATCGAACAGGAAAAATCTCAGAACATCTTCATATCAGACAAGGATGAGCTTGATAAACGTTTATTAATTGATAAGGTTGGTGGAAGTTATTTGGTTCGCATAGAGTCTCCCGAAAATAAAAAGGGATTCGCAGTAATGTCTAATCTAGACGGGTATACTCTTAAATAGCCGATCTCTTATTTCATAAGAAAAGGCCATTGTAGCTTTCATTCCAGCTTCATTATCAGCGGTAGGAAGCCAGCGCCCGTACACCAGCGCGATCATCGTCCAGTGGCGTTCAGCCGTCCGAACTCTGCGGCGTGCGTCGCAACCAGCTGATCGTAAGCATGGGCCGCTTCTTGAGGGGTGATGAAGTATCCGCGCTTTCTACCGGTACCGCAGACGGTGAGTCGGGCGTACCATTTGCCTCTCTGGGCATTCCAGAAAACGCCCTTGTACCCAGAGCTGTTGGTCGACGAGCGATCACGGTTCAGACTGTTTTGAGTCCTAGTGGCTACACGCAGATTGCTTCTGAGATTGTTGAGACCATTCCCATCTCGGTGATCGACGTCCATTCCTTCGGGAAAGCCCATCAGAAGTCGATGGAGATAGTGTTTCGGCTTCCGCGCTGCCCCGGTTCCTTTTTCTTGTGCCCGAACGTACCAAGTACTGCCGCGTCGGTCCGCTACCAAGCTGTACTTTTCTACCGCCCAGGCATCCTGGTCATCCAACAGCAGGATCAGATCTCCCCTTAACTTTATTTCCATCATCTGTTTTTGCACTCCAAAGCTCTTCTGCTTTATTGCCCGCACTGACGTCCGCTGAAGGCATCCAGCGTCCGTACACACGGCCAATCATTAGCCAGTCGGTATGCCCCATTTGCTTGGCCACCCACATAGGGTGCTCGCCTGCCGACAGCATCATTGACGCGTATGTGTGCCGCGTTTGGTATGGCCGGCGATACCGGACACCAGCCTTTTTCATTGCTGGCACCCAGATCGTTTTACGAATTGGTCCGTCTCTAGCCCAGCGCTCAAGCGTGCGCGGGTTCTGGAAAACCTCTGCATCCGCCAAAAATGTGTGCGCTTTCTGAGCCTTCAACGCTTCCGTCGCTGGCCGCAGCAGCTTCACACTGCGTCGCCCCGCTGCCGTCTTGGTCATCTCAGCCTTCCCTCGGGCTGCCTGGATCATTGCGCGGGATACGAGCACCTCTTCTCGCAGCCAGTCGATATCGCCCCAGTCCAGGGCCACTAGTTCGCTAGTGCGCAGGCCTGTCCACAGCGCGAACTGCATCATGTTGCGTGCCTGGCCGGAGAGGGCACCTAGAACCGCTTGCTGCTCTTCAGGGGTGAAGGGATCGACGTCATCCTCCCTCGGCGGCGCCTCCTTCCTCGAGTACGTCCAGCCGGCAAGCGGGTTGATATCAATCAGCTCTTCCTCGGCAGCATCACTGAGGGCGGAGCGGAGACAGCTCTGTATGTTGCTCAGCGTCTTGTTGCCGATCTGCAGGGTGTCTAGCCAGTCGCGCACGGTCTTGCGTTTCAAGTCGATCAGCATGTGGTCGCCCAGGGCAGGTATCAGGCGCTGCTGGACAATCTTGCGATAACCTTCGAACGTGCTGCTGGCTACGTGCTTCTGCTTCCCCTCCAGCCACCTAGTCAGGAATCCATTTACGGTCTCCCGCGAGGCCTCCGGCGCAAACTTCGCCGCCCGGGCGGATCGCGGGAAGGTCACCGCATAGTCGAAGGCCCCAAGCGAAATTGCATGCTCGATCGCTGCCTTGTGCTGCTCGGCCTTCTTCAGATTAGTGGCGGTGGGCTTGAGCGCGATACGCTCCCGGCACCGGACGCCCCGATACATGAACGTGATTTCGATACTCGTATCGGAGACAGCCCGAACTCCCCGCCCATCTCTACCCATCTTTCATACCCTTCTACGTCGATTAGGGTCCGGCCATCCGGCGCCCTGTTCCATATCTCACCGAGCCGCCAGATACCATCACGGATCTTCGAGCGGATCGCGTCCTCTGTATAGCCAGACTCAGTGGCGAATTTCCTGACGGTCATGTAGCGCATTGGTGCTGCTCCTGGCTACGCCTCGAATGTAAACAGCGCTAGGGCACGCTGGCAGTTGGAGTGATCAGCCAGCACCTGGCGTCTGCCTAGCCCATATTTGGCTGACATGCTAAGCACGTATCTAAAGGTGGTTTCGCATCGCAGCAGGGTTGCTTACAGAGCTAGCAGTTTCTGAAAAAGGGAAGGGCGGTCCATGGCTGCGTCTGAATGGCAGCCGATACTCAATGGCTGAATGGTGCGTACGTGCAGGGCGTCCCGCCAGCAACTATTTGTCCCAAGCTTGCTTTTATCGGGCCCCATGAGATGTACGCATTTGTGCTGGTAGGCGTGACTGAATTTTAAACACGTCAAGCTTCATGCTTGCAGAGGACGCATTGGAAGAGGGTTGTGAGGTCGTAAATCCCCCCCTGCGGTTGATGACGTGATCGAGAGGGATGAGCGAGGGCTTTTCGGGACCGTCTTCGACAATCACGACAGCTGCAACATGGGCGCATCAGAAATGCTCAGCCTGGATACAACACCGGCTAGGGCGTTAGGCTTTGGAGGGGCGTCGCGATTTTGGGCCTTGTTCGCGGGCTTTGCCCGCTCCTACATGCCAAAACCGGCGGCATGGATTAAATCGCAGGCACAAAAAAAGACGTCCGTGGACGTCCTTTTTTGATCATTTGGTGGAGCCGGGGGGATTTGAACCCCCGTCCGCCAGTACTCCGCTGTCGGTACTACATGCTTAGCCCGTTCTACTAAGTTAACCCGCGGCCGCCCGAGGGGCAGGGTGCGTTGGGCGAGTCGTGTAAGTTTTAGCCGCGTCGTCCACGACGTACTAGGCGGCGATCCTGTTCTATCTGACAGTCGTTTCGGGTTTACAGGCATCCCCTAGCGACTGCTGGTACCGAAGTAGCCAGAAGCTCAGGTTCTAGTCGTCGCAATTAAGCGGCGAGTGCGAATTCCTGGCCGTAGGTTTCGTCATTGGCAACTATAAAAGTTGCAACAGTGGATTTACGAGTTCTGTTACCAACTCGGCATGCACCTAAAGTTTCATCACCGGCGTCGAATCCTGATCGGCCCCGAACCTGCTGCCAGCGGCGGCAGGTGAGTGAATCATACGCGCTTTGGTCGGGGAAGTCGACCACCTGCGCAAAAGCGGTGCATCAGTTACCAGCTGCGCCGCCTTTCTTGGTGTAGTTGTCCAGCTCGGTCAGGATCTTGCCGGTGGTGGCAATGCAGTCCTCGGTTTTATTTTTGGCTTGTTCAGCCTTGGCGGCGTCGATCTGGCCGCGCATGGTTTTTTCCAGGGCAGGGTTGGTGCCCTTTACGGTGGTCATGGTGTCGTTGATTTTCTGCAGGTTGGCTGCACACAGGTCATCGGCAGCGAATGCCTGACCAGCCAGCAAAGCCGAAGCGCAGAAGGCAAGGGCAGGGATAAGGGTACGGGTCATGGGCATATCTCCTTGAAAGAAGTCGCGCATTGGCCAATGCCAGGGCGCCAGAATCGCCCATGCGCTGGGCTTAAACCATTGACCTGCACAACTGCCTGGAGGTTCTATTTTTTGTACACGAATTACCCGCGCACGTTGCCTAATCGATAGCCGCGTGTTCGCCTCCTTTTGGGGCAGTATCCCAGCCGGTAGCGTGCACGGTTTTGGGGCGGGATACGCGGTCTACCAGGTACACCAAGCTGTGGTAATCCAAGCCACTGTGCTCGCTCAAGCCCACCTCACAGGTGCGGCTGGTGGAAATGCCTTCGCTGCAATGCTGTACGGCCCTTCGCAAGGTACGCAGGGCATGGGCGTTCAGTTCGGGCTGAGTAAAGCCCTTGTCGCCTGCAAAGCCGCAGCAGTGAATCCCTTCCGGCACCACCACCTGCTGGCTACAGCGCTTGGCAATCTCCAACAGTGCCTGGCTTTGGCCTAGGTGCTGGGTGCTGCAGGTTACGTGAACGGCTACAGATGCGGCTTGTGGGGTGATGTCCAGTTTGTCCAAGAGGTGGCTGTGGATAAATGCCACGGGGTCGTACAGGTTCAGGCGAGTGTCGGTAGTGTTTTCCACCAATCGCAACGTGCAGGGGCTGGTGTCGCAGTACACCGGGTCCAGGCCGCCCCGGCTGGCTTTCAACAGCGCGGCCATCAGTGCCTCCCGCTTGGCGTTGCCTTGGGTGGCATAGCCTTTGGAGGTGAAGGGCTGGCCGCAGCACAGGGCCTCCAGGCCTTCGGGGAATATCACTTGGTAGCCGGCTTTCTCCAGTAGCTGGCAGGTTTTTTCCACAAGGGGCGTCTGCTCGCGGTCCGTGGCCGCTGGCCCCATGGCACGGGCCACGCAGGCGGCCAGGTATACCACCCGGGGGCGGGTACTCTGGCTCGCATTGGGTTCGGGCAGGGGCGTGGCCGGTTGAGGCATTGCCAGGGGCCAGTGGGGCAGGGCGCCTTTGCTCAAGGTGCGCAGGCGCGCTGCGTAGCGGGCTATCCGAGGCGCACCCAGCAGCCGTTGGGCGCCGTCGATCAGGCGCAACCCCATGCGTGCACCGGCCAGGGCGGTTGTGAAGTGGTCGGCGGCCCAAGTGGCGACGCGTGGGTGCCGGGCGGTGGCGCCGCGCAGTTGCCGGATAAGGTCCCCGGTGTTGATGCCGACCGGGCAGCGTTCGGCGCACAGGCCGGTGGCGGCGCAGGTGTCAATGCCCTGGTACTGGAACTGATGTTCGAGGCGGCTGACGTCTTGTCCGTCGCGGCGGCGTACCTGAATGTCTCGCCACACCACAATGCGCTGGCGGGGGCTGAGGGTAAGCCCGCGGGACGGGCACACCGGTTCGCAGAAGCCGCATTCAATGCATTTATCCACAAGCGTATCGGCGGCGGGCATGGGCTTGAGGTGTTTCAGGTGGACTTGTGGGTCTTCGCTCAGCACCACGTTCGGGTTGAGGATGCCGAGCGGGTCCAGCAGGCGTTTGAGGGTCCACATCAGCTGGTAGGCCTGGGTGCCCCATTCCAGTTCCACGAAGGGCGCCATGTTGCGGCCGGTGCCATGCTCGGCTTTTAACGAACCGCCGAATTCCACGGCCACCAACTGCGCCACGTCGGCCATCAGGGCTTCATAGCGGGCGACCTCTTCTGGCTGGCTGAAGCCTTGGGTGAACACGAAGTGCAGGTTGCCCTCCAGGGCGTGGCCGAACAGGATGGCTTCGTCGTAGCGGTGGGTGTCGAGCAGAGCCAGCAAGCGGTTAACGCCTTCGGCCAGGCGCTCTACGGGAAAGGTCACATCCTCGATGATGACCGTGGTGCCTGTTTCACGCACGGCGCCCACGGCGGGGAAGGTGCCTTTGCGGATGGCCCACAGTTGCGCGTATTCAACAGGGTCGGTTGTGAAGGCAATGGATTGTTCCACCTCGAAAGCCGCGAGGGTGGCCATTACCTCCGCCACATGAGTGTGCACGCCTTCTACAGACGTGGCTGCGCATTCGATCAGCAGGGCGCAGGCGCCTGGGGATAAGTCTTTGACGAAAGCGGGCATGCCGGGTTTGTGCTGCACCGAGCGCAGGCTGCGGCGGTCCAGCAGCTCCACGGCCTCCACCGGGCAGCAGCGCAGGGCAGTTACAGCAGTGCAGCAGACCTCGACGCTGGGAAATACCACCAGGGCTGTGGCCTTGTGGGGCAGGTCCACCACAGTGTTGTAGGTGACGGCGCTGATAAACCCCAGGGTGCCTTCAGAGCCCACCAGCAGGTGGCTCAAGATATCCACAGGGTCGTGGTAATCCACCAGGGCGTTGAGGCTCAGGCCGGTGGTGTTTTTAAGCCGGTACTTGTGGCGAATGCGTGAAGCCAGGGCGTGGTCGGCACGTACCTGCTCGCCCAGCTGTTGCAGGGTGGCGAGCAGCGGGGCGTGGCTCTGCCGAAAAGCCGACACGCTGGGCGGGTGTTCCGTGTCCACGCAGGCGCCATCGGCCAGGACCATCCGCAGCCCGGCCAGGGTGTGGTAGGTGTTGTGGGCGGTGCCGCAGCACATGCCGCTGGCGTTGTTGGCCACGATACCGCCTACCTTGCAGGCGTTGAGGGAGGCTGGGTCTGGCCCTAGCTTGCGGCCATAGGGCTTGAGCCAGGCATTGGCCTGGGCGCCGATCACGCCGGGTTGCAGTCGGATCTGCTCGCCTTGGTGGCGAATGCTGTGGCCGTTCCAGTGATCACCCAGCACCAGCAGCACTGAATCGCTCACGGCCTGCCCCGACAGGCTGGTGCCCGCGGCCCGGAAGGTGACGGCCACGCGCTCGGCAGCTGCTGCCCGCAGCAGGTCGATCACTTCGGCCTCGTATTCAACGCGGATCACCAGCTTGGGCAGCAGCCGATAGAAACTGGCGTCGGTGCCGTAGGCCAGCAGGGCCATGGGGTCGGTAAAGCGGCGTGCCACGGGAATCAGCCGTTCAACCATGGCCATGAATGCGGCTGGCAGGCTCATGCATCCTCCAGAATCAATACCACCAGGTCTTTCGGCCCGTGGGCGCCGTAGGCCAGGACCTGTTCGATGTCGGCGGTTTTCGACGGGCCGGACACCAGCAGCGCGTTCGTGGGCATTTGAGTAGCCCAGTTGAAGCGCTGCATCACCTCATACAGGTTGCTGTGGATCTCACTAGCCTTCAGCAGGGCGAAATGCACCGGGGGCACCAGGCTCATCAGCCGGGGCTCGTCGGCGGTGGGCCACAGGATCAGGCTGCCCGTGGCGGCAATGGCACCCAGGGTGCCGGTGAGGCTGGCCGGGGTGTCGTTGAACAGCTTGGCTTTCCACTGTTCGATGGGCCGGTCGTAGGCGTGGGTGTGTGGGGCGTCGGGCAGGTCTTCCCAGGCGCAGAGCAATTGGCGGCCATGGGCGGTGGCGGGCGCAATAAGCAAGCTGTCCACCGCCTTGGTGTGCATCAGTTGGGCGAGCAACAGGGGCCAGCGGCCGGTGGTGGTGAGGTGGGTTTCGGTGTGCACCGTTTCCATCAGTTGACGCAGGCGAGCGATACGTTCTTCGGGTGGGTAGGTCCAGGGTGCAGTCACCAAGGCGGCATCGAAGTTATCCACAATGGGGGTGGTGCCCTGCAGGCTGGCGCGCAGTGTGTTGAGGATGCTGTTCCGCGCACTCATGGCGTTTTCCTGTTCAGGTGCTCGGCCGCCAGCTCATGCAGGGACCGGGGCGCAGGCGTTGGCGCGCTGTGGTGCTGCGTCCAGGGGCCTGCGGCGGCAGGGGCCAGTGCGCGCAGGCGCGTGGTCATTTTCAGGAAGGCGCGGTACAGCCGTGGCGAGCTGTTAAGCCGCGCCCAGGTGTTCCAGGCCAGGCGCTCCTTGCGTGAGTATTTGCTCCCTTGCCCGCGCAGCAGCGGTGCACCTTCGGTAGGCGCTTTGACGTTCTCTTCTCGCAGGCGGCGCAGCAAGGCCGGGATGGGAATCTTGACCGGGCACACTTCGCCGCAGGCACCGCACAGGGACGAGGCGCTGGGGTGGTCGGGGGCATTTTCCAGGCCCACCATGTGGGGGGTGATGATTTTGCCGATGGGGCCAGGGTACACCTGGCCATAGGTATGGCCACCCACGCGGGTGTACACCGGGCAATGGTTCATGCAGGCGCCGCAGCGGATGCAGTTGAGGGTCTGGCGCAGTTCGCCGTCGGCAAAGGCCTGGCTGCGGCCGTTGTCCAGCAGCACCAGGTGCACTTCCTCGGGGCCGTCCAGCTCCCCGGTCTTGCGCGGGCTGGAGATCATGTTGACGTAGGTGGTGATAGGAATGCCCAGCGCCGAGCGTGTGAGCAGGGACAGCAGCGGCACCACGTCGCGCAGGTTTTCCACCACCTTCTCGATGCCGGTGACCGCGATATGTACCGGGGGCACGCTGGTGACCATGCGGCCGTTGCCTTCGTTTTCCACCAGCAGCAGCGTGCCGGTTTCGGCGACAGCGAAGTTCACGCCAGACACGCCGATATCCGCCTCGAAGAACTTCTGCCGCAGCACGCGCCGGCCGATCTGGATCAGCGCATCTACGTCCTGGGTGTACTCCACCCCCAGCTTGCGCTCGAACAGGGACGCGACCTGGCCGGCATTCTTGTGGATGGCGGGCATGATGATGTGGGAGGGTTTTTCGTGGTCCAGCTGCACGATGAATTCGCCCATGTCCGCTTCCAGGCATTCGATGCCTTGGGCGGCCAGCACGTCGTTCATCTCCATTTCCTCGCTGACCATGGACTTGCCCTTGATCACCTGGCGCGCTTCATGGGTGGCTACAATGCCCAGCACAATCTCGTTGGCCTGTTCCACCGTTTCGGCCCAATGCACCTGAATGCCTTGGCGGGTGAGGTTGCGTTCCAGGGCTTCCAGCAGGTCGGGCAGCTTAGAGAGCGCGCGCGCACGAATAGCGTTACCCAAGGTGCGCAGTTGCTCCCGTTCCTCGGCGTCGGCGAAGGCTAGGGCGCGCTTGGTCATGAGTGAATCCATGGCTGTGCGGAAGTTGCTGCGCAGTTGGCTATCGCCTAGGGCTACATGGGCGCGCTCACGAAAGGTGCTGGGTAGTTCCTGGGCGGGAATACGGGTGGCGGTGCTCATTGGGCACCCCCGGTGCGTTGCCACAGAAAGCTGGCCAGGTGTTGCCCGCGCAGGGGCTGCTGCTGTTTCTCCAGGGCACCGTTGATGTTCATCAGGCAGCCGCAATCGGCGCTGATGACCTGGTCGGCGCCGGAGTCCATCAGGTAGCGGGTTTTGTCGGCGACCATGGCGCCGGAAATGTCCGGCATGCGTACGCTGAACGTGCCGCCGAACCCGCAGCATTCGCTTTCGTGGCTGTGGTCCACTCGCTCCACCTTGCTCAATTGGGCCAGCAGCGCGCGGCCGTGCAGGTGCGTGTTCATTTCGCGGCGGGCCGAGCAGGAGGTGTGCAGCGCGACCTTGAGGGGGGCACCTTGGTCGTTCAGGGTGACCTGGCACACGTGCAGCAGGAACTCCGCCAGCTCATAGGTACGGTCGGCCAGGGCCAGGGCCTGTTCACGCCGTACCGGGTCGCCCTTGAACAAGGTAGGGTAGTGCTCGCGAAACATGCCCGCGCAGGAGCCGGACGGCACCACCACCGGCCAGGGTTCGGCAAACAGCGCCAACTGTGCGGCGGCCACGGTACGGGCCTGGTCGGTGTAGCCACTGGTGTAGGCCGGCTGGCCGCAGCAGCTTTGGTTTTGGGGGTAGTCGACAGCGATGCCTTCGCGCTCCAGCAGCCGGATAGCGTCCAGGCCGGCACTGGGGAAGAAAATATCCACTACACAGGTGCCGAACAGGTACACCCGGGCGGGTTTGGCCGTGGGGTACGTTCGTGTGGGTGCTACAGGAGCGGCCACGCGGGTCGCGTTAGGCGCGGCGTTGTAATAGAGCTCGCTCATCAGGTGTGTGCTCCGCAAGGGCCCGGTTTGTTATAGGTAGGCGCGGGCGCGTTTGGCTCGAATGGGGCTGCCCATTCACACGTGCTGATATGAGGTTAGTTCGACCTTGTGCGGCGTTCTAGTGAGATTGCGAGGATAGACCGCTGTAGGAGCGTGCGAAGCGCGCGAAAGCGTGTTCGCAGGCTGTCGCCAGCTCCCACAGAGCACGTGTGTAGCGCGCGAAAGCGATATTCGCGCGCATACGAAAACATGCGCGAAGGGCTATTCGTCGCCCTTGCCCTTGTTGCGCACGGCGCGCTGGATCTCGCGGGCGGAATCGCGTTCGCGCTCGGTGTCGCGCTTGTCGTATTCCTTCTTGCCCTTGCCCAGTGCTATTTCGCACTTGATCAAGTGCTTGCTCCAGTACAGCGCGGTACACACGGCAGCGTAACCTTTCTGCTGTACCGAGGAATGCAGGCGCTCCAGCTCTTTCTTGTTGAGCAGCAGCTTGCGCGTACGGGTAGGGTCCGCAATCACGTGGGTGCTGGCGGCGGTGAGCGGCGTAAAGTGCGAGCCGAACAGCCAGGCTTCGCCGTCCTTGAGCAGCACATAGCTGTCGACCAGCTGCGCCTTGCCAGCCCGCAGGCTTTTGACTTCCCAACCGGCAAGTACCAGCCCCGCTTCGAAGCGGTGCTCGATGAAATAGTCGTGCCGCGCTTTCTTGTTCAGCGCGATTGTCCCCGTAGGGTGCTTCTTTTGCTTGGCCATAGGGCGCGCATTATAGGGGCAAGTTTGACGCTCGGCTACGGTTTGTGCGCGTTTCAAAGGCACTACGAGCGGTTGAGCCGCCACGACGAATCCCGGACAATGCGCGCTCATTTTTGTTCAGGGGCAGTAAACGGATGTCGAGTGAAAAGGTATCCGTCCATGGAAGCTGGGCCAGCCGCTGGGTATTCATCCTGGCAGCTACCGGTTCTGCGGTCGGGCTGGGTAGCATCTGGAAATTCCCTTACATGGTGGGCGAGTACGGCGGCGGTGCGTTCGTGCTGGTGTTTCTGGCGTGTATTGCGTTGATCGGTGTGCCGGTGATGCTGGCTGAAACCCTGATCGGCCGCCGTGCCCGGCAAAGCCCGGCCAATGCCCTGGCGTCCCTGGCGCGGGATGTGGGCCAGCCTGCCGCTTGGTCCTGGGCGGCCTTTGCCGGCATGCTCACGGCCTTGCTGATCCTGTCCTTCTATAGCGTGGTGGGCGGGTGGTCGTTCGACTACATTTTGGACATGGCCAAAGGGGACTTCCAAGGCGTCACGCCCGATCAGGTGGGTGCCTATTTCGGCAATGTCATCGGCGATCCGCTACGGCTGATCTTCTGGCACAGCGTGTTCATGTTCACCTCCGCCGTGGTGATTGCCAAAGGCGTGGTAGGTGGCTTGGAGCGCAGCCTGCGCATCATGATGCCGCTGCTGTTTGTGCTGTTGGTGGTGCTGCTGGGTTACAGCATGACCACCGGGCACTTCATGCAGGGCCTGCATTTCATGTTCGACTTTGACGCCAGCAAGGTGCTGGACGGGTTGCTGCCCGCCATGGGCCATGCGTTCTTCTCCCTAAGCGTGGGCGTGGGCTCGATCATGATCTACGGGGCCTACATGCCCAAGAGCGCGTCCATTGGCGGCACCATCGTTTCCGTGGCCCTGCTGGACACCTTCGTGTCGCTGCTGGCAGGTGTGGCGCTGTTCCCCATCGTGTTCGCGGCCGGGCTTAACCCCAGCGAAGGGCCAGGCCTAATGTTCGTGACCCTGCCTTATGCCTTCGGCAGCGTTCCCTTCGGCCAGGTGATGGGTGTGGTGTTCTTTATTCTGGTAGGGGTCGCTGCCTGGAGCTCAGCCATTTCGCTGCTCGAACCCATGGTGGCGTACCTGGTGGAGCGGCACAAAATCTCCCGCGCCTGGGTCTCCACCTGGCTGGCGCTGGCCTGCTGGCTGTTCGGCCTGGGCACCGTGTTTTCCTTCAACCTGTGGAAGGAAGCCAAATTTTTCGTGAACGATGCCGCCGGCTTTCACCTCTATCAATGGGGAGCCCAGGCAGGCCTGGACTTCTTTGGGGTGGTGGATTTCTTCACCTCACGAATCATGCTTCCGCTCGGCGGGCTGTGCTTTGCGGTATTCGCCGGCTGGGTGATGGGGCGCGCTGCGGTGCGCGACGAGCTGGCCATGCGGCATCCGCTGGCCTTCGAGGCGACCTTCTTTTTGATGCGCTATGTGGCGCCGTGCGGCATCCTCATCGTATTTGCTGCCCAGCTTTGGAAATGACGCGTCCATGACAACCCATATTCAACGTTCCGCCCTGCTTCCTTATCCCGCCCAGGCCCTGTACGACCTGGTGAACGACGTTGCGCGCTACCCGGAATTCCTGCCGTGGTGTTCGTCCACCAAGGTGCTGGACAGTACACCAACGTCCATGCGCGCCAGCTTGGAAGTGGCCAAGGGTGGCCTGAGCCAGCGCCTGGTGACCCGCAATGAGCTGGTACCAGGCGAGCGCATCGAGATGAACCTGGAGGAGGGGCCTTTCACCCAGTTGCATGGCATCTGGGTATTCAAGCCCTTGGGTGAGAAAGCCTGCAAGATCAGCCTGGACCTGGCCTTCGACTATGACGGCCCCATTGTGCGCGCCACCTTGGGGCCACTGTTCAACCAGGCGGCCAACACGCTGGTGGATGCGTTCTGCCAGCGCGCCAAACAGCTCAATGGCTGACGCCAGTCGTCGGCAAAGCGAAGGCAAAAAAAAGCCCGGTGCATGAGCCCGGGCTTTTTTTTGCAGGTGCATGTTACCGCGGCGAGCTTTCGATCGGCTGCGGGCTAGGCACGGGAATCGGCTTGGCCTGGTCCACATCACGCTGGATGTCTTCAAGCAGCGACCCTGGCTGGGGCGGTGTTTCTGGCTGCTGCTGTGGCTGGGCAGGTGCCTGGTCGGCAGGGGCGGCGCTGTCCTTGCCCAGAATGGCGTCGTCGCGGCTCACACCTGGCATGAAGTCACCCGACAGGCTGGCCAGCTGGTCGTTGCCATTGAAGAACACGCTCACGCGCTCCTGCTGCCGACGGGCGCCACCTTGCTGCATGCTGTACAGGTAATCCCAGCGGTTGGGATGGAAGGTGTCCACCAACAGGGGGTTGCCCATGATAAACCGCACTTGCCGCCGGGTCATTCCAGGCCTCAACTGGTCTATCATGTCCTGCGTGACGACATTGCCCTGCTGGATGTCGATCTTATAAACCCCGGGGAACGAACAACCGGCGAGTGCGAGCAGGCTCACGAGGGTGAGGCTGGTAAGCAAGTGCTTGGTGTTTTGCATCGGTGGGCGACTTCCACTATCTTGGCTGGGTCAACAAAGCCCCGATCATACCCGCATTGAATCAAGCTGCGAAGCAGCATCGGCGAGAAAGCTGACCATGGTTGAAAACAACGAATTACGAAAAGCAGGCCTCAAGGTGACCCTTCCACGGGTCAAGATCCTGCAAATGCTTGACTCGGCCGAGCAGCGCCACATGAGCGCTGAGGACGTGTACAAGGCCCTCATGGAAGCGGGAGAAGATGTTGGCCTGGCCACGGTGTACCGTGTACTGACCCAATTCGAAGCTGCCGGGCTCGTGGTTCGCCATAACTTCGATGGTGGCCATGCAGTGTTCGAACTTGCCGATGGCGGCCACCATGACCACATGGTAGACGTGGAGTCGGGCGAGGTGATCGAGTTCTTCGACAGTGAAATCGAGAAGCGCCAGAAGGAGATTGTGGCCGAGCACGGCTTCGACCTGATGGACCACAACCTGGTGCTGTACGTGCGTAAGCGCAAGTCGCTAGGTTGACCAACAAACCCCGCTTTCAATGCGGGGTTTTTGTTTGGCGAGAGGCTGGCTTCTGCCAACAGCCGTAGGTATTTACAGGCAAATAGCGTGCACAAGGTTCCGGGGCTACGCCTTCGGCTACGACCGGTCCCACAGCAAGCAAGCGGCTTAAAGCACAGCTTTGCTGATCAACCCTTGGCGCTGACCACCATTTTCTTGGCATGGGCAATGGATTCCTTGGTCAGGTCCACCCCACCCAGCATGCGCGCCACTTCCTCGATACGCTCGGCCTTGGCCAGGCTGCGAACGGCGGTGCGTGTTTCGTCGCTGCCACGCAGTTTGTGCACGAACAGGTGATGGTGCCCTTGAGCGGCTACCTGGGGCAGGTGCGTCACGGTCAGTACCTGGCCGCGATCACCCAGCCGGCGCAGCAACTGGCCTACGATCTCTGCGGTAGGGCCGCCGATGCCCACGTCCACTTCGTCGAACACCAGGGTAGGGGTGCGCGAAGTTTGAGCAGTGATCACCTGGATGGCCAGGCTGATACGCGACAGCTCACCCCCCGACGCGACCTTGGCCAGGGACTTGATAGGCTGGCCGGGGTTGGCGCTTACCATCAGTTCCGTGCTTTCCAGGCCATTGGGGTGCAGGTCCTTGCCGTCATGGGGTTTCAATTCGATACGGAAGCGGCCACCCGGCATGCCCAGCCGGTGAATTTCTTCCTCTACCGCCCCTGCCAACCGTTGCGCCGCTTCGGTGCGCAGAGCGCTGAGCTCGGCCGCCTTTTCCTGATAGTGCCGGGCAAAGGCCGCCAACTCGCCTTCCAGGCGCTCGATAGACTCGTCGCACGCTGCCAGGCTTTCCACTTCGTCGAACAGCTTTTGTTGCAGGGCCGCGACCTCGGCCGGCTGAATGCGGTGCTTGCGCGCCAAGGTATAAATAGTGTCCAGGCGCTCTTCGACCAGTTGCAGGCGCGCAGGGTCGGCTTCGAAGTTGTCTACGAAGCGGTTCAGTTCACCCACTGCTTCTTCGACCTGAATCTGAGCCGAGGCCAGCATGTTCGCCGCTTCCTGCAAGGCGCGAGGCGGGTTGTCCACTGAGGTAAGCCGGTTCAGGCAGGCACTGAGTGCGTCCATGATGTTGCCCGCGTCGCTTTCCGAGCACTGCTCCACCACTTGCCGGCTGGTGGCGAATAGCCCCTCGGCATTGGCCAGGTTTTTCTGGGCGTCTTCAAGTTCCTGCAGTTCGTTTTCGCCCAGCGCCAGGTTTTCCAGTTCTTCCAACTGGTAGCTGAGCAACTGATGGCGGGCACGTTGTTCATCGCTGGTGCTGGATAAACGGTGAATTTCCTGGCGGGTTTGCCGCCACCGCTGGGCTGCCAGCATTACCTGCCGGGCCAGGTCGCTGGCGCCGGCGAATTCGTCCAGCAGGCGGCGGTGCGTGTCTGGCTTGAGCAAGGTCTGGTGCTCGTGCTGGCCATGGATGTCGATCAGCAGCTCACCCAACGCCTTGAGGTCACTTAACGGGCTGGGCGTGCCATTAATGTAGGCACGGGAACGGCCTTCGCTGGTGATCACCCGGCGCAGAATGCAGTGGGCGTCGGTTTCCAGGTCCCGCTCGGCCAGCCAAGTGCGCGCATCGGGGATGTCGGTCACGTCGAAGGTGGCCAGCACATCCGCCTTGTCAGCACCAGGGCGCACTACGCCGCTGTCTGCACGGGCGCCAAGCGTGAGGCTCAGGGCATCGAGCATGATGGACTTGCCGGCACCCGTTTCACCGGTGATTACGCTCATCCCGCGTTCCAGTTCAAGGTCCAGGTGTTCGACGATGGCGTAGTTGTGAACGGACAGGTGTACCAGCATGGTCACGATCCCCAAGGCGTGAAGGTCTGGTTATTTATACAGTGCTATTGGGGCGCCTGACAATCCCATCTGCAAGGCGATCCGATAGCCGTTCAGCGCCTGACTGAGAATTTGCTCACGCCTTAGCCCTTGAACCTCGCAATCACGGCCCCCATATAGCCGGCATCCAGCGAGGTATTGCTCGCCGACGTACTCAAAGGAGAATTCCATGGCTGAAGAAAAGACTCTGGACGAACAGAACCCGGACCTCACCCCGGCACCAGAAGCCACGGGCGATGACCTCGCTGCACAGGTGCAGGCGCTCGAAGAGCAACTGGCCGCCGAGAAGGACAAGGCACTGCGCGTTGCCGCTGATGTGCAGAACATCCGCCGCCGTGCCGAGCAGGACGTGGAAAAGGCGCACAAGTTTGCGCTAGAGAAGTTTGCCGGTGACCTGCTGCCTATCGTTGATAGCCTTGAGCGCGGCCTGGAGCTGTCCAGCGGTGAAGACGAAGCCCTGCGCCCCATGCGCGAAGGCATGCAACTGACCCTGAAAATGTTCGCTGATACCCTCAAGCGCTACGGCGCCGAGTCGGTAGACCCGCACGGCGAGCCGTTCAACGCCGAACACCATCAGGCCATGGCCATGCAGGAAAGCGCCGACGTCGAGCCCAACACCGTACTCAAGGTGTTCCAGAAGGGTTACCAGCTCAACGGCCGCCTGCTGCGCCCGGCCATGGTTGTGGTCAGCAAGCCTGTGGCACCGGCCACGCCTTCGATCAACGAGAAGGCTTGAAATCCGTAAAGCGGCCCCCATCTAGTCGTCAAGCGTTCGAGTGCTACCGCGTACAGCCACCACTGGCGCGGCAACCTAATTCAAAGTTTCGGGAGAGTTTCATACATGGGCAAGATTATCGGTATTGACCTGGGGACAACCAACTCCTGTGTCTCCGTGCTGGAAAACGGCAAAGCCAAAGTTATCGAAAACGCGGAAGGCGCGCGTACCACGCCGTCCATCATTGCGTACGCCAACGACGGCGAAGTGCTGGTAGGGCAGTCGGCCAAGCGCCAGGCGGTCACCAACCCGCACAACACCCTCTATGCAGTAAAGCGCCTGATCGGCCGCAAGTTCGAAGAAGAAGTCGTTCAGAAAGACATCAAGATGGTGCCGTACAAGATCGCCAAGGCTGACAACGGCGATGCGTGGGTCGAGGTGAACAGCCAGAAGATGGCACCGCCACAGATCTCGGCTGAAGTGCTGAAAAAAATGAAGAAGACCGCCGAAGACTACCTCGGTGAGTCCGTGACCGAAGCGGTCATCACCGTGCCGGCCTACTTCAACGACAGCCAGCGCCAAGCTACCAAGGACGCCGGCCGTATCGCGGGCCTGGACGTCAAGCGCATCATCAACGAGCCAACTGCAGCAGCCCTGGCCTACGGCATGGACAAAGCGCGCGGCGACCACACCGTTATCGTCTATGACCTGGGCGGCGGTACCTTCGACGTGTCCGTGATCGAAATCGCGGAAGTGGACGGCGAGCATCAGTTCGAAGTACTGGCCACCAACGGTGACACCTTCCTGGGTGGTGAAGACTTCGACATCCGCTTGATCGACTACCTGGTAGACGAATTCAAGAAAGAAAGCGGCATGAACCTCAAGGGCGACCCGCTGGCCATGCAGCGCCTGAAAGAAGCCGCTGAAAAAGCCAAGATCGAGCTGTCTTCGTCTCAGTCCACCGACGTGAACCTGCCGTACATCACGGCCGATGCCACCGGGCCGAAGCACCTGAACGTGAAAATCTCCCGCGCCAAGCTTGAAGCGCTGGTGGAAGACCTGGTTCAGCGCACCATCGAGCCTTGCCGCATTGCTTTGAAAGATGCTGGTATCGACGTGGGCTCCATCCACGACGTGATCCTGGTAGGCGGCCAGACCCGCATGCCACTGGTCCAGAAACTGGTAAGCGACTTCTTCGGCAAAGAAGCACGCAAGGACGTGAACCCGGACGAAGCCGTTGCCATGGGTGCTGCTATCCAGGGCGCCGTACTGGCTGGTGACGTGAAGGACGTGCTGCTGCTGGACGTCAGCCCGCTGACCCTGGGTATCGAAACCATGGGTGGCGTGATGACGCCGCTGATCGAGAAGAACACCACCATCCCGACCAAGAAGTCTCAGGTGTTCTCTACCGCCGACGACAACCAGAGCGCTGTGACCATTCACGTGCTGCAGGGCGAGCGTAAGCAGGCGACGTCTAACAAGTCCCTGGGCAAGTTTGACCTGAGCGAGATTCCACCAGCACCGCGCGGTGTTCCTCAGATCGAAGTGACCTTCGACATCGACGCCAACGGCATTCTGCACGTAGGCGCCAAAGACAAGGCCACTGGCAAGCAGCAGTCCATCGTGATCAAGGCCAACTCTGGCTTGTCCGAGGAAGAGATTCAGCAGATGGTGCGTGATGCCGAGGCCAACGCCGAGGAAGATCGCAAGTTCGAAGAACTGGCCTCTGCTCGCAACCAAGGTGACGCGCTGGTGCACTCTACCCGCAAGATGGTCAGCGAAGCCGGCGACAAGGTAACCGCTGAAGAGAAAACCGCCATTGAAACGGCTGTTGCCGCACTGGAAACAGCAGTGAAGGGTGACGACAAGGCGGCCATCGAAGCGCGTATCGAAGAGCTGTCCAAGGTGACTGCACCTGTTGCTCAGAAGATGTACGCCGACGCCGGTCAGGAAGCCCCTGCCCAGCCCGCCGGTGAAGAGCCGAAGAAGCACGACGACGTAGTCGATGCCGAGTTCGAAGAAGTGAAAGACAACAAGTAAGTACTGCTTGTGATCGGCCGGTTTCCTGCATACGTGTGGTGACTGGTAGCATGTCGCCGCGCGGGGGCCTTGGCTCCCGCGTTGGCGTGTCTGGGGTACAGGAATTTCAAGGTTCCCCAAAGCCGCCTGTAGGCGCCAAGCTTTGCGCCTGCATGGTGAGTACGTAAGGAACCTGCCTGCCCGCTCGCACAGCGGGCATTGGCGAAATCTATTCAAGGTGTGAACAACCATATGGCTAAGCGTGACTATTACGAGGTACTGGGGGTAGAGCGGGGCGCAAGCGAAGCCGAGCTTAAGAAAGCCTATCGCCGAGTAGCGATGAAGCTTCACCCGGATCGCAACCCGGGTGACAAAGCGGCAGAAGAAAGCTTCAAGGAGGCCAACGAGGCCTATGAAGTGCTGTCCGATGCCAGCAAGCGCGCTGCCTACGACCAGTACGGTCATGCTGGGGTAGATCCCCAGATGGGTGGCGGTGGTCAAGGCTTTGGCGGTGCTAACTTCTCCGACATCTTTGGCGACGTGTTCAGTGACTTCTTCGGCGCTGGCGGGCGTGGGGGTGGCCGTGGCGGCGCGCAGCGTGGCAGCGACCTGCGTTACACCCTGGAGCTGGACCTCGAAGAAGCCGTGCGCGGCACCACCGTCAGTATCCGTGTTCCCACTTTGGTCAACTGCAAGGTCTGCGACGGCAATGGCGCCAAGAAGGGTTCCTCGCCCATCAGCTGCCCTACCTGTGCCGGCATTGGCCAGGTGCGCATGCAGCAGGGCTTCTTCTCGGTGCAGCAGACCTGCCCGCGCTGCCATGGCCAGGGCAAGATCATTTCCGACCCGTGCGACGCTTGCCATGGCGAAGGGCGTGTCGAGGAATTCAAGACCCTTTCCGTAAAAGTACCGCCAGGGGTCGATACAGGCGACCGTATTCGCTTGTCCGGTGAGGGCGAGGCGGGCGCGCAGGGTGGCCCTACCGGCGACCTGTATGTGGTGATCAACGTGCGCGAGCACGCGATCTTCCAGCGCGACGGCAAGAACCTGTTCTGCGAAGTGCCCATCAGCTTTACCGATGCCGCCTTGGGTGGAGAGCTGGAAGTGCCTACGCTCGACGGTCGAGTGAAGCTCAAGATCCCGGATGGCACGCAAACCGGTAAGCAGTTCCGCCTGCGTGGCAAGGGTGTGGCGCCAGTGCGTGGCGGCTCGCCAGGTGACCTGCTGTGCCGTGTAGCGGTGGAAACGCCGGTCAACCTGGATCGCCGTCAGCGCGAGTTGCTGGAAGAGTTCCGGGCATCCCTGGAAGGCAACACCACGCATTCGCCCAAGGCCAGCGGCTGGTTCGAAGGTATGAAGCGCTTCTTTGGCGACCTCTGAAGCCAACGATCAAAAGGATTCACTGATGCGACGTATAGCTGTGATGGGGGCCGCTGGCCGTATGGGGAAAACCCTGGTCGAGGCCGTGCAGCAGGCGCCTGGCGCCGGGCTCACTGCCGCCATCGACCGGGCGGACAGCACCCTGGTAGGCGCTGATGCGGGTGAGCTGGCTGCGCTGGGGCGGATCGGCGTGCCGATTTCCGGTGATCTGGCCCGCGTGGCGGAAGAGTTCGATGTACTGATCGACTTCACCCACCCCACGGTCACCCTGAAAAACCTGGCCTTCTGCCGCAAGGCGGGCAAGGCCATGGTTATTGGCACCACAGGGTTCAGTACCGAGGAAAAGGAACGCCTGGCCGAGGCGGGCAAAGATATCCCCATCGTGTTCGCCGCTAACTTCAGCATCGGCGTGAACCTGTGCCTGAAGCTGCTGGACACCGCCGCCCGTGTACTGGGCGATGACGTGGACATCGAGATTCTGGAAGCCCATCACCGCCACAAGGTGGATGCCCCTTCAGGTACAGCTGTCCGCATGGGAGAAGTGGTGGCCAAGGCCTTGGGCCGGGACCTGGAAAAAGTGGCCGTGTACGGCCGCGAAGGCCAGACCGGTGCGCGCAAGCGCGAGACCATCGGCTTTGCCACCGTGCGCGCCGGGGATGTGGTGGGGGACCATACCGTGCTGTTCGCTGCCGAGGGCGAGCGTGTGGAAATCACCCACAAGGCCTCTAGCCGCATGACGTTTGCCAAAGGGGCCGTTCGTGCTGCCCTGTGGCTGGATGGGCGCGCACCAGGGTTGTACGACATGCAGGATGTGCTGGACCTGCATTGAAGAAGGGCCGGTATTCAGTCAATTCAAGTGGTGCAACCTGGCATTTTTGTCAGGTTCACCCAGTGGCCTTACATGCTTTAATTGAAGCGTGAACGACACTGGAGTGCTCTGATGCGTCAGTACAGCCCGCAAGCCGCATTGCTAGCGACCGACATAGCCCAATCCGTGACTAGGCGTGGGCAAGCGCTTCGGGTCTATACGCCTTTTGGTTATGTACCTAGCCAACGAGGCGAAGCTGGGTTTGCGGGGCAATTGAACGAGTCCTCCCTCTATATGTTAGGTAATGGCTACCGAGCCTACCTCCCTACGCTGGGGCGTTTTGTTTCCCCAGACGCGGTTAGCCCTTTTGGGCAAGGTGGGCTGAACGCATATGCCTATTGTGATGACGACCCTGTAAACAGGCGGGACAACGAAGGAGACAGCTGGCGTTTCCTCCTGGGCAAATTTGTCTCGAAATCGAAATCCGTCAAGTCAGTCTATAGTGCTCTTGAGTTACGCTATGCTGGCCCAGGCCCAGGCAAGGTGCTGCGTTTCGCTACCAGTGAAGTGATGGATCCCACGCTGATGTACAAAGCCCTGGGTACTCACCTCTCCGGTTCTCAGGGCGGCTTTGGTGTAATGATGCGTAACGCTGAACGCGTCAAAGCCAGTGCCAAAGGCTTCGAGGCAATTCCAGGGTATGCGCCCTTGCGTGATCCCTCATTGTTCGAGCAGGCTATCGAGCGGCAACATGCATCGGTGTGGGGTAATGAAGCGATCAAGCCCGTTGGCCCAGGTGATTGGCCTGCGTTACGGCAAGGGCCGCTTGATCTTGACGATGGCGATGCGCGACGTGTTGTGCTGAGTTACCTGTATTACCAGGAGCTGGCCAATCCACAGATTGTTAAAATACGTGGCAGGGTTGATCCGTGGAGCAATGGCAGAGCCTGAGGGGTCCTATAATTAAACGCGCCCAGTGGGTGGACCAAAATGTCGCTTTTCTGTAAGCTACAGCTTTAGTGTGTCCACTAAAAGCGCGCAGATAATTCGATGAAGAAGCGGGGCGACGTGTCTATACGTCTCTCCGCTTTTTTACAACCTGCGATCGCCCCTTCAGGCTAGATTTATCGGAGGTCTTCTTGACTAAGCCAGCCATACTCGCCCTTGCCGACGGCAGCATCTTTCGCGGTGAAGCGATTGGAGCCGACGGCCAGACCGTCGGAGAGGTGGTCTTCAACACGGCCATGACCGGCTATCAGGAAATCCTCACAGACCCTTCCTACGCCCAGCAGATCGTCACGCTCACCTACCCCCACATCGGCAACACCGGCACCACGGCGCTGGACGCCGAAGCCGACCGCGTATGGTCTGCGGGCCTGGTGATCCGCGACCTTCCGCTGATTGCGAGCAACTGGCGCAACACCCAGTCGCTGTCCGACTACCTCAAAGCCAACAACGTGGTGGCCATCGCCGGCATCGACACCCGTCGGCTCACGCGCATTCTGCGGGAGAAGGGCGCCCAGAACGGTTGCATCCTGGCCGGTGACGACATCACTGAAGAGGCGGCCATCGCTGCCGCGCGCGGCTTCCCAGGCCTGAAGGGCATGGACCTAGCCAAAGAGGTCAGCACCAAGAAAACCTACCCGTGGCGTGAAGGTGTATGGGCATTGGCGACCGACAGCCATGCTCAGCCTAAGGATGAAGAGCTGCCTTACCACGTAGTGGCCTACGACTACGGTGTGAAGCTGAACATCCTGCGCATGCTGGTGGCTCGCGGCTGCCGCCTTACGGTAGTACCTGCCCAGACCCCGGCCAGCGAAGTGCTGGCACTCAAGCCAGACGGCGTGTTTCTCTCCAACGGCCCTGGGGACCCGGAGCCGTGCGACTACGCCATCAAGGCCATCCAGGACGTGTTGGAAACCGACACGCCGGTGTTCGGCATTTGCCTGGGTCACCAGTTGCTGGCGCTGGCAGCAGGCGCGCGCACCGTCAAGATGGACACTGGCCACCATGGTGCCAACCACCCGGTCCAGGACCTGGACACCGGTGTGGTGATGATCACTAGCCAGAACCACGGGTTTGCGGTGGACGAAAGCACATTGCCCAGCAACGTGCGCGCCATCCACAAGTCGCTGTTCGATGGCACCTTGCAAGGCATCGAGATTACCGGCAAGGACGCGTTCAGCTTCCAGGGGCACCCGGAAGCCAGCCCTGGCCCGACCGACGTTGCGCCATTGTTCGATCGCTTCATCGAGTCGATGGCCAAGCGCCGCTAACTGCTGCACGCCCTGGCCGCCCCACACCTGTGCGGGCCGGCCCGGTGCCGCCCATGATTGTTCGAGGCAGCCTGTTCACCCGGGCCTGCCGACCGAAATGCGGAATTGAGTGACCACCATGCCAAAACGTACAGACATCAAAAGCATCCTGATCCTCGGCGCGGGGCCTATCGTTATCGGCCAGGCCTGTGAGTTCGACTACTCTGGCGCCCAGGCCTGCAAGGCCCTGCGCGAAGAGGGCTACCGGGTGATCCTGGTGAACTCCAACCCGGCCACCATCATGACCGACCCGGCCATGGCGGACGCGACCTACATCGAGCCGATCAAATGGCAGACCGTTGCCAAGATCATCGAAGCCGAGCGCCCAGACGCACTGCTGCCGACCATGGGCGGCCAGACCGCACTCAACTGTGCGCTGGACCTGGAGCGCGAAGGCGTTCTGGAGAAATTCGGTGTGGAAATGATCGGCGCCAATGCCGACACCATCGACAAGGCCGAAGACCGTTCGCGCTTTGACAAGGCCATGAAAGCCATCGGCCTGGAATGCCCGCGTTCCGGCATCGCCCATAACATGGAAGAAGCCAACGCCACCCTTGAGCGCCTGGGCTTCCCGTGCATCATCCGCCCTTCGTTCACCATGGGCGGGACCGGCGGCGGTATTGCCTACAACCGCGAAGAGTTCGAAGAAATTTGCGCCCGTGGCCTGGACCTGTCGCCCACCAAGGAACTGCTGATCGACGAATCGCTGATCGGGTGGAAAGAGTATGAAATGGAAGTTGTCCGCGACAAGAAGGACAACTGCATCATCGTCTGCTCCATCGAGAACTTCGACCCCATGGGCGTCCATACAGGTGACTCGATCACCGTGGCCCCAGCGCAGACGCTGACCGACAAGGAATACCAGATCATGCGCAACGCCTCGCTGGCGGTGCTGCGTGAGATCGGCGTGGAAACCGGTGGTTCGAACGTGCAGTTCGGTATCTGCCCAGATACCGGCCGTATGGTTGTGATCGAAATGAACCCGCGTGTTTCCCGCTCCTCGGCGCTGGCCTCCAAGGCCACCGGCTTCCCGATCGCCAAGGTCGCCGCCAAGCTGGCCGTGGGGTACACCCTGGACGAACTGCAGAACGACATCACCGGCGGCAAAACCCCGGCCTCGTTCGAGCCGTCCATCGACTATGTGGTCACCAAGCTGCCACGCTTTGCGTTCGAAAAATTCCCCAAAGCCGACGCCCGCCTCACCACCCAGATGAAGTCTGTAGGTGAAGTTATGGCCATCGGCCGTACCTTCCAGGAGTCGTTGCAGAAAGCCTTGCGCGGGCTGGAAGTGGGCGTCTGTGGTCTGGACCCTAAGGTAGAACCCAGCAACCCCGAGTTCCACAGCATCCTCAAGCGTGAGCTGACTGTGCCGGGCGCCGAGCGTATCTGGTATGTGGCCGATGCATTCCGCGCGGGCATGACCTGTGACGAAATCTTTGCCCTTACCAGCATCGACCATTGGTTCCTGGTGCAGATCGAAGACCTGATCAAGGACGAAGAGAAGGTAAAAACCCTCGGCCTGGCCGATATCGACAAGCAGTTGATGTTCCGCCTCAAGCGCAAAGGCTTCTCGGACCAGCGCCTGGCCAAGTTGCTGGGTGTGACCGACAAGAACCTGCGCCGCCACCGTCACAAGCTGGAGATCTTCCCAGTCTACAAGCGCGTGGACACCTGTGCTGCCGAGTTCGCCACCGATACCGCCTACCTGTACTCCACGTACGAGGAAGAGTGTGAGGCCAACCCGTCTACCCGCGACAAAATCATGATCCTGGGTGGCGGCCCCAACCGTATCGGCCAGGGCATCGAGTTCGACTATTGCTGCGTACACGCGGCACTGGCGCTGCGTGACGACGGTTATGAAACCATCATGGTCAACTGCAACCCGGAAACCGTGTCCACCGACTACGATACTTCGGATCGCTTGTACTTCGAGCCGCTGACCCTCGAGGACGTGCTGGAAGTGGTGCGGGTCGAGAAGCCCAAGGGCGTGATCGTGCAGTACGGTGGCCAAACCCCACTGAAGCTGGCCCGTGCCTTGGAAGAGGCAGGTGTGCCCATTATCGGTACCAGCCCGGATGCCATCGACCGTGCCGAAGACCGCGAGCGCTTCCAGCAAATGGTGCAGCGGCTGAACCTGCTGCAACCGCCGAATGCTACGGTTCGCAGCGAAGAAGAAGCCATTCGGGCCGCAGGCGTTATTGGTTACCCACTGGTGGTTCGCCCATCCTATGTGTTGGGTGGCCGCGCCATGGAGATCGTCTACGAGCTGGACGAGCTCAAGCGCTACTTGCGCGACGCGGTTCAAGTGTCCAATGACAGCCCTGTGCTGCTCGACCACTTCCTCAATTGCGCCATCGAAATGGATGTGGATGCCGTATGCGACGGTACGGATGTGGTAATCGGCGCCATCATGCAGCACATCGAGCAGGCCGGTGTTCACTCCGGTGACTCGGCGTGCTCGCTGCCGCCGTACTCCCTGCCGGCTCATGTACAGGACGAAGTACGCGAGCAAGTGAAGAAGATGGCACTGGAGCTGGGCGTGGTTGGCCTGATGAACGTGCAGCTGGCCTTGCAGGGTGACAAGATCTACGTGATCGAAGTAAACCCACGTGCTTCGCGTACCGTGCCGTTCGTGTCCAAGTGCATCGGCACCTCGCTGGCCATGATCGCCGCCCGCGTGATGGCAGGCAAAACCCTCAAGGAACTGGGCTTCACCCAGGAAATCATCCCCAACTTCTACAGTGTGAAAGAGGCAGTGTTCCCCTTCGCCAAATTCCCTGGCGTGGACCCGATCCTTGGGCCAGAGATGAAATCTACTGGTGAAGTGATGGGTGTGGGTGACACCTTTGGCGAAGCCTTCGCCAAGGCACAGATGGGCGCCAGCGAAGTATTGCCCACCGGTGGTACCGCCTTCATCAGCGTTCGCGATGATGACAAGCCTTTCGTAGCCAGCGTTGCTGGGCAATTGATCGACCTGGGCTTCCAGGTGGTAGCCACTGCGGGCACTGCGAAGGTCATCGAGGAAGCAGGCCTGAACGTGCGCCGGGTAAACAAAGTGACTGAAGGCCGCCCGCATATCGTGGACATGATCAAGAATGACGAAGTAACCTTGATCATCAACACGACCGAAGGGCGCCAGTCGATTGCCGACTCGTACTCCATCCGTCGCAATGCCTTGCAGCACAAGATCTATTGCACCACCACGATCGCTGCCGGTGAAGCCATCTGCCAGGCGCTCAAATTCGGCCCTGAGAAGACCGTACGGCGCTTGCAGGATCTACACGCAGGACTCAACGCATGACCAAATACCCCATGACCGTCCAAGGCGCTCGCGCCTTGGAAGAAGAGCATTTGCACCTGACCAAGGTCGTTCGCCCCAAGCTCAGCCATGACATTGGTGTGGCGCGGGAATTGGGCGACCTGAAGGAAAACGCCGAGTACCATGCGGCCCGCGAGCAGCAGGGCATGGTAGAAGCGCGTATTCGTGACATCGAGGGTCGCCTGCAGAATGCGGTGATCATCGACGTCACCACCATCGAGCCCACCGGCAAGGTGATTTTCGGTACTACCGTGGAAATCGCCAACACCGAAACGGACGAGCGCGTGGTCTACCAGATCGTGGGCGAGGACGAAGCCGACATCAAGGCGCGGAAGATTTCCAGCGGCTCACCTATCGCCAAGGCGCTGATCGCCAAGGAGGAGGGTGACATCGTGGTAGTGAAAACCCCGAGCGGTACTGTCGAGTACGAAATTATCGAGGTACGGCACATCTGACCTTGCCCGCCGGCTATGCCGGGCTCCTGTAGGAGCCGGCCCAGCCGGCGAAGCCTGGTCAGGCGAAACGATGTATGTTTGAAAGCTGCTTGTTCGGCTGCGGATTGCGGCGGTACACCAGGGCCATCTTGCCGATGACCTGAACCAGGTCTGCGCGGCCTGCGGTGCACAGGCTGTTGATCATGCCCAGGCGCTCTTCGCGATCCAGGATGTTGACCTTTACCTTGATCAGCTCGTGATCAGCCAATGCACGTTCCAACTCTGCCGCGACGCCTTCCGTCACGCCATTCTCAGCTACGATCAATACCGGCTTGAGGTGGTGACCGATGGATTTGTACTGCTTTTTCTGCTCTGGTTTGAGCGGCATAACCTGACCCTTTGATTGAAACTGTATGAAAATGGCGGCCATTTTACCCGAGCGCACGGTGCTACGCACAGCGACACGCAACGCCGCCCTACTTCGAGGTGCCCAGTGGCCCGTTCCAAGACAAGCCATAATTGGCTGAAAGAACATTTTAACGACCCGTATGTGAAGATGGCGCAGAAGGACGGCTACCGTTCGCGCGCCAGTTACAAGCTGCTGGAGATCCAGGAAAAGGACAGGCTCATCCGCCCTGGCATGTCAGTAATTGACCTGGGCGCAGCGCCCGGTGGCTGGTCCCAGGTCACCAGCCGGCTGATCGGCGGGCAGGGCCGGCTGATCGCTTCGGACATCCTGGAAATGGACAGTATTCCCGATGTCACCTTCATCCAGGGGGACTTCACCCACGATGCAGTGCTGCAGCAGATTCTGGAAGCTGCAGGTGGCAACCCGTTCGACCTTGTTATTTCCGACATGGCCCCCAATATGAGTGGATTGAGCGCAGTGGACATGCCCCGTGCAATGTTTCTGTGTGAGCTGGCGCTGGACCTGGCCGGCCGGGTACTCAAGCCAGGCGGGGATTTTCTGATCAAGATTTTCCAGGGGGAAGGGTTCGACACCTACCTCAAGACCGTTCGGCAGCAATTCGACAAGGTTCAAATGCGTAAACCGCTGTCGTCACGGGACCGTTCTCGCGAACAATACCTTCTGGCGCGCGGCTTCAAGGGCTGACAGCTACACTCATGGCAGCTTCGTGGTGGCCGATAGCTTTTTTCAAATGGTGATTGCTACGGAGCATAAGCGAGCATTGCGCAGTCAAAAGTTTCACAAAGCGTTACAAGCAGCCTCTGCGCATGCCTAGGGTTGTGTAGTAAGTTAGGCCGATGGACATCATACGAAGCCTGGCGCTAGGTCCCAGAGACTGGCTTCAGAGGGTAGCGAATTGAACGATATGGCAAAGAATCTCATACTGTGGCTGATCATCGCCGCCGTTCTCGTGACGGTGATGAACAATTTCTCAAGCCCAAACGAACCGCAAACCCTCAATTATTCCGACTTCATCCAGCAAGTGAAGGATGGCAAGATTGAGCGCGTGCAGGTAGACGGCTACGTCATTACCGGCAAGCGCAACGACGGCGACAACTTCAAGACCATCCGCCCCGCTATTCAGGACAACGGCCTGATTGGCGACCTGGTGGACAACAAGGTCGTGGTCGAAGGCAAGCAGCCTGAGCAGCAAAGCATCTGGACCCAGCTATTGGTCGCCAGCTTCCCTATTCTTGTGATCATCGCCGTGTTCATGTTCTTCATGCGGCAGATGCAAGGGGGGGCGGGCGGTAAAGGCGGGCCTATGAGCTTTGGTAAAAGCAAGGCACGCTTGCTCTCCGAAGACCAGGTCAAAACCACCTTGGCAGATGTGGCTGGGTGTGACGAGGCCAAGGAGGAAGTTGGTGAGCTGGTGGAGTTCCTGCGTGACCCAGGCAAGTTCCAGCGCTTGGGCGGTCGTATCCCCCGTGGGGTGCTGATGGTAGGCCCGCCTGGTACAGGTAAAACCCTGTTGGCCAAGGCCATCGCTGGCGAGGCTAAAGTCCCGTTCTTCACCATTTCCGGTTCGGACTTTGTGGAAATGTTCGTGGGGGTGGGCGCCAGCCGCGTACGCGACATGTTCGAGCAGGCTAAGAAGCATGCGCCTTGCATTATCTTCATCGACGAAATCGATGCGGTAGGTCGCCACCGTGGCGCCGGTATGGGCGGCGGTCATGACGAGCGCGAGCAGACGCTCAACCAGTTGCTGGTGGAGATGGACGGCTTTGAAGTGAACGATGGCATCATCGTGATCGCTGCCACCAACCGTCCCGATGTGCTGGACCCGGCATTGCTGCGCCCTGGCCGTTTCGACCGCCAGGTGGTAGTAGGCCTGCCGGATATCCGCGGGCGTGAGCAGATCCTGAAAGTGCATATGCGCAAAGTGCCGGCTGGCGAAAACGTCGACCCGGCTGTAATTGCACGCGGTACACCAGGGTTCTCGGGTGCAGACCTGGCAAACCTTGTGAACGAAGCGTCCCTGTTCGCCGCTCGTTCAGGCAAGCGAATCGTGGAAATGCGCGAGTTCGAGCTGGCCAAGGACAAGATCATGATGGGCGCAGAGCGCAAAACCATGGTCATGTCCGAGAAAGAGAAGCGCAACACGGCATACCACGAAGCCGGCCATGCCATTGTGGGTCGCATCGTTCCCGAGCATGACCCAGTGTACAAGGTGTCTATCATTCCTCGTGGCCGTGCCTTGGGTGTAACCATGTTCCTGCCCGAGGAAGACCGTTACAGCTTGTCCAAGCGTGCGCTGATCAGCCAGATCTGCTCGCTGTACGGCGGTCGTATCGCGGAGGAAATGACACTGGGCTTCGATGGTGTGACTACAGGTGCCTCGAACGACATCATGCGCGCCAGCCAGATCGCTCGGAATATGGTCACCAAGTGGGGCCTGTCCGAGAAAATGGGGCCTCTGATGTATGCCGAAGACGAGGGTGAGTCCTACCTGGGTCGTGGCGGCGGTGGCCAGAATGGCAGCCTGTCGGGCGAGACAGCTAAAATGATCGACTCTGAAGTGCGTAGCATCATCGACCATTGCTACACCACGGCCGGCCAGATCCTTACGGATAACCGCGACAAGCTGGACGTTATGGCCGAAGCGTTGATGAAGTACGAAACCATCGATGCCGATCAGATCGAGGACATCATGGCCGGAAGGCCTGTGCGTGAACCTCGTGACTGGACAGGTGGTTCTGGCTCTTCAGGCACTGCAGCCAAAGGTAACGAGCGCCCAGAGGCGCCGATTGGTGGCCCAGCCGCACAACACTAAGGCTTTACATGAGCTCTACGCTGCACTCGACCCGGTTGCCTTGCGGCAACCGGGTTCTTGATTTATCCCATACCCATGTCATGGGTATCCTCAATGTCACGCCGGACTCGTTTTCGGACGGCGGCCGCTTCAAGGGGCGGGACCGCGCCCTTGAACATGCCCGTGAAATGGTCGAGGCGGGCGCTGCGCTTATAGACGTAGGTGGGGAGTCCACTCGCCCTGGCGCTTCTCCCGTGTCCGTTCAGGAAGAGCTCGATCGGGTATGCCCTGTGGTAGAAGCCATTGTGGCCGAGCTGGATGTGATCGTTTCGGTGGACACCTCTACCCCTGAGGTCATCACGCAGGCCGCACAGCTGGGCATGGGGCTGGTCAATGACGTACGGGCGTTGCGTCGCCCTGGCGCCTTGGAGGCGGCCGCCAGTACTCAAGCTGCGGTGTGCCTGATGCATATGCGAGGCGAGCCTGGGGATATGCAGGATGCGCCTGCCTACACCGACCTGGTGGGCGAAGTTGTCGATTTTCTCGCGGATCGGTTGCTGGCCTGTCAGAATGTGGGCATAGACGCGTCCCGGGTTGTGCTGGACCCAGGCTTTGGCTTTGCCAAAACCCATGCCCACAACCTTAGCCTGTTCAAGGCGCTTGATCGCCTAGGTACGCTTGGCCGGCCATTGCTAGTGGGGGTGTCCCGCAAAAGCATCGTTGGCCAGGCGCTGGGTAAACCCGTTGATGGCCGGCTGTTCGGCAGCCTAGCGCTGGCTGCCCTGGCCATGGTCAAGGGGGCGAAAATTCTCCGTGTGCATGACGTGGCGGAAACCCTGGACGTGGTGCGCATGATCGCAGCGGTCAACGCAGCGAAATAAGAACGAACGGAGCACCTATGAGCAAAAAGTTTTTTGGCACCGACGGCATCCGTGGCCGAGTCGGCCAGTACCCCATTACGCCAGACTTCATGCTCAAGCTGGGCTGGGCTGCGGGCATGGCATTCCGCAAGCTGGGTGCCTGCCGCGTACTGGTAGGCAAAGACACACGCATTTCCGGTTACATGTTCGAGTCGGCACTGGAGGCAGGCCTGTCGGCCGCAGGTGCGGATGTGATGTTGCTAGGGCCCATGCCTACACCTGCCATCGCCTACCTCACGCGTACCTTCCATGCCGAAGCAGGCATCGTAATCAGTGCGTCTCATAATCCCCACCACGATAACGGCATCAAGTTCTTCTCCGGGCAAGGTACCAAACTGCCCGACGATATCGAATTGATGATCGAGGAGTTGATGGAGCAGCCCATGACAGTGGCTGAGTCCGGCAGTCTTGGGAAGGTATCGCGCATCAACGATGCGGCGGGGCGCTATATCGAGTTCTGCAAGAGCAGCGTGCCCAGCAGTACGGACTTCGCCGGGCTCAAGCTGGTAGTGGATTGCGCTCATGGCGCTACCTACAAGGTGGCGCCCAACGTTTTCCGGGAGCTTGGGGCTCAGGTTACCGTTATCTCGGCGCAACCCGACGGCCTTAACATCAACGAGAACTGCGGTTCCACGCACATGGAAGCCCTCCAGGCTGCGGTATTGCTCGGGCATGCGGACATGGGCATTGCCTTCGATGGAGACGGAGACCGGGTGCTGATGGTTGACCATACCGGTGCCATCGTAGACGGAGACGAGCTGCTGTTCATCATTGCACGAGACCTCAAGGCGCGCGGGCGGCTGGAAGGTGGCGTGGTCGGTACCCTGATGAGTAACCTGGGGCTGGAGCTAGCCCTGCAGGACCAAGATATTCCGTTCACGCGAGCGAACGTCGGCGACCGCTACGTGATTGCGGAAATGGCAGAGCGCGGCTGGCCACTGGGTGGTGAAAACTCTGGCCACATCGTGTGCTCCCAGCACACCACCACGGGGGATGCCATTATCGCCTCGCTGCAAGTCCTGCTTGCCCTCAAGCGCCGGGGAGAAACCCTTTCTCAAGCGCGCCACGGGTTGCGCAAATGCCCTCAGGTGTTGATCAACGTACGTTACGCTGGCAGCGACCAAAACCCTGTAGGCCATCCTTCGGTCGAGCAGGCGTGCGAGCGTGTCACCCAGGCCATGGCCGGGCGGGGCAGGGTACTGTTGCGCAAATCCGGGACCGAGCCTTTGGTGCGGGTCATGGTTGAGGGCGACGAAGAAGCGCAGGTACGGCGGTATGCAGAAGAGTTGGCCGGGGTTGTGGCAGAAGTTTGTGCATAATGCGGTGTTGAAGGCTTGCCACTCGCGGTTGTTCTGGGTAACATCTGCGCCCACTTTGACCGACGGAGTAAAGCATGCGTCGCTTGATGGTAGCTGGTAACTGGAAAATGAACGGTACCCGCGCCAGCGTGGCGGAGCTGCTCAAGGGGTTGAAAAGTCAGGAGTTTTCAGCGACAGTAGAGGTCGCGATTTTCCCGACGTTCCTCCATGTGAACGAAGCGGTCGAGGCGCTGCAGGGTACCTCTGTAAAGGTAGGTGCGCAGAACCTTGCAACACAGTCCGAGCCTGGTGCTCTGACAGGTGAGGTTTCAGCCAGCCAGCTGACGGACGCCGGTTGCAGCCTTGTGCTGATCGGGCACTCGGAACGCAGGCAGCTCCTCGGCGAAGCAGAAAGTGTGCTGGTGGAGAAGTTCAAGGCGGCACAGGATGCAGGGCTGGTTCCCGTACTCTGTGTCGGCGAAACACTGGCAGAGCGTGAGGCCGACCAAACATTCGATGTGGTAGGCGCCCAGCTCGACAGCATCATGGATTCGCTCGGTGTAGAAGTATTCTCCCGTGCAGTCATCGCTTATGAGCCGGTATGGGCGATTGGTACAGGTTTAACGGCTACGCCAGAACAGGCGCAGGATGTGCACAGCGCCATCCGGGCCAGGCTGGCAGCCAGGAATGCCGAAGTCGCACAAGGCGTGCGGCTTTTGTACGGCGGCAGCGTAAAGGCGGCCAATGCGGCTGAGCTATTCCGCATGCCGGATATCGACGGGGGGCTGATTGGTGGTGCTTCCCTGAATGCAGATGAGTTCGGTGCGATCTGTCGCGCCGCGGGAAACTGACAACATGCTGGAAAATGTCGTTGTAGTGTTTCATCTGTTGGGTGCACTGGGTGTAGTCGTGCTCGTGCTATTGCAACAGGGGAAAGGTGCAGAAGCAGGCGCATCTTTCGGCGCAGGTGCTTCAAATACTGTGTTCGGAAGCCAAGGTTCCTCTACCTTTCTGAGCAAGTTTACTGGTATACTCGCGGCATGTTTCTTCATTACCAGCTTGGGTTTAGGGTTCTTTGCTAAAGAAAAAGCTCACCAGTTGAGCCAGGCAGGCCTCCCGGATCCAGCAGTAATTGAAGCGCCGAAGCAGAAGCCGGCTACAGATGATGTTCCGGTGCTCCAAGAGCAAAAAAGCGGTTCGAACACTACTGATGTTCCTCCGGCTCAAGAGCAGAAGTAACAGATTTAAAAGTTTTGCCGAGGTGGTGGAATTGGTAGACACGCAACCTTGAGGTGGTTGTGCCCATAGGGTGTAGGGGTTCGAGTCCCCTTCTCGGTACCATATACAAGAGGCCCGCATTTTGCGGGCTTTCTTGTTCCAGAGCTGTTGATTGACCGTTCGAAGCTGAGCCCGTATACTTTGCGGCCAGTTATGTCGCGGGGTGGAGCAGTCCGGTAGCTCGTCGGGCTCATAACCCGAAGGTCGTTGGTTCAAATCCAGCCCCCGCAACCAGTTTCAGCGGAGCCCCTGTTCAGGGGCTTTTTGTTAGCTGATCAGCACATGCGTCGCGTTCTTGCGGCGTTTCCAGTGTGGGCGTTTCGCCCATTTTTTTATTTTAAAAGCATGCACGAGGGGGTTCAGGTGTCGAGCAAGCTAGAACAGTTGCAGGCCTTGCTGGCCCCGGTGGTCGAGGCGCTTGGCTACCAATGCTGGGGTATCGAATACATTTCCCAGGGCCGTCACTCACTGCTACGTATTTTTATCGATAAGGAAGGCGGCGTCCTCGTTGAAGACTGCGAGGCTGTCAGCCGTCAGGTCAGTGGGGTTCTGGATGTAGAAGACCCCATCGCTGTCGAATACACGCTTGAAGTGTCCTCTCCAGGCATGGATCGCCCGTTGTTTACGCTGGAGCAGTTTGCTGCCCATGCAGGCGATCAGGTAAAGATCAAGTTGCGTACCGCCTTCGAAGGCCGTCGCAATTTCCAGGGCCTGCTTCGCGGTGTGGAAGAACAGGATGTGGTGGTCCAGGTCGATGACCATGAATTCTTGTTGCCGATCGATGACATCGATAAAGCAAACATTATTCCCAGTTTTGACTGAGACGTTTCGGGTTGCGCGCATTCGCGCAACCCAAAGGCTTGCGAAAGGCGAGGCGTACGATGAGTAAAGAAGTACTGCTGGTTGTTGAATCGGTATCCAATGAAAAAGGCGTACCGGCCGGAGTCATATTTGAAGCATTGGAAATCGCCCTGGCGACTGCTACCAAAAAGCGGTTCGAGGACGAAGTAGACCTGCGCGTTGAAATCAACCGTCACACAGGCAGCTACGAAACCTTCCGGCGCTGGGCTGTTGTCGAAGATGAAAACTTTGACGACCCGGCCATCCAGCTGGCAGTCGACCAGGCCCAGGCTCGCAAGCCGGACTCGGTCGCTGGCGACATCATCGAAGAAAAGATCGATTCGATCGAATTCGGCCGTATTGCCGCGCAAACCGCCAAGCAGGTTATCGTGCAGAAAGTGCGCGAGGCCGAGCGTGCCCAAGTGGTCGATGCCTACCGTGAACGGGTAGGCGAGATCATCTCCGGCACCGTCAAAAAGGTCACCCGCGACAACGTGATCGTGGACCTGGGTAACAATGCCGAAGCCTTGCTGGCCCGTGAAGACATCATCTCGCGGGAAACCTTCCGGGTAGGTGTGCGCCTGCGTGCGCTGCTCAAGGAAATCCGCAGTGAAAACCGCGGCCCGCAACTGATCCTGTCCCGTACGGCGCCGGAAATGCTCATCGAGCTGTTCCGCATCGAAGTCCCGGAAATCGCCGAAGGCCTGATCGAAGTCATGGCGGCCTCTCGCGATCCAGGCTCTCGTGCAAAAATTGCCGTTCGCTCCAAAGACAAACGCATCGACCCTCAGGGCGCCTGCATCGGTATGCGCGGCTCCCGCGTACAAGCCGTGTCTGGCGAGCTGGGTGGCGAGCGTGTCGACATCGTCCTGTGGGACGACAACCCTGCACAGTTCGTCATCAATGCCATGTCGCCTGCTGAAGTAGCGGCGATCATCGTTGATGAAGACGCGCATGCCATGGATATCGCCGTGGGTGCTGACAACCTTGCCCAGGCCATCGGCCGGGGCGGGCAGAACGTTCGCCTTGCCAGTCAACTGACCGGCTGGACGCTCAATGTCATGACCGAGTCCGATATCCAGGCAAAACAACAGGCCGAAACCGGCGACATCCTGCGCAATTTCGTCGAGCAACTGGAAGTTGACGAGGAGCTTGCCCAGGTATTGGTGGACGAAGGTTTCACCAGCCTGGAAGAAATCGCCTACGTGCCTTTGGAAGAAATGCTCAACATCGATGGGTTCGATGAGGAGATCGTCAATGAGCTTCGTGCTCGGGCCAAGGATCGCCTGTTGACTGCAGCCATCGCTTCCGAAGAGAAGCTGGCGGACGCCCAACCGGCGGACGACCTGCTTTCCCTGGAAGGCATGGACGCAGACCTAGCGAAGGAATTGGCGGTACGCGGCGTAATCAACCGCGAAGACCTGGCCGAGCAGTCTATTGACGATTTGCTCGACATCGACGGCATCGACCAAGAGCGTGCCGGCAAGTTGATCATGGCCGCCCGAGCCCATTGGTTCGAGTAACTGGCGCGGCCTGAGGAGAGAAGTGCATGACGCAAGTCACGGTGAAAGAACTGGCCCAAGAGGTCGCCGCACCGGTGGAGCGCCTGTTGCAACAGATGCGTGAGGCGGGGCTACCACATACCGACGCCGGCCAGGTTGTGACCGATACCGAAAAACAAGCGCTGTTGGCGCACCTGAAAAGCAGTCACAAGGCAAAAGTGGAAGAACCCCGCAAAATTACCCTGCAGCGCAAGACTACCAGCACACTTCGTGTGGCTGGCAGCAAGACCATCAGTGTCGAGGTCCGCAAGAAGAAGACCTTCGTCAAGCAAAGCCCTGAAGAGATCGAGGCCGCACAGCGCCGCGAACTCGAAGAGCGCCGTGCGACTGAAAATGCTGCTCGCGATAAGCTGAACGACCAGGTTCGCCTGCGCGCCGAGGAAGAGGCTCGCAAGGCTGCGCCCGCGGCAAATGCCAGCCAGCCTGAGCCTGCCGCAGTGGTCGAGGCACCGGCTCCGCGTGCTGCGGAGCCTGCGCCTGAGCGTGCGCCTCAGCCGGCAATGGTTGCTGAAGTTCGCAAGCGCGACGACGCACGTCGCCCTGACAAACCCAAGGCAACTACCGCTGACGACGACCGCCGTGGCGGCGACCGCAAGAATCAGCCACACCGCGCAACCGTCAAGGAAAAAGCGCCTACCCCGCGTGCTGCACCACGCACCACTGAGGAGGAAAGCGATGGCTTCCGCCGTGGTGGCCGTGGCAAGTCCAAGCTCAAGAAGCGCAACATGCATGGCTTCCAGAGCCCGACTGGCCCGTTGGTCCGTGATGTGGTGATTGGCGAGACCATCACCGTGTCGGACCTGGCGCAGCAGATGTCCGTGAAGGGCGCTGAAGTCGTCAAGTTCATGTTCAAGCTGGGCACTCCGGTCACCATCAACCAGGTGCTGGACCAGGACACTGCGCAACTGATCGCCGAAGAGCTGGGCCACAAGGTCAAGCTGGTCAGCGACAACGCGCTGGAAGAGTCGCTGGCCGAGTCCCTGCGGTATGAAGGTGAAACGGTCGCTCGTGCACCGGTTGTTACCGTCATGGGTCACGTTGACCACGGTAAAACCTCGCTGCTCGACTACATCCGTCGTGCCAAGGTGGCAGCTGGCGAAGCCGGCGGCATTACCCAGCACATCGGTGCGTACCACGTTGAAACCGACCGTGGCATGGTTACCTTCTTGGATACCCCAGGTCACGCCGCGTTTACCGCCATGCGTGCCCGTGGTGCCAAGGCGACCGACATCGTCATCCTGGTGGTTGCAGCAGATGACGGCGTGATGCCGCAAACCATCGAAGCGGTCCAGCATGCCAAGGCGGCAGGCGTTCCTCTGGTTGTGGCGGTGAACAAGATCGACAAGCCGGGTGCTGACCTTGATCGCATTCGTAGCGAGCTGTCGGTGCAGGGCGTTACGTCCGAAGAGTGGGGGGGTGACACGCCCTTCGTTTCGGTCTCCGCGAAAATGGGTACCGGCGTTGACGAACTGCTCGAAGCGGTACTGCTTCAGGCCGAAGTGCTTGAGCTCAAGGCCAGCCCAGCTGCGCCAGGCCGCGGCGTCGTCGTTGAATCTCGCCTGGACAAGGGCCGTGGCCCCGTCGCGACCGTGCTGGTTCAGGACGGTACGCTGCGCCAGGGCGACATGGTACTGGTCGGCTCGAACTTCGGTCGTATCCGCGCCATGCTTGATGAGAACGGCAAGAACGTCAAAGAAGCCGGCCCATCCATCCCTGTCGAGATTCTTGGCCTGGATGGTACCCCAGACGCTGGCGACGAAATGAGCGTGCTGGCTGACGAGAAGAAGGCACGTGAAGTTGCCCTGTTCCGTCAAGGCAAGTTCCGCGAGGTCAAGCTCGCCCGTGCACATGCTGGCAAACTCGAGAACATCTTCGAGAGCATGGGCCAGGAAGAGAAGAAAACCCTCAACATCGTACTCAAGTCCGATGTGCGCGGTTCGCTCGAAGCCCTCCAAGGCGCCTTGGGCGGCCTGGGCAACGATGAAGTGCAGGTACGTGTCGTGGCAGGCGGTGTAGGTGGTATCACGGAAAGTGACGCCAACCTGGCCCTGGCTTCCAACGCAGTCGTGTTCGGCTTCAACGTGCGTGCCGATGCCGGTGCTCGCAAGATCGTCGAGCAGGAAGGCCTGGACATGCGTTACTACAACGTGATCTACGACATCATCGAAGACGTCAAGAAGGCCCTCACCGGCATGCTTGGCAGCGATGTCCGCGAGAACATCCTGGGCATTGCCGAGGTACGTGACGTGTTCCGCTCGCCGAAGTTTGGCGCGGTCGCTGGCTGCATGGTGCTTGAAGGTATCGTCCACCGTAATCGCCCGATTCGCGTACTGCGCGAAGACGTGGTGATCTTCGAAGGCGAACTCGAATCGCTGCGCCGCTTCAAGGACGACATGTCCGAAGTGCGTGCAGGCATGGAGTGCGGTATTGGCGTCAAGAGCTACAACGACGTCAAGGTCGGCGACAAGATCGAGGTCTTCGAGAAGGTCCAGGTCGCTCGTACCCTCTAAGCTGTTCAGGGCGTTTTGCGCGCCCTTCACGCAACGCCCGGTCCGGCCTACGCCGTGCCGGGCGTTTGCCGCTTTCAAGCTGCCTGCGGTGCGGGCGGTCGATACAGGTAGTGTGCAATGGCAAAAGAATACAGCCGTACCCAACGCATTGGTGACCAGATCCAGCGGGAGCTGGCGCAGTTGATTCGCCGCGAAGTGAAAGACCCTCGTGTGGGCCTGGTAACCATCACGGCCGTGGACGTGACCCGCGATGTGGGCCATGCCAAGGTGTACATCACCGTGATGGGTGATGATGGTGGTGAGCAGGTCAAGCAAAGCGTCAAGGTGCTCAATGCGGCAGGCAGCTTCCTGCGTACCCAGTTGGGCCGTGAAATGAAGTTGCGCAGTGTGCCGCAGCTGCATTTCCACTATGACGAAAGCGTGGCGCGTGGCGCGCACCTGTCGGCACTTATCGAGCGTGCCGTTGCCGAGGACAGCCAGCATGAGCCGGCGACTCCGCAGCCCAAAAGCGCGGACGAGGGCTGAGCCGTGGCCCAGGTCAAGCGTATCCGCCGCAATGTCAGCGGTATCATTCTGCTAGACAAGCCGCTGGGCTTTACGTCCAACGCCGCGCTTCAGAAAGTGCGTTGGCTGCTCAATGCCGAGAAGGCCGGGCACACGGGCAGCCTCGACCCCTTGGCAACCGGCGTGCTGCCATTGTGCTTTGGCGAAGCCACCAAGTTTTCCCAATACCTGCTCGACTCTGACAAAGGCTACGAGACGGTGATGCAGCTAGGCGTGACCACGACCACGGCCGATGCCGAAGGCGACGTGCTGCAGGAGCGCCAGGTGACGGCCGGTCGTGCCGAGCTCGAAGCCGTATTGCCTGATTTCCGTGGCCCTATCCAGCAGGTTCCGCCCATGTACTCGGCTCTCAAGCGAGACGGGCAGCCGCTTTACAAGCTGGCGCGTGCAGGGGAAGTAGTGGAGCGGGAGGCCCGTTCTGTTACTATTGGCAGCCTTGAGCTGGTGGCGGTAGAAGGTACACGCGCTACGCTTGCAGTGCAGTGCACCAAAGGCACTTACATCCGAACCCTGGTCGAGGACATCGGCGAGCGGCTTGGGTGTGGTGCTCATGTGGCGAAACTGCGCCGTACCCAAGCGGGCCCGTTCGTGCTGGCACAAACGGTAACGCTTGAAGCATTGGAGCAGGCGCACGCCGAGGGTGGCAATGAAGCACTGGACCAGTTCCTGATGCCTGCCGACAGCGGCCTGCAGGATTGGCCCCTGTTGCAGTTCTCGGAGCACAGTGCGTTCTACTGGCTGCATGGGCAACCCGTACGTGCCCCCGAAGCTCCGGCGTTCGGAATGGTACGGGTACAGGATCATAATGGCCGCTTCATTGGTATCGGTGAAGTGAGCGAAGACGGGCGCATTGCGCCACGTCGACTGATTCGGTCTGAATGACCGAACGAGGGTGGCTGTCAATAGGCGCGGTCATTCCTCTTATATAACGACAGGGTTCATGCCCTGGCCTATTGGAACCGTTCGCGGTTCCCTGAAATGGAGAACGCCTCATGGCACTCAGCGCTGAAGACAAAGCTCGTATCGTTGGTGAATATCAGCAAGCCGCCGGTGACACTGGTAGCCCGGAAGTCCAGGTAGCCCTGCTGACCTTCAACATCAACAAGCTGCAGGACCACTTCAAGGCCAACGGCAAAGACCACCACTCTCGTCGTGGCCTGATCCGTATGGTTAACCAGCGTCGCAAGCTGCTGGATTACCTGAAGGGCAAGGACGTCACTCGCTACAGCGCCCTGATCGGTCGCCTGGGCCTGCGTCGCTGATAGCGGCCTGGCCAGTAGTGTGCACAGGCCATGGCAGGGGTTGCGCTTTATGCGCCGCCTTTGCCGGCACTGTGCAACTCAATGAGGTTGGCGGTCTGTCTTCTTCGAGCCTAGTGCTCGCGGGGGCAGGCCCCCAGCCTCAAGTTTTATCTGGACGTGGCACGGGCCGAATCCCGTCGGCGCCCAAGGATTCGTAGCACAAGCAGCTGCATTGAAGATTTCCCCAAGAGCAAATGGAAGGTAGGAAACCGTGAACCCGGTAATCAAGCAATTTCAGTTCGGTCAATCGACCGTAACCCTCGAGACTGGCCGTATCGCCCGTCAGGCCTCCGGCGCTGTGCTGGTCACCGTCGACAACGACGTTACCGTGCTGGTAACCGTAGTGGGCGCCAAGCAGGCCGACCCAGGCAAGGGCTTCTTCCCTCTGTCTGTTCACTACCAGGAAAAGACCTACGCCGCTGGCAAGATCCCTGGTGGCTTCTTCAAGCGTGAAGGCCGCCCTTCCGAGAAGGAAACCCTGACCTCGCGCTTGATCGATCGCCCGATCCGCCCGCTGTTCCCTGAAGGGTTCATGAACGAAGTGCAGGTCGTTTGCACCGTCGTGTCCACCAGCAAGAAAACCGATCCGGACATCGCGGCGATGATCGGCACCTCGGCGGCCCTGGCCATTTCCGGCATCCCGTTCGATGGCCCGATTGGCGCTGCGCGTGTAGCTTTCCATGAAAGCACCGGCTACCTGCTCAACCCTACTTATGAGCAACTGGCAGCGTCCAGCCTGGACATGGTTGTGGCTGGTACGTCCGACGCCGTGCTCATGGTTGAGTCCGAAGCCAAGGAGCTGACTGAAGACCAGATGCTGGGCGCTGTACTGTTCGCCCACGACGAATTCCAGTCGGTGATCACCGCTGTGAAGGAACTGGCTGCCGAAGCAGCCAAGCCAACCTGGAACTGGGCTGCCAAGGCGCAGAATACCGAACTGTTGAACGCCATTCGTGGTGAGTTCGGTGCCGCGGTATCCGACGCCTATACCATTACTGTCAAGGCCGACCGTTATGCGCGCCTGGGCGAGCTGCGTGACCAGGTGGTCGCCAAGTTCTCCGGCGAAGAAGGCCAGCCGTCTTCGGCTGAAGTGAAGGAAGTGTTCGGCGAAATCGAATACCGCACCGTTCGCGAAAACATCGTCAACGGCAAGCCACGTATCGACGGCCGTGACACCAAGACTGTTCGCCCCCTGAATATCGAAGTGGGCGTATTGCCAAAAACCCACGGTTCGGCACTGTTTACCCGGGGTGAAACCCAGGCGCTGGTGGTTGCAACCCTGGGTACTGCCCGTGATGCACAACTGCTGGATACCCTGGAAGGCGAGAAGAAAGACCCCTTCATGCTGCACTACAACTTCCCACCGTTCTCGGTAGGCGAGTGTGGCCGCATGGGTGGTGCAGGCCGTCGTGAAATCGGCCATGGCCGCCTGGCGCGCCGTTCGGTTCAAGCCATGCTGCCGGCCGCCGACGTGTTCCCTTACACCATTCGCGTGGTGTCGGAAATCACCGAGTCCAACGGTTCCAGCTCCATGGCTTCGGTGTGCGGCGCTTCCCTGGCCCTGATGGACGCCGGTGTTCCTATGAAGGCACCGGTAGCCGGTATCGCTATGGGCCTTGTGAAAGAGGGCGAGAAGTTCGCCATCTTGACCGACATCCTGGGTGACGAAGACCACCTGGGCGACATGGACTTCAAGGTTGCCGGTACCGCCAAGGGGGTGACCGCGCTGCAGATGGACATCAAGATCAACGGCATCACCGAAGAGATCATGGAAATCGCCCTGGGCCAAGCCCTGGAAGCGCGCCTGAACATCCTCGGCCAGATGAACCAGATCATTGGTACTTCGCGTACCGAGCTGTCGGCCAACGCACCGACCATGATCGCCATGAAGATCGACACTGACAAGATCCGTGACGTGATCGGTAAAGGCGGCGCGACCATTCGTGCCATCTGCGAAGAGACCAAGGCGTCCATCGATATCGAAGACGACGGCTCTATCAAGATCTTCGGCGAAAGCAAGGAAGCAGCAGAAGCAGCTCGCCAGCGCGTACTGGGTATCACTGCAGAAGCCGAGATCGGCAAGATCTACGTAGGCAAGGTTGAGCGCATCGTAGATTTCGGCGCTTTCGTGAACATCCTGCCTGGCAAAGACGGCCTGGTGCATATCTCCATGCTCAGCGACTCGCGCGTTGAAAAGGTGACCGATGTGCTGAAAGAAGGCCAGGAAGTAAAAGTACTGGTCATGGACGTGGACAACCGCGGCCGTATCAAGCTGTCGATCAAAGATGTACCGGCCGCTGAAGCTTCGGGCGTTTAATTTGCGCTGAAAGCTGGCTTGAAGAAGAGCCCCGCCCTGGCGGGGCTTTTTTCATGGGATAAAAAGTTATACCGGCGAAAAGGCGATTCATGTCCCTGCAACTTGCACGCAAATTTTCACGCTGGATTGCAGGTTGCACGATGGCGTTTAGGAGCCCTTTTGACTAACTGCCTGATTTCATTAGGGTAGAGGCCAAGCGAGACGTTGGCACGGGTACTGCAACAGTACTGTCACTCAGTGGCCAACAGGCTACGGGATTCCCAAAAGAACAGGAGTGTCTCCCATGAAAAAACTCGCTATCGCTGCTGCCGCTGCTTCCGTACTGGCCATGGGCCTGACCAACGCCGCCTTTGCCCAGACCACTCAAGCCCCTATGACGCTGGCCGCTGGCGAAGTAGAGCATGCTAAAGAAGCCACTTCCGACACCTGGATCACCACCAAGGTCAAATCTGACCTGGTCACCGAAAAAGGCATTCCAGGCACCGACATCAAAGTCGAAACCAACAAGGGCGTCGTTTCCCTGTCGTCCACTGTTGCGCTGAGCGAAGCTCAGAAGAACACCGCTGTAGCGATCACCAAAAAGATCAAAGGCGTGCATGCTGTTTCGGCTGATGGCCTGAAAACCAACTAAGTTTACCCACTTGGTTGTAAAGAACCCCCGCCTAGTGCGGGGGTTTTTGTTTTCACAAGGCCTGATGTCTTAGGACCAGCGCCAAGGGCGAGTATCAGGCACCAAGTTCGCCTGGAAACCGCTTCAAGGCGCCACATCCAAGTGCAGCAAGCTGGTCACTCTTCCGTTCGGCCCAGGGGATTCAAGCCGGGCATCAATCAAGTAGATGCGTTCATCCGCTAATTTGCCCTGGCTGACAAGGAAGTCCTTGATGCTTGCAGCGCGTGACTGGCCCAAGGTGCGGAGAAGGGCGTTACTGTCACGCCATGAATCGATCACGGCGGTCTGAAGCTTCTCACGCCGGGCATCGGTAGCCAGGCGTTGCCAGTCAGCAGGCGGTTGCTGTTTGAGGCGAGTACGGTAAATCCCTTCCAGCAGTGCAGGTTTTTCGGCATCCGGTACGGTGACCTGCGAGGCCTGGGCCGGCACTTTGTCGCCCCTGCGCTGAAGTACTTTGTACCACATGGCCTGGTATTCTCGCTCCAAGCGCTGAGCGGCGATCAGCGGCCCGTCGCTTTCGGCTGCGCTGGCCCCTTCCACTTCAAGCCTCAGCTCCGGCTTCTGATTCAGCGCAGTGGCTACTTTCAGCAGATCTGCCTGCGCCTGGGCATCCAGGTCACTGCTGCCTGCTGCGAAGGTGATGGTGCCCAGGTCTTCGGCGTTGCCGCCCTGTACCAAGTTGCCCAGCAGCTTGAAAGGCGCCTGGGCAGTGCGCAGCAGCAGGTTGCGCAAGGTTTGCCACACCACAGGCATTACGCTGAACTGCGGGTTGTTCAAATCACCGGCTACCGGCAGTGCAATTGAAATGCGGCCATGGGTGTCTTTAAGCAGAGCAATGGCCAGCTTGATGGGCAGGTTCACTGCATCCGGGCTGTTTACCTTGTCGCCCAGCTCCAGTTGCTCGACCACCACCTTGTTGTCCGCTTTCAGTTGGCCCTTGGTGATCTGATAGTGCAGGTCCAGGTCCAGGCGGCCTTTGCGGATGCGGTAACCGGCAAACTTGCCGGAGTAGGGCGTCAACGTGGTCAGCTCCACCCGTTGAAAGTGAGTGGCAATGTCCAGGCTGCTCATGGGGTCGAATGGAATGAGGCTGCCTTCGATGGTTACAGGGGCATAGCGGTCCACACGCCCTTTTACATCCACCTTCGCTGCTAGGGGCTTTTGGTTGTCCAGGGTGCCTATGGTGCCGTTGAGCTGTTGAATGGCTGTACCGAAGTTGGGGGTCAGGCTGAAATCAGCGAAGTTGGCCGAGCCGTCTGTAAAGGCAATGGCACCGATACGAATAGGCAACGGTGGGCTTTTCTCTGCTGCCTTGGGTGTTGCCTGTGCAGGTGCTGTTTGCGGCTGGGGCACCAGCAGGTCATCGATATTGGTGCTGTGGTCTTCGTTGATCATGAAACGTGCATAGGGCTGCGTCAGGGTCACCTTGTCGATGTTCAACCCTTCGTTGTGACGATAACGGATGCCGTCCAGGCCCAGCGTTGCCCAGCGCACGAAGTCACGGGACTTGAGGGTATCCAGGGTATGCAGCTGGTTGACCTGAGCTTTACCCTCCACTGAGAACGCCAAGGGGGCGGTACTGGCCAATGCAACGGCCAGGTCGCTGTCCAGCATGCCGCTGCGCAGCTCCAGGCGGATAAAGGGCGTGATATAGGGCTGAGCAATACGCAGGTCGATGTCGCGCGTGGTGACGGCCAGGCGGGCTGATACCGGGCTGAGGTTTACCTCGCCTTTGGCCTGTAGCCTGCCTTGGCGGCCTATCCCGCTGTCCAGTTCCAGTTGGAAAGGCTTGGCATTGAGTGTGTCGTAGCCGGCCAAGTGAACGTTCAGCGGGGCAAGGTCTAGGCTGACAGGCTCAGGGCCGGCCTTGTCGGCCAGATGCACCTTGGCATCGCTCAGGCGCGCGTCGGCTACCTTCACGCCCCATGGCTGGGCCGCTTGTTCCGGCGAAGGGGATGGGGAGGGCGCTGGCTTGCTGGAAGGGGAGGCGAACAACTGCTGCCAGTCCAGCTGGCCGTCGGCGTTGCGCGTGGCCCAGGTTTCCAGTTGGCGCACGGCAACCTTGCCCACTGTCACCTGCCGCTTGGCCAGGTCCAGGGCGGTATCACTGACCTCAAGCCCCTCCAGCTGCACTAGGGGCCGCCCATCCATGGCGGTCATTGCAAACGGCGAAAGGCGGACCGTAGCGTTGGTTACCTTGACCTGTGCCGTCTTGGACAGGTCGAGGGTGTAATCCAGCGTGGCGCTTGCCTTGCCACGCTCGAGCTTGAGGGGTGCCGCAGCCTGCACATAGGGCCACCAGGTCTGCAGAGGCGCATTCTGAAGGGTCAGGTGGCCCTGGGAGGTAAACGGGAACAGCGAGAAACGACCGGACCAGGCCACGTCGCCTACCAAAGGGCCACGCGCAGACAATTCCATTTCTGCATCACCCTTGGGCAAGGTGGTGAGATGGCGCAACTGGAAGTCCAGGGCATCGTAGGTAAACTCCACCGGCGCCTTGCCACGCGCATCACGAAAATGCACGAAGCCGTCGCTAAGGGTGAGCTGGTCAATGGTGACAGGGAATGGCGTTGCATCGGGGTCGGCCGGTGCCTGCGGCGTCGGTGACGGCTTAAACAGTTCACCGAGGTTGAGCATACCTTTAGGTGAAATCAGCACCTGTACCTTGGGCTGTGCAAGGTCCAGGCGAGCCAGGTGGACCTGCCGGCGCCACAGGCTGTCCACCTGCAGGTTAGCTGCCAGGTGCTCGAAGCCCAACTGTTCCGAACCGGGCGCGCCAATGTGCAGGCCGAAGATTTCCAGTTCAAAGGTAAACGGGTTGAACCGGATCTGGTCCAGGCGTGCCGGTACTGCTGCCAGCTTGGCCAACTGGTCGTTGGCAATACGCAGCGCCACGACAGGGGCTATCCAGAACCCTATCAGCGCATAAAGGCCGACAGCGATCGACACGCCGGCCCCGACGCGTATCAGTTTGTTGGGCATGTCGGCTTCGCTTATTCAGTGAAAGGTGCGTTTGAGCCTGATAACGGTAACAGGGTTCCCGGCTTGCACAAGCCGGGAGGTTGCCTTTAGGGGCGCTCGATCGCCAACGCGACGCCTTGGCCCCCGCCAATGCACAGTGTGGCTAAGCCTTTTTTTACATCGCGGTGAATCATTTCGTACAACAAGGTCACCAGCACGCGGCAGCCTGACGCGCCAATAGGGTGCCCTAGCGCGATAGCACCGCCGTTCACATTTACCTTGTCCATGTCCCAGCCCAGTTCGTGGGACACCGCCAGGGCCTGTGCAGCAAAGGCCTCGTTGGCCTCGAACAGGTCGACGTCTTCCAGTGCCCAGCCTGCCTTTTCAAGGCAGCGGCGGGTGGCACTGACCGGGCCAATACCCATGATCGCCGGGTCTACCCCCGCGTTGGCATAACCAGCAATACGCGCCAGCACCGGCAGGCCCAGCTCGGCGGCCTTGTCGGCGCTCATGAGTATGACGGCAGCGGCGCCGTCATTGAGCGAAGAGGCATTACCCGCCGTCACGGTGCCGTCTTTCTTGAACGCAGGCTTGAGCTTGGCCAGGGCCTCTGCAGTTGTCCCGGCTCGTGGCGACTCGTCATCGATCACCTGCACCGGGTCGCCCTTTCGCTGAGGAATGCTCACCGGCGTGATTTCATTCTGGAAACGCCTGGTTTCGATAGCGGCTGCTGCTTTGCGTTGGGAGGCGGCGGCGTAGGCATCCTGGTCTTCCCGGCTGATGCTGTATTTGTCGACCAGGTTTTCGGCAGTGATGCCCATGTGGTAATCGTTGAAGGCGTCCCATAGGCCGTCGCTGATCAGCGTGTCCACCAGGGGCGCATGGCCCATGCGCAAACCCGTGCGTGCACCGGGCATGACATAGTTGGCCAGGCTCATGCTCTCCTGGCCGCCGGCAATAATCACGTCGGCATCGCCGCAACGAATGGCCTGGGTAGCCAGGTGCAGGGCTTTGAGGCCAGAGCCACAGACCTTGTTGAGGGTCATCGCAGGAACGGCGACGGGCAGGCCGGCCTTGAGCGCGGCCTGCCGGGCAGGGTTCTGGCCTGCGCCTGCCGTCAGCACCTGGCCAAGGATGACTTCGTCTACGTGCTCAGGGGGCAGCCCGGTATCCGTCAGCAGCCGGCGGATCACGGTAGCGCCCAATTCAACCGCCGGAATGGCAGACAGCGCACCCTGGAAACTGCCAACCGGGGTGCGAGTGGCGGCGACGATAACGACCTCTTTCATGGGTGTGTGCCCTCATTGTTATTCATGTATGCCGTAGCTTAACGGACTGCGCTCGCCAGGTGGCGAGCGCAGGTCCATCGGTGCAAGCGGCCAGGCCGCCGGGTGGTGCAGTCAGCCGCGGTGGCGGCTACGGAAGAAGTTGATCAGCCCTTGGGTGGACGCATCTTCGGCTGGCTCTTCCACATCGCCTATCAGGCGCTGGTACACGTTCTTGCCCAGCTCCTTGCCCAGCTCCACGCCCCACTGGTCGAAGGCATTGATGCCCCAGATGACGCTCTGCACAAACACCTTGTGCTCATACATGGCCACCAACGCACCCAGGCGGCGAGGGCTGATGCGCTCCACTACCAGGGTATTGCTGGGGCGGTTGCCTGGAATCACCTTGTGCGGCGCCAGGCGTTCCACCTCGGCTTCAGGCATCCCTTTATGGCGCAGTTCAGCCTCGGCCTCGGCCCTGGTCTTGCCCAGCATCAGTGCCTGGCTCTGGGACAGGCAGTTGGCGAACAGCCACTGGTGATGGTCAGCCACCGGGTTATAGCTCACCACAGGCACGATGAAGTCTGCCGGGATCAGTTCGGTGCCTTGGTGCAGCAACTGGTGGTAGGCGTGCTGCCCGTTGGCGCCCACGCCACCCCAGATGACCGGGCCCGTATTGGTGGTGACAGGTGAGCCGTCCTGGCGCACGCTTTTGCCGTTGGACTCCATGTCCAGCTGTTGCAGGTGCTTGGTGATATTACGCAAGTAATGGTCGTACGGCAGGATCGCATGGCTTTGGGCATTCCAGAAATTGCCGTACCACACACCCAGCAGGGCCAGTATCACTGGCATGTTTTCAGCAAAGGGCGCCGTAAGGAAATGCTGGTCCATGGTGTAGGCACCGGACAGCAGCTCCTTGAAGTTGGCCGTGCCGATGGACAGGGCAATTGGCAAACCAATGGCCGACCACAGCGAGTAGCGGCCGCCTACCCAGTCCCACATGGGGAAGATGTTTTCTTCACGAATGCCGAAGGCGACAGCTGCGGCGTTGTTGCTGGACACTGCAATGAAGTGGCGATGCAATTCGGCTTCCGAGCCGCCTTGTGCCAGGTACCAGGCACGCGCCGCCTGGGCGTTTTTCAAGGTTTCCAGCGTACCGAAGGATTTGGACGACACGATGAACAGTGTGGTCTCGGCCCTGAGCTTTGCCGAAAGCTCATGGAATTCGCTACCGTCGATATTTGCCAGGTAGTGGCAGCGCACACCTTTCTGGCTGTACGGCAGCAAGGCCTCGGAGACCAGCTGTGGGCCCAGGAAGGAGCCGCCGATACCAATGTTCACCACATCGGTAATGGGCTTCTCGGTATAGCCACGCCACAGGCCGTCGTGGATGCGGGTCACCAGCTCGGTGATCTGCCCAAGCACCTTGTGCACTTCGGGCATGATGTTGGTCCCGCCCACTTTCAACTTGTCGCCTATGGGGCGGCGCAGTGCGGTATGCAGGGCAGGGCGGCCTTCGGACGCGTTGAGAATCTCGCCGTCGAACATGGCCTTGATGGCCTCGGACAGCTTCACCTCATCGGCCAGCTTTACCAGCAAGTCGCGGGTTTCAGTGGTGATCAGGTTCTTGGAGTAGTCGAGGAACAGGCCACAGGTGCTGAGCGAAAAATTATCGAAACGCTGGGGGTCGGCATTGAAGGCCTCGCGCATGCTGAAGCCCTGCATGGCGGCACGGTGTTCTTCAAGGGCCTGCCACGCAGGCAGTGCAGTCACGTTGTGAGGAGTGCGGTAGTACGCCATCTCTGCAAGTTTCCTTTTACTTGGTCAGCCTTTTGGACACTGTCGGGCCCGGCCGGGTTGCTTCATTTTTTCAGCCACCACAGCACAAGGCAGCGCGTGTCCAGCCTGCCCACGGTACTGCGTGTGCAGCAGGCTGTCTGCGCCTGTGGCCAATCCTTTTCGATACTATCTTATGTTGCGCAACGCCAGGTGACGGTTGACTCAGGCAACCGGGCCCCGTGTAACACGCAGGTTATCGATCAAGCGGGTACTGCCCAGGTAGGCGGCTACCAGGATTACCAGTTCGTGATCAGCCTCGGTTGCCGCACGCAAGGTATCGGCATGGCGCACCTCCAGGTAGTCCACACGCAGGCCGTTGTCGGTGATCTGCTTGCGGTGCATGGCCAGCAAGGCTTGCACATTGCGCTCGCCACCCTGGAGCGCAGCCGCGATGGCCTGGAGGCTGCGATACAGGGCCGGCGCCATGGCGCGCTCGCTTGGGCTCAAGTAGCCGTTGCGAGACGACAGGGCCAGGCCATCGTCGGCGCGCACGGTGGGCTCACCGATCACCTGAACCGGCACGTTGAGGTCCTTCACCATGGCCCGGATCACCGCAAGCTGCTGGTAATCCTTCTGGCCGAAAACGGCGAGGTCGGGCTGTACCAGGTTGAACAACTTGCTCACCACCGTTGCCACCCCTTCGAAATGCCCCGGCCGGCTGGCGCCGCACAGTTCCTGAGACAGCTCCGGTACGGTTACACGGGTTTGCAGTGTGGCCCCGCCGGGATACATCTCGCTCACAGTGGGGGCAAACAAAAGCGCGCAACCTGCCTGTTGAAGCTTTTCCTGGTCTGCTACCAAGGTGCGCGGATAGCTGTCCAGGTCTTCGTTGGGGCCAAACTGCAACGGGTTGACGAAAATGCTGGCCACCACGAAATCTGCCTGCTGGCAGGCCCTGGTGACCAGTGCCACATGGCCGCTATGGAGGTTGCCCATGGTGGGGACAAAACCGATGCGCTTGCCTTCAGCACGTGCACGCGCAACTGCGGCACGCAGCTCTACTATTGTGTTGACCGTGTTCATGCATTGAACCCATGTTCGCTGGCAGGGAAGCTACCGTTCTTCACAGCACTGACGTAGGCACGCAGCGCCGAATGGATATCTGGCTGGCCGGCCATGAAGTTCTTTACGAACTTGGGCACGCGGCCGTTCAGGGAGAGGCCCAGCATGTCATGCAATACCAGCACCTGGCCGTCGGTAGAAGGGCCGGCGCCTATGCCGATTACCGGGACACGCAGCGCCTGGGCAATCTCGGCGCCCAGCGCGCTGGGAACGCATTCGAGCAAGATCATGGCCGCCCCAGCATCCTGCAGTGCGATGGCATCGCACAGCATCTGCCGGGCCTGGCTTTCCAGCCTGCCTTGCACCTTGTAACCGCCCAACACGTTCACGGATTGTGGGGTAAGGCCCAGGTGCGCGCATACCGGTACACCGCGCTCGGCCAGCAGGCGAATGGTTTCGCTCAGCCAGCCAGCACCTTCGACTTTGACCATATGGGCGCCAGCCTGCATTAAGGCTGCACTGTTGGCAAAGGCTTGCTCCAGGGTAGCGCAGGCCATGAAGGGCAGGTCGGCAAGCACCAGCGCGCCGGCATTGCCGCGCTTTACACAGGCGGTGTGATACGCCATGTCCGCGTTGGTTACCGGCAGGGTGCTGTCGTGGCCTTGGAGAACCATACCCAGTGAGTCGCCGATCAGCAGTATTTCGACCCCCGCTTCGCTGGCTGCACGGGCGAAGGTCGCGTCGTAGCAGGTCAGCATTGTTATTTTTTCACCCTTGGCCTTCAGGCCATCAAGGGTGGTCAGGGTGATCTGTGACATGAACGTTAATCCTCGGTCAGCTTCGCCACGTGGGCGAAACAACGCGTGTATCACGGTAGCAGAGGGGAAATCGCTGGGCGCGACGGCATGGGCAGCCCTGGCTCGTTACCGGTTAATGCCGGCCGGGATGCCGGCAGGCGGCCTATAGTCGTGAGCCGCCGAGGGGAAGTCAATCCAGGGTTGCGTGCTGGCGGTGTTACCGGTGTTACCGCTTCGCTCAGGGCAGGTCGTGCAGGCGTTCCAACCCTTCGAAAGGGCAGGCCTGCAGCAGGCTTTTCAGGTCCCTGCCGTCGGGCAGCCTGAAACCTTCGTCAACCAGCTCGGCCAGGGGATAAAGGACGAAAGGTCGCGCGTGCAAGTGGTAGTGAGGAATGCAAAGCCTGGGCTCGTCCAGTACGCGCTGGCCAAACAGAATGATGTCCAGGTCCAGGGTGCGCGGCCCCCAGCGCTCGGCACGTACGCGGCCTTGTTCGTTTTCGATGTGCTGAAGCGCATCTAGCAGGGCGACAGGTTGCAGGCAGGTATCTAGCGCCACGACGGCGTTGCTGTAGCGCGGTTGCCCCGGCAGTAGCGAGTCGCTGACGTACAGGCCTGAAGCGCCCACCCAGGTGCAGCCAGGCAGGGCCTGCAAGCTGGCCAGGGCTTGGCGAACCTGTTCGGCAGGAGCCTGCAGGTTGCTACCCAGCCCCACGAATACGCGCTCTTTAGCCGTCATTCTCCGGCGCTGTCACTTTTGCGCCGGGTATTGCTACGCCGTTTCTTGCGAACAGGCGCGCCGGTAGCCGTATTGTCTTCCCGGCTACCCAGGTTGCGGATCATGGTGCGGCGGTCGCTGTCGTGGGCGTCCTGGTACTCGGTCCACCATTGGCCAAGGCCGTCGGTTTCCTCACCGGCTGTTTCCCGTAGCAGCAAGAAGTCGTAGCCTGCGCGGAACCGCGGGTTATCCAGCAAGGCATCGGCACGCTTGCCGCTGCGGCGTGGCAGCCGCTCCTGCATGTCCCATATTTCCTTAATGGGCAGGGTAAAGCGCTTGGGGATAGCGATGTATTGGCATTGCTCGGCTATCACGCTGTGTGCGGCTTCTTGCATCGCTGGAATGGGCGCCATGCCTTTGGCTTGCAGTTGAAGCGCACGGGCGGGCAGGGCGGGCCATAGCAGGGCAGCGAACAGGAACGCGGGGGTAACCGGTTTGCCCTGCTGCACGCGGAGGTCGGTGTTGACCAACGCATTGCGGATCAGCGTATGGGTGTAGGTAGGGTTGTGCTCCAGCGCATCGGCACTGGCCGGGAACATCTGCTCGAACAGGTTAAGGTCAACCAGCATTTCGAAGGTGTCGGCGGCCTGGCCTGACAGGAACAGCTTGAGCACTTCCTCGAACAGCCGGGCACCTGGAATACCTTGCAGCAGGTCGGCCATTTCGCGAATGGGCAGCATGGTATTGCGCTCGATGCCGAAGTCCAGCTTGGCAGCGAAACGGACGGCACGCAGCATGCGCACCGGGTCTTCCTGGTAGCGTTGGCTGGGCTCGCCGATCAGGCGCACCAGGCGGTTGCGCACATCATGCACACCATTGGCATAGTCCAGAATGCGATCGCTGACCGGGTCGTAATACAGCGCATTGATGGTGAAGTCCCGCCGCTGCGCGTCTTCTTCCAGGGTGCCGTACACGTTGTCGCGCAGGATAAGCCCACTTTCGTTACGCGAGGAGTGATTGCTGGTTTCCTCATCGTCTTCGGGATGGTTGGCGCGGAACGTAGCGACCTCAATGATTTCCCGGCCGAAATGAATATGCACCAGCCTGAAGCGCCGGCCAATGATCCGCGCATTGCGGAATTCGGCGCGCACCTGTTCCGGCGTGGCGCTGGTGGCGACGTCGAAATCCTTGGGCGTGATGTTCAGCAGCAGGTCGCGCACGCAGCCACCTACCAGGTACGCCTGGTAACCGGCCTGTTGCAGGCGCTCGACGATACCGACCGCTTGACGGCTGAACTGGTGGCGCTGCAACGAATGGGCGCCGCTATTGAGCACTTCGGGCGTGCTGCGTTGATGGTGGACCTGACGGGCCGGGGGACGAAAAGACTGGAACAGCTTCTTCAGCATGGGATGCACTGTATGAAGGGATGATCGGTCATACCAGGAGTGACCGCATGATGGGCGGGGATTCTAGCATTTAGTGACGGGATGGTGTAGGAGGCCGCGAAAAGGGCTGTAAGAGAAACGACAAGGGGAGCCGAAGCTCCCCTGCAAAGTCGTTACTTGCTCGTTTTTATTCTTGCGTGGGCTTCTTGTTTTTGTTGAGCGCCCAGCCCTTCAGGTGTTTTACCTGGGGCTTCTCCCAAATGGGGAGCCAAGAGCAAACGGATTGCTTTGAACGCCGCATTGCATTGGCCCTAAGGCCCAACCAGTTCAGGCACTGCTGTCTCGCAGTTTTTGTTGTTCTCGGCCTGGTCGCGGGAAACCCGAAACAATACCTCTCCAAAAGAATCAGTTAGCTACGCCTCATGCCGTCTTGTTCTTGTTATGCGTGAGCCGATTCGTATTGTTTTTATTGTCTGTCTTAGCGCTTGTTGTTGTTCTTGTATCGTAGATATAGCAGGTGCTGTGCCAACTTTTGAAAACCCTTTAAATTCAAGGGCTTGAGTAAAAAAGTAGTGAAACTCGCGGGGCGCTACATGAAGAAATCGTTACCGTATACCCCGGATCTGTTACGCCATGTGCGCAGCGGTAACACCTGCTCAGCCCTCATTGGCCACGCTGGATTTGCGCCGCGGGATACCCAGGCGCTGGCGCCGCTCCCACAGGCATTTGCGGCTTACGCCTAGCTTGCGCGCAAGCTCGGTTTCGGTCATGTGATCCTGGTGTTCAAGCACAAAATGCTGGAAGTAGTCCTCCAGGGAAAGGTCCTCAGTCGGCTCATGGTTGGCCGAGGGGGTGACTGAAACCAGGCCTGAGAAATCCTCGTCTTCGTCCAGGCTACCCAGTTCAATATCGATACCCAGAAGGTCGGCAGAGATCTGTGAACTCTCGCTCAGAATAACGGCACGCTCCACCGCATTTTCCAGCTCGCGTACGTTGCCCGGCCAGCCATAGTGGCGGATAGCGCTTTCAGCGTCAGGGCCGAACCGCAGCCCTTCTCGGCCCAGGCGCTTGCTCTGCCGTGCGAGAAACACATTGGCGATTTCCAGCACGTCACTACCGCGTTCACGCAGTGGGGGCAGCTTGAGGGCAATCACGTGCAGCCTGTAGTAAAGGTCTTCCCGGAACTGCCCTACCTTGGCCAGGCTTTTGAGGTCGCGGTGAGTGGCCGCGATAAGGCGCACGTCCACTTTTTGTGATTGCACAGACCCCACTCGGCGAATTTCACCCTCCTGCAATACCCGCAGCAACCGGGCCTGGGCTTCCAGTGGCAGCTCGCCAATTTCATCCAGGAACAGGGTGCCCCCATCCGCCGCTTCCACCAGGCCTGCACGCCCAGCGCTGGCGCCTGTGAAGGCGCCTTTTTCGTGCCCGAACAATTCGGACTCTATGAGGGTTTCAGGGATTGCGGCGCAATTCACCGAAATCATGGTGGCCTTGGCACGGCGCGAGAGGTTGTGCAGCGCGCGGGCTACCAGTTCCTTGCCCGTCCCGGACTCACCTTGCACCAGCACATTGGAATCGGTAGGGGCCACCTTGCGGATTTTCCCGTACAGGTCCTGCATGGGCGCACAGGAACCAATGATGCCGATTTCCCCATTGGGGTTAGCTGCTGGTTTCTCCATACCCCGGCTGCTCACTTTCGCAGGCTCGCCGGCAGCAGGGGGCACATTGCGTTCGCGCAGGATACGCGCCACCGCCTGAAGCATTTCATCGTGGTCGAACGGCTTGGCAATGTAGTCCACGGCACCCATTTTCATGGAGTCCACGGCTGAGCGCAGGCTGGCATAGCTGGTCATGATGAGGACCGGCCGGCCTTCGCCAAGCCTGATCAGTTCCGTACCAGGCGCGCCGGGCAGGCGCAGGTCGCTGACAATCAGGTCGAACGAGGGGATGGTGAAGCGCTCCTGTGCTTCTTGCACGGAGCCCGCCTCGCTGACCTGATACTGATTGCGTTCCAGCAGGCGACGCAAGGCAGAGCGAATGATCGTTTCGTCTTCGACGATGAGAATATGCGGCATAGGGTTCGGTTCTCTCGACGGTCTCAGTTAACGGCGGACGTCGCTTTAACGTGGCGGGGCAGCGTCACCCGGATACGGGTACCACGCTGTCGTTCTACGTCAGCCGGGCTGTCGATGGTGATTTGCCCATAATGCTCCTCCACAATGGAATAGACCAGCGCAAGGCCCAGGCCGGTCCCCTCGCCGGGGTCCTTGGTGGTGAAAAAGGGCTCGAACAGCCGGTCCATGATGCTCTTGGGAATACCGCTGCCTTCGTCTTCCACAATAAGGCCTACGGTATGCTCGTTCGCTTCGGTGCGTACCCTGATGGCGCTGCCTGCCGGGGAAGCATCCCGGGCGTTGGACAGCAGGTTGATCAGCACCTGAGCCAGCCGCTGCGGGTCGCCTTCTGCCCAATGGCCGGGGTCGCACAGGTTGTAGAACTGCACTTCGAAATTGCGCCTGTTCAAGGCCAGCAAGCCAATTGCATCCTGTGCCACTTCGGCCAGGTTCACGGGTTCCTCGCTGTGCTGGTGCGTGCCGGCATGGGCGAAGCTCATCAGCGACTGCACAATACGTGACACCCGTTTGGTCTGTTCCAGGATCTGGCTGGACAGCTCGGTGATCTCCCCGTCTTCCTCGCGCTCCTCTCGAAGGTTCTGGGCGAGGCAGGCGATGCCGGTGATGGGGTTGCCAATCTCGTGCGCCACCCCTGCTGCCAGGCGACCGATGCTGGCCAGGCGCTCGGAGTGAACCAGCTTGTCCTCCAGCATCTGTGTGTCGGTCAGATCTTCAACCAGCAGCACCAGGCCGCTGCTACCGGGCGCCAGGGGTTCGTCGATGGCGGCCTTGTGGAGGTTCAGCCAGCGGGTCTGGCCATCCAACGCCAGGCGCTGCTTATGCAGGTGCTCGTCGGCACCTTCGATAAAGCTTTGCAGCAGTTCCCGCCAGGGCTCGCCAATGGTCATCAGCCGGGACCCCACCACGCGCAAGGCAGGAATACCTGTCAGCTCTTCCATGGCCTTGTTCCACATGAGGATTTCCCGATCTTTGGCCAGGGAGCAGACCCCCATGGGCAATTCCTGCAGGGTTTGCCGATGGTAGCGACGCAAGGCGTCCAGCTCGGCGGCCAGGCCAGTAAGGCGGGAGTGGTAATCCTCCAGCCGGCTTTCTATGAAGTGGATGTCCTCGGTCACGTAGGTTTCCCCGCCCGCTTTGTACGGCAGGAAGGTTTCCACGATATCCTGTGCCACGCTGGGGCCCATCAAGCCGGACAGGTTGGCTTCGATGCGGTCCCTTAGGCGTCGCAGCGCGTAAGGGCGCCGCTCATCGAACGGCAGGTAAAGGTCACGCAGGGCCTGTTCCACTTCTTTCTGTGCCGCCCGAGCACCCAATGGTTTGGCCAGTTGGGTGGCGAACTCTTGTGCCGACACCGCGTGCAGCTCTCGCCGCTGCGGGCGCCGCACGTTGTCCACGGCACAGGCTTCGGCGGCACTGGTTTCCTCGGTGCTTGCGTCGGTAAACAGGGACACCAGGGTAAACAGCAAGACGTTGGCTGCCAGGGAAGCGATTGCCGCCATGTGCCAACTGGTGTCATCCAGTACGTAGATCATGTCCAGTACCGGAATATAGAAGCCGTCTACGTCGCCGATCAGCGGCCCCAGCATGGTGACAGACCACACGGCAACCCCGGCCAGCAGCCCGGCGATAAAGCCGCGCCGGTTGGCCGTGGGCCAATACAGGACCGACAGCACGCCGGGCAGGAACTGCAAGGTGGCCACGAAGGCAACGATGCCCAAATGGGCCAGGCCTTGTCGGGTACCTAACATGAGGTAGAAGCCATACCCGGCCAGGATAATGGCGACGATCAGGCCGCGGCGCGTCCACTTCAGCCACCGATAGATGCTGCCCCCGGCCGGTGGCTGATACAGCGGCAGCACCAAGTGATTGAGCGCCATGCCCGACAGGGCCAGCGTGGTCACGATGATCAACCCACTGGACGCCGACAGCCCGCCTATATAAGCAAGCAACGCCAGAGGTTTGTTGTTCGCAGCAATCCCGATGCCCAGCGTGAAGTATTCAGGCGGTGTGGTGGCGCCCAACTGCAGGCCGGCCCAGAGGATCAGGGGAACGGCCAGGCTCATCAACAGCAAGAACAGTGGCAACCCCCAGCTGGCGCTGACCAGCGCGCGCGGGTTCAGGTTTTCGGTAAAGGCCATGTGGTACATATGGGGCATCACAATGGCCGAGGCGAAAAACACCAGCAGCAAGGTGCGCCATGGCCCTTCCTGCAAGGGTGTGTGCAGTGCCGCCAGGGCCATCTGGTTCTGCAGCAACCACAGTTCCAGCTGATGCGGCCCCCCAAATACCCCATACAGAGCATAGAGCCCTATACCCCCGAGCGCGACCAGTTTGATCACTGATTCGAACGCAATGGCGAACACCAGGCCTTCGTGCTTTTCGCGCGTGGCCATGTGGCGGGAGCCGAAGAAGAGGGTGAAGAGCGTGATAAGGGCGCAGAAACCCAGGGCGATACGGTCTTTGACCGGCTCCTGGGTCAGGATACTGATCGAATCTGACACTGCCTGGATCTGCAGCGCCAGCAAGGGCAGCACCCCTACCAGCATGAACAGCGTGGTCAGGGCACCGGCCCAGGTGCTGCGAAACCGAAAGGCGATCAGGTCTGCCAGGGAGGACAACTGATACGTGCGTGTGATCTTGAGGATCGGGTACAGCAACACGGGGGCCAGTAGGAAAGCGCCTGATACGCCCAGGTAGCAGGCCAGAAACCCATAGCCGTACTCATAGGCCAACCCTACGGTGCCATAGAATGCCCAGGCACTGGCATACACCCCCAGCGACAGGGTGTACGTAATTGGGTGGCGGATGATCGCGCGCGGTATCAGGCCCCGTTCGCTGACCCATGCCACGCCAAAAAGCACCAGCAGGTAGGCGGCGCTGACAAGCAGCATCTGGGCAAGGCTAAAGCTCATCGGCGTCTCGCTGGCTTTGCAGAATGAAGGTCACCACGATGAGAATCAGCCATAGCAGGTAGGGGCGATACCAGGCGCCGGTAGGTTCTATCCACCAATCCATGATGGCCGGGGAAAACAGATAGATGCCGACCACCAGCAGCAACACCAAACGATAGATATACATGCTGGCCTCACTGCCTTAAGTGGTGGAGGGGAACAGCCCTGCAGGGCAGCCGGATGGTAGCCCAAGCACGTCAGGCTGCCTACCAGCGTTCAAAAGCAGGGTTTCAAGGTAGGGTGGCCTCAGCCAGGCACTGGGCCTTGGGTATCGCCTCGGCCCGCCAGTGCTTGACCGCCCAGTGAAGGATCTCGCGGGGCAAGGCGGTTGCCAGGCCTGCCGTCGGTCCCTGGCCCAGGGTGCGCAAGGCACGCAGCAGCAATTGGCTGGCCTCCTTTTCGTTCAAGGGTGCCGAACGATAGCGTTTGCCTAGCTTGTGGCCATCGGGTTGGACGATCAGCGGAACGTGCAGGTAGGAGGGCGAGGGTAGCCCTAGCAGTTCTTGCAGGTACAGCTGGCGAGGCGTTGAGTCCAAAAGGTCAGCGCCACGTACTACATCGGTAACCCCTTGGGCACCGTCGTCCAGCACCACAGCCAGTTGATAGGCATATAACCCATCGCGGCGGCGGATGATGAAATCGCCCACTTCACGTCCCAGGTGCTGCTCGAACCGCCCTTGCACGTGGTCATCGAAACCGTAGCGCAGCTCAGGCACCCTGAGCCTGATGGCTGCCCCATCGGGTGAGTGCCCGGCGTTGCGACAGAAGCCTGGGTATACGCTGCCATAGGGCTCTAGGGTTTTACGTGAACACGTGCAGGCATAGGCCAACCCTTGCTGGAACCAGTGGTCGATGACGGCCTGGTAGTGTGTATGGCGCTCGCTTTGGTAGACAACTGGCCCATCCCACTCAAACCCGTAGGCTTCCAGCGTGGCCACTATGGCCGCCTTGGCGCCAGGGATTTCTCTGGGAGGGTCCAGGTCTTCCATGCGAAGCAGCCATTGGCCGCCGTTGGCCCGAGCGTCGGCGAAGGAGGCGACAGCGGCTACCAGCGAGCCGAAGTGAAGCAACCCACTGGGTGTAGGCGCGAAACGACCGATGCGGGGGGTATTCATGAGCGGCTGGCCATGGCTATGCCGGGCCAGGCCGGCAGGGCGGGGGGCGCAGTGTGAGCGCCCCTGCACAGATCATTTGCCGATCTGCTTTTCCTTGATTTCGGCGAGGGTCTTGCAATCGATGCACTGGTCGGCGGTAGGGCGCGCTTCCAGGCGACGAATGCCAATCTCGATACCGCAAGACTCGCACCAGCCGTATTCTTCGTCTTCAATGAGTTGAAGGGTTTTGTCGATTTTCTTGATCAGCTTGCGTTCGCGATCACGAGCACGCAGCTCAAGGCTGAATTCCTCTTCCTGGCTGGCACGGTCTGCCGGGTCGGGGAAGTTGGCGGCTTCGTCTTTCATGTGATCAACGGTGCGGTCGACTTCCTGCATCAGCTCCTGCTTCCACTGATTCAGGATTTTGGTGAAGTGAGCTCGCATCGCAACGCTCATGTACTCCTCACCCTTTTGTTCCTTATAGGGTGTGAAGCCGCGAACTAGCTCAGTGCTGTGTTGCTGGTTTTCATTGGTGGGCATGAATGACCGCCTCTCGCTCTTCTAATCCACTGCGCGGAATGATCCATCTCCGGCGCCCGCCGGCCCCGCGACTGCAAGCGGGCGAACTTACCAGATAGAATCAGGGTGCGCTACTCCCGGTTATCCAGCCTGATTGCCTTGCGCAACGGGTTTGGACAGCCGGCATAGCAGATCATTCAACAGTGCCCCAAAACCGCTCATTTGCAGGGTTTGTACCGTAGAATCGAGCTTTGCCAGGCAATACGAGACCCGCTCATGGCCAAGCCTTACAGCGCCCGCAGCCGCGCGATAGAACCTTTTCATGTAATGGCCCTGCTGGCCCGTGCGAACGAATTGCAGGCGGCCGGCCATGACGTGATACATCTTGAAATCGGCGAACCGGATTTCGTGACGGCAGCGCCTGTCATTGCTGCGGGGCAGGCGGCACTTGCCATGGGCCATACGGGCTATACGGCTGCCCGTGGCCTGCCGGCCTTGCGCCAGGCGATTGCCGGGTTCTATGGCCAGCGGTATGGCCTGGACATCGACCCGGCACGCATCATGATCACCCCTGGCGGATCTGGCGCCTTGCTGTTGACCAGCGCGTTGCTGGTAGACCCCGGCCAGCACTGGCTGCTGGCAGACCCTGGCTACCCTTGCAACCGGCATTTCCTGCGGCTGATCGAAGGCGAGGCAAAGCTGGTGCCGGTAGGGCCAAGGGAGCAGTACCAGCTCAATGCGCAGTTGATAGCTGAACATTGGGATGCCCAGTCGGCCGGTGCACTGGTGGCTTCCCCGGCCAACCCAACCGGTGCCGTGCTGGGGCTCGATGCGTTGCAGGCGCTTGGTGATGCGATTAAAGCCCGGGATGGCCATTTGGTAGTGGATGAGATCTACCATGGACTGACCTACGGGATGGACGCCCGTAGTGTGCTTGAAGTGAATGATGAAGCGTTTGTGCTCAACAGCTTTTCCAAATATTTCGGCATGACGGGCTGGCGGCTGGGTTGGCTGGTAGCCCCGCCGCAAGCCATACCGGAGCTGGAAAAGCTGGCCCAGAACCTGTACATCAGTGCGCCCAGCATTGCTCAGCACGCAGCCCTGGCCTGTTTTGAGCCGGCCACGCTGGAAATACTCGAGCAGCGCCGCGAAGCCTTTCGTGAGCGGCGGGACTTTCTCTTGCCAGCTTTACGCGGGCTGGGTTTCGACATTGCCGTAGAACCTGAGGGCGCGTTCTACCTTTATGCAGACATCAGCCGCTTTGGTGGGGATGCCTTTGCGTTTTCTCAGTTCTTCCTTGAACAGGAGTATGTGGCGTTTACCCCAGGGCTGGATTTTGGTCGTCACCTTGCTCGCCAGCATGTGCGTTTTGCCTACACCCAGGCTCTGCCACGCCTGGAACAGGCCGTTGAGCGCATTGCCCAGGGCCTGCAGCGGTGGCAAGGCTGATGCGCTTCGATCCTTCCCTTGAGCCTGCCACGCTGTTGAAACGTTACAAGCGCTTTCTGGCTGACATAGAGCTGGCCGATGGTAGCCAATTGACGGTCCATTGCCCCAACACCGGCTCGATGCTCAATTGCATGGCGCCGGGCTGCCGGGTATGGGTCAGCCGCACTGATGACCCCAAGCGCAAGCTGCCGGGCACCTGGGAAATTGTAGAGACGCCCCAGGGGCGCTTGGCCTGTATCAATACAGGGCGGGCCAATCGCGTGGTCGAAGAAGCATTGCTGGCAGGGGCCATTCCGGAGCTGGCCGGGTTTACGCAGCTGCGCCGGGAAGTCCGCTATGGCCAGGAAAACAGCCGGGTAGACTTTCACCTCATATACCCCGATGGCGAAGCCTATGTTGAAGTGAAAAGCGTAACCCTGGGCTTTGACGGCAGTGTGGTAGCGGCCTTCCCGGACGCCGTGACCCAGCGCGGTGTGCGGCACCTGCGTGAACTGGCCGCGCTGGCTTCCCGTGGTACGCGTGCCATTCAGCTGTTTTGCGTGAACCTTGTTGGGGTGGAGGCTGTACGACCAGCATGGGAGATTGATGACGCCTATGCCCAAGCGTTACGGTGGGCCGCAGGCCAGGGTGTTGAAGTGCCGGCGTATGGGGTGTACCTGAGCACGGAAGAGATCTTTATCGACCGGCGCCTGGCCCTTCACTGGGAGGGCTGATGCCTGGCGAGTACGCTGGGCAAAAAAAGACCCGGCATGCGCCGGGTCAATAACCGTGATTAGCCTGATGAGGAGATAAGGTCAGTCCGAACCACCGGGCTGCTTATCAACTGATCTCGCGACCAGCTGTGCTAATAATAACTATTCACATTTGAGAGTCAAGTGCATTCTCGAAATTCATTGCCCTTCAGGGCCCGCATGTGTGAGCTGCTGATTTAAGCTATTGATTTTTCTGGCCATGCTTTCGATGAGGCTGTGTGCAATTTTTGGGTTAGCCTGTGTCATCGCCATGAATTGGTCTTTGGGGACCACAATGACAGTGCAGGCGGTACTCGCAATAACGGTGGCCGTGCGCTTCTCATCCGTAAATACAGACATGGCGCCGAAGATCTCTTCCTTCGCGACATCGCCGACTTTCATACCATCCACGAACGCTTCGGCATGCCCCTCCATAATGATGAACACGTGATCTGGCTCATCACCTTGCCGTATCAGCACCTCACCTGCTGGCACATGCTTGAAACCATTCGTACCTCGGTATTCTGGCTGCGTAGCCTGTGCAACTGCCTGCGCGAGCAACCAGGCGTGGCCTCCCAGGTAGTCTGCTAGCGCCTGCACCTGGCCTTGAGCACCTATGTGCAGAAAGATGGCTTCCCGTTCGTAAGGCACCAGGCTCACGGGCGCCACGGTATGGGCTTGTGGGGTAAAGCCTTCAGGCACATCCGCCAAGCCAAGCAGGTCGCCTTCGCCAAGGTAGAACAGGGCACGGCCACCCACGCTGATATGCACCAAGCCCGCCTCTATCAGGTAGACACAATTGGGCTGTATATGAGAAGCCAAGGGTGTGTTTGCCGGCAACGCCAGTGCAGCGTCGCAGGGCTGGGCCCCAGCCAGAAGGCGGTGCGGCAGACTTTGTAAGCGGTTGATCCATTGTTCGGTGTAAGCCGACGGCTCGCCAATCAGGTACATAGGAGTAGCCTCAAGCCTGCGCAGTGCAAGGCGGGTCAGGGGGTGCGACGGCCCGAAGGCTGTGCGTCCAGCGCATTGTTCAGGGCCTGCTTGCGATCAGCGGGAAGCTCATTCCAATGAATACCCAGCAGGGCGCCTTCAATGGCGTAGAGCAATACCTTGGAGGCGCGGAAACCACGGGCTTTTACAGCACGATAGGCATTGACGGCCCCAAGGCGGCGCAGGTCTGCTGCGCTATGAATGCCTACGGCATGTAGCCATTGGGCAGAGGTTTTCCCTAGGTTGCGCAGTTCCTGCAGCTCGTCGTTCATCCACGCTCCTTGATGGCCTTGTCCTGGTACGGTGCTTAACAGCGCCGTCTCATTTGGTGCGGTAGCGCAGCCGTGTACCGAAATTGACCGACATAAGAATTTCATCAGCGCTCAACTCGGGAGGAAAGTACGCGCCTGAAATCTGCGCATGGGCCAAAGACGCCCCTTCAAGCCGGGAGCCCCTGAAGTCGATGCCTCGCAGGTCGGCAGAACGGAAGTAAGCGTCGCTCAGGTCAACGCCTTCGGCGTCTAGGTTACGCAAGTCCAAACCGCGGAAGTCGGCCCCGGTAAAGTCCACTGTACCTTCGCGGCGTTTTTCCTCGTTGAAGGCATCGATTTTTTCGTCTTTGAGAAGCGCAAACAGGGGCGAGTCGATCTGCTTTGGAAGGGTCATGGCTACAGCTCCGTGGGAAAGGTGGCGCCATCATAATGGCACCACCCTGAAACCGAAGGTGTGGACTGGTTCACGCGCCGCTCAGATCACAGGCCCGGCAATCGTTGGCGAATGGCATCAATCACCGCATCGACGCTGCTGGCGTCATGTGTGGTAACGCTTTTGGCAGCCAGTAGTTGCTCCCCGGACAAGGGCTCGCGGGTACGTTGCTGGGTCTCGATCACGTCCAAGGTGGCATCGGAAGGGTCCTGCTGCCGCTGCGCCTGGCGTTGGATCAGCCAGCTTTCGATCACCGCCTGTGGTGCGCTGCAATCCAGGATGAAAAACGGCACCGCCTGATCCTGTGCGATGGCCTGGGCATCGGCACGCTGGGCCTGCTTGAGATAGGTAGCATCCAGCACTACCGGCAGGCCAGCGCTGAGCACGGTGGCGGCCAGCTGGTGCAGGCGCGCATACGTTGCTTCACTGGCATAGTCGCTGTACAGCGCCTGCTCGTCCTCGGCAAACAACCGTTTGCGCTCCACGTCCGAGCGCAGGCGTACAGCGCCCAAGGCCTCAACCAGGCGCAGGGCAACGTGGCTCTTGCCCACCGCGGAAACCCCGCAGGTAATCGCTAGGAAATGCGACGGGATAGCGCTATAACGCTCTGCCAGGGTGGCGTAGTTGCGGTACTGGCGCAGCGAGGTGGCGCGCTGCAGGCCGTCGGCGTTGGCAGGCAGGGTGAACAGCGCGACCTTGGCCCGGACCATGGCCCGGTAGGCTTTGTAGAAACTGAGCAGTGGCAGGCCAGCATAGTCGCCCGTCAGCTCCAGGTAGCGGGTAACCAGGCGGCGTGACAAGCCTTTAAGCCCGCGGTCCTCCAGGTCCATGGCCAGAAAGCCCAAGTCGGCGTAGACGTCGGTGAAACGGAAGGGTTCGTTGAATTCGATACAGTCGAAAATCACCACGTTGCCATCGATCAAGGTGGCATTGCCCAGGTGGATGTCACCGTGGCATTCGCGAATAAAGCCATCGGCCTTGCGTTGTTCCAGCAAGGGTAGCAAGCGGTTGTACTCGGCGCGCGCCCACGCATCCAGCGCATCGAGCTGGGCAAGGTCGGCGCTCTCGGACAGGAACGGCTTGATCTGTTCGAAATTCTGTACCACGGGTGCCATGACGCTTTCTGGCGTGCCCTCGGCGCGTTCGCTGGGCACATGGGGTGCTGAGAGGTGGAAGCGGGCGATCTGCTCAGCCATGGAGTCCACATGGGCGCTGGTAAGCTCGCCATTGGCCTGCAAAGTGCCTAACAGTTGGCTTTGAGGGAATTGACGCATCTTCAGCGCGTACTCGATGGCCGGGCCATCACCGCCAAGCACCGGAGCACTTTCGGTGCCGCTGATGTTCACCACCTCAAGGTACAGGCCTTCGGTCAGGCGCTGGTTCAGGCGCAGTTCTTCTTGGCAGAAGTGCTGGCGGGCAGCGAGCGTAGTGAAGTCCAGGAAGCCGAAGTTCATCGGCTTTTTGATCTTGTAGGCGTACGGCCCGGTAAGAATGACCCAGGAAATGTGGGTTTCGATGAGCTCGAAGGCGTCGACCGGGTGAGGGTAGAGCGCTGGGTTCTGCAGCGCGGCGATGAGGGCTTGGCTCACGGAAAATCCTTGTGCGGGCGAGGGGCATTGCTGATCATTATGGCGGCTTGGGCCAGTGCTGCAAACTGCAACAAGGTTTCTGTTTGCAGGTGTGCAAACTGCGTATAATGCGCCGCCATGACACGTAGCCGATCCCCCCGTAAACCTTCTCGTTCCTCCTCGAATCGCACCCGTACCTGGCTTGGTTGGGCGTTCAAGCTCGCCCTTGTAGGCCTTGTAGCGCTAGCTGGCGTAGCCGTTTACCTGGATGCCGTGGTGCAGGAAAAATTCTCCGGCAAGCGCTGGACCATCCCTGCAAAGGTCTACGCCCGGCCGCTTGAGCTGTTCGTTGGGCAAAAATTGGAGCTCAAGGATTTCCTTACCGAGCTTGATGCCTTGGGCTACCGGCGTGTACCAACCGTGGACGGCCCTGGCCAGGTGGCCGTGAACGGCAGCACCGTATCGCTCAATACACGCGGCTTCCAGTTCTACGAGGGGCTGGAGCAGGCCCGCCCGGTGCGTGTGCGTTTCAATGGGGACTATGTGGGCGAATTGAGCGGTGGTGGCGATAAATTGCCCGTGGTGCGGCTGGAGCCGCTCATGATCGGCGGTATCTACCCCAAAAACCTCGAAGACCGCATTCTGATCAAGCTGGACCAGGTACCGCCGTACTTGATCGACACCTTGGTGACGGTCGAAGACCGCGATTTCTATCACCACTTTGGGGTGTCCCCCAAGTCCATCGCGCGCGCGGTGTACGTGAACGCATCCAAAGGCCAGATGCGCCAGGGCGGCAGTACCCTCACGCAACAGTTGGTCAAGAATTTCTACCTCACGAATGAGCGTAGCCTCAGCCGCAAGCTCACCGAAGCGATGATGGCGGTATTGCTGGAACTGCATTACAGCAAGCAGGAAATTCTTGAGGCCTACCTCAACGAAGTATTCATCGGCCAGGACGGGCAGCGGGCTGTCCATGGTTTTGGGTTGGCGAGCCAGTTCTTCTTCAGCCAGCCACTGTCGGAGCTGCGCCTTCACCAGGTGGCTTTGCTGGTGGGGATGGTCAAGGGGCCGTCCTATTACAACCCACGTCGCTACCCGGACCGTGCGCTGGAGCGCCGCAACCTGGTACTGGACCTGCTCCAGGAACAGGGTGTGGCAACGCCTGAAGCTGTGGCGGCTGCGAAGAAAATGCCACTGGGTGTGACCCAGCGGGGCAGCCTGGCAGAGAGCTCCTTCCCCGGCTTCCTGGACCTGGTAAAGCGCCAGTTGCGCGAGGACTATCGCGAAGAAGACCTCACCGGCGAAGGCCTGCGGATTTTCACCAGTTTCGACCCTATCCTGCAAATGAAGGCCGAGGCAGCCGTGAGCGAAAGCTTCAAGCGTTTCTCGGCCCGCAAGGGCGGCGATGCCATGGAAACCGCCATGGTGGTGACCAACCCTGAAAGCGGCGAAGTGCAGGCGCTGGTGGGCAGCCGCCAGGCAGGCTTCGCAGGCTTCAACCGGGCGTTGGACGCCGTGCGCCCAATTGGCTCGCTGGTCAAGCCCGCCATTTACCTCACGGCACTGGAAAAGCCCAGCCAATACACCCTCACCAGTTGGATCAAGGACGAACCGTTCTCGGTGAAAGGTGGAGATGGCCAAGTGTGGTCACCCCAAAACTACGAGCGCGGCTCCAATGGCACGATTTTCCTGTATCAGGGCCTGGCGCACTCCTACAACCTGTCCAGCGCCCGGCTGGGCCTGGACCTGGGCATACCGAACGTGTTCAAAACCCTCGGCAAGCTGGGGGTAGACGTGGATTGGCCGGCGTACCCGTCCATGCTGCTGGGTGCCGGCGCACTGACGCCCATGCAAGTGGCCACGGTGTACCAGACCCTCGCCAACGGCGGCTACAACACACCCATGCGTGGTATCCGCAGCGTGCTGACTGCAGAAGGCCAGCCACTCAAGCGTTATCCGTTCCAGATCCAACAGCGCTTCGATCCTGGCAGCATCTACCTTATTCAGACGGCCATGCAGCGGGTGATGCGTGAAGGGACCGGGCGGTCGGCATACAGCGTATTGCCGTCTACCTTGAACCTGGCGGGCAAGACCGGCACCACCAACGACTCCCGTGACAGCTGGTTCGCAGGCTTTAGCCAAGACCTGCTGGCGGTGGTGTGGATGGGGCGTGACGATAATGGGAAAACCCCTTATACCGGCGCTACAGGGGCCCTGCAGGTATGGACCAACTTCATGCGCAAGGCCGACCCGCTGCCATTGAACATGGCTGTGCCGGATAACGTCACGCTGGCCTGGGTCGATGCCCAGACCGGCCAGGGGTCGGCTGAAGGCTGCCCCAATGCCGTACAGATGCCTTATATTCGAGGCAGCGAGCCCGTGCCAGGCACGGCCTGTAATGCTGCCCAGGACACGCCCGCCGCTCCGGTAATGGACTGGATCAAAGGCTGGCTGAATTGATTGAGGAACTGACGTGAACAAGTGGTTGTTATCAATGCTCGGCGCTGCGGCCCTGTTGCAAGGGTGTGCCAGCGTACCGCGCGGTTCGATTCCGGTGGTCGATCAAGGGTCGGCCGTGTCCAATAGCGAGCGGGTGTCGGCAAACCGTAACACGGCTTATCGGCCACCGGTTGCCAGGGCGCCTGTGCAGGCTGCGCCGGAAGACAGTGGCGTGCAGGTCATGGTGCCTACCTCCAGCGCGCCCATTCAGGCCAGTGCCGCACCTATCAGCACTACACCTATCACACCTGGCCCTGTCACCAACGGCCCGGCCTACACTGCGCCGGCGCCTGTGCCGCCTACTACCCAATACAGTGCGCCAGCAGCGCCCAGCGGCATTCCCTCAGCCAGCCAGGCCAGTGGTGGTTTGTCCGCAGACGAGCAACTGGATGGCCCGGTGCTGGCACTGCTGACGACCGCGCAGCAGCAGCAAGGCGGCGGGGACCTCAATGGAGCCTCTTCCAGCCTGGAGCGAGCTCAGCGTATCGCCCCTCGCGAGCCCCAGGTGCTGTTCCGTCTGGCCCAGGTCCGGCTTGCCCAGGGTGATGCCGCCCAAGCCGAGCAGTTCGCCCGCCGTGGCTTGAGCTATGCCAGCGGTCGCCCAGACCTGCAGGCGAGGCTGTGGGAAACGGTTGCCCAAGCTCGCGAAAAACAAGGCGACGCCGCCGGCGCGGCCTTGGCTCGCAAGAACGCCCGGGGTTGATGATGGACAGCCGAATGCCCGCCATTGCCGACCAACTGCTGTTGATCGAGCGCGCCCTGCGCCAGGCTGGTTGGTGGAGTAGCGAACCGCCCGACGTTCAAGCGCTTGCCAGCCCGGAGCCTTTCTGTGTCGATACGCTCAGTTTCGAGCAATGGCTGCAATGGATCTTCCTGCCTCGAATGAAGCTGATCATAGAGCAGGGCCAGCCATTGCCCAACGCCTCGGGCATTCTGGCCATGGCTGAAATGGTGTACGCGGGCCAGCAGGGGCCCGCGTATGAACTCATGGTGTCGCTGAAACAGTTCGACGCGCTGATCGCCAACCAGGCTTGATGCTGCGCAAAGCGCGCAGGCTTAGTGGCACTGCTCGGCGATGGCCTTGCGAGTGTCACTGATCTGCGTTTGCCGCTCCTGCTCGGTCAGCCGCCTGAGCTCCCCGTCCACCTCTTGCCGTACCCGAGGGTTGTTGTTCAACTGGGCTAGGTTAGTCCGTGCCTGATCACAAAAATCCTTCGTTTTCTCTGCCTCTTCAGCCACCTGCTCTTTCACCTTGGCATCGGCTGCCTTCTGTTCAGGGTCATTGTCCACGTCGTCATTATCGCCTTCAGCGCTTTTTGGCGGGCTGGAGGGTGGCGGTGCGTGTGTATCGATCGGTGTGGCGGCTTGCCCAATCGGAGGCTTGGCGTCGAAGTGTGTCACACCATTACTGTCCACCCACTTGTACACCTGAGCGGCGTGCAGCGATCCCATCGAAACCAGCATCAGGCTGGCGACCAGGCATGTAAGGCGCATGTCCTCTCCGTCGTTCTAAACAAGGCTTGGATCAAAACTACCACAGAAGCATAAAGTCAACAGAGCGCTTGACTTGGGAGGGGCTATTTACAACAATCCAAAGTCCGCTGTGAAGGGAATGCCAGAAGCAGACCCGCTCAGCAGATCATGAGGCGCACATCCGCGCCGACCCGCTACACCCGCAACGCGTTACCTCGCGCTGGGTGGGAAACCCCCGCAACACTTGGGGAACTCCCAATACTTGCTCAGTCAGTGCTGACGTAGTCGGCGACTACCGTCGCTCATGCTCTGCTTGGCAGTAAACCTAATGGACCCGCTTCCCAGCGGTATTCTGGCGTTTTAGAGGTGAACAACGTGGAGCTCTTGTCCGGCGGTGAGATGATCGTCCGCTTCTTGCGTGACGAAGGTGTCAAACACATCTATGGGTACCCTGGTGGTGCTCTCCTTCATGTTTACGATGCCCTGTTCAAGGAACCGGCTGTCTCGCACATACTGGTTCGTCACGAGCAGGCGGCTACCCATATGGCCGACGGCTATGCCCGTGCGACTGGCAAGGCTGGCGTCGTGCTGGTGACCTCCGGGCCAGGTGCAACCAACGCTATTACCGGTATCGCCACGGCCTATATGGATTCAATTCCAATGGTGGTGCTGTCTGGCCAGGTGCCTAGCACCATGGTGGGTACCGACGCGTTCCAAGAAACCGACATGATCGGTATTTCCCGGCCTATCGTGAAGCACAGTTTCATGATCAAGCACCCGTCGGAAATACCTGAGGTGCTGAAAAAGGCCTTCTACCTGGCTGAGTCCGGTCGCCCGGGCCCCGTGGTAGTCGATATCCCGAAGGACATGACTAACCCGGCGGAAAAGTTCGAATACGTCTACCCCAAAAAGGTCAAGCTGCGCTCGTATTCGCCAGCTGTGCGCGGCCATTCCGGGCAGATTCGCAAAGCCGCAGAAATGCTCGTTGCCGCACGCCGGCCCGTGATCTACGCTGGCGGCGGCGTGATTCTCGGCGGCGCCTCCAGCCCGCTTACCGAGCTGGCCCGCCTGCTGAACGCCCCTGTGACCAACACGCTCATGGGGCTGGGTGCCTACCCTGGCACTGACCGTCAGTTTGTGGGCATGCTGGGCATGCATGGCAGCTATACCGCCAACCTCACCATGCACCACGCTGATGTGATTTTCGCGGTGGGTGCGCGTTTCGATGACCGCGTGATCAACGGCGCAGCCAAGTTCTGCCCTAATGCCAAGATCATTCATGTGGATATCGACCCGGCCTCCATTTCCAAGACCATCAAGGCTGATGTCCCTATCGTTGGGCCGGTCGAGAGCGTTTTGACAGAAATGGTCGCAGCTTACAAAGAGCTGGGCCAGGTGCCAGACAAAGACGCTGTCGCCGCCTGGTGGAAACAGATTGACGAGTGGCGTGGTGATCGTGGCTTGTTCCCTTACGAGCAGGGCGACGGCCCATTGATCAAGCCGCAAACTGTCATCCGCACGTTGTTCGAAGTAACCGAGGGTGATGCGTTCATCACCTCCGATGTGGGCCAGCATCAGATGTTCGCCGCCCAGTACTACCCCTTCGACAAGCCCAACCGCTGGATCAACTCCGGTGGCCTGGGCACCATGGGCTTTGGCTTCCCCTCGGCCATGGGGGTGAAGCTGAATTTCCCGGATAATGATGTTGCTTGTGTGACGGGGGAGGGGAGTATTCAGATGAATATCCAAGAGCTCTCCACCTGCATGCAGTACGGTTTGCCGGTGAAGATCGTCAACCTGAACAATGGCGTGCTGGGTATGGTTCGCCAATGGCAGGACATGAACTACAGCAGCCGCCATTCCCATTCGTACATGGAGTCGCTGCCAGACTTCGTGAAGCTGGCCGAGGCTTATGGCCATGTGGGAATGCGCATCACCGACCTGAAAGACCTGAAGCCGATGATGGCCGAAGCCTTCGCCATGAAGGACCGCCTTGTCTTCCTGGACATTCAGGTCGATACCAGCGAGCACGTCTATCCGATGCAGATCAAGGACGGCGCGATGCGTGACATGTGGCTGAGCAAGACGGAGCGGACCTGACCATGCGGCATATCATTTCCTTGTTGCTGGAAAACGAACCGGGCGCACTGTCCCGCGTCGTCGGCCTGTTTTCGCAACGCAACTACAATATTGAAAGCCTGACCGTCGCAGCGACCGAAGACCCGACGCTGTCGCGCCTTACCTTGACGACCATCGGCCACGATGAGGTCATCGAGCAGATCACCAAGAACCTCAACAAGCTGGTAGAGGTGGTGAAGCTGGTAGACCTGTCGGAAAGCGCGCATATCGAGCGCGAGCTGATGCTGGTCAAGATCAAGGCCACGGGTGCCCAGCGTGCTGAAGTGAAGCGCACCACGGACATCTTCCGGGGGCAGATCGTCGATGTCACCAGCAGCGTCTATACCGTGCAGCTGACAGGTACCACCGACAAGCTCGACAGCTTCATCCAGGCCGTTGGCACCACGTCGATTCTTGAGACGGTACGCAGCGGCGTGACCGGCATCGCACGTGGCGACAAAGTACTCAGCATCTAATCAATCGTTTTGCAGATGGCCTATGGGCCAGGATAACCAGGGGAATTTCATGAAAGTTTATTACGACAAAGACTGCGACCTTTCCATCATCCAGGGCAAGAAGGTCGCCATCATCGGTTACGGTTCCCAGGGGCATGCCCAGGCGTGCAACCTGAAAGACTCCGGTGTTGATGTTGTCGTGGGCCTGCGCAAGGGTTCTGCTACCGTTGCCAAGGCTGAAGCTCATGGCCTGAAAGTAACCGACGTTGCCAGTGCCGTGGCTTCTGCTGACCTGGTGATGATTCTGACGCCGGACGAATTCCAGTCCGTTCTGTACAAGAACGAAGTTGAGCCCAACCTCAAACAGGGCGCTACCCTGGCCTTCTCCCACGGCTTCGCCATCCACTACAACCAGGTTGTTCCTCGCAGCGACCTGGACGTGATCATGATCGCCCCTAAAGCGCCTGGTCACACGGTGCGTTCCGAGTTCGTAAAAGGCGGCGGCATTCCTGACCTGATCGCGATCTATCAAGATGCCTCGGGCAATGCCAAGAACGTTGCCCTGTCCTATGCCGCTGGCGTAGGTGGCGGCCGTACCGGCATCATCGAAACCACCTTCAAGGACGAAACCGAAACCGACTTGTTCGGCGAACAGGCCGTTCTGTGCGGTGGTGCGGTCGAGCTGGTAAAGGCTGGCTTCGAGACTCTCGTAGAAGCAGGTTATGCACCAGAAATGGCCTACTTCGAATGCCTGCATGAGCTCAAGCTGATCGTGGACCTCATGTATGAAGGCGGTATCGCCAACATGAACTACTCCATCTCCAACAATGCCGAGTACGGCGAGTACGTCACCGGCCCTGAGGTGATCAACGCTGAATCTCGCCAAGCCATGCGCAATGCACTCAAGCGCATCCAGGATGGCGAATACGCCAAGATGTTCATTGCAGAAGGCGCAGCCAATTATCCGTCCATGACTGCCAAGCGCCGTAACAATGCGGCTCATGGCATTGAAGTGATCGGTGAGCAACTGCGCTCCATGATGCCTTGGATCTCGGCCAACAAGATCGTTGATAAAGCCAAGAACTGATTCTGAGCGGTAACCTTAAGAAACGCGGCCCTGGCCGCGTTTCTTCGTTTCTGGCCCAGCCTTCTGGTATAAAGCTGCAACGTTTGCGTGCGAACCCTCGCTCCAGGCGCCTGTCGAAATTTTTCACACGTAGCAAGGTACCGTTTTATGAGCGAACGCCCCGAAGAGCCGAACATGGCCCCCGACGCCGATAGCCTGCTCCCTGTAGACGAGCATGTTGAAGAGGGCCAGGACGCTGAAGGTCGCAGGGTGCGCCATCGTGGCATCTACCTGCTGCCCAACCTATTCACTACTGCCAACCTGTTCGCCGGTTTCTACTCGATCATCAACTCGATCACAGCCCAAAGCGCGCTCAGTGCAGGCAACACCACCGAAGCGTTGAAGTATTATTCGTTTGCAGCCATCGCCATCTTCGTGGCCATGGTGCTTGACGGCCTAGACGGTCGTGTAGCGCGAATGACCAATACCCAAAGCGCATTTGGTGCAGAGTACGACTCGCTGTCAGACATGATTGCCTTTGGTATGGCGCCTGCGCTGCTGGCCTTTGTCTGGGCCCTCGGCGCCATGGGCAAAGTGGGCTGGATGGTGGCCTTCATCTATGTGGCAGGGGCTGCATTGCGCCTTGCGCGCTTCAATACCCAGGTCGGCAAAGCTGACAAACGCTACTTTATCGGCCTGGCAAGCCCTGCTGCCGCGGGGGTAGTGGCGGGCACAGTATGGGCGCTGAGTGATTTTGAAATACCTGGCGCCAAGCTGTCCTTCCTTATCGCCATTCTGGTAGCCGGCGCGGGCATGCTGATGGTCAGTAATATCAAGTACAACAGCTTCAAGGAGCTCGATCTCAAAGGGCGTGTGCCTTTTGTAGCTATTCTTGCGGTTGTGCTGGTATTTGCGGTTGTGTTTATAGACCCACCCCGCATTCTGCTGCTCATCTTCCTCATCTATGCGGCGTCTGGCCCTGTTCAACACTTGTTGCGGATGCGTCGGCACAAGTGAAATAAATCAGGGCACACTCCGTCTTACGGTTTCTAACGCGTCATGGAGTGTGCCCCGTGCTCATCAAGGTCCCCCCGGCGTCGGCTTGTCATGAGTCAGACGTCACCCCCCAAAGTACTTATTTCTCTCGGCGTGCTGTGATGGCAGGCGGTGCGGCGCTTGCTGCAAGCGCTGCGCTGCCCGCCTGGGCCGCGTCAACCTATGACGGCGTCGATCCTGGCAATGTGCCGGAATGGCTCAAGGCCAAACTGGGTGATACCCATTGGCAAGCAGTGAACGTTGCAGGCGAAGCCATCACGCCTTTCAAGGATGCTACCCACTACAACAACTTTTACGAATTCGGCACTGACAAAGGTGACCCCGCGCAAAATGCCGGTAGCCTGAAAACCGACCCCTGGTCTGTGATGGTCGATGGTGAAGTGGGCAAGCCGGGTAAGTACGCCTTGGAGGACTTCGTAAAGCCACACCAGCTGGAAGAGCGAATCTACCGCATGCGCTGTGTGGAGGCCTGGTCCATGGTCATCCCCTGGCTGGGCATCCCGTTGGCAAGCATCCTCAAACAGGTGGAGCCTACCTCCAAGGCACGCTATGTTCGATTCGAAACGCTGCAGGACCCAACCAGCATGCCTGGGCAGCGTTCCAGCTTCTCCTATATAGAGTGGCCCTATCAGGAAGGGCTACGACTGGATGAGGCTATGCACCCGCTTACCATTTTGGCCGTAGGGATGTATGGCCGAGAGCTGCCAAACCAGAACGGCGCGCCGTTGCGGTTGGTGGTGCCGTGGAAATATGGCTTCAAAGGCATCAAGTCCATTGTGCGGATAAGCCTGGTCGGCGAACAGCCGAAAACCACGTGGCAGGGTATCGCGCCGACAGAATACGGGTTCTTCGCCAACGTTAACCCCCATGTGGATCATCCACGCTGGACGCAGGCCAGGGAGCGTCGGCTGCCCGGTACGCTGTTCGCACCTAATGTGCGCGAAACACAAATGTTCAACGGCTACGTGGACGAAGTAGCCTCGCTCTACACTGGAATGGATTTGAAGGTAAATTACTGATGCGTTATCCCTGGTTTCGTTTGGGCGTGTTCGTAGTGATAGCGGTATGGCCTGTGTGGTGGGTGTATCAGGCGTGGATTTTTGCGCTGGGGCCGGATCCGGGCAAAGTCTTGCTGCTGCGGTTCGGCCTGGGAGCCTTGGTAATGTTGTTGATTGCACTAAGCATGACCCCTCTCCAGCGTTTGACAGGGTGGAGCGGTTGGCTGGTGGTCCGGCGTCAATTGGGGTTGTGGTGTTTTGCCTATGCTGCTCTGCATTTAGCGGCTTACCTGTTCTTTGTAGTGGGCCTGGATCTCAGCCAGTTAGGTGTAGAGCTGCGCAAGCGGCCTTACATTATCGTTGGCGCCATAGCCTGGGTGCTGCTACTGGCATTGGCTGTCACGTCCAACCGCGCCAGCCAGCGCAAGCTTGGCAAAAAATGGCGCATCTTGCATAAGGCGGCTTACCCGGCACTTGGCTTGGCCTTGCTGCATTTTCTCTGGATTGTGCGAGCAGATTGGGCTGAGTGGGCGATCTATGCGGGCATAGGTATGGTGCTTATGCTCATGCGTGTGCCGCCCGTAGCCCAGTTGATGAAGCGCAAATCAAATAAACAGGCTAATTTGAAAAGAAGCGCTTGACGCGCTTTCGAATCCCCTTATAATGCGCCCCACTTCCAGCGACAACGGAACGGCAAACTTCTTGAGAATCAAGGGTTTACAGTTTCAGAGGTGCTGGAAGTGCTTCGGTCTCCGGATCGGATGCGGTGAAAAAGGGAGTTGACAGCAAGTTGTAATGCTGTAGAATTCGCCTCCCGCTTCGAGAGGTTGGTGAAGCGGTCAAGTGTTTGAAGTTGAACGAGAAATTCTGAAAACTTCGCAAAATAAACGCTTGACAAGATGTACAGGCAGCGTAGAATGCGCGCCTCGGTTGAAGCGAAACACTTCAGCCACCGCTCTTTAACAAATGAATCAAGCAATTCGTGTGGGTGCTTGTGAGTTGGACTGATTGTCACAATGATTATCAGCATCACAAGTAACTCAGCGAAGAAATTCGAATGAGTGGCTTCCTTCGGGAAGTCTTGCGATTGCTGAGCCAAGTTTAGGGTTTTCTCAAAACCCAAGCAGTATTGAACTGAAGAGTTTGATCATGGCTCAGATTGAACGCTGGCGGCAGGCCTAACACATGCAAGTCGAGCGGCAGCACGGGAGCTTGCTCCTGGTGGCGAGCGGCGGACGGGTGAGTAATGCCTAGGAATCTGCCTGATAGTGGGGGATAACAACCGGAAACGGTTGCTAATACCGCATACGTCCTACGGGAGAAAGTGGGGGACCCTCGGGCCTCACGCTATCAGATGAGCCTAGGTCGGATTAGCTAGTTGGTAGGGTAAAGGCCTACCAAGGCGACGATCCGTAACTGGTCTGAGAGGATGATCAGTCACACTGGAACTGAGACACGGTCCAGACTCCTACGGGAGGCAGCAGTGGGGAATATTGGACAATGGGCGAAAGCCTGATCCAGCCATGCCGCGTGTGTGAAGAAGGTCTTCGGATTGTAAAGCACTTTAAGTTGGGAGGAAGGGCAGCTAGCGAATACCTGGTTGTCTTGACGTTACCGACAGAATAAGCACCGGCTAACTCTGTGCCAGCAGCCGCGGTAATACAGAGGGTGCAAGCGTTAATCGGAATTACTGGGCGTAAAGCGCGCGTAGGCGGTTTGTCAAGTCGAATGTGAAATCCCCGGGCTCAACCTGGGAACTGCATCCGAAACTGGCAAGCTAGAGTATGGTAGAGGGTGGTGGAATTTCCTGTGTAGCGGTGAAATGCGTAGATATAGGAAGGAACATCAGTGGCGAAGGCGACCACCTGGACCAATACTGACGCTGAGGTGCGAAAGCGTGGGGAGCAAACAGGATTAGATACCCTGGTAGTCCACGCCGTAAACGATGTCAACTAGCCGTTGGGATCCTTGAGATCTTAGTGGCGCAGCTAACGCATTAAGTTGACCGCCTGGGGAGTACGGCCGCAAGGTTAAAACTCAAATGAATTGACGGGGGCCCGCACAAGCGGTGGAGCATGTGGTTTAATTCGAAGCAACGCGAAGAACCTTACCAGGCCTTGACATCCAATGAACTTTCCAGAGATGGATTGGTGCCTTCGGGAACATTGAGACAGGTGCTGCATGGCTGTCGTCAGCTCGTGTCGTGAGATGTTGGGTTAAGTCCCGTAACGAGCGCAACCCTTGTCCTTAGTTACCAGCACGTTATGGTGGGCACTCTAAGGAGACTGCCGGTGACAAACCGGAGGAAGGTGGGGATGACGTCAAGTCATCATGGCCCTTACGGCCTGGGCTACACACGTGCTACAATGGTCGGTACAGAGGGTTGCCAAGCCGCGAGGTGGAGCTAATCTCACAAAACCGATCGTAGTCCGGATCGCAGTCTGCAACTCGACTGCGTGAAGTCGGAATCGCTAGTAATCGCGAATCAGAACGTCGCGGTGAATACGTTCCCGGGCCTTGTACACACCGCCCGTCACACCATGGGAGTGGGTTGCACCAGAAGTAGCTAGTCTAACCTTCGGGAGGACGGTTACCACGGTGTGATTCATGACTGGGGTGAAGTCGTAACAAGGTAGCCGTAGGGGAACCTGCGGCTGGATCACCTCCTTAATCGACGACACAGCCACCCATAAGCACCCACACGAATTGCTTGATTCCTTGTAAAGACGATTAGGTGAAACGCCTCACGTCGGTCTGTAGCTCAGTTGGTTAGAGCGCACCCCATGCTTTGTGGTAAAGAGCAGGGTGAGGTCGGCATGCAGCGACCCAGTATTTGGGTCTGTAGCTCAGTTGGTTAGAGCGCACCCCTGATAAGGGTGAGGTCGGCAGTTCGAATCTGCCCAGACCCACCAGTTGTTTGGGGCCATAGCTCAGCTGGGAGAGCGCCTGCCTTGCACGCAGGAGGTCAGCGGTTCGATCCCGCTTGGCTCCACCACCTACATCATCGGTCAAAAGCTTAGAAATGAGCATTCCCTCAAGGCGAGGTTGAATGTTGATTTCTGGTCTTTTCCAGAATCGTTCTTTAAAAATTTGGGTATGTGATAGAAAGTTAGACTGAATAGCACTTTCACTGGTGTTTATTCAGGCTAAGGTAAAATTTGTGAGCTGTTCCTAGAACAGAAGTGCGAATTTTCGGCGAATGTTGTCTTCACAACCGTAATCCCGAGATTGCTTGGGGTTATATGGTCAAGTGAATAAGCGCATACGGTGGATGCCTTGGCAGTCAGAGGCGATGAAAGACGTGGTAGCCTGCGATAAGCTTCGGGGAGTCGGCAAACAGACTTTGATCCGGAGATCTCTGAATGGGGGAACCCACTCAGCATAAGCTGGGTATCTTGTACTGAATCCATAGGTGCAAGAGGCGAACCAGGGGAACTGAAACATCTAAGTACCCTGAGGAAAAGAAATCAACCGAGATTCCCTTAGTAGTGGCGAGCGAACGGGGACCAGCCCTTAAGTTGGTTTGAGATTAGCGGAACGCTCTGGAAAGTGCGGCCATAGTGGGTGATAGCCCTGTACGCGAAAATCTCTTGTCAATGAAATCGAGTAGGACGGAGCACGAGAAACTTTGTCTGAACATGGGGGGACCATCCTCCAAGGCTAAATACTACTGACTGACCGATAGTGAACCAGTACCGTGAGGGAAAGGCGAAAAGAACCCCGGAGAGGGGAGTGAAATAGAACCTGAAACCGTATGCGTACAAGCAGTGGGAGCAGACTTGTTCTGTGACTGCGTACCTTTTGTATAATGGGTCAGCGACTTATATTCAGTGGCGAGCTTAACCGAATAGGGGAGGCGTAGCGAAAGCGAGTCTTAATAGGGCGTTTAGTCGCTGGGTATAGACCCGAAACCGGGCGATCTATCCATGGGCAGGTTGAAGGTTAGGTAACACTGACTGGAGGACCGAACCGACTACCGTTGAAAAGTTAGCGGATGACCTGTGGATCGGAGTGAAAGGCTAATCAAGCTCGGAGATAGCTGGTTCTCCTCGAAAGCTATTTAGGTAGCGCCTCATGTATCACTGTAGGGGGTAGAGCACTGTTTCGGCTAGGGGGTCATCCCGACTTACCAAACCGATGCAAACTCCGAATACCTACAAGTGCCGAGCATGGGAGACACACGGCGGGTGCTAACGTCCGTCGTGAAAAGGGAAACAACCCAGACCGTCAGCTAAGGTCCCAAAGTTATGGTTAAGTGGGAAACGATGTGGGAAGGCTTAGACAGCTAGGAGGTTGGCTTAGAAGCAGCCACCCTTTAAAGAAAGCGTAATAGCTCACTAGTCGAGTCGGCCTGCGCGGAAGATGTAACGGGGCTCAAACCATACACCGAAGCTACGGGTGTCACGCAAGTGACGCGGTAGAGGAGCGTTCTGTAAGCCTGTGAAGGTCAGTTGAGAAGCTGGCTGGAGGTATCAGAAGTGCGAATGCTGACATGAGTAACGACAATGCGAGTGAAAAACTCGCACGCCGAAAAACCAAGGTTTCCTGCGCAACGTTAATCGACGCAGGGTTAGTCGGTCCCTAAGGCGAGGCTGAAAAGCGTAGTCGATGGAAAACAGGTTAATATTCCTGTACTTCTGGTTACTGCGATGGAGGGACGGAGAAGGCTAGGCCAGCTTGGCGTTGGTTGTCCAAGTTTAAGGTGGTAGGCTGAGATCTTAGGTAAATCCGGGATCTTAAGGCCGAGAGCTGATGACGAGTGTCCTTAGGACATGAAGTGGTCGATGCCATGCTTCCAGGAAAAGCTTCTAAGCTTCAGGTAACCAGGAACCGTACCCCAAACCGACACAGGTGGTTGGGTAGAGAATACCAAGGCGCTTGAGAGAACTCGGGTGAAGGAACTAGGCAAAATGGCACCGTAACTTCGGGAGAAGGTGCGCCGGCGAAGGTGAAGGGTTTACCCCGTAAGCTTTTGCCGGTCGAAGATACCAGGCCGCTGCGACTGTTTATTAAAAACACAGCACTCTGCAAACACGAAAGTGGACGTATAGGGTGTGACGCCTGCCCGGTGCCGGAAGGTTAATTGATGGGGTTAGCGCAAGCGAAGCTCTTGATCGAAGCCCCGGTAAACGGCGGCCGTAACTATAACGGTCCTAAGGTAGCGAAATTCCTTGTCGGGTAAGTTCCGACCTGCACGAATGGCGTAACGATGGCGGCGCTGTCTCCACCCGAGACTCAGTGAAATTGAAATCGCTGTGAAGATGCAGTGTATCCGCGGCTAGACGGAAAGACCCCGTGAACCTTTACTATAGCTTTGCACTGGACTTTGAGCTTGCTTGTGTAGGATAGGTGGGAGGCTTTGAAGCGTGGACGCCAGTCTGCGTGGAGCCAACCTTGAAATACCACCCTGGCAACCTTGAGGTTCTAACTCAGGTCCGTTATCCGGATCGAGGACAGTGTATGGTGGGTAGTTTGACTGGGGCGGTCTCCTCCCAAAGAGTAACGGAGGAGTACGAAGGTGCGCTCAGACCGGTCGGAAATCGGTCGTAGAGTATAAAGGCAAAAGCGCGCTTGACTGCGAGACAGACACGTCGAGCAGGTACGAAAGTAGGTCTTAGTGATCCGGTGGTTCTGTATGGAAGGGCCATCGCTCAACGGATAAAAGGTACTCCGGGGATAACAGGCTGATACCGCCCAAGAGTTCATATCGACGGCGGTGTTTGGCACCTCGATGTCGGCTCATCACATCCTGGGGCTGAAGCCGGTCCCAAGGGTATGGCTGTTCGCCATTTAAAGTGGTACGCGAGCTGGGTTTAGAACGTCGTGAGACAGTTCGGTCCCTATCTGCCGTGGACGTTTGAGATTTGAGAGGGGCTGCTCCTAGTACGAGAGGACCGGAGTGGACGAACCTCTGGTGTTCCGGTTGTCACGCCAGTGGCATTGCCGGGTAGCTATGTTCGGAAGAGATAACCGCTGAAAGCATCTAAGCGGGAAACTTGCCTCAAGATGAGATCTCACTGGAGCCTTGAGCTCCCTGAAGGGCCGTCGAAGACTACGACGTTGATAGGTGGGGTGTGTAAGCGCTGTGAGGCGTTGAGCTAACCCATACTAATTGCCCGTGAGGCTTGACCATATAACACCCAAGCAATCTGTGCCTGCACAGAGCGCGGTGGTGAAGACGCATCCGAAAAGACGCACACTCACACATCACATACCCAGATCTGCAGCCGCGTGAACACGAGGCCGCAACCCGAATTTCTTGACGACCATAGAGCATTGGAACCACCTGATCCCATCCCGAACTCAGTAGTGAAACGATGCATCGCCGATGGTAGTGTGGGGTTTCCCCATGTGAGAGTAGGTCATCGTCAAGATTCAAACCCAAAACCCCTGGTCGCCCTGCGATCAGGGGTTTTGTCTTTTCAGCGTTTGATACAGCGCGCTCATGCAGCGCAAAGCAATTGCCACCTACCTAGCAAACATACCGCCCTGTTGTTGGCTCAACAGGGCGGCAGGGCGCCGTGCTGGGTTGCTTTAAGCGGTTGCCTCAGCCGCCTTGTCCAGTTTTGCCAAAACCTCGTCGTGCCGGCGAATGTACTTCCAGTCAGCCTCGTCTACGTAAATGCCATCAGGGCCGCTACCGCCTTCCAGGTCAATGGCTACATGTGCAGACACCTGCGGTTTTACTGAGGCAAGAATAGGGGTAAAGCCCAGCTGCTGACTGGTTTCAAGCAACGCCATCTGGTTACGCTCATCGATGTCAGCGGCTTCGTCCAAGTAGTAAGGGAGGCGAATGCGGCCGGCACGCTCGCGGTCCATCAAATGAAGCAGCAGGTACATGTTGGTCAGCGCCTTAATGGTCATGGTGGTGCCATTAGACGCTGCGCCGTCAATATCGGTATGCATCCTGGGCTCACCGTTGACCTTGGTGATTTCAAAAGCCAGTTCGAACAAGTCTTTAAGGCCCAGCTGGTTATGGTTGGCGGCAACCAGCCTTGCCAAGTACTCTTTAGCTTCCTCATTCTTATTGTCTTGTTCGGTCGTACGGCTCAGGTCGAACACTGAAAGGGTTTCGCCCTCTTCGTATTGGCCAGCGCTATGGATGATCTGGTCGATATGCTTGAGCGCTTCCTTGTTAGGCGCCAATACAATACGGAAGCTCTCAAGGTTGGAGACCTGACGACGATTGATCTCGCGGTTGAACAGGTTCAACTGGTGTTCAAGGCTGTCGTAGTCGCTACGGATATTACGCAGCGTACGCGCTATATCAGTCACCGCTGCCCGGCGAGCCTTGGCCAGGGTCAGGGCTTCGTCCTGGCGATGGGCATACGCATTGATCAGCAATTGCAGCCGGCGCTCTGGGTTTTCTTCGTTGTCGAACTTGGCTACCCCCTTGAGGCGGACTTGAGCGTACAAGGCCTCGATCTGGCCCTCTATCCTTAGCAGCGATTGCCAGCTGTCCTGGTAGTCGTTAAGCAGGGGTAGCAGGTTGTCCATGGCATCCTCTACGGGCTCCATGTAGGGCGTGCCAAATGGCATGTCAGCTGGCAGCAGTTGCCGGCGCCGCAAGGTGTCGTCCAGCGTACGCTGCTGCGACTCAAGGTCCCCTAGCTGCCGGCTCACCAGTTGCAGTTTTGCAGACAACTGCTGAACACGTTCGGCAAAGCTGTCGCTGGAGCGCTTCAGTTCATCTTGTGCTGCCTCCAGCTGCGCCAGTTGTTCAAGGCGATCGGGTTCATCCTGGCTCAGGGCACCTAAGCGACGAAAATCTTCCAGGGCCTTTTGCGCATCCACCACCTGCTGATACAAGGCATCGGCCTGCGCTTTACTCGCCGTGCGATCAGCAGTCACCGATTGCTGCGTCTTCAACTGCCGCAGCTCTTTATCGAGGCGATCTCGTTGATCACGTAATACAGCACGGTCAGCCAGCGCCTGTAGGGCAGGGGGCTCTATGGAAGAGAGGTCTACGCCAAGGCCTGGCACTTCAAAACGTTCGCCGTTGATACAGCCCAGCACGGCCTCCAGGCTTTTTACCCAAGCCCCGTTTTCATCAAGTGCTATACCCTTCGGCCCCAGAGGAAGGCTGAAGAGCGCGCCGTTGAATACACGCATCAGGCGCTCCACGTCCTGCTGAGAGAACTCTTCGCGTAAGCGCGCATAACTGTTGTTATCCGCATGATCCAGCTGCTGCTTCACCGTTTTAAGACGGCTCTCCAACTCGCGTACACGCGCATCAAGGTCGCCGGTAGTGAATTGCCTGGCATGGGCCAGGGCGCCCGCCAACTCGTCATGGGCATCCTTGGCCACTAACAGTTGCTGTTCCAGCACATGAGCATCTTCGACCAAGGCAAACCGATGGCGCAGGGCAGACAATTCCCCCAGCCAACGCTGGATACCGCTGATTTCCCGCTCCAGGCGCATCAGCTCCTGAGTAGTGCCACGCTGATCGTTCTGCAAGGCATCCTGCTGGCTACGGTAATGTTCCCCCTGAACGAGCAGTTCTTCCTTCCGATCACCTGCATAGGCCTGCCAAGCGCCTAGTAGACTGTCCAGCAAGGGCGAAAGCCTGTGAAGTTTGCCGCGAAGCTGGTCCCGCTGGCGAACGCCATTAGCCAATGCTTCCACCAAGGGCCCTGCCGTCACTAGGGCGTTATAGTCCTGCTCCATTCGGCGAACGTCGCGGAAGGCTTCTTCGCAGGCAGCGATGTAGTCCACACTGCCGGAGCGCAGGCTGTGTTCGAAAGCGTCCAGAAACAGTTGCTTGAGCTTGGCTGCAGTGATTTCGCGCATGTGCAGCAGGTTGATAAACAAAGCGCGGAAGGTTTTGAGGCTCTGTTCGCTGGTCGAGCGTAGCGGAATCAGTGTCAGGTCCAAGGGGACTGAGGTATGCCCCCCTACCAACAAACGACGCAGTTCGTCAGGTTTAACTTCATACGCCTTGATACCTGCACGGTCGAGCTTGGCAAACAGGGCTTTCTGACGCAGGCAGGTCTCGTTTTCTTGGTAGTGGGCCAGGTCCAGAGCCCCCGCATAAGCGAAGAACTGGTGCCCGAACCCTCCACCTGGCCCACGGCCTACCACGCCAATCACGTGAGGGCCGTGGGGCAGCATCACTTCGCACAGGATATAGCTGGTATCACTGGCAAAATAGAACTTCCGGGATTGCTCCAGGCTGTATTTGCCGAAGCTCATGTCGGACATACGGGCCAGGATAGGAAATTGAAGGGCGTTGATCGAGGCGCTCTTGCCCAAGTTGTTCGCGCCATACACCGATAAAGGCTGTTCCAATGGGAACAGCCCCAAGCTATAGCCGGCCGTATTGAGCAAGGCAAACCGGCGAATACCAAAACGTTCCTGGCTCATGTGTCCATCTCCTGTCGCTCTTCGGCCATGGCGTGTGCCAGTGCATCCTCTTGCGCCTCGTCTGCCTCGTCATCGGCCAGTGCAGGCGATGGCAAAGGCAACGTACTGTGCAGGGTGGCCGCAAGGTCCCGATCCTGTTGCACAGAAAGGCACACATCCAGAAAGCGGTGCATTGGGGCCAGAAAACGGTAAATACCGGGTTCTTCGTGGGTAAAGCCCAGCTGGGTCATGCGCCGTAGAATCTTTTCTTCCAGCTCTTCGGGTGTCTGCACGTCTGCCTGGCTGAACAGGTCGCGGTATTTTTCCAATAGGGCAGGCAGCTCATCTCGGCCAAGGCTACCGCCGTCCAACACACTGATCGGATCGCGGCCCTGGTCGGCCAAGTGCTCTACCAGAATGAAGGTGAACAGCGAAAGGCGTTGAGCCGTCTTGTTCACTTGCGCTGCAGCCTGTTCAGGCACGAAGTAATAGAACCCACGGGTGTCGCACACCAGCTCGAAGCCGAGTGCGCGAAACAGGGTGCGGTAGGCGTCCTGGCAGTTGGACAGTTGGGCATACAGCTCTGGATCGCGACGGCTTATGTGAAAGCCTTTAAGCAGCTCTCGAAAAATGGGTGCCAGTTGCGTCAGTTCAGCTAGGTCAAGGTTCATGGGCGGGGGCTCGCAGAAGACAGGCCGCTTGGGTCGCCAGGCGTATCGCCGGGAGAAAGCAAGGCAAAGGAATGCAGGCTTACCACGTGATCTCGGGTGCGGTAGTCCTGTCGGTGAAGGCGCTGTCGAATAAATCGCTTGTCGCGGGAAAGACGGGAAAACCAGTACAGCAGGTCATCGGTTTCACCGGTCTGTTCCTGCTCCAGCAACCACTGCATCAAATCAGGCAGTGGCAGTGACTGCTCGCAGCGTTCGAGCATTTCGCGCGCTGTACGCGGTGCCCGGGAGGTGGATGGCCGGTCGGCTTTTTCCGGGCGAGGGAAGCGGGCCGGTGTAGGCTCAAACCGCGCCAGCGCATAGACATAGGCTTCCACCTGGCTGGCTGTACCCAGAAAATTGCTTTGTGGCCGTGTAAACAGGGGAAGTGCGGCTTGCGGTACAGCGTCCAACCCCTTGCGCCGAATGGCTGCCAGTGCCAGCGCCGCGCCGCGGGTCACGGCATTGTGTCGGCGGGCCTCTTCGCGCAATGGCAACAGCAGCTCCCGGGCATGGCGTAGGGTAAGCTGTGCGCTGGTCTGCATTTCCAGGATGCGGGCATGGGTACGCAACAGCCGGTCGTCATCGATAAGCTGGCCTAGCCGCTGTTGTTCGCCCAGCAGGTGCAGCAGTACGTTCTCTACCTTGCGCACCCCTTGTTCAAAGGCGCCATCGGCGTTGACCAACTGGATCATGGGTTCTACGTATTTGTCCCAGGTCGCAAGCACTTCGGCGTACCGCTGGCGCAAAGGGATCTGCCGATCACTGGTCTTGGCGCGTTCGGCAACCGCCACCAGAGCCTGTTCGTCGTTGTCCAGCTTCTTCAGCACATCACGTACACGCATGTCCAGCACGCGCAGTTGCCGTGCGAGGTCGTTCCCATCTCGAATGTCGAAGGCCTCCTGAATATGCACGGCCAGGCGCTCCAGGTGACGCAGGTAGGCTTCGATCTCCAGGCACAAACCCAGGCGATGTTCCCGGCGCAGGTACGCCAGAAAATCATGAATCTGAGCGTTAAGCTCGAAACGGTTGGGGCTTTTGGCAACGGGCACCAGAATATCCAGGCGAATCCACGTGTCCAACAGCCCGGTAATGTCCTGAGGGGTGCCTTCGGGCAGGAAGGTCGCCAGTTGAAGGCGCAGTTCTGCCAGGCCCAATGTGCCCTGATCAAAGCGCTCACATAAAGGTTCGAGCAACGCCCAGTGTTCAGCAAGGGCGCGCAATACGCGCTTGGGTTCGATCATGAAACGACCGCCTGGTTGCCAGAAAAAGGCCGGATTGTATCGCATCCTTTTGGCATGCACCGCTTCGCTGGTCGCTCGGCCGGCCCTGGTGTTTGGCGGTCGTGAATTACCCGCAGGCAAGGTAGAATCGCCCTCCTGCCCTTACGCCACGAGTTACCTGTGCTGACTGAAACCCGACGCCGCGCTTACCTGGACGCCATGCAAGTGGTCCAGTGGCTGCCACGTGCCGAGCTGCCTTTCAGTGCGCCCTCGCGTGCCGAGTTGCTCGCTTGGGTCGAACCCAGCGCGGCACCGGAACCCCTGGCCCCTACCATGCCGCCTGTAGGTGCGCCTGCAGCAGCACCGCCCGTTGTTCGCCCGGCGGCGCCGTCTATCCGGCCGCGCCCCGAGCTACCGCGCCCTGCTGCCGCAAAGGTGGCACCACCTGCGCAAGAGAAGCCGGTCCCAGCTCACACGCCCAAAGTGGCCGCTGTAGCGCCCCGCTTTGCCCTGCAACTGATGCGGGCCGGTACCTGCCTGGTATTGGCTGAGTTGCCTACGGGCGACAGCTTCCAATCGCGTGACCCTGGCTACCTCTTGCTCAAGGACATGCTGCGCGCAGCGGGCTTGCCTGACAGCCCCCAGTTGATAGGGGAGCCCGTACGCTGGCCCTTGCTGGCCAAAGGCAGCCTTGATCAAGGGCCAGAGGCCGCCAGGGATTTCGTGCAAGGCTTTGTGGCCGCACAATTGGAGACCGCCCCTTGCGCCTGCCTATGGCTCGTGGGCCTACCTGCCCTGCGCTTTGCGGGTGATGTGGACGAGTCCGCCTACTGTACCGACTTCCCAATAGACGGCCTGTGCGAGGGCTGGGCGCTGCCCGGTCTCGAAGCACTGATGGAAGAGCCCGCACGAAAGGCAGACGTCTGGCAGGCAATGCGCCGATTGATGACTCGCTGGAAACCCGCTGAATGAAAAACGCAGTAACGTTTCGCCTAATGACCGAAGCAGACCTGGACGCTGTACTCAAAGTCGAATACGCCGCCTACACCCACCCTTGGACGCGCGGTATTTTCCTCGATGGGCTCAAGAGCTATGAAATCTGGTTGATGTTCGAGGGGCAGCAACTGGTCGGCCACGGCGTCATCAATGTAATCATTGACGAGGCACATTTGCTCAACATCACGGTGAAGCCTGAGAACCAAGGGCGCGGCCTGGGCCTTAAACTGCTGGAGCAGCTTATGGATCGCGCTATGGCACTCAATGGGCGCGAGTGCTTCCTGGAAGTGAGGGCGAGCAATCAGTCAGCCTACCGCCTGTACGAGCGCTTTGGCTTCAATGAAATTGGCCGCAGGCGGGATTACTACCCCGCCGCGGGAGGGCGCGAAGATGCCTTGGTAATGGCGTGCGCCCTGCTATAGCGAAAGCCGTTACTCGGCCTCGCCGTCCCAGCGTTTGCCATCGAGTGGGTCCAGGCGCGCCAGCTCGGCCTCATCCAGGCCATCACCGCCGCCAATCTCGTCTTCGTCCACGGGGTTGAGCTGCAGGTCTGCCGGGGCGCTGCTCTCTTCGGACTCTTCGTAAGACTCGGAGCCATCATCGCGCAGCAGTGTTTCCGGGCTCAAATCATCCATCGTCTGGTGATGGTCCAAGGTAGAAGCCCCGGTCAGGCCTGCTTCCTGTACACGCTCAGGCGAAGCCTCATAGTCGGTGCCCAGGCCGTCACCGGTGAAGCCCGCCGGGCCTTCGCCATCCGGGTCGTTGAAATCCAGCGGGTGTACTGAGCCGCTGCGGTCTTCCGTGGTATCGATCTCGGCAGGCTGTGGCGCACCGTAGGGGCGTTGTGTCGGTTCCATGGTATCTCCTCCGGTTCATGGGCCAATGAAAAATGGACTCGCGGCAGTGCCCAAGATTCAATGAAACACGCCGGCGCGGCGTGACCTTCGCAGTATGTGCACAGTCATACTGGCGCACCCTTCTGGAGGCTCTGCCATGAACGACCTGCAAGATTTGATCGACAACAATGCCCGCTGGGCGGACGCCATCACCCAGCGCGACCCGGATTTCTTTGCCAAACTGGCACGTCAGCAAACCCCTGAATTTCTATGGATCGGCTGCTCAGATGCGCGGGTCCCTGCCAACGAAATCGTAGGCATGCTGCCAGGTGACCTGTTTGTTCATCGCAACGTGGCCAATGTGGTGCTGCACACAGACCTCAATTGCCTGTCGGTGATCCAGTACGCGGTGGACGTATTGAAGGTCAAACATATTCTGGTGACCGGCCATTACGGCTGCGGCGGTGTTCGCGCGGCCATGCAGGATCGCCAGCTTGGGCTGATCGATGGGTGGTTGCGCTCCATCCGAGACCTGTACTACGAACAACGTCATGTTTTGGCGGCACTGCCCACAGAAGAGGCACAAGTAGACCGCTTATGTGAGCTTAACGTGATTCAGCAGGTAGCCAACGTGGGCCATACGAGCATCGTTCAGAATGCCTGGCATCGCGGGCAGAGCCTGTCCATTCACGGGTGCATCTATGGCATCAAGGACGGGCGCTGGAAAAGCCTCGATACGACAATCAGTGGTTTTGAACAGTTGCCACCGCAGTATCGCCTGCGCCCGCTGACATGATTTGCTACCAAACCAGGCGAACCTTTGAATGCAAAGTTTACTAACGTGAATACTATGTACCTGGGTAACCTGGAGGCAGTATGAAGGCATATGGATGGTTGGCAGCGCTTTTGGCGGTCAGCAGTGTAGGGGCTCACGCGGCGAGTAAAAGCGTAACCCTGAACCTGGCTATGGCAGAGGGCACTGCCCAGGCAGTGGGCGAAGTGAAGGTGGAGGAGACACCTTACGGTCTGCTGTTCACACCGGACCTCAAGGGGCTACCTGCTGGCACGCACGGGTTCCATGTGCACCAGAACGGCAGCTGCGCCCCTGCGATGAAGGACGGCAAGATGTCACCCGCCGAAGCGGCTGGCGGGCACCTGGACCCTGCCAAGACCGGCAAGCACCTGGGCCCTTACGCGGACGGCCACTTGGGCGACCTGCCGGCCCTGTATGTCAATGCCGACGGCACCGCTACCAACCCGGTGCTGGCACCGCGCATCAAGGCGCTGAGCGAAATAGAGGGGCATGCGCTGATGGTTCACGCCGGTGGCGACAACCATGCTGATGCGCCCCTGCCTTTGGGCGGAGGCGGTGCGCGCATGGCGTGTGGTGTGCTGTAAGCCTCGGCGCACCGGTTTCAGGGGACAGGCGTTAGCACCGGGCGCCCGGCGAAATAAGCCAACAGGTTTTGCGTTACCAGCTCTACCGTGGCCCTGACCGCATCGGGTGACAGGCCAGCTACGTGAGGCGTGAGTACTACGTTGGGCAGCGCCTTCAAGCTGTCAGGCACGTTAGGCTCATCATCGAACACGTCCAGCCCGGCTCCAGCCAACTGCCCCTTGGCAAGGGCGTCTACCAGTGCGGCTGTGTCTACCACGCTGCCGCGCGCCACGTTTACTATAAAGCCCTCGGCGCCCAGCGCCTTGATCACACGGGCGTCGACCAGTTGCCGGGTACCATCCCCCCCCGGCGTGGCGATCACCAGAATGTCACTGTGCTCAGCCAGGCTGAGCGGGTCGGTGTACCAGGTGTACTCCACGTCACCCCGGGGATGCCGGCTGTGGTAGCTGACGGCCATTCCAAACCCCAGAGCTGCACGCCTGGCAATGGCCAGCCCAACCGCGCCCAGGCCAAGAACGCCCAGGCGCTTTCCGCCCAGGGACGGCCGCATGACCTTGCTCCATTCACCACGGCGAACCGATGCGTCAGCCCTTGGGATATCACGAACCAGTGCCAGCAACAGGGCCATGGCGTGATCGGCTACGGCAGGGGCGTTAACGCCAGCCCCGTTGGTCACCACAATGCCACGTTGGCGCGCCGCAGGCAGGTCGACGCGTTCATAACCTGCGCCAATCACTGTAATGATGCGCAACCTGGGTAGCGCATCCATTTCCCTAGCCGACAGGCCGAGTGGGCCGCGGGTCAGTACGGCGTCCACTGCCCCTCCGTGGGTCTTGATAGCGCTGCTGCGTGCCGCTGGCGTGGTTGCCAGGATCAGGTTGAACCCTGCTTTCTCCAGCATTGGTAGATAATCACCAATGGTTTCTACCAATACCAGTACGGTTGCGCTCATGTCCCTCTTCCTTAGGCCCTTGTTCCTGAGCACTTTACCGCGCTGCGCTTGCTACGTGGAGAAAATACCCGCGCCACGGGGTCACAGTTGCTCCAGGTATAACCCTTACGGGAGAAAGCGATGGCATGGGTTGCAGACCCGACGCTATGGGCGGCGCTGCTACAGATTGTTGTATTGGACCTGCTGCTGGGGGGCGACAACGCTGTAGTGATCGCCATGGCCTGCCGACAGTTGCCTGTCGCGCAGCGGCGCAAGGCTATCTGGGGTGGCATGGCAGGCGCCATTGTGCTGCGAATAGCCCTGTTGTTTTTCGCCATGCAATTGCTGGAGCTGCCCTGGCTCAAGCTCGTGGCAGGGCTGTTGCTGGTGTGGATAGGCGTTCGCCTGGCTGCCTCCTCGGAAGAGGCGCCTACCGAGGTGGCTGGCAGCGCGCACCTGATGGCGGCCATCAAGACCATTATCGTGGCCGACGCGGTCATGTCGCTGGATAACGTATTAGCCGTCGCGGCGGCAGGGCAGGGCAACGTGTACCTGGTGGGCGCAGGGGTAGTGCTCAGTATTCCGCTGATCGTATTCGGCAGCCGGCTGGTACTGGCGTTGATGGAGCGGTTCCCGGTCGTCGTCACTCTGGGCGGCGGGCTGATCGGCTGGATTGCCGCTGGGCTGATCGTGTCGGACCCAGTACTGGCACCTTGGGTGCCTGCCGCAGGCTCAAGCGCGCGTTATCTGGCTGCAGCGTGCGGCGCAGTATTGGTCATGGCCGTAGGGGCCGGGATATCTCGCTACCGTACGCGGCAGCGAGTGGTTTCCAGCTAATCATGCCTCGAAGGCCAATGCGTTGGTCAGGTCCCCTAAAAGCGGCTGTCCCCTTGCGGCCATGGCCTCATCCCGTGCCTTTAAGCCATTGAGCGTTTCCAGGCCGAATACCCGGGTGATAAGGCGCAGGATCGACGCCGTGTCATAGGGTGTGTGGTCCACAAGCCCCTTGCGTGCGAAGGGCGAGACAACCAGCGCAGGGACGCGCGAGCCCGGGCCCCACCGGTCACCTTTGGGCGGCGCGACCGGGTCCCACCAGCCGCCGTTCTCATCCACCGTAATGACCACCACCATGTTGTTCCACTGCGGGCTTTCCTGAAGGGTTCGAACAATGCGTGCGATGTGTCGATCCCCTGAGGTCACGTCCGCATAGCCTGCGTGCATGTTCAAGTTGCCTTGAGGCTTGTAGAAGGTGACTGCAGGCAATACGCCCGCTGCCGCATCGGCCAGGAAACGGTTAGTGCTTGGGTCTTCGCCCAGGCCACCATCACGTAGCCGACGCTGGCGTTCTTGCGGATGCTCAGGCCCCTGCTGCTGGAAATAGTTGAAGGGCTGGTGGTGGTACTGGAAGTTGGGAATCTTCGGAATGCCTGGCGAATCCTTGAACTGATCCAGCGTGGCCTGCCAGCCACCGGCATACCAGGCCCAGTCCACGCCTTTGCGCGATAACTTGTCGCCGATGTGTTCATGGTGCTGGGGCACCAGCACGTTAGGCAGGTCCGGTTTGGAATAGTCGGGGCGGTCCGGGTCCCGCATCAGGGTGGGCCAGTAGGGCGGAACCATAGTATTCACGGCATAGCCATCGGGTGTGATCGCACTAGGCCCAAACTGTGGCGGTCCTTGCATGGCGCTGGCGGGGGAGGCAGGCAACGGCTTTAGCCGTGTATCGGTGGGGTCGTCACTCATCAGTGTGGCGATCTGCGATTTCGCCGGTGAGGCGCTGGCGTTCGGGTAGATCGGTGCCGTGGCGCTGATCAGGTACTGATGGTTCAGGAAGGAACCACCGAAGGCGCCTTGGAAGAAGTTGTCACACAGTACGAACTCCTTGGCCAGGTCCCATAAGCGCAGCGCATACCGGCTTTGCGGATAATAGCCCATGGTCAGGCCACCCGAGTCAGCCCAGGCCACGAATTGGTCATTGCGCCCACCGTTGATCTGCATCTGGTTCTGGTAGAACACATGCCACAGGTCACGGGTCACCAGGCCCAAGGGCAAGTCTTCGCCGTGTGGCCCTTTCAGTGGATAAGGCGCATTGGGCAGGTGCTCTTGGTATTGCACACCACTGGGGTAGGTAATGCCTTCTAGCGTCTGGGGCCCCAGTTGCAGTACGCCGCCCCAGGCCGGTGGCAATGTGCTCAACAGGCTGCCGTCCCGGTCCCGCTGTTGGTACGTCTCAGGTTTAAGCGTCGATAGCGGCTGCTGTGTACCTGGGAAGTCAGCGAACAGGTTGGTAAAGCTACGGTTCTCTGCGTAGATCACCACCACTGTTTTCACCTTCGCCTGCAAGGCTTTGTCCAGTTGGCTGCCGGTCAGCGAAGCCGGCTGGCCTGGTGACGTGCTAGCAGGTGCGCACCCACCCAGTGCGGTACTGGCGCCAACCACAGCCATACCCCCCAGAAAACGCCGGCGGGTAGACGCTAGGGGAGGTACTTCTACATCAGAAGGGCCTTCAGGCTGATCGCTCATGGCATTCCCACAGGTGTGTCTAAATGTTGCGGGCAACCTAGCAATGGAAGATGACGAGGCGATGACAGCACGAGGAGGACGTGAACGGTAGGCGCATGCAAAGCATGCGGATAGGGAGGGCGCGAGCCTATAGAAAATCAGCGCACACAAAAAAAACCCGCACAAGGCGGGCTTCTTTGTAGCTTCAAGGTTGCCGCAAAGCGACCTTGAAGCAGTACTTGGTGGCTACACAGGGACTTGAACCCCGGACCCCAGCATTATGAATGCTATGCTCTAACCAACTGAGCTATGTAGCCAAGTGGCGCGCATTATTCGCGGAAGGCGGCACAGTGTCAAGCATTGGCTTACACTTTTTTTCACATAACGCTTTCGTAAGCAGTTGATCTGTCAGGCATTGAACCAGCCCAGCTTGATCACGAACAGCACCGACAGGATGACCAGCGCCGGGTTCAGGTCCCGCAGGCGACCGGAGGCCAGCTTTACGGCGGTCCAGGTGATAAAGCCGAAGGCGATGCCATTGGCGATGGAGTAGGTGAGGGGCATGGCCAGGGCCGTGACCACCACGGGTGCGGCTTCGGTGATGTCGTCCCAGTTGATTTCTGCCAGGCCCGAGGCCATGAGCACGGCCACGAACAGCAGGGCCGGGGCAGTGGCGTAGGCCGGTACGCTACCGGCCAGCGGTGCGAAGAACAGCGCCAGCAGGAACAGCACGCCTACCACGATGGAGGTAAGGCCTGTACGCCCGCCAGCACTCACGCCTGCCGCCGACTCGATGTAGCTGGTGGTAGTGGAGGTGCCCAGCAGGGACCCGGCCATGGCCGCAGTGCTGTCAGCGATCAGCGCACGGCCCATCTTGGGCATGTGGCCGTCCTTGCCCATGAGCCCTGCACGCTTGGCCACCCCGATCAGGGTGCCGGAGTTGTCGAACAGGTCCACGAACAGGAAGGCGAAGATCACGCTCACCAGGCCGATGTTCAAGGCACCGGCAATATCCAGTTGCAGGAAGGTGGGGGCCAGTGAGGGCGGCATGGACACCAGGCCACCAAAGGCGCTGAAGCCGAACAGGATCGAGACCACCGTCACGGCCAGGATGCCGATCAGCACGGCACCGCGTACCTTGAGGGCCTCCAGGCCGATGATCAGCACAAAGCCCAGGGCTGCCAGAATGGCGCCTGGCTGCTTGAGGTCGCCCAGGCCCACGAGGGTAGCGGGGTTGTCTACCACGATGCCGGCGTTCTGCAGGGCGATCAGGGCCAGGAACAGGCCGATGCCGGCGGCGATGGCGCTGCGCAAGGGCAGGGGGATGCTGTTCACGATCCATTCGCGGATGCGGAAGATGGACAGCAGGAAGAAGCACACGGCCGAGATGAACACGGCGCCCAGTGCCACTTGCCAGGAGTGGCCCATGTGCAGCACCACGGTGTAGGTGAAGAAGGCGTTCAGGCCCATGCCGGGGGCCAGTGCGATGGGGTAGTTGGCGATCAGGCCCATGATGGCCGAGCCGATGGCAGCGGCCAGGCAGGTGGCCACGAATACGGCGCCTTTGTCCATGCCGGTGGCGCCCAGGATACTGGGGTTCACGAACAGGATATAGGCCATGGCCAGGAAGGTGGTGACCCCCGCCAGGATTTCCGTGCGCACGTTGGTATCGTGGGCCCTGAGTTTGAATAACGCTTCCAGCATGTGCTTCCCCAAGTGTTAAAAATCAACCGATTGGTCAGTTTCTCGGCAGGGCCTGAAGCACATTCCGGGCCAGCCGTCGCCAGTTGGCTACTGGCGCTATGCTAGCGGTATGAAACTTGCCTCTCATTAGGCTTACCCCGGCATGCCGGGCGCGTTTGTTGTCCAGGAGTGCTTTCGGACATGTCTACACTACTTTCCCCCGGCATCCGCCTGCTTGGCCGGTTCACGTTCGCAGGCAAATTTCTCCTCCTGTTTCTGTTGTTTGTAGTGCCCTTGATTGTCAGCCTGGGCTTGTTAGGGAGTGGCTACCGCGATCGCCTGAACCTGATTGCTCAAGAGCGCCAAGGCGTAACGCAACTGCTGGCCCTAGAGCCTGTGGACGGTGCGCTGAGTCTGCAACGGTCGCTGGCGGCACGCTGGAAGGCTGTGGACATTCTTCGTGAACCTACACCCGCCGCCAAGGCCGCGATCAGTGCCCTGGAAACCACCGCGCCACAGCTGCAGCAAGCCCTGACCGAGTTGGGGCAAACCCTGAGTGATACCGGTGCAAGCGCAGAGGTAATGAACCGTTACCAGACGCTACAGCAAGCCACCGCAGGCCTGGACCTGAAGAGCCTGCGCACCTTGGGCTGGTGGCCTGATGGCTATGACAAGTTCACGGCTGCCATCAGCGCGCTGCAGCTCCTGCGCGAGCAAATAGCGACAGACAGCGGGTTGATCCTTGACCCATGGCTGGATACTTACCTGCTGATGGAAATTGCAACGCAGCGCGCCCCGGACGTCTATGAGCGCATAGGGCGCCTGGCAGCCGCTGGCGAAAGCTCGGTAGCGTCCGGGCAATTCAGTCTGCAAAGCCGGTTGCAGATGCGCGACCTGCGCAGCCGTATTGGCGATGCCCGCGAACAATTGGTGAAAAGCGGTACTACCCTCGGTGATCGCCTACCAAGCGATAGCCCATGGGCGCAGCAGTACACGCAAAGCATAACGCTGCTCGACAGCACTCTGAAAATGCTGGACGAAAAGCTGTTCGGGGGGACCGTAAACCTGAACGGTGAGGCCTTCGATAGTTCAGTGGATACACTGTCCCACGCCATTGAAGCCCTTCGCCAGCAGGCGTTGGGATCGCTGGACCAGCAACTGGCCAACTACCGTAGGCAAACCCTTGCAGAGGGCGTACCGGTGGCCATTGGTTTCGGCGTGCTGCTGCTGATTTCCCTGTACCTGTTCATCTGCTTGCAAGCCTCTATCCGGCGCAGCGCTGCAGGTATTACCACCCTGGCCGAATCCCTGCGCGACGGGGACCTGCGCGTTCAGGTCGAGGTGGCCGGTCGTGATGAGCTGGCGGCTATCTCCCGAGCGCTCAACAGTGCCGTGGGCCAGTTGCGCATCAGCCTGGCTGCCGTGGACAAGGAAAGCACTACGGTAAGTGGTGCTGTGAACACGCTGACGGCCCAGGCCGGTGGTACCTTGCAGGAAGTGGAGCAGCAACAGCTGCAGATCAGCCAGATCGCCACGGCGGCGACACAATTGGCTGCCACGTCGCAAAGCGTTGCGAAAAGCTGCGAACAAGCGTCTGAAAGCGCACGCCACACCCAGCAGATTGCCATGGACAGCAGCCGCCAGAGCGAGCTCACTACACGCAATATCCAGCAGCTCAACCAGCGGCTGACCGCCAGTGCCCAGGCGCTGGGCAAAGTGAGTGAGCAAGGCCAGCAGATCCAGTCTGTGGTGGATGTGATCGGTGGCATCGCAGGGCAGACCAACCTGCTGGCTCTGAACGCCGCTATCGAAGCCGCCCGGGCCGGAGAACAGGGGCGGGGTTTTGCAGTGGTAGCAGATGAAGTGCGTAGCCTGTCCCAGCGGACCCAGGCCTCTACCGCGCAGATCGCTGCTACGGTCGACAGCTTGCGCGGCACCGTACAGCAGGCTGTAGAACTGATGCAGGCGGCGTGTTCTCAAGCCGAGGGGGATGCGGTAGCCGTGACTGGGCTTGGCGCAAGCCTGGGCTCGATTGCCAGCGCAGTCCAGACGGTGAACGATACCTTGGCGCAGATCGCGACGGCGGTGGAGCAGCAGGCTGCCACTGCCGATGAAGTCAGCGGCAACATTCAACAGGTAGATCAGGCCGCCTTACGCTTGCTTGAGGGCGCACGGGAAGTAAACGGGGCGGCCGACCGGCTCAATGCAGGCAGCCATGCATTGCGCGCGACCACTGCCCGATTTGAAACGGCTTAAGGTTTGAATGGTAGAAAGTGCTACAAAATGTCACAGTGGCGCACCTGAACAGTGCGTCCTTGACCAGCAGGTGATTCATGTCCGTTGCTTCAGCCGGTGCCTCTACCGCCTCTTCGCCTTCTACACCCGCCACTGCCAGCCCTCTGGTGATGAAAGTCATCGGGGCCTGCGCATTGGCTCATTTGATCAATGACCTGATCCAGTCCGTATTGCCTTCGATCTATCCCATGCTCAAGGCCAACTATGGGCTGAGCTTTACACAGGTCGGGTTGATTACCCTCACGTTCCAAATTACCGCCTCGCTGTTGCAACCCTGGATCGGGTTTTACACTGACCGTCACCCCAAGCCTTTCCTGTTGCCTGCTGGCATGGTCTGTACGCTGGTCGGCGTGCTGATGTTGGCCATGGTGGGCAGTTTCGAGATGATCCTGTTGGCGTCTGCGCTGATTGGCGTCGGTTCATCCACCTTCCACCCGGAAACGTCACGTGTGGCTCGGTTGGCCTCAGGGGGGCGCTTTGGTTTGGCGCAGTCCAGCTTCCAGGTCGGTGGCAATGCGGGTTCGGCCTTTGGCCCATTATTAGCTGCCGCCATCGTTATTCCGTTTGGTCAAGGGCACGTAGCCTGGTTTGGCGTATTTGCCGTGTTTGCCATTGGTGTGCAATACGGCCTCAGCCGCTGGTATCGCCATCACCTCAACACCTTTTCAGCTAAGCGCGGGCGTGAAGCGTCCCATGGCCTGTCTCGCAGGCGCATTATCGGTGCACTGGTGGTGCTGGCGTTGCTGGTCTTTTCCAAGTATTTCTACATGGCCAGCTTCACCAGTTACTACACCTTCTTTCTGATCGAAAAGTTCGGCCTGTCTGTGGCCAGCTCTCAACTGCACCTGTTTCTGTTCCTGGGTGCGGTTGCCGCAGGCACCTTCTTTGGCGGGCCAATCGGTGACCGTATTGGGCGTAAGGCCGTTATCTGGTTTTCCATCCTAGGCGCTGCGCCTTTCACCCTGATGCTGCCCTACGTGGACCTGTTCTGGACCAGCGTGCTCAGCGTAGTGATCGGCTTTGTACTGGCCTCGGCTTTCTCGGCCATCGTGGTGTATGCACAGGAATTGCTGCCCGGTAACGTGGGCATGATCGCCGGCGTGTTCTTTGGCCTGATGTTCGGGTTCGGTGGCATTGGCGCAGCATTGCTGGGGCAACTGGCGGATGTGCACGGTATCGAGTTTGTGTACAGGCTGTGCTCGTACCTGCCACTGCTGGGCATCCTCACGGTGCTGCTGCCTTCGACCAAAGCCAAGGCATAGGGCTGGCCGCGCGAAACCGGTCGGCTAGATCTGCGCCAGCAACCACTGGCGAAACGCACGCAGGGACGGCAAGGCTTCGTTGCGCTGCGGGTACACCAGGTAGTAGCTGCGCTTGCTGAACACCGGCTGGCCATCGCTGGCCAGCTCACCGCTGGCCAGTTCGTCCTCCACCAGCACCCGTGGCACCAGCCCTATGCCAATACCGGCGTGCACGGCTTGGATCAGGTGCGACGTAAGCTCAAAGCGAGGCCCCAGGCGCATGCTGCGGTGGGGCAGGCCATGGTGGCTGAACCATTCCGCCCAGGCATTGGGGTTGCTGGCCACAGAGAGCAAGGTTTGGCTGGCGATACGCTCAGGTGCCAGCGTACCCAGCGCTTGCGCACCTTCGGCCCCTAGAATCACCACCAGTTGCTCGGCTTGCAGCCGATGGCTGACCAACCCTGGAAGTTCGTGCGTGCCTACGCTGATCGCCGCATCGATCTCGCTGGCGGCGAAGTCGATGGCCTCGATGCGTGAGTGGATGTGCACGGTCATGCCAGGGTGGGCGCGGTAGAAGTCTTGAAGGCGCGGCAACAGCCACTTGGACCCAAAGGTGGGCAGCGTAGCCAGCCGTAGCGTGCCTACCCCGGACTGGAACGCCAGCGCTTGCAAGGTAGCACTGCGGATGTGGCCCAAGGCTTCGCTCAATTCCCGCTGATACAGCCGCCCCACATCCGTAAGCTGTACCTGCCGGCCTGCACGGCGAAATAGCGTAAGCCCCAGTAGCGCTTCCAGCGCCTGTACTTGGCGGCTCACCGCGCTTTGGGTGAGGGACAACTCCTGTGCCGCACGGGTGTAACTCTCATGGCGTGCGGCCGCTTCGAACGCCAGCAATAAGGACATGGAAGGGGTAAGGCGACGGTGATTCATTCGAAAAAGTCATCAGTTGGTGGCGGAATATCCGTTTGCGCGCAAGGCGCTGCCCGGTGAATATGATGCAACTGCCATGCATCCCTGCATCGAGCGCACGCTATTTCAAAGAGGCATCACCCATGATCGCCCAGTTGCACCCGGCCACCGTGAAGGCCAGCTATCAGGATTTTCTCGTCGCCCTGCAGGCCAACGGCTTCAAAGGCGAAATCAGTGCTGACTATGCCAGCCGCACCGTACTGGCGACAGACAATTCCATCTACCAGCGCCTGCCCCAGGCCGCCGTGTTTCCACACGATGCTCGTGATGTGGCTTGTATTGCCCGGCTGATGGCCGAGCCCGCTTATGTGGGGATCAAGCTCACGCCCCGTGGTGGCGGTACAGGCACCAATGGCCAGTCGCTTACGGACGGCATTGTGGTGGACCTGTCGCGGCACATGAACCGTATCCTGGAAATTGACGTGGAAGGGCGTTGGGTGCGTGTCCAGGCCGGTGTCGTGAAAGATCAGCTCAACGCCGCCCTCAAGCCCCACGGGCTGTTCTTCGCCCCGGAGTTGTCCACCTCCAACCGCGCCACGATCGGCGGCATGATCAATACCGATGCCAGCGGCCAAGGCAGTTGCACCTACGGCAAAACACGAGACCACGTACTCGAACTGCACACCCTGTTGCTGGGGGGCGAAACTGTCCACAGCCTGGCCCTGGACGAAGAGGAACTGGAGCATCAGTGCGCCCGTCAGGACAGGGTGGGCCAGGTGTACCGGACGGCACGTGATATCAATGCCACACAGGCTGAGCTGATCGAGGCGGTGTTCCCCAAGCTCAACCGCTGCCTTACGGGCTATGACCTGGCACACCTGCGCGAAGCCGACGGCCGCTTCAACCTCAACAGCGTGCTATGTGGCGCCGAAGGCTCCCTGGGGTTTGTAGTGGAGGCCAAGCTCAATGTGCTGCCTATCCCGAAATATTCGGTGCTGGTCAATGTGCGCTATGGCAGCTTCATGGACGCCCTGCGCGATGCCCGCGCCCTGATCCAACACACCCCGCTGTCTATCGAAACCGTAGACTCCCGTGTACTCATGCTCGCGATGAAGGACATCGTGTGGCACAGCGTGGCCGAGTACTTCCCGGCCGACCCCGGTCGCGACACCTTGGGTATCAACATTGTCGAGTTCAGCGGGGACGAGGCCGAAGACGTTGACGCCCGAGTGGCTGCTTTCACGGCCCACCTGCAGGCCGACCTCAGTGTGGAGCGCCTGGGCCATACCCTTGCCGTTGGCCATGACGCAGTGACCCGGGTGTACACCATGCGAAAGCGCTCCGTGGGCCTGCTGGGCAACGTGGACGGTGAGATTCGCCCGCAACCTTTTGTGGAAGATACGGCTGTGCCGCCTGAGCAACTGGCGGATTACATCGCCGAGTTCCGTGCCCTGCTAGACGGTTACGGCTTGACCTACGGCATGTTCGGCCATGTGGATGCAGGTGTGCTGCATGTACGGCCCGCCCTGGACATGAAAGACCCCGCTCAGGCCGCGCTGGTACGGCCTATCTCCGATGCCGTGGCCGCGCTGACGCAAAAGTACGGCGGCCTGCTGTGGGGCGAGCACGGCAAGGGTGTGCGTTCCGAATACGTGCCGGCTTTCTTTGGGGAGCTGTACCCGTCGTTACAGGCACTGAAGACGGCATTTGATCCCAATAACCAATTCAACCCCGGCAAAATCTGCACGCCGCTGGACAGTAGCGAGCCCTTGCTGCGGGTAGATGAGGTGCAGTTGCGGGGCGACCTGGACCGTACCATCGACGAGCGCGTATGGAAAAGCTACGGCACGGCCATGCACTGCAACGGCAACGGCGCTTGCTACAACTATGACCCTGATGACGCCATGTGCCCGTCCTGGAAAGCGACCCGTGAACGCGCACAGTCGCCCAAGGGCCGTGCGTCTTTGGTGCGTGAATGGCTGCGGCTGCAGGGGGCGGCGGGCGTCGACGTGCTGTCGCCGGCCAGGCGTGAGCCGGGCTTCTGGCAAACCCTGCCACAACGCTGGCGCAACAGCCGTGAGCGCAAAGCAGGCCAGCAGGACTTCTCCCATGAAGTGTATGACGCCATGGCGGGCTGCCTGGCGTGCAAGTCCTGCGCAGGGCAGTGCCCGGTGAAGGTGAACGTGCCTGAGTTCCGTTCCCGTTTCCTGGAGCTTTACCACACCCGCTACCTGCGCCCGGCCAGGGACTACCTGATCGGCTCGCTGGAATTTACCGTTCCCTACCTGGCCCGGCTGCCAGGGGTGTACAACGGCCTTATGAAAGCGCCTGTGGTCGAGAAGCTGCTGGCTCGCCAGGTCGGCATGGTGGACAGCCCCCTGCTGAGCCGCTTCAACTTCCACGCGAGCTTGAGGCGTTGGAACGTACAACCCGCCACGGCCGCACAGTTGATCGGGTTGACCGAGGCGGAGCGGGCTCGCAGCGTGATCCTGGTGCAGGATGCGTTCACGCGCTATTTCGAAACGCCTTTGCTGGCCAACCTCATCGAGTTGATCACACGGCTGGGCTATCGCGTGTATCTGGCGCCTTTCTTCCCCAACGGCAAGCCTTTGCACGTGCAGGGTTTTCTGCGTGCCTTCAACAAAGCTGCCATTCGCAACGCTAGCCAGTTGCAAGCCTTGAGTGCCTTCGGCGTGCGCATGGCGGGCCTGGACCCGGCCATGACCCTGGTCTACCGCCAGGAATATGCCAAGGTGCCAGGGATTGCACAGTTGCCCAAGGTGGAGCTGCTGCAGGAATGGTTGCTGGAGGCTTTGCCCGAAACACTCAAGGCCACCGCTCCGACCCGTTACCGGTTGCTGGCCCATTGCACGGAAAAAACCAATGCGCCGGCCAGCACAAAACAATGGGAGACCTTGTTCGCCCGCGTTGGGCTGGTGCTGGCTACCCAAGCCACAGGCTGCTGTGGCATGTCAGGCACCTATGGCCATGAAGCCCGCAACCAGGCCACTTCCCGTACTATCTTCGACCAGTCATGGGCTGCACAGGTCGCGGCCTCGGCGGATGAGCAGGGTGAAGCGCTGGCCACCGGGTATTCATGCCGCAGCCAGACCAAGCGACTGGCGGGCCGGGAGCTGCGCCACCCCTTGGAAGTGCTCTTGGAGGTGCAGCGCGCCAAGGGGTGAGGGCGTTCTGGATTGATAGCCTGAGGCGTTTCGCTGTCCACAAGGTATCCCTTGTGTCAGGAGCGCCCCGTGGCCCATTCCGAAAACGGCTTCATTCATCCCCTGGACGTGCCCCTGGCCGTTGGCAACCTGCCCATGCGGGCAGACGGTACCCTGGCCGTGGTCGAAGCGGTTCAACTAGGCCGTAACGGCTGGGTGCCTAATCATCCGCACCTGCCGGTCATTCTCTACCGCCAGGTGCTGTCCCAGATCAGCGACCCGGCAACGGCCTTCGAGCAACTGCTGGGCGTGAATCATTGGCCTGCTCAGTGGCGAGATGGCGTGTTCGAGTACCATCACTACCACTCTACAGCCCACGAAGTGCTGGGCATTGCCGAAGGAAATGCACGCCTGGTAATAGGCGGGCCCGGCGGCCATGAACTGGACGTGCAGGCCGGTGACGTGCTGTTGCTGCCTGCAGGTACCGGGCACTGCAGGCTTGGCGCCAGCAAGAACTTCCTGGTAGTAGGTGCCTACCCGGCTAACGCGCGTTTTGATATCTGCCGGGAAGCGCCTACCCCTGAGCAGTCCCACGCCATTGCCAAGGCCACGTACCCACCGTCCGACCCGGTATTTGGCGCCCAAGGGCCATTCCACGTGCTATGGGGGGTTGCATCATGAGTACAGGGCGCCTGGGTTTTGCCTGCATGTACCGCCATTCCCACCGTAGCTTGGCAGTCAAAGAGCTGGAGGCCATCGAAAAGGCCTTCAACCCGCGCACGACCACCCTACGCTGGATCAGCAATGCCACGGTAGAGGCGGCCGAGACGAAGCTGTTGCAGTTGATCGAACACAACCTTGAGGCGCAGCTGAGGTTGCTGGCGTATGTGGCCGAATTGCCGAAGGAACTGCACATGCTGCGGCTGAGCAGTGACCTGCTGCCGCTGTACAGCCACCCCAGCGTGGCCGCTTTCTACCAGACGTCCACGTTGCAGGCCTACCTCCAGGAACGCTTTAGCGAAATAGGCGAGTATGCCCGGCGGGCTGGCATCCGCCTGTCATTCCACCCCGGCCAATACTGCGTGCTAGGGTCGGACCGCCCGGAAGTCGTGGAAAACAGCTTGGCAGAATTTGAATACCATGCCGACATGATTCGCATGATGGGGTATGGCCAGCAGTTTCAAGACTTCAAGTGCAACGTGCACATTGCCGGGCGGTCGGGCGTCGCGGGTGTAAGGGCCGTCTGGCCGCGGCTTTCGGACGTGGCACGCAATACCATCACCTTCGAAAACGAAGAGAAAACCTACGGCGTGAATGACTGCCTGGAAATGGCAGACCTCGCACCTGTGGTGCTGGACATCCACCATTGCTGGATCAATGAGGGCGACTATATCGACCCCCACGGTGACCGCGTGCAGCGCATTATCGAAAGCTGGCGTGGCGTGCGCCCGGCCATGCATTACTCCCAGCCCCCTGAGCACCTGCAGGCCCTGGGTTTCGCCCCCGGTGCCCCACTGGAAATGCCGGCCCTACTGGAAAAGGTCAATAAACGCGACCTGTACCTGCACAGTGCGCGCATGTGGAACCAGGCCACCAATGACTACGCACTCCAGTTTCTCGACCGCTTTGACATCATGTTCGAGGCCAAGGAAAAGAACCTGGCCACTCTGGAGTTCTATCAGCGCTACCTGATGAATAGGTGAGCATGGGAATAAAATATTAGGTACCGGATGCCTGTCTGAGCCAAGCTGTAGTAGGGTAAAGCAGGCATATGCCTTGCATAGGCCTAGGGGGCTCGTTATGATGCTTGCAAAAGGTGGGGGGCAGGATATGCGAACAGTCTCGATTTTTAAAAATGGTAAAAACCAAGCCATACGTTTGCCAGCTGATATGGCCTATACAGATGTAGGCGAGCTGGAAATCACGCGCCATGGGGATACCATTACACTTCGGCCTGTACGGCCCAGCTGGCTCTCATTGGGTCAGTTGACCAAAGCAAAAGATGACTTTCTTAACGAGCGCCCAGTCGTCATAGATGATGAGGGCAGGTTTTCGCTGTGATCACGTATATGCTCGATACGTGTATCTGTTCCTTCATCATGCGTGAACACCCAGAAGCCGTGCTGCTGCGCCTTTCACATGAAGCCAGCCAAAACAACCGCATAGTGATTTCTGCCATTACCTATGCGGAGATGCGCTATGGCCAGGTAGGGAAAAAAGCATCTTCAAGGCACAAGGTATTGGTTGATGAGTTCGTAAAGCGGCTTGACGATATCTTGCCTTGGGACCTGTACGCAGTAGACCAGACGATTTTAGTAAAAAGCCAGCTGAGCAAGGCTGGCACAGTGATTGGACCAAACGATACGGCGATTGCGGGGCACGCCATTGCCGCCGGTTGTACTCTGGTAACCAACAACGTGCGGGAGTTCAGCCGTGTGCAACGTCTGAAATTCGAAGACTGGGTGGCCTAGCAGCCGGCACGAGATTCAAAGGAACTTCCGTTTCCCCACAAGGCTCCTCTTCTAGGTATTCATTTCTATCAGAGGAGCCCCTGATGCCTGATTCAAACGGCAAGATCCGCTATGGCGTAGTAGCTGGTGGATGGATTTCCCAAGGCGCTTTCATGCCTGGCGTTGGTCAGACAGACAATTCGGTAATGACCGCGTTGGTCACGGGCGACCCCGTCAAGGCCGATCAGTTGGCCAAACAGTACGGGCTCAAGAGCTACAGCTATGAGCAATTCCCTGACCTGCTGAAGTCTGGCGAAGTAGACGCCGTGTACGTTGCCACGCCTAACTTCTATCACCGGGAGTTTGTGGTGGCTGCACTGGAAGCCGGCATCCATGTGCTGCTGGAAAAACCCATGGCGACGACGGAAGCGGATTGCAAGGCGATGATCGAGGCAGCAGACAAGTCTGGCGCCAAGTTGATGATTGCCTACCGCCTGCACTCCGAGCCAGGTACGGTAGAGATGATTCAGCGGGTGCATGCCGGCGATTTCGGCGACCCACGGCTATTCACGTCAACCTTCACTCAAACCGTGAAGCCCAGTAACCATCGCATGAAGAATGGCTTTGCTGCCGGGCCTGTGTTCGATATGGGGCCTTACCCGCTGAACATGGTGCGCCAACTGTTTGGGGCTGAGCCCATCGAGGTCAGTGCGGTGGGCATCAAGACGCCAGGTAGCGAAATGGATAGCTGGGACACGGTCACGGTCTCGCTACGTTTCCCTGAAGAGCGCTTGGCTCAGTTCACCGTCAGCTGCACCTTGCCAAGCGCTGAGCGATTCCAGTTGCTGGGGACAAAGGGTGAGATTGAGGCGTCGCCGTGCTTTGGTTTTGGCGAAGGCGTAGCCATCAGTTACCGCGCGACCCTGGACGGTGAGACCCAGGAAACCACCCATCCCGTGGTCGATCAGTTCGCAGGCGAAACGGCTTACTTCTCCGACTGCATCCTCAAAAACCTCGAGGTGGAACCGGATGGTGACGAAGGCTGGCGCGATGTACGTGTGATCACCGCCATCGAGGAGGCATTGAAAACAGGGCAGGCCCAGAAATTAGAGCCGCTGCCACCCAAGCGTACGGTTAAACAGGACCAGCAACGGCAGTTCCAATTGGCCGAGGTGCCTGAGTTTATCAATACTGAATTGCCGGTGGGGTAAGCCCTCCTTAAAGCCATAAACCACAAAAAAGCCCTTGTAGCGTTCACTGCAAGGGCTTTTTCATTATGGGGTAACGATTAGACGTTAAACCGGAAATGCATCACATCGCCGTCTTTGACGATGTATTCCTTGCCTTCCAAGCGCCATTTGCCGGCTTCCTTGGCACCGCTTTCGCCGTTGTACTGGATGAAGTCGTCATAGCCGACCACTTCGGCACGGATAAAGCCTTTCTCGAAGTCCGTGTGGATCACTGCAGCAGCCTGGGGGGCCGTGGCGCCAATGCGCACGGTCCATGCACGTACTTCCTTCACGCCAGCGGTGAAGTAGGTTTGCAGGTTGAGCAGTGAGTACCCTGCGCGGATCACGCGGTTCAGGCCAGGTTCTTCCAGCCCCAGGGATTCCAGGAACATATCCTTCTCTTCGCCGTCGTCCAGCTCGGCGATTTCGGCTTCGATCTTGTTGCACACCGGCACCACCAGTGCGCCTTCTTCTTCGGCAATGGCCTTGACCACGTCCAGGTGCGGGTTGTTCTCGAAACCGTCTTCGGCCACGTTGGCGATGTACATCACAGGCTTGCTGGTAAGCAAGTGGAAGGCACGGATCACCTGCTTTTCATCCACACTCATGGTTTTCATGAGGCTGCGGGCTGGCTTACCTTCGGTGAAGTGAGGGATCAGGCGCTCAAGCACAGCCTTCTGTGCCAGTGCATCCTTGTCACCGCCTTTGGCATTACGCGTAACCTTCTGCAGTTGCTTCTCGCAGCTGTCCAAGTCGGCAAAGATCAACTCCAGGTCGATGATCTCGATGTCCCGCTTGGGGTTTACGCTGTTGGAAACGTGAATCACGTTTTCGTCTTCAAAGCAGCGCACCACATGAGCAATGGCATCGGTTTCCCGGATATTGGCCAGGAACTTGTTGCCCAGGCCTTCGCCCTTGGAGGCACCGGCCACCAGGCCTGCAATGTCCACGAACTCCATGGTGGTGGGGATCACGCGCTCAGGCTTTACGATCGCTGCCAGCGCATCAAGGCGAGCGTCGGGCATCGGCACGATACCGCTGTTGGGCTCGATGGTGCAGAACGGGAAGTTTTCCGCGGCGATACCGGATTTGGTCAGCGCGTTGAACAGGGTGGACTTGCCCACGTTAGGCAGGCCGACGATGCCGCAATTGAAACCCATGGTACAACCCTCTGTGTGAAGTCAGGCCTTTTGGCTGTGCAGCGTTCTCATTGCCCGGGGCCAATCCCCGGCAAGGATGTCTGGCAACACGCCGAGGGCGAAGTCGATACTGGCGTCGAGTTTCTCCTGCTCGGCGCGAGGTGCGCGCCCTAGCACGAAGCCCGATACCTTGCTGGCATCTCCTGGGTGGCCGATGCCAAGCCGCAGGCGATGAAAGCCGTTCTGGTTACCCAGCTGGGCAATGATGTCGCGCAAGCCGTTGTGCCCGCCGTGGCCGCCGCCCTGTTTGAGCTTGGCCACACCAGGCGGAATGTCGAGTTCGTCGTGAGCCACCAGGATCGATTCCAGCGGAATGCGATAGAAACCAGCCAGCGCGGCAACAGCCTGCCCGCTACGGTTCATGTAGGTGGTGGGGATCAACAGGCGAACATCCTGGCCCTTGTGGCTGAAACGCCCTGCAAGGCCAAAGAATTTGCGCTCGGGAACCAGGCTGATGTTCTGGTCACGCGCAATACGCTCAACGAAAAAAGCCCCTGCGTTATGCCGGGTCTGTTCGTATTCGGGGCCGGGGTTTCCCAGGCCGACGATCAACTGGATGGCGGTCACGTCAGGGGCTCTTCTCTGAATGCGTGCATAGCGTATGAGGAAGGGCGGGGCACCTAAGTACCTTACCCTTCCGCAAGGGCTTGGCTGATTACTCGGCCGAAGCTTCGCCTTCTGCTTCTTCCTGAACGCGCGGCAGGTGAACGTTGGCAACAGCCAGGTCGTTACCGTGCGCCAGTGCAACGAATTCAACACCAGCAGGCGCTTTCACGTCCGACAGGTGAATGATGGTACCGACTTCGGCGTTGGCCAGGTCGACTTCGATGAACTCAGGCAGGTCTGCTGGCAGGCAGCTGATTTCCAGTTCGGAAACAACGTGCGAGATTTCGCCGCCTTTCTTCACTGCTGCTTCCTGGTTCATGAAGTGGATCGCTACAGTGGCGGTCAGCTTCTGGCCAGCAACTACACGGACGAAGTCAGCGTGCAGTACGTGGCCTTTGGCAGGGTGACGCTGCAGGGCCTTGATCAGAACGTTCTGCTTGGTGCCACCAACATTCAGCTCGATCACGTGAGCGTAGGCCGCTTCGTTTTCCAGCAGTTTTGCAATTTCCTTGGCCATCAGGCTGATGGATTCAGGGGCTTGCTCGCCGCCGTAGATAACGGCAGGTACTTGTGCAGCGAGGCGACGCAGGCGGCGGCTCGCACCTTTCCCCAGGTCGGAACGCGATTCGGCATTCAAAGTGAAATCAGTCATGTTGTCTCTCCAATTGGCCCTTGAGCTACCCGACACTTGCGACCAGTGCGGGGAGGGTAGGGCAAAAAAGCCCCGCCCTGACAGGTGTCGGGGCGGGGCGTGTTCGTCAGCAGGGCGTTCGCAAGGCCTGAGCCTTAACGGAACATCGCGCTGATCGATTCTTCATTGCTGATGCGACGCATCGCTTCGGCAACGACAGGTGCGATATCCAACTGGCGGATACGCGAGCATGCTTGCGCCGCGGCGGACAACGGAATGGTGTTGGTCACCACCAGTTCGTCCAGCACGGAGTTTTCGATATTCTCGATGGCACGGCCCGAGAGCACCGGGTGGGTGCTGTAGGCATAGACCATGGCAGCGCCGTGGTCCTTCAGGGCCTTGGCCGCATGGCACAAGGTGCCGGCGGTATCGACCATGTCATCGACCAGGATGCAGGTACGGCCTTCCACGTCCCCGATGATGTGCATCACCTCGGAGTGGTTGGCTTTCTCGCGACGCTTGTCGATGATGCCCAGATCGACGCCCAGTGACTTGGCAACAGCACGCGCACGCACTACACCGCCAATGTCAGGGGAGACGATCATCAGGTTTTCGAAACGTTGGTCTTCGATGTCATCGACCAGTACGGGCGAGCCGTAGATGTTGTCGACGGGAATATCGAAGAAACCCTGAATCTGGTCGGCGTGAAGGTCCACAGTGAGTACGCGGTCGATGCCGACCACAGTCAGCATGTCTGCAACCACTTTGGCACTGATCGCTACCCGGGCCGAGCGAGGACGGCGGTCCTGGCGGGCATAGCCGAAGTAGGGGATCACTGCTGTGATACGCGACGCAGAAGAACGGCGGAAGGCATCTGCCATCACGACCAGTTCCATCAGGTTGTCGTTGGTAGGGGCGCAGGTGGGCTGAATAATGAACACGTCTTTACCACGAACGTTTTCATTGATCTCAGTACTGATTTCGCCATCGGAGAACTTGCCGACGGAAACGTCACCTAGCGGGATATGCAGCTGACGTACAACACGCCGAGCCAGATCGGGGTTAGCATTCCCCGTAAAGACCATCATCTTGGACACGCGCAGTACCTGCCGGCTGGGGTATACCTGGATGAGTATAGAAAATGGCAGGGGCGGCTGGATTCGAACCAACGCATGGCAGGATCAAAACCTGCTGCCTTACCGCTTGGCGACGCCCCTGTAGCGGATCATCGAGTGCCGAGCACTCGCTTCTTTAGAACAGTGTTTCCAGCTTGCGATGCAACATCGAAACGTTGCTTCCTTTCGCTACAAACCCTGTGATGGTATCTGTCAGAAGGGCCAGAACTTTATCAGCTTCAGCTTTGTTTGGGAAGGCCCCAAACACACAACTTCCAGTACCGGTGAGTCTAGCTGAAGTAAATTTACTTAGCAAACTCAAAGCGTTACGAACATCTGGGTAACGCTGCTCTACTATGGGTTGGCAGTCATTTCTGCTGTTTCCCCTGAGAACGGAGCGCACTTTAATGGGGGGAGAGTCTCGTGTCAACAACGGATCTGAAAAAATTTCTGCTGTACTTACAGCCACTTGCGGAACAAGCACCAGGTACCAGGGTTCTGGCGGGTTTACAGGCGTCAGCTTTTCACCGATACCCTCCGCAAATGCGGCTCTGCCGCGTATGAATACCGGTACATCGGCCCCTAGCGCCAGCCCCAGTTCCGCCAGGCGATCTTCGCTCCAGTGCGCCTTCCACAGGTGGTTAAGCGCTACCAGCGTAGTTGCCGCGTCCGAGCTGCCGCCACCTATTCCGCCGCCCATAGGCAACACCTTCCGCAGCCAGATATCAGCACCAAGGCCTATGCCGGCCTCCGCCTGCAGCCGACGGGCGGCTTTGACGATCAGGTTGCTGTCGGCCGGTACGCCTTGGAGTTCGCCATGTAACTGAATGACGCCGTCCTCGCGTACTGCAAATTCCAGCTCATCGCCATGGTCCAGAAACTGGAACAAGGTCTGTAACTCATGATAGCCGTCGGTACGGCGCCCCAGAATGTGCAGCATCAGGTTGAGCTTGGCAGGCGCGGGCAGGGTCAGGCGAGGCTGTGACATTCAGCGGCCCAGCTGGCGTGGCTGCCAGTCCTTGATTACCAGGGTCACGTCCAGGTCCGGGCCATGCACTTTCATGCGCTCGGGCAGCCAGTAGGCGCCTTGCTGGCTGTAGCGGGTGTACTCCACTGTCCAGCCGTCCTGTTCAAGGCGTGCCAGGCGGCTATCGCCATCGAGTGTCAGGCTGCTTTTGCCTTCTGGCGCTGGCAAGCCGCGTACCCAGTACACCAGGTTGCCGACAGGCAGGCGCCAGCCCAGTTGCTGCTGGAGCAGGTCTTCAGGGGTAGCGGCCTGGTAGCGCCCTTGGTTGGCCACTTCCAGGCTTGCATCACCAGGGTGGCCCGTCAGCCGCGCAGCGCCACGGCCCAAGGGGCCGGACAGGCGAATGTCGTAATAGTCCTGGCGCTGCAGCCAGTACAAAGTGCCGCTGCCCGAGTCATTGGGCGCACGAATGCCGACTTTGCCGGAAATTTCCCAGCCATCAATGGCAGCAACTTCAGTTTTGTGAGCCCGCCAGCCCTGTGCCGTACCTTGCCCTTGCACAGCTTCCTGCGGGCCAAGGCCGGCACAGCCAGCGAGTAAAGTAACGAGCAAAAGGGCACAGCAATTACGCAACAGCATGGGTCAGGGCTTCTCGGAACCGGTGAGGCGCAGCAATGTACTGCGCAAGGTAGGGCTGTCTGGCTGGTCTTTGAGGGCATTACCCCATACCTGACGCGCTTCGCGTTGTTTCCCGCGAACCCAGAGCACTTCGCCGAGGTGAGCGGCGACCTCGTGATCGGGGAACTGGGCCAGGGCCTGGCGCAACAGGGTTTCTGCGGCTTCAAGGTTGCCCAGGCGATAATTCACCCACCCCAAGCTATCCAGCACAGCGGGGTCGTCCGGGTTGAGTTGGTGGGCTTTTTCGATGAGCGTTTTGGCTTCGGCAATGCGGTCGGTACGGTCCGACAGGGTGTAGCCCAAGGCATTGAGTGCCATGGCATTGTCGGGTTCGCGTTGCAGAATGGTACGCAGGTCCGTCTCAAGCTGGCCAAGGTCACCGCGCTTTTCTGCCAGCATGGCACGCGTGTAGAGCAGGTTGGAATCGCTAGGGAATTTCCCGAGGGCTGTTTGCAGTACTGCCCACGCCTGGTCGTTCCTGTTGTTGTCGGCCAGGGTTTCGGCCTCCACCAGGTACAGTTGTGCCGCATAGTCCGGGTTGGCAGCGCGTTGTGCGGCCAGGCGACGGGAGGCTTCTGCGGCTTGGCCGTTGGCTGTAAGTATGTCGGCCTGTCGCAACTGGGCGGGAAGGTAGTCAGTACCTGGCCCCACTAGCGCGTATTGGCTGAGGGCTTGCTGGGGGTTGTTGCGTTCCTCGGCGACCCTGCCCAGGTTCAGGTGGGCAGAATCTACGTGGGCGCCGCGTGTTACCAAGTCGTTCAGGTAGCCCTCGGCCTCATCCCAGGCTTTCGCTTCCAGGCACACCAGTGCCAGGGAATAGCGCAACTCATCGTCGTCTGGGTTCTGCTGTAGCAATACCTGGAACTGGACCTTGGCGTCTTCGATGCGGTTCTGTTCAACCAAAGTACGGGCCAGTGCAAGGCGCAGGCGTTTGTCCTCAGGTGCCTTGCGTACCGCCTTGTCCAGCAAGGGAACCGCTTCGCTCCCGCGGTCAAGGTTTTGCAGGAGGCGGGCGCGCAACAGCACCGGGGCGATTTCCTCGTCCTTGGGCGGGTTGCGTTCCAGCAGGGTCAAGGCTTCCTGAGCCTTGCCATCTTGCTGCAGCAACAGGGCCTTGCCAAAAATCAGTTGGCCGTTACCTGGGTACTTGGCCAGCAGCCGTTCAAAGCCATGAAGCAGGCCGTCTCGCGTAGCCTGGTCGGTCTCGGCCGCCGACAGCGCCAGAAAGTCAAAGTGTGTATCGCCTTTGCCCTGGAGCACTCTCTCCATATAGGCCATGGACTCGTCGTAGCGGCCCGCCCGCGCCAAGGCAATGGCGGCTGCCCGTTGTGCGTCAAGGTCTGCTGGCGCGGTGCGGGCCCATATGAGTGATGTTTGAAGGGCAGACTGGTCCGCACCCATGTACTCGGCGATCCGGAAGGCACGTTCGGCCACGGCCGGGTCCTGGGTTTTCTGAGCCTGGGTAACGTAATTGTCCAGCGCAATGTCGAAGCGGTTTCGCTGGCCTGCCAGCTCGGCAGTGAGCAGGCTATAAAGCGTTTCTTCGGTGAACGAGCCATACACCACCGGCGGAGCGGGTGGCGCAGTGGGGGCCTCGGCAGCGGCAGGGGCCGCAGTTCCGTGGGTGGCAGCCCAGTTTTGGCAGCCGCCTAGCATGGCGAGAGCGAGAAGCAACGCGGGGGATTTTTTCATAGGGGGGGAATCGAGCGGCTTACCTGCAGTGGTGGGCATCATGACACAAGCCGGACGGCAATACCCATACAGGCGGCTTTATGTCATCCGTCTATTGGGACAATAGAGTACGGTGGTTGTTCTGAGCTTGATGAAGTAGGACAATTGCCGGCTCAGAATCCCTTCAGCGACAGTGCATGGCCTTCATCGCCCTCGGTATCAACCACAAGACCGCCTCGGTAGACGTGCGCGAGCGCGTGGCATTCACGCCTGAGCAGCTGGTTGGGGCGTTGCAGCAGCTGTGCCAGCGTACCGGCAGCCGCGAAGCCGCGATTCTGTCTACGTGCAATCGCAGCGAGCTGTACATCGAACAGTCAAGCGCCGAAGCCGAAGCGGTATTGGCCTGGCTCGCCGAGTACCATCAGCTCAGCGAAGCCGAGTTGCGGGCCTGTGCCTACGTGCACGAAGATGCCGACGCCGTGCGCCATATGATGCGTGTGGCAGCCGGGCTGGACTCGCTGGTGCTGGGTGAACCGCAAATCCTGGGCCAGATGAAGTCCGCCTATGCGGTAGCACGTGAAGCTGGCACCGTTGGGCCATTGTTGGGTCGGCTGTTCCAGGCCACCTTCAATGCCGCCAAGCAAGTGCGTACCGATACGGCCATTGGTGAAAACCCGGTGTCCGTGGCGTTTGCGGCGGTCAGCCTGGCGCGGCAGATCTTTTCGGACCTCCAGCGTAGCCAGGCACTGCTGATCGGCGCGGGAGAAACCATTACGCTGGTCGCCCGGCACCTTCACGAGCAGGGTGTAAAACGCATCGTGGTCGCCAATCGCACCTTGGAGCGGGCCAAGGTACTGGCCGAGGAGTTCGGTGCCCATGCTGTGCTGCTGGCCGATATACCCCAGGAACTGGTCAATAGCGATATCGTGATCAGCTCCACTGCCAGCCAATTGCCAATCCTGGGCAAGGGCGCTGTGGAAAGCGCCTTGAAGTTGCGTCGGCACAAGCCCATTTTCATGGTGGATATCGCGGTACCCCGTGACATCGAGCCTGAAGTGGGTGAACTGGACGACGTGTACCTGTACACCGTGGACGACCTGCACGACGTAGTGGCCGAAAACCTCAAGAGCCGGCAGGGCGCTGCCCAGGCTGCTGAAGAGATGGTGACCGAAGGGGTGACCGACTTCATGGCCCGGCTGCGCGAACTGGCCGCGGTAGATGTGCTTCGGGCCTACCGGCAGCAGGGTGAACGCCTGCGTGACGAAGAGCTCCAAAAGGCCCAGCGGTTGCTGGCCAACGGGGGTAATGCTGAAGAGGTACTGGCGCAGTTGGCGCGAGGCCTGACCAACAAGCTGTTGCATGCCCCGAGCGTACAGCTCAAGAAACTCTCCGCCGAAGGCCGCCTCGATGCACTGGCCATGGCTCAAGAATTGTTTGCCCTCGATGAGGGCGCTACGGACAGACCTCTGTAATGAAAGCGTCTTTGCTGAACAAACTGGATATCCTCCAGGAGCGCTACGAAGAAGTGACTGCGCTGCTAGGGGATGCCGAAATCATTTCCGACCAAACGCGATTCCGTAGCTTTTCCCGTGAGTACGCGGAACTGGAACCGGTGGTTGCGGCGTTCCGCCAGTGGCGCAAGGTTCAGGAAGACCTTGAAGGTGCACAAGCGCTGCTCAAGGACAACGACCCGGACCTTCGTGAAATGGCCGTTGAAGAGGTGCGCGAAGGCAAGCAGCAGTTGGCTGACCTGGAGCATACCCTTCAGCGCATGCTGTTGCCCAAGGACCCGAACGACAGCCGTAACGTCTTCCTTGAGATACGCGCCGGCACCGGCGGCGACGAAGCGGCGATCTTCTCTGGGGACCTGTTCCGCATGTATTCGCGCTACGCCGAAAAGCGCGGTTGGCGGGTGGAGGTGCTGTCCGAGAACGAAGGTGAGCACGGCGGCTATAAAGAAGTGATTGCCCGCGTAGAGGGTGACAACGTCTACGCCAAGCTCAAGTTCGAATCCGGCGCACATCGCGTACAGCGTGTGCCGGAAACCGAATCCCAGGGGCGTATCCATACGTCAGCCTGTACCGTAGCGGTGCTGGCCGAGCCTGATGAGCAGGTGGCGATCGAGATCAACCCGGCCGACCTACGCGTAGACACCTACCGCGCTTCGGGCGCGGGTGGGCAGCACATCAACAAGACCGACTCGGCTATTCGTATCACACACTTGCCTACGGGTATCGTTGTGGAGTGCCAGGAAGAACGCTCCCAGCACAAGAACCGCGCCCGTGCCATGGGCTGGCTGTCCGCTAAGCTCAACGACATCCAGACCAGCGCCGCGCAGAACGCCATTGCCAGTGAGCGCAAGCTGCTGGTGGGCTCGGGGGATCGCTCGGAACGTATTCGTACCTACAATTTTCCTCAAGGGCGGGTAACCGACCACCGTGTCAACCTTACCCTGTATTCCCTTGACGACATCCTGGCAGGCGGCGTGGATGCGGTGATCGAGCCCCTGTTGGCCGAATACCAGGCAGACCAACTGGCGGCCCTGGGTGAATAAATGACTATTATTGCCAGCCTGCTGCGTGAAGCGCAGCTTCCCGATTCGCCCACCGCACGCCTGGATGCCGAGCTGCTCCTGGCTGCGGCTTTGGGTAAAAGCCGCAGCTACCTGCGTACCTGGCCAGAGCGCATCGTGGGCAGCGAGGCTGCCCAGGTTTTCCAAAGCTATGTGGCACGCCGCCGTGAAGGCGAGCCGGTAGCCTACATTCTGGGCCAGCAAGGCTTCTGGTCGCTGGACCTGGAAGTGGCGCCTCATACACTGATTCCGCGGCCGGAAACCGAGCTGCTGGTGGAACTGGCCCTGCATTGCCTACCGGTCGAGCAGGGGCGTGTGCTGGACCTGGGCACCGGCACCGGGGCCATCGCCCTGGCATTGGCATGCGAGCGCGGGGCCTGGGACGTGGTGGCAGTAGACCGGGTCCCCGAGGCAGTGGCCTTGGCCGAACGCAACCGGGCCCGCCTTGGGTTGGCCAATGTGAGCGTGCGCATCAGCCACTGGTTCAGTGCGCTGGCCGGTGAGCGTTTCGATATGATCGTGAGCAATCCGCCTTATATCCGTACCCAGGATCCTCACCTGAGTGCAGGAGACGTGCGCTTCGAACCTGCCAGCGCGCTGGTATCGGGCAACGATGGCCTGGACGACATCCGTCACATCGTGGCCTCTGCGCCTGAACACCTGACGCCCGGTGGCTGGCTGATGCTGGAACATGGGTATGACCAGGCGGCGCAGGTACGGGAATTACTGGCACGCCAGGGCTTTGAGCAGATCGAGAGCCGCATCGACCTGGGTAACCACGAACGCGTGACCCTGGGGCGCCTGGCGTGCTAAGCGATGAGGAGCTGCTGCGCTATAGCCGGCAGATATTACTGGCCCAGGTCGATGTAGCCGGCCAGCTCAAGCTCAAGGCCAGCCGTGTACTGATCGTTGGGCTTGGCGGGTTGGGCTCACCCGTGGCCTTGTACCTGGCGGCTGCGGGCATTGGCGAGCTTCACCTGGCAGATTTCGACACGGTGGACCTCACGAACCTGCAGCGGCAGGTGCTTCATGGCACCGAAGCAGTAGGGCAGCCGAAGGTGGTATCGGCCATGGCACGCCTGCGCAGCATCAACCCTGGGATAGCGCTGGTGCCCCATGTGCAGGCACTGGACGCTGATAGCTTGAGAGGCGCCATAGCGGCTGTAGACCTCGTTTTGGACTGTTCCGACAATTTCGCCACCCGCAGCGCGGTAAACGCCGCCTGTTTTGAGCAGGGCAAGCCATTGGTGAGCGGTGCTGCCATTCGCCTGGAAGGGCAACTGTCGGTATTTGACCCGCGCTTGGCCAGTAGCCCCTGCTACCACTGCCTGTATGGCCATGGCAGTGACACCGAGCTTACGTGCAGCGAGGCCGGGGTACTGGGGCCAGTCGTTGGAATGGTGGGTAGCCTTCAGGCGCTTGAGGCGCTCAAGGTGCTGGCCGGCTTCGGAGAGCCGCTGATAGGGCGCCTGCTGTTGATCGATGGGTTCACATCGCGCTTCCGCGAGTTACGGCTCAAGCGTGACCCGCAGTGCCCAGTCTGTCAGGTGCGCGGTGGTTGAACGTGCAGGCGCGCCGGTGGGCGTGTTCGACTCCGGCGTAGGGGGGCTTTCCGTTTTAACGGAAATCACCAGGCTGCTTCCCAACGAATCGCTACTGTATGTCGGCGATTGTGGCCACATGCCCTATGGCGAGAAGAGCCCTGAGTTCATCCGCAGCCGGTGCATTGCCATTGCCGAGTTCTTCCGCGCCCAGGGCGCCAAGGCGCTTGTGATTGCGTGCAACACAGCGACTGCAGCAGCAGCGGCAGACCTTAGGCAGCGCTACCCAGGCTGGCCCATCATTGGGATGGAGCCTGCAGTCAAACCTGCTGCACAGGCAACCCGCAATGGCATTGTCGGGGTGTTGGCCACTACAGGCACCTTGCAGAGTGCGCGCTTTGCCGCGCTGCTCGATCGTTTTGCAATGAGCGTGACCGTTGTAACTCAACCTTGCCCAGGGCTGGTAGAGCTGATCGAGCAAGGCGACTTGCACAGCCCTGCCTTGCGGGCGCTGCTGATGCATTACTTGACCCCCCTTCTGGCTGCAGGGTGCGACACGCTGATCCTTGGGTGTACCCACTACCCTTTCCTCAGGCCGTTATTGGCAGAGCTTCTTCCTGAAGATATAGCGTTGGTGGACACTGGCGCAGCCGTGGCGCGACAGCTGCACAGGCTACTGGCAAACGAGGCTCAATTGAGCACCACAGCCCCAGCGCCTGTTCAGTACTGGACGTCCGGGAACGTGCTGCATTTCCATAAAGTCTTGCAGGCATTCGGCATGGGCAGTGATGGCGTACACATCTTCGAAACATGAAAGAACGTGCGCGATTGGTTGGCCGTAGGCTAGCCCTGCCTTGGCAGATTCTTGAAGGCTGACAGTGCCCGCCTGCGGCTTTCGCCCAGGTCCACGATGGGGACAGGGTATGCTAGGTCACCGGGGAGGGGGTGGCCATGCGCCGGAGCATGCACGTGCTTGGGGCTAAGCGGTTTCAGTTCAGGGACCCACGCCTTGATGAACACGCCCTGGCTATCAAATCGCGCCGATTGGCTAACAGGGTTGAACACCCTGAAATAAGGCACTGAATCCGTACCCGTGGACGCGCTCCACTGCCACCCCCCGTTATTGGCTGCCAGCTCTCCGTCGATCAAGTGCTGCATGAAGTATTGCTCGCCTAGGCGCCAATCAATCAACAGGTTTTTGCTCAGGAACATGGCGGCAATCATGCGTAAGCGGTTGTGCATCCAGCCAATGGTCTTCAGTTGGCGCATGGCGGCATCGATGATAGGGATGCCTGTACGGCCTTCCTGCCAGGCCGCGAAGTCCTCAGGCGCATTTCGCCAGGGCAACGCTTCTGTGTGCTGACGGAAAGCCCTATGGCGAGAGACCCGGGGGTAGCCCACCAGGATGTGCTTGTAGAATTCCCGCCATAGCAATTCGCCTATCCAGGTAGTGGCGCCGACGCTGCCGCTATCCAACTCGCCTTGGTTGCTTAATAGCGCTGCAGCCAAGCATTGGCGTACCGAAAGGGCGCCTGCATTCAAATAAGCTGACAGTTCACTGGTGCCCGGTCGCGAGGGCAGGTCCCGTGCAATGTGATAGTCGTGGATGGCCTCATCTGTAAAAGCCGCCAGCCGCCGCTGAGCTTCGCCCTGCGTGGCAGGCCAGTGCTCCTGAATACGTTTGGAGGGTGCTGTGAAGCCTGTTACCTGGCTAGGTAATGCATCACTGTGAACCTTGATCGCCGCTTGCTTGCGTGGTGTACCACCCGTCGAAGGCGTGCCCAACCGCAGCTGCTCCAGGCAAGCGCGCTTGAACTGGCCGAATACCTGGTAATAGTTGCCTGTTTTCGTAAGTACGGTGCCGGGTGCGAACAAGCTTTGGTCAAGGTAACTGTTGAAGCTTATCCCCGCCTTTTCCAGGTAGGTGGCCGTGGCTGTATCCCGCTCCCGCTCATTGAAGCCGTACTCTTCATTGCAATGAACGCCTTGTATGTTCTGCTCTTGGCAGAGTTTGCCCAAGGCGGCTGGAACATCACGCCAATGAGGAATCGTGCGAATCAGCAAAGGAATGTTTACCGCTGCCAGCTGACGCTCCAGAGTAGCTAATAGCCGCAACCAGAAATCCACTTTACAGCTGGCGTCATCATGGGACGCCCATTGCGCGGGGCTGACTACAAACAGCGCTAAGGTAGGCCCCCGGCTGCTGGCTTCGAGCAAGGCAGTATTGTCTTCGAAGCGCAGGTCTGTGCGCAGCCAGACAAGCTGGCGCGGTGCGTCGTGGGGCATGGTAATCCTTCGATGATCGTGCAAAAGCCTTACGGAAAAGGTTAGAGCAGGTTGCGTTGACGCAGGGCGAGTTGCGCAGCCAGAGGGTCATTGGCCAACATCACGTCGCGCATTGCTTCGTGCTCCTGCAGGGCCTGACCGTGAATGACAACAGCAGGGCCTGCCAGCAGCACCGGGCATGGACAGTCCTCCAACTGACGAGCCAACATGTCCACCTGCAGGGGGCGGCTGGCATAAACGACCAATGCACGGGCAGACAGGCGTTCTACGGCCAGCATCAGCTCCCCTGCCGGCAGCGACCAATCCAGTACTTCAACCAAGCAATCAGCGCTGCTTGCAAGCCATGCCGTTAGCCACAGCTCCGGGTCGAAAGGCACTTCGCTGTACTTGACCAGCAACAACGGCGCACCGCTGAGTTGGCGATTATTGTGGTACAGCCGCGTACCCAGCTTGCTCCGCAGCCATCCATAGAAGAAAGCACGCTCAAGGTTCGCGCCGAATTGCTGCTGCCACCGTACATTCAGATCGGCCAACAGCGGGAGCAGCAAGCGCTCGCACAGCGTAGCCGGTGGGTACAGTGCCATTGCCTGGTTGAACTGCTCGTCCAGGCGCCGCTCAGCCAGCCCAGCAATGGCTTGCATCAGGCTTTCCCGTAATGGGACCCAGTCGCTGACAGCGGGAGCCTGGAAGCGCTGCTGGGGTGTATCCAGTAGCGCTTTGATCTGGCTAACCGAAACACCTCGGTTCAGCCAAGTGATAACGCGCTGGATACGCTCAAGATGCGCGGGCGAATACAAGCGGTGCCCTTTTGGGGTACGGTGGGGAACGATAAGGCCATAGCGCCGCTCCCAGGCGCGCAGGGTCACAGGGTTAACGCCTGTTCGCCTGGACACTTCACGGATAGGCAGCCAGCCTTGGGCTATGGCATTGTCTGGCAACACATCGCTGGCGGCGTTTTCCTCGAGATAGGGAGATTCGGGAAGGGCTCTCATGATTCAAATCGCATTGCGAAGGCTCAATTTTTCCGGATGCGGTTGCAGGTACACCTGTGCCGCAATGTAGGGATGAGGATTAAGGCGGAATAAATGCTTGATTAGGGTAAGCGGTACCACCAATGGGACGATACCCTCCCGGTACTGCGTAATAAGGCCTTGTAGCTCTTGGCGACCAGCGCCATCGAGCACCCCATTAAGGTAACCGGCGATGTGCTGCAACACATTGGTGTGCGTGCCGCGGGTCGCGCACCGGCGCAATGCCGCCATTAGCTGGCTGAAGTATTGAGGAGCGACCTCTTCAAGGTCCATCTGCCCCATGGACCCTAACAGGTGACCTAGCGCCTTGTATTGTTCAGGGTTGTTGGCCATCAACTGGTATTTGTACCGCGCATGGAAGGCCAGCAGCCGGCCCTTGGTCAACCCACCTTTTATTAAATGCTGCCAATGGGCGTAGGCGTAAACTCGAACCAAAAAGTTTTCCCTAAGTACGGGGTCGCACAGGCGCCCGTCTTCTTCGACGGGGAGGTCAGGGCGCGCCGCACAGAACGCCTGAGCAAATAGACCTCGACCTCCTTGCATCTGCGTAACGCCGTTTTCGCGGTACACCTTGACACGCTCAAGGCCGCAAGACGGTGACTTGTGCATGAAGATATAGCCAGAAATATCGCCCAGCTCAGTTGCCATCTGCTCGCCGTAGCGCAACAACGGCTCTGTGACGTCCAGAGACGGGTTGACACTGCCCAAGGCTTTTGGAGCGTCTGGATCACCTACAAGCCGGATAGGCTCGCGAGGCACACCCAGGCCCACGGCCATTTCCGGGCATACAGGTGCAAAGTCGACGTATTCGCCCAATACTTGAGTACAGTACCTGGAGGTCTTATGGCCACCGTTATAGCGGACCTCCTCCCCGACCAGGCACGCACTGATGCCGAGCTTTGGGCGAAAGCCTTCAGGCAAGGGTGGAAGGTCAGTAGAGAAATCCCGCATAGCAACCTCTAAAAATTGTACAGGCTATAAAGTTTGTACAGTTAGCCGATCATAGGTTCCCTGTAAAAAGAAGCCAACAGCGCTCAACTGACGATTGCCCACTGGTTAATCCAGCTGTTCTAGCAAACGACGGGCAGCTTCCTGCCCACTCAACCACGCACCTTCTACTCGCCCAGACAAGCACCAGTCACCGCAAACATAGATCCCAAGGCTCGCATCGGCCAGTACGCCCCATTCGTGATTGCCCGCCGGGCGTGCATAAAGCCAGCGTTGGGCCTGTGAAAAGACAGGTGCAGGTACTGAGCAATTGATCAGTTCGGCAAAAGCGCCATGCAGCCGTTCCACTACCGTGGCAGGCTCAAGGTCAAGGTGCTGGCGGCTCCATTCACTGGTAGCGTGCAGTACCCAAGTGTCTGCCAAGCTGTGACGCCCCGGCTTGCTATGGTCCTGCGCGAACCAATCCAGGGCGCTGTCTTGCACGAAACAGCCCTGCAGGCGAGTTTCCAAAGGCGTCTCAAACGCCAGTGCCACAGCCCAGGTAGGGTTCATCGTCACACCGGCTACAGCGGCAGCAAGCTTGGGTACGGTTGCCAGCAACGCAGTGGCCTGGGGGGCTGGCAGAGCGCATATCACATGGCTGAACGGCCCATGGCTGGTGCCTTCGGCATCCAGCACATGCCAATAGTCCTGGCCCCGGAAAACCTCGCTGACCCGGCAGCGGTAGGTGGCAGGTATATCCTGCGCCATGGTGCGCGTGATGGCGCTCATGCGAGGCGTGCCTACCCATCGCGTCTGTTCGTCGGGGGAAGGGGTCAATTGCCCGGCGCGTGCGTGGTACATCTGTGGCTGCCATTCGGCAATACAGCCCTGAGCTTGCCATTGCTGCACTTGGGCCACAAAGCGGCGGTCTCGCGCTGTAAAGTATTGCGCGCCCATGTCTAGCGAACCTACCTCACTGCGCTTGCTGGCCATACGGCCGCCAGGGCCTTTGGCTTTTTCAAACAGATGAACAGGCTTGCCTGCTTTCATCAGCGCATTGGCGGCCGACAGCCCGGCGATGCCAGCACCGATAATGGCGATGGGTACAGTCATAGTGTCCTCTTTACTGGTTTCCGTGAGTCAGGCGTTGTGTGTCAAAGCCTGTACAATCGCGAAAGCGAGTATAAGTACGCGTTAGCGGTCTTTTCTCTGCATGTCCTCGATTATTCTGAGACCAGCCTCAGTCATTAGTGCCTTGTCTGAACAAAAATAGACCCACTGCCAGAGGGTCTGGTGAACAGGAGAGACACCCTTATGCATATTCTGCTGACAGGTGGTACCGGCTTGATCGGCACTCACGCGTGCCGTCATTGGCTTAGCCAAGGGCATCGGCTGACGGTGTGGAGCCGTCATCCTGAGCGGGTGCCTGAGCTGTGTGGCGCAGGTGTTCGAGGCATTGCCACGCTTGAAGCTCTCCAGGGCGAACCCGTGGACGCCGTGCTCAACCTTGCTGGCGCACCCATTGCTCAGCGGCCCTGGACTCGCCATCGGCGCGAAGTGCTTTGGGCCAGCCGCATCACCCTCACAGAACAGCTGGTGGCATGGCTGGCGTCACAGCAGCAACGGCCACGTGTGTTGATTTCCGGCTCTGCAGTAGGCTGGTATGGCGACGGGGGGGAGCGACAGCTGGATGAAGAAGCCTCTCCAGCCAAGGAGGACTTTGCCAGCCGGTTGTGCACCGCCTGGGAAGAAACCGCCCTGGGCGCCGAAGCCTTGGGCATGCGGGTGGTGCTGCTACGTACGGGGCTGGTACTCAGTGCCGATGGCGGGATGCTGGCACAGTTGCTCAGGCCGTTCCGCCTGGGGCTGGGTGGGCCCATAGGCAACGGCCGGCAATGGATGCCGTGGGTTCACATGGCTGACCATATCGCCTCGATTGATTTCTTGTTGAACAACGAAGCCGCCAGCGGTCCTTATAATGCGTGCGCGCCTCACCCTGTGCGCAACCGTGAGTTTGCCAAGCAGTTGGGCAGGGCGCTGCACCGGCCAGCCGTCGTTCCGCTACCTGCGTTTGTGCTCAAAGCAGGCCTGGGCGAGATGTCTGGGCTGCTGCTGGGCGGGCAGCGGGCGGTGCCTGCCAGGCTGCAGCGCGCCGGTTTCACTTTTGGTTTCCAGGCGCTGCCAAGCGCCCTGGATGATCTGCTTCACCGCTCTTGAATCAGGACCCCGCATGACCAACCACGCATTGTTGCTTATCAACCTGGGCTCACCGGCGTCTCCTGAAAAGGAGGCTGTGCGGCGCTACCTCAATCAGTTTCTGATGGACCCCTATGTGATCGACGTGCCCTGGCCACTGCGCCGCCTGATCGTATCACTGGTGCTGATCAAGCGACCGGAACAGTCTGCTCATGCGTATGCCTCTATCTGGTGGGACGAAGGCTCCCCGCTGGTAGAACTGACGCGGCGGTTGCAGGCACAGGTCGCGCCCCGCTGGTCCCATGGCCCAGTGGAGATCGCCATGCGCTACGGAGAGCCTTCGATCGACAAGGTGCTTCGGGGTCTTGCCCAGCAGGGTGTGAAAACCGTCACGCTGGCTCCGCTGTACCCACAGTTCGCCGACAGCACCATCACTACGGCGGTGGAGCGAGCACAGCAGGTGGTCAAAGAGGATAACCTGGGCCTTGAGCTCAAGTTGCTGCCTCCGTTCTATGATCAGCCAGCCTACATTGACGCGCTGGTGGCCAGCGCACAGCCATGGCTGGAACACGACTTCGACCACTTGTTGCTTAGCTTCCACGGGTTGCCAGAAAGCCATATCAGAAAGCTGCTGCCTAAAGGTAGCCGGCACGACCTCAGGGCGGAAGACTGCTGCCGTAACGCCTCTGCTCAGGAGCGGGCAGTGTGCTACCGCGGCCAGTGCATCCACACTGCCCGCGCCTTTGCACACCGGATGGGGCTACCCGAGGGCAAGTGGTCGGTCTCGTTCCAGTCTCGCCTGGGCAAAAACAAATGGATCGAACCCTACACTGAGCCTGTGCTCGATGCCCTGGCGGCCAAGGGTGTTAAACGCTTGTTGGTCATGTGCCCGGCGTTTGTAGCGGACTGCATCGAGACACTGGAGGAAATCGGCATTCGCGGCGCCGAGCAGTTCCGTGAGGCAGGGGGCGAGGAACTGGTACTGGTGCCTTGTCTGAACGATAACCCGCAATGGGCCGATACATTGACTGGGCTATGCGAGCGGTTGGCCCGATAACCCTAAGTACAGGGTGGCTTTCCTGCTGTGATGGGTAGGGGGCCACGCTTCAGCATGCAGCGTCCCTTACCCGAAAGGATGCACCCATGACTGACGAAGTGACCCCTGCACTGCAAAGCACCTATGCCTTGGATCAGCTGACGCGCGTGGCGGGTGCATCAAGCGACCTGTCCTTTGCGCAAGTGATGCTTCCTGTGTTCGAAGGCAATCTACCTGTTCTTCTGTTCAAGGCATTGCGCACCGCCTTGTTGAACGCACAGGTGGCCAATCCTGCCCTGCACGTTACTCAGTTAGAGGCGGGCCTGGCTGATTACGATTATGAAACCCGTACCCTGCGGGTGTCGCAGGTTGGCCTCGACGAAGCAGTGGCAGACCCTGCAAAGACCACGGGGCTGTTGCTTGCCATGATCGAAGCATTCGGCCACCACGTTGACAACATTTTGCGCCATGATTTTGCCGATGCATTGCCGGACCCAGACGTTGCATTTACAGCAACGCCGACCGAACTAGGCGGACGGTATGCCGCCAGCGTGACGTTCATGGACGCAATTCCTAAAGATGGCGTGAGTTTTGGCCACTACACAACGGGTAATTTCGACGGGCCGCTATCGCTGAAATTGCCAGCGCTGGTGCCTGTCAAGGAGGCCGCAAAGGGGCAGCGCTCGCGTCGAAACAAACGCTTTGCCGAAGGGCACGGCAATCCGTCGGAAGGCGAATTTGGCCATGCTTCCATAGAGCGTGCCCCACTGCTGGCAGTGGGCTTCACAGAAGAGCAGTGCGAGCGGATCTATTTTGGCAACTGGCTGCGGGATCACTCGCAACTAGTGGACCCAAAATTGGTACGGGCACCCGGCGCTCCCTGTAGCTTTCCGGCGTTACTGTCCCGGGATGCACTTACGCGGGTAGTTGACGTACTGGCGGCCAAGGAATTTCATGCACTGGAAGCGGATGAGGCAGGTCGAGCGGAGTACACCGTTACCCCGGACATCCTTTTAGTCTATCGCCCACGGGAGCATATCGATAACCCGCTCAGTCTCGATAAAGATGCTGTTGACCCTCGAACCATCGATCCTGATTTTGACCCGCTGATCAAGCCTGGCGACCCACTTGACGGCATTCATACCAAGTACTCACTTCCCCTTCATTTCAAGTTCGCAATCAGTTACATGCGTCGTAAGCTAAGGGCTGCACAGGCTGAGGGCATGACGCCGGCTGGGTTTCGTTATTTTGGCGAGGCGCTTCATGTGCTTGAAGATCTGTTTGCGCATTCCAATTATGCAGAACTATGCCTGCGCAAGTTGGGGCATGCCGATATAGCGGTCTGGACCGTCCCCAAGGAGGATACGGCCCACAAGCTACCACTGATAACTGGCATGTTTGGCGGTACTGATGTGGTCTCAAGCGTTGCCGAGCCATTAGCCAAGGCATTGTTTCCCTTGGACGGGCTGGATTACCAAGGCATTGAACCTGGGTACCGCAGTGACACTGAAAAGATGCTGTTGATTATGCTCAAGGATATGGGTGAGCACAAAGCGCATGCAGCCTTGGAGCAAGCCCTGGAGCAGCGGGACAAGGCTGTGGAAAATCCTTTGTTCCAAGCCGTACATAGGGCCTCATGGATAGCTAAGCTACCGCTCAATGCCCTCAGCTACGCCAAAAACCTGGTAATGCAACCGTTGCTCAGGTGGGTCGGGGACAACCTGGGTTACTGGACAATGGATGCCGATCCAAACCAAGTAGCCGGGGTGCCTGCCACGCACACTCAACTTGCCAAGGACCACGGGACCCACCCCCTTCACGGGTTGACAGTAGCACTGGCACAAAGCGCGGTCGAAAGGGTAGGGCGTGCAATGTTCGAAGCCTGGCACAGAAACCCGTTGCGCCGGCCTGACTACCTGGCTGCAAGCTACTTTGTGCATCCTCACACCCCAAGCGTTAGCTGGTACATCCCGATTGTTCAGGCATGGGTGGAGGCCAACCCGGACAAATTGGCTCAGGCGGGCCAATACCTGAAGGTCCTTCAAATTCGCCTCGATGAACTCAATGAGGCCAGGGCTCGGCTGAAAGCGTTGGGCAATGACGATACCCACAAGATCAAGGAGTACTCTGAATCGCTAGCGATGTTGGGCTTTAGCTGATCGGCTAAATCCCCCAGCGCAGCCTGCGGCTGCGCTGGGGGATTCACTTCAGGGCATCGACTTGGGTAGCAGCAGGTTCAACAACATAGCCACTACTGCACAGAGTGCAATGCCTTTCAAACCGAAGTCACCAGGTCCCGCCCCAGTGCCTACCAGTACCCCGCCAATCCCGAATACCAGCGTTACGGACACGATTACCAGGTTGCGTGCTTCGCTTAGGTCTACCTGATGACGGATCAAGGTGTTCATGCCAACGGCTGCGATAGACCCGAACAGCAGGCACAGGATGCCGCCCATGACGGGTACTGGAATGCTTTCCAGCAATGCACCGAACTTGCCTATGAAGGCGAGAGTAATGGCAAATACCGCCGCCCAAGTCATGATTTTCGGGTTGTAGTTCTTGGTCAGCATCACGGCGCCGGTCACTTCGGCATAGGTTGTATTGGGCGGCCCGCCGAACAAACCAGCCGCCGTGGTCGCAATACCATCACCCAGTAATGTGCGGTGCAGCCCAGGCGTGCGCAGGTAGTCGCGCCCCGTCACGCTGCCTACCGCAATCACGCCGCCAATGTGTTCAATGGCAGGTGCCAGCGCCACAGGCACGATAAACAGGATGGCCTGAAGGTTGAAGGCCGGTGCAGTGAAGTGCGGCAGCGCCAGCCAAGGGGCTTGCGCAATACGAGTAGTGTCCACCACCCCAAACCAGAGGGCCAGGGAGAACCCTACGATCACACCCGCCAGAATAGGCACCAGGCGGAAAATCCCTTTGCCGAACACCGCCACAACCAGTGTGGTCAACAGAGCTGGCATGGAAATCAGCATGGCGGTGCGGTACGGGATCAGTTCCGCCCCTTCGCCGCTCTTGCCCATAGCCATGTTGGCCGCAATGGGTGCCATGGCCAGACCAATGGCAATGATGACCGGGCCTATCACCACAGGTGGCAGCAGGCGGTCGATAAAACCGGTGCCTTTGATTTTTACGGCCAGCCCTAGAAAGGTGTATACAAACCCGGCCGCCATAACGCCGCCCATGGTAGCTGCTACCCCGAACTGTCCCTTGGCCAGGATGATAGGCGTAATAAACGCAAAGCTTGATGCCAGAAACACCGGCACCTGCCGGCCCGTGACCACTTGGAACAGCAGGGTGCCCAACCCGGCGGTGAACAAGGCAACGTTTGGGTCCAGCCCGGTGATCAGCGGCATCAGTACCAATGCGCCAAACGCCACGAACAGCATCTGCGCACCGCTGATCACCTGTCGCCAGAGCGGGTCCTTGAGCTCGTCCTGCATATTCAGGCGTCCTTCTGCTTGGTGCCGAAGATCTTGTCGCCCGCATCGCCCAGGCCGGGAATAATATAGCCGTGCTCGTTCAGCCGCTCATCGATCGAAGCGGTATAGATCTGCACATCAGGATGGGCCTGCTCAACGGCTGCAATACCTTCGGGTGCCGCCACCAGCACCATGGCGCGGATGTCACGGCACCCGGCTTTTTTCAGCAAGTCGATGGTCGCCACCATGGAGCTGCCTGTGGCCAGCATCGGGTCGATGATCATGGCCAGGCGGGCCTCGATGCCTGTGACCAGTTTTTCCAGGTAGGTGTGGGCTTCCAAGGTTTCTTCGTTGCGGGCAACCCCAACCGCACTGACCTTGGCTCCGGGGATCAGGCTGAGCACGCCGTCCAGCATGCCAATGCCGGCCCGAAGAATCGGCACCACGGTGATTTTCTTGCCCGCGATCTTTTCAACTTGGACAGGACCGCACCAGCCCTCGATTTCGTAGGTTTCCAGCGGCAGGTCCTTGGTGGCCTCGTAGGTCAGCAAAGCACCGACTTCTTGCGCAAGCTCCCGAAAGTTCTTTGTGCTGATATCGGCACGGCGCATCAAGCCCAGCTTGTGGCGGATTAACGGGTGGCGGATTTCACGAGTGGGCATGGGAAAATGTCTCCGGAGCGGTCAGAAAAATGCGCGGTAGAGTAATCTATCCACCGCCTGCTGTCTGGACGTTAGTCCAGAAACGCTTGATTCGTTCCGTCCGGGTGCGTACCTTTGCCGCCTTTTACCCGCAGCCCCCTGGAGAGCGCCATGCCCGCTGATCTCGAACACATCCGTCAAGTGATGCGCGAGGCCGATTGCCTGTACACCGAAGCCGAGCTCGAAGCTGCAATCGCACGCGTGGGCAAGGAGATCTGCGCTACGCTGGCTGACCGTAACCCTGTCGTGTTCTGCGTCATGAACGGCGGCCTGATTTTCGCGGGCAAGCTGCTTACCCACCTGAATTTTCCGCTGGAAGCCAGCTACCTGCACGCCACCCGCTACCGTAACGAAACCCGTGGTGGCGACCTGTTCTGGAAGGCCAAGCCAGAGATCTCGTTTATTGATCGCGATGTACTGATCATCGACGACATCCTGGACGAAGGCCACACCCTCAGCGCAATCATGGACTTCTGCCATCATGCAGGCGCCTCGGCCGTTCATACGGCGGTATTGATCGACAAGCAGCATGACCGCAAGGCCAGCCCGGATCTGAAAGCCGACTTCGTGGGCCTGCCCTGTATCGATCGGTTCATTTTCGGTTATGGCATGGATTACAAGGGTTACTGGCGCAACGCTGCCGGCATCTATGCCGTGAAAGGGCTATAGCCCCTACCGCACAACCTGTACGGCCGGTTGTTTTACCAGCGATGGTGTACAGTGGCAGGCCCGGTTCCGGAGCCTGCCATGCGCCTCGTATTCCCTGCTGTGATCCTGCTTGCCTGCGCGCTACCCCTGGCCGCCGAACCTATGCACAGCCAGTACCTTCCGCCTGACGAACAGGGGCTCCGCGCCGAAGTACCGGAACAACAGCAATTGTTCCAGGTAACGGAATTTTCCGTGGTGGCCGGCAACCAGCGGTTGTCCAACCAACAGCCTATTCCTGTCACCGCCCCTGTCACCCTGCGGCTCAAGGGTAAACCGTTAGTCAAAGGCGGCACCCTTACTCAAGTCATCGTCAGCTTCGATGCTGAAAGCAAAAGCCTGAAACGGCCAACCCTGGACGAAAACAGCCATACGCTGCTGCTGGCCTACCCGTTGGCCCAGTACCGGGTGCTGATGGACATGCTGCGAAACGATCAGGTCTACGTGCAGTTCCTGGCCTACCCCAACGGCCATGTGTGGGCGGATTTGCACACAGGCAGCGTGAAGGCGCGTTGAGTGCTGGCAATGGCGCGGAGTAAACTGCTGCTCTAGGGTTATCCACAAGGTGAAAAACGCAATGCGCAAAGACAAGAAACAGGTGATCGGCGACGAGATTGCGGACGAGCAGATCAAGCTGTTCCTGGCGGTAGAGCCTGCCGATGACACGCCGCCAGCCCTGCACAAGCTGGTGAAAGCCTACCGCGGGTTGCGCGTGGATGACTTTGAGCGGTTCATAGGTTTTTTCGTGGAAGCGGGCTATGACCTTAACGCCAAAGATGCGCAGGGCCACGACTTCGTTGCGCAGATCCAGGATCAGCGCAACGCAGAGGATTACATCGACATTGTGCGCAAGGCCGCCAACGCTTGACGGCCTGTAGGGTGATGCGCCTGTTTCAGGCGTAGCGCTCGCCGCCAGCTGGCCCGGCAGGTACCAGCCCAAGCTGGGCATTGTTGCGATCGAATACCTCCCGGTACAGCACCGCGTCAGTGGCTAGCGCCTTTTCGCGCGCGGGGAACATGGCCTGAAGCTTTGTCGTCCAGGCGGGCGAACGGTACTGCTCAGGGAAGCAGCGCTCGATCAGTTCCAGCATGATCGATACCGTCACCGAAGCACCCGGCGAGGCACCCAGCAAAGCCGCCAGCGAACCGTCCTTGGCGGATACCAGCTCGGTGCCGAACTGCAGCACGCCACCTTTTTTCGGGTCCTTCTTGATGATCTGCACACGTTGCCCGGCCACTTCCAGGCGCCAGTCCTCAGCCCTGGCCTGGGGGTAGAAGCGGCGCAGAGATTCCAGGCGCTGCTCCATCGACTGCCTTACTTCGCTGACCAGGTAACGGGTGAGGTCCATGTTGTCGCGGGCCACTGCCAGCATCGGGCCAATGTTCCCTGCACGCACCGACAAAGGCAGGTCCAGCAGTGAGCCGTGCTTGAGGAACTTGGTGGTAAAGCCTGCATACGGGCCAAACAACAGGGACTTCTTACCGTCCACGACGCGGGTGTCCAAGTGAGGCACTGACATGGGCGGCGAGCCTACGGCCGCCTGGCTATACACCTTGGCCTGGTGCCGGTTGACGATATCGGGGTTATCGCAGCGTAGCCACTGCCCGCTTACCGGGAAGCCTCCAAAGCCTTTGCTTTCTTCGATGCCAGACATCTGCAGCAACGGCAGGGCAGCACCCCCTGCGCCAAGAAATACAAAACGCGCTTCCAGCTGGCGCGTATGGCCGCTGCGCACATCCTTCACATCGACAGTCCAGCCTCCGGCGTGGCGGTCAAGCCCAGTGACCTTGCTGGCGTACCTGACCTGGGCCTCGGCTGTTGTAGCCAGGTACCCCAGCAGCAGGTTGGTCAGCGCGCCGAAATTCACGTCCGTGCCTTTGGCCACGCGGGTAGCCGCCAGCCGTTCGCTGGCAGGGCGCCCATCCATCATCAAGGGCATCCACTCCACAAGCTTGGCGTGGTCCTCGGTGTATTCCATGTCGGCAAAGGCGTGGTGCGGCTTGAGGCTCTCAAAGCGCTTCTTCAAAAAGCCAATGCCACCTTCAGCCACATAGCTCAGGTGCGGCACCGGGCTGATGAACGCCTTGGGTGAAGCAATAGCGCCTTTGGCTGCGAGGTAGGCCCAGAACTGTTTGGAGACTTCGAACTGGGTATTGATCTGCACGGCTTTTTTGATATCGATCGAGCCGTCTGCTGCTTGTGGTGTGTAATTGAGCTCGCACAACCCTGCATGCCCGGTACCTGCGTTGTTCCAGGGGTTGGAACTCTCCGCAGCGCCAGAATCCATTGCCTCGACCACTTCGACCCGCAATGAAGGGTCAAGCTCCTTGAGCAATACCGCCAGGGTAGCGCTCATGATGCCGGCCCCAACCAGGACCACGTCGACTGCTTCGTTCTGCGTCATTAACGCATCTCCAAAATCTTCTGCATCAAATAGACAGCCAGGGCACCGGGTTGCTCCGCGCGACCTGCACACAGGCCGCAAACAGGCATGACTGGATCGCCGCGGCCGATTTTTCTGCGCTCATGCCGCTGTCAGCCACCAGGCCTGTACTGCCTCCATGAACGCATGTGTGCGGCCGCAGAGCAATAGACCAATAGTCGAGGGCAGGGCAGTGAGAGAGGGTCACCGGCAGTGATAGCTCCGATGCAATGACTGGAACGGGGGCATTAGGGCTGTGCTTGCTGACGCAATGTTGTTCATTATTTGCTCGCCACACTCTCGTGAAGTTGTGAAAACCGGTGTTTTTCACGCTCTTTTGGAGTCGTAAACCTCAAAGCAAGGTCCGCCGCAGTTGAAGGTGGCGAAGCCCGAGGGCCAACCCTAGGCGTACAGGCACGCCCTATTGCTGACCCGAGTGGAGGCCTCTCTGTGGGGCGCGGCTGGAGGCGCACGATGTGCACGAAGGCGGCAGGGCCCGATCAGGAGACATCCTTATAATCGGGGCAAGATTATAACGGCCAAACGGAATAAAATGCGCCTGGAACCGGCAATTCTTGCGCGATGTCCGAACAGCATTGCATGACCGCTCGTGCGGTGAGCTGCTAGCGGCGTTCCGATATACTGCCGCCTTGTCTTTATTCTGGAGAGCTTCGCATGTTGCCACGCCTGTTGTTCGGTTTGATCGCCGCGTCTGCCCTGGCCCTGACGGGCTGCGCCAACAGCCCTCAGCAACTCAACCCGCAGCCGAAAATCACTGAGCAGCTGGCGCCAGTGGGCCATGGCCAGCCGGTAGTGGTCCGCGTTGTTGATGGTCGCCCTTCGCCCACATTAGGCACACGTGGCGGGCTGTACCCGGAAACCAGCGCTGTGTCGGTCAATGGTGCCGATGTGCTACCCAAGCTTCAAGCGCAGGCTGAAGCGGCCGTACGCCTGCTGGGTTTTACCCCCAGCGCCGGCGCGTATAATGCCCCTCAGCTCACCATCACCCTGGCAGACTTGAAATACCAGACTCCCAAAGACAAGGTATACGCCACTGAAGCTACCATTAGCGCAACCTTCCGCGCCGATGTGCAGAACAGCAGTGGGCGCTACAGCGGGCGTTACAGTGCGTCCTTGGACCAGCGTTTCGGCATGGCGCCTAACCAGGAGACCAATACCAAGCTGGTCAGCGACGTGCTCAGCGATTCGCTGACGCGCCTGTTCAAGGATGCAACCATCGGGCAGAAGCTCGGGCAGTAAAGCTGGCAGGGAGCAACACGATCCTGCTCATGAGTGCTGGGCCACCGGCAGTTCAATGGGCCAGTCCAGTAGGCTGATTCCAGTGGCCGGATCTGTATCCGGCCACTGCACGTGCTGGTGCCCACCCAGGGCGCAATACACCAGCCAACCATGATCCTGCACATTCACCGCCAGCCCGCCAACCAGGGCCTCCTGATCTTCGCTAGGGGTGATGAGGTAAAGGCGGTCCTGATTATGGGCGTGTAGCATGGGAGGCTCCGTCAAGCTGTGCAGGGAAGTGGGCGCACAGCCTGACGGGCCTGGATGACCGCTGTATGACAGCGGCCGGTTTATAGGTCCAGTGGTAGCCCAGCCTTTACCCGGTACTGGTTGCGCACAGGGCAGGCATATTGGGCAATCAGCCACGGCCGGTGTTCTTCAGGGCAGGCCTGCAACCGTCGCTGCCACTCGATCTGCGCCTTATCCAGTTCATCGGAGCCAAAAAGCCGCGCAGCCGCAGGCACGTTCAAGCTGGCGTCGGCGCCGTCCCATTGGGCATAGGCCAGGTAATGCACGGGGAACAAGCGGTACCCGGCCAGTACGCAGCGGTCGATCTCGGCCGCCAGCTGCCGTGGGTCGTCGAACCCTTCCGTCAACGGCGGAGTGAAGTTGATATGCACTCGCCCCTTGTAGCCGGTGATGCCCAAGGCAATGCTCACGTCGTCTTCCCCTGGCGCTTTCACATATTCCCCGGTGGTCGCCCGGATATACAGCTCGCGCGCCTTGGCCAGGTCACAAGGGTCATATTCGTAACTAATGGAGACGGGCGTAAGGTTGAGCGACCGAATGACCTCGGAGAAGGGCTCGTCCTTGCGGCTCATGTGGAACATTTTGAGGATGGCCGGATCGGTGCGGTCGTCGCCGTCTTTGGCACGGCCTTCGGCCTGGGCAATCCATATCGATTGGCAGTCGTTACGGATGGAGTGGTTGATGTACGCAGACAGCAACTGGTAAGCGGCAAGCTTCTCTCGCCGGCCAGTGATGTTGCGGTACACGATAAAGCTTTTGTTCAGGCGCATCAGGTCGCTGACAAAGGGCTTTTGCAGCAGGTTGTCGCCAATGGCGATGCGGGGCGTAGGCAGGCCTGCATGGTACACGGCATAGTTGACGAACGCTGGGTCCATCACGATATCCCGGTGGTTGGCCAACAGCAGGTAGGCCGTACCACGCCGCAGTTGCTCGACGCCGGTATAGGTCACGCCGTCAGTGGCGCGCTCGATCGTGTGGTCCACATAGACTTCAATCTTGTCCTGAAGGGCCGCTACGCTTTCGATGCCCGTGAATTCGCCACGCAGCTTGCGGGCGATCAAAGGGCGAAGTGCCCAGCCGAGCGGCCCGGCGAAGCGCGGGAAGCGAAAGCGGGTAAGAATGTCGAGGAAAGCCGGGTCTGCCAGCAAGCGTTTGAGAACGGCCTTGACCTCGGAATCATCGTAGGGCCGGATGGTATCGAATTCGCCCATATGCTCTCTTGTTGGAAACGGCTAGGGTTATAAACAGACGCTGTATTATACGCATAACTTGTAGAGGTGGCCTGATGCTGGAGACCGAGCGTTACCAATGCCCTTGCTGCGGCGAACCGGTGGAGGCTGTACTCGACCTGTCTGGCGGTGACCAGCACTATATAGAGGATTGCCCGGTGTGCTGCAGGCCGCTGAATTTCAGCCTGTACACCGATGGCACCGAATGGTCACTGGATGTTCGCAGTGAGAATGAATGATGCGTCGCGTCTATGAGCCGGAAAGCCTGCTGGAGGCCGAACTGCTGATCAGCATGCTGGGCAGCGAAGGCATCGCTGCGCACTTGAGTGGCCGTCATCTGGTGGGTGGGGTAGGGGAGTTGCCTGCGCTGGGGCTGCTGGCCCTGTTGATCGAGGATGCACAGGCAGAACGGGCACGTGCCCTGATCGATGCGTACAATGCTGCGTTTGTGCTGCCGGCCGACGCGCCGGACAGTTACCCTGGCAGTTTGCTGTGTTGAGCTGGAGCCTTCTCCATGTGTGGTCGTTATGCGTTGTTCCGTTGGGCACCGGCCTTTGCGGCGTTGCCAGGCTTTCCTGCCGGGCACCGTGCGCAATGGAACATATCGCCCGGCCAGCGGGTACTGATCGAGCGCCAGGCCGGCGAAGGTCGCCAGCTTGATATGGCACGCTGGGGCCTTACCCCGCCTTGGCTCACCGACCTGTCTCGTACCCCCGCCCACGCCCGCGCCGAAACCTTGGTGGAACAGCCGATGTTCAAGGACACGTTTGCGTCTCGTCGCTGCCTTGTCCCAGCCAATGGATTCTACGAATGGCGCGGGGATGTACGTAAGCGCCCTTACTGGCTCACACCGGCGCAGGGGTCGTTCCTGTATTTCGCGGCGATCTGGGAAGCGTTCCCTGTGCAGGAACAGGTATGGCTGAGCATGGCCATCGTGACCCAGGCCGCCGCCAGCCAACGCCGCCCGCTAATGCTCGATGCCGCAGGGCAGGCTGCCTGGCTCAACCTTGAAACACCTCTGCCGGTGTTGCATTCGCTGCTGGCCCAGCCGCCCACCGCGTTGATGGAGCGCCCTTTGGCACACCTGGTGAACGACCCCGCCCTCAATGCGCCGGAGTGCCTTACGCCTGCATGACCTAACGATAGCAAGCTTGGCGGTTAGCGGCGCCTCGCCCTTGTGTCCGGCTCGATACATAACTGCTAGCATTGCTGGCCTGCCCCTTACAGGAAGCCTCCAATGCGTAAGCCGTTTGCCACTTTGGCCTTGAGCAGCACCTTGCTGCTAGGTGCATGCCAAGCCGTCAACACCACCAGCGGTGACGCCGTAGGTGTGGAGCGCAAGCAGTACATGTTCAGCATGCTGTCCACTGCGCAGGTGAACGAGATGTATGCACAGTCTTATCAGCAAACCTTGACCGAGGCGTCCAGCAAAGGCGTATTGGAAAAGAGCAGTGCCGAGGCCAAGCGGGTCCAGGGTATTGCCGACCGGCTGATCGCCCAAGCACCGAAACTTCGCCCAGACTCTGCCCAGTGGGACTGGCAGGTAAACGTGATCAAAAGCGATGAGCTCAATGCCAACTGCGGCCCTGGCGGAAAGATCATCGTCTATACGGGCATTATCGATACGCTGAAGCTAACCGATGATGAACTGGCTGCCGTAATGGGCCATGAGATTGCCCATGCCTTGCGTGAACACGGGCGCGAAGCCATGTCCAAGGCCTATGGCGTTCAGATGGCGAGAACAGGTGCGGGCGCACTGTTAGGGTTGGGGCAGGACAGCCTGGCATTGGCCGATACAGTGGTGCAATACAGCCTTACCCTCCCCAACAGCCGTGCCAACGAGAACGAAGCCGACCTGATCGGCCTGGAGCTTGCCGCGCGGGCCGGTTTCGATCCCAATGCGGCGATCACGTTGTGGAAGAAGATGTCCGCCGCCGAAGCCGGCAACGCACCGCCTGAGTTCACCAGCACTCACCCTTCCAGTGGCAACCGTATCGCCGCCTTGCAAGCTGCCATTCCCAAGGTAGAACCCCTGTACCAGGCGGCAAAGAAAGGTTGAGAAACTGCCTCATCGCAGCGCCTCCAGGTTCCCGGCCTTGTAGCAGGTCATAGCCTCGGCCCGGTTCCGTGTAGGAGTTCGCGTAGCGGACGAACGTTGTCAGCCACCTAACCGCATGCACCCAGGTTCCCGGCCTTCGCCTTGGCTACGACCGGTCCCACAGCAGGTCATGGCCTCGGCATGGTCCGGTGTGGAAGTTCGCGCAGTGCGGGCGCAGCGGACGAACTGTTACACCCACCCACTGACCTTCATTGCCTCATACACCGCGAAGGCGGCCAGTACAAAGAATGACAGGGCGGCCAGCCGACGGATAAGCGCGAGCGGAAGTTTTTCGGCGGCGAAGTTGCCAGCCAGTACCACAGGGACGTTGGCTGCCAGCATGCCCAAGGTGGTACCCAGGATCACCAGTAGCAGGTGTGGGTATTGGGCGGCCAGCATCACCGTTGCGACCTGGGTCTTGTCGCCGATTTCGGCCAGGAAGAAGGCGATCAATGTGGTCACGAACGCACCGTGTACTTTGCCGGTACGGGTTTCGTCATCATCGATCTTGTCGGGCACGAGGGTCCAGAGCGCCGTAGCGGTGAAGCTCGCTGCAAGAATCCAATGCAGCACGGTATCGGACAAATAGCTGCTGACCAGTGCGCCTACGGCACCCGCAGCGGCATGGTTGGCCAGGGTGGCAGCCACAATGCCAGCGATGATGGGCCAAGGCTTGCGGAAACGCGCGGCAAGAATGAGGGCAAGCAGTTGGGTCTTGTCACCGATTTCGGCTAGGGCCACTACACCGGTGGGGACAAGCAGGGATTCGAGCATCAGGCTTCCTACAGGGGCGGGTCAACACGGCTATGACACGTACTACCTTCCCGCCCCGGGTGAGGTGAACGTGTCATAGGTCTTGTCAAACCGGCCGGTGCCGCAGGTGGGCACGGGGGTCGCAGCGCCATGGCCTGAGGGCCAAGTATGTTGACGCATGCCAGTGAGCATGAGCTCGCGGAGACTACTCCCCTAGGACGGAGCGGATTCTGCCTTCCTTGACGGCTGTTCGCAAGCCTTACCGTACGGCCCGGTACACTCTGAAACCATTATCCTCTGCCATCACCGTGCAATCACGCAGGTGGGCTTCAATCAGAGGCTGGTAACGCAGGAAGCTATTGGCCACCAAGCGTATTTCGCCCCCTTGGGCCAAGTGCTGCACAGCGCGTTCGAGCAGTGCCTGGCTGGCCCTGTAGTCGGTATGCACACCTGTATGGAAGGGCGGGTTGCTGATGATAGCGCTCAGGCCGTGGGGGGCTGCATCAATGCCATCAGCACAGATCAGTTGCCCCTCCAGCCCGTTGGCCGCCAGTGTCAGCTTGGCACTCTCGATGGCGAAAGCGTCCACATCCAGTAACGTGACGGCGGCCTGTGGGTAGCGTTGCTTGATCACAGCGCCCAGAATGCCGGCACCGCAGCCGAAATCCAGCAGGTGAGCGGGTTTGAGGTTGTGTAGGTGATCCAGCAGCACGCGCGTGCCACGGTCCAGCCTGCCGTGGCTGAAGACGCCAGGCAGGCTGACCACTTCAAGCGATGTGGTGCCGTCTACCTCCAAGGTGAAGCGCTGGGCGAGGCTGTGCAGATCGGGCCTGGCGGGCGCCTGCTCCACATCAACCTGCCATAGCTGGCAGTGGCGTGCGCTGTCCAGCTTGCGTGCGCGCCCGAATGCCCCTAGCTGGCGTGCCGCGCCTTCGATACCGCCGCGCTTTTCGCCCACGAGAAACAGGGGTCGCCCTTCCAGCCCGCTGGCCAGGGTATTCAACACATAAGCGCTGAGCTCACGGGCCTTGGGCAGGAACAGCACGGCGGCACTGAAGTCGCCTTCAGGGGGATGAACGCCGAAACCTGTACGTTCAGCGTAACGGGTAGCCAGGCCGGCATGGTCGGCGGCGTTCCAGCTCCAGCCCGTGGCGTGGGGCAATTTATCGAGCAGGCCATCAGCCGGCAAGCCAGCCAGCAACACACGGCCTTCGAACAAATGGGCCTGGCGAAGCAGCACTTCACTGCGCGGGTCCATGGCGTACTCCTGAGCAAAGACGCCGAGTTTACCAGAGCCGGGTGGGTTACCCGACCACCCGCAGCGGTGTACCCGCGAAGTAGGCTGTGGCGTTTTCACTCAGTTGCCGGATAATCCGCTGCCGCGCTTCCCGGCTGCCCCATGCACTGTGAGGCGTCACAATCAAGCGGGGGATGCTGGCATCCAGCAGGACATTGCCCTCCACAGGCGGCTCTACCGTGAGTACATCAGTCGCCGCTCCGCCCAAGTGCCCGCTGCGCAGTGCGGCCGCCAGTGCCTGCTCGTCAACAATGCCGCCGCGCGCGGTATTCACCAGCAGGGCGCCTGGTTTGAGCAGCGCCAGTTCAGGCGCGCCAATCAGGTTCCGGGTATGGTCGGTGAGTGGGCAGTGCAAGGTAAGGGCATCTATCTGCGGCAGCAGCGCTTGAAGCGGGAGGCGGTCGGGTCGAGCCGGGCGCCCCGGCAGTTGCCCCACCAGCACCCGCATGCCAAAGGCCTGGGCCAGTTTCGCCACGGCGCTGCCCAACTCACCATGCCCTAGCAGCCCTAGGGTTTTACCCTCCAGTTCCATGATGGGGTAATCAAGCAGGCAGAATTGCGTAGAACGCTGCCATTGGCCATCGGCTACTGCGCGTTCGTAGTCAGGCAGGCGTGTGGCCAGGGCGAGCAATAGCATCAGGGTGTGCTGGGCCACAGAAGGGGTGCCGTAGCCTTGGCAATTGCAGACCGTGATGCCATGGGCCAAGGCTGCGGCAAGGTCCACGTTGTTGACCCCTGTTGCACTCACCAGTATCAGCTTCAGGTCAGGGCAGCGGGCCAGCGTAGCGGCGTCCAGTGTCACCTTGTTGGTGATTGCGACCTGAGCACCTGCCAGTCGGCTGGCAACGTCGTGTGGCGTTGTGCCGGGGTGCAGCGTGAGCGCGTCGAACGCTTGGTGAAGCGGCGCAACGTCGAGGTCGTCCAGGCCCAACGCTTGGTGGTCAAGGAAAACAGCACGGCGGGAAAGGGTCATCAGAGGCCTCTAGGCAAGTAAGTGGCTGTCAGGTCGAGCATCGAAACGTTAAGGTAACCGCTGTATCGGCTCGTTACATCTTTTAAAGGGAGTGCACATGTACTGGAGCGAGTTTCTGGCGGTAGCTGCCATCCACCTGCTGGCGGTTGCCAGCCCAGGCCCGGATTTTGCCGTGGTGGTACGCGAAAGCGTCACCCATGGCCGCCGTGCGGGAACATGGACGGCGCTTGGCGTAGGGTCGGCCATCTTTCTGCATGTGGGCTATTCATTGCTGGGCATCGGCCTGATCGTTTCTCAATCGATTGTGCTGTTCAACGTGCTCAAGTGGCTCGCTGCCGCCTACTTGCTGTACATCGGCTTCAAGGCATTGCGCGCTGGCCCGGCCGCTGAAGGGCAGGCCAAGGTGCAGGCCGCCACCCAGGTACGCACGCCTCGGGAGGCTTATGTTGCTGGCTTCATGACCAACGGCCTGAACCCGAAGGCCACATTGTTCTTTCTGTCGTTGTTCACCGTAGTGATCAACCCTCATACCCCTTTGATCGTGCAAGCCGCCTACGGCGTATACCTGGCCATTGCCACTGCTGCCTGGTTCTGCATGGTGGCGCGCCTGTTCAGCTACGACCGCGTCCGTGCAGGCTTCGCCCGTATCGGGCACTGGTTTGACCGTGTCATGGGGGCGGTGCTGATTGCGCTGGGCGTCAAGATCGCACTCAGTGAAGTGCACTGATCCTTTACGCTTTGCACCCCTTGCCCTGTTGCCGCCGGGTATACCGATGCACTAACCCAGCCGGCGTAACAGGCGCCTTACTCAAGGAGTAGCCGTGTCAATGATTCCCTTCCGTTTCTTCTGGCAGCGGGGCAGGCTGCCACTGGCGGTCGGCCTTGCCTCGTCCTTTGCTACCCCTGTGTTGGCGGTCAGCTTCAACATCGGTGAAGTCGAAGGTCAGTTTGACTCTTCGCTTTCAGTCAGCACCGCCTGGTCCACCGCCAACCCGGACAAACACTTGATAGGTGCCAGCAACGGTGGGCGAGGGCTTTCGCAATGGTCTGACGATGGGCGGCTCAACTTCAAGCGAGGCGATGCCTTCTCGAAGCGCTTGGAGGGTATTCATGGCCTTGAGCTCAAGTATGGCGATACCGGGGTGTTTCTACGCGGCAAATACTGGTACGACTTCGAACTCAAGGATGAAGACCGGCCTTTCAAACCCATCAGTGATTCAGGGCGCAAGGCAGCGGCCAGGTCCTCGGGCACCCAACTGCTGGACGCTTTTGTCTATCACAACTACAGCGTGGGTGACTTGCCCGGTACCGTTCGCGTGGGCAGGCAGGTGGTCAGTTGGGGTGAAAGCACATTCATCGGCAATGGCATCGACAGCATCAACCCCATCGACGTCTCCGCCTTCCGCCGGCCAGGCATAGAGATCAAGCAGGGGCTGGTCCCGGCGAACCTGTTCTACCTGTCTCAGAACCTGACCGACAACCTGTCCGCTGAAGGCTTCTATCAGTTGGAGTGGGACCAGAGCGTTGTGGATAACTGCGGCACGTTCTTCTCCCAGTCGGACGTGTTGGCAGACGGCTGTAGCAATAATCTGGTGGTGCCAGGTACTTCAGCCGGCCTGAACCGCTCTGTGGCCAGCAACGAAGGCGTTTTGGTGCACCGCGGTGCAGACCGCGACGCGCGTGACAGTGGCCAGTTCGGCCTGGCCCTGCACTACACCTTCGAACCGCTGAACACCGAGTTTGGTGCCTATTACATGAACTACCACAGCCGCCAGCCTATCTTCAGCGGCCGCGCAGGCGGCGACACTGGCAGCTATTACGTAGAGTACCCGGAAGACATTCACCTCTACGGGCTGAGCTTCTCGACCACGCTACCCACGGGCACGGCCTGGCGTGGTGAACTCAGCTACCGGCCCAACGCGCCGGTACAGGTCAATACCACAGACATCCTCTATGCAGGCTTGGCCCCAGCCCAGGGCTCGCCTGATGGAGACCAGCCTGGCTATCGGCGCAAGGAGATCACCCAGTTCCAGACAACCCTCACCCAAGTGTTCGATCAAGTAATGGGGGCCGATCGCTTTACCCTGGTAGGCGAAGTGGGCTGGACCCATGTCGGGGGGTTGGAGAGTACTTCGGCGCAGCGTTATGGTCGTGACCCCAGCTATGGGTTCGGCCCACTGCCCAATGGTCAGTGCCAGGCACTTAATGCCGGCCTGCTGGGCGGTGCAGCACTTGGCAATGTGGGCCGCTACTGTGAGAGCGATGGCTTCACCACAGCCAATGCCTGGGGTTACCGGGTTCGAGGCACCTGGGACTTCAACAACGCCATCGCTGGCATTAACCTCAAGCCCAGCGTGGCGTGGTCACAGGACGTAGACGGCTACTCGCCTGGCCCCGGGGGCAACTTTGAGGAGGGTCGCAAGGCCATCAGCGTAGGCCTGGAGGCCAACTACCTCAGCACCTATACCGCCAGCCTGTACTACACCAATTTCTTTGATGGCAAGTACAGCACCGTAGACGATCGGGACTTTGTAGCCATGGGTGTGGGCATGCAGTTCTGACCGCCTGACTACCTGCAAATAGTGTCTATACCCCGGCCAGTTTCGGTAGCCGCTCAAGGCCGGGCAAGGCAATGTCCTATTGCCACGTTTTAAAGAGATTGTCATCAAAAGGTCACATTCAAAGCTTTAAATCAGCACGGCCAACTCCCGTGGAATGACTCCACGGACCCCAACAGAGGTGTTGCCGTGAAACTGCTGACCAAAAATCGCCTAACGATTTTGCTGGCTTCGATGTGCCTTTCGGGCATTGCCCATGCGACAGACATCACGGGCGCGGGGTCCAGCTTCGTCTTCCCTGTGCTGTCCAAGTGGAGCCAGGACTACGCCAAGGCCAGCCCTAACCGGGTGAACTATCAATCGATCGGTTCAGGTGGCGGTATCGCGCAGATCAAAGCAGCCACAGTGGATTTCGGTGCCTCCGACGCGCCCATGAGTGCTGACGACCTCAAAGCCGGCGGCCTGGGCCAGTTCCCCGTGGTCATCGGTGGCATCGTGCCTGTCATCAACGTGGAAGGCATTGAGGAAGGCAAGCTGAAACTGGATGGCGACACCTTGGCCAAGATCTTCCAGGGCACCATCAAAACCTGGAATGACCCTGCCATTGCTTCCCTCAACCCAGGGGTAAACCTGCCGGCCACCAACATTACGGTGGTCCACCGTTCGGATGGCTCGGGTACCTCCTTCAACTTCACCAACTACCTGCAGAAAGCCAGCGGTGAGTGGAAAGCCGGTGCTGGCAGCACCGTGCAGTGGCCGGTAGGCGTGGGCGGCAAGGGTAACGAAGGCGTTGCAGCCTACGTGAAGCAGATCAAGGGGTCGATCGGCTACGTGGAATACGCGTACGCCAAGACCAACAAGATGAACTACACCCAACTGAAAAACGCCGCAGGCAAGTTCGTGTCCCCTGACATGAAAACCTTCCAGGCCGCTGCCGATACGGCTGACTGGGCTAGCGCACAAGACTTCAACCTGCTGATGGTCAACGCCCCAGGTGACAACGCCTGGCCGATCGCTGCTACCACCTGGGTCATCATGTACAAGCAGCCGAAGAACGCTGAGCAGAGCAAAGCAGCCTTCGACTTCTTCAAGTGGAGCCTGGACAAAGGCCAGGAGCAGGCCGCTTCCCTGGACTACGTCGCACTGCCAGAAGGCCTAGTGAAACGCATCGAAGGCTACTGGCAGTCCGAGTTCGCCAAGTAACCGCAACCCGAAGCCATCCCTCGATCCGCTTCTGGCGGTTCGGGGGATTTGCCATGAGTGGCCCTACCGATGACCGACAATTCTCACGTGCTCACCAACATGACCGCCGACCGCCACAGCGAAAGCGAGGCCCGTGCGGCACGGGATCAACGCCACGACCTATGGTTCCGCCGCACCGTGCGCGGCGCCGCCATGCTGGTGTTGTTCCTGTTGGCCAGCATCGCCGGTTCAACCCTGTGGGGCGGCAGTGAAGCCTTCAGAACCTTTGGCCTGGATTTTCTGACTACCACGGATTGGGATGCCGTCGCGGGCAAGTTTGGCGCAGTAGTCCCTGTATACGGAACACTAGTCACCTCCTTTCTGGCGCTGCTGATCGCTGTACCGGTGAGCTTTGGCATAGCCATCTTTCTAACCGAAGTAGCGCCGCCCTGGCTGCGCATGCCCATTGCCTCAGCCATCGAACTGCTGGCTGGCATTCCTTCGATCATCTACGGCATGTGGGGGCTGTTCGTGTTCGCCCCCTTCATGGCCGAACACCTGGCGCCGTGGATCAATGACAACCTGGGCGCTATTCCCGGCATAGGCCTGCTGTTCCAAGGGCCGCCTTTGGGTATCGGTACGCTGACGGCGGGTATCGTGCTGGCCATCATGATCATTCCTTTTATTACCTCGGTCATGAATGAGGTATTCCGCACCGTGCCAGTGGCCCTGAAGGAGTCGGCCTACGCCTTGGGTGGCACCACCTGGGAAGTGGTCTGGGACATCGTGCTGCCTTATACCCGTACCGCCGTTGTGGGCGGGGTATTCCTGGGCCTGGGGCGCGCTTTGGGCGAAACCATGGCCGTTACGTTCGTGCTGGGTAACGCCCACCAGCTGTCGGCCTCGCTGCTAATGCCCAGCAGCTCCATCGCCTCGGTCATCGCCAACGAATTCAGTGAGGCCTATACCGACCTGCACCGTTCTTCGCTGATCGGCTTGGGCTTTTTGCTGTTTGTCGTAACCTTCATTGTGCTGGCCATTGCCCGCCTGATGCTGATGCGCCTGTCGCGCAAGGAGGGCCTGTGAGTACGTCCAACGAAAACCTGTACCGGATGCGTGCCTTCAAGAACCGGCTCGCCATGGTGCTCAGTTGTGGCGCTACGCTGTTCGGGCTGTTGTGGTTGGTGTGGATTCTATTCACAACCTTGGCCAACGGTTTCCAGGCCCTGGGCACCGCCCTGTTTACCCAAATGACACCGCCGCCAGGCAGCCCAGGCGGCTTGGCCAACGCCTTCTACGGCAGCGCCTTGATGTCGTTGATTGCATTGGCCATCGGTACGCCCATTGGCCTGATGGCAGGTGTGTGGCTGGCCGAATTTGCGCGCCATACCCGCCTAGGCATCGCCGTACGCTTCATTAATGACATCTTGTTGTCGGCGCCTTCGATTGTGCTGGGGCTGTTCGTGTACACCGCGTTCATTCTGCCGGTGAGCGCCTTGACCAACCACCGGGTAGGGTTCTCGGCCCTGGCAGGTGCGCTCACCCTGGCGTTGCTGGTGATCCCGGTAGTGGTGCGCACCACAGATGAAATGCTTCAACTGCAACCCTCCACCATGCGTGAAGCGGCGTTGGCGCTGGGCGTTCCCCAGTGGAAGCTCACGCTGCAGATCGTATTGCGCGCGGCCCGCGCCGGTGTGGTTACAGGTGTGCTGCTGGCATTGGCCCGCATCACGGGAGAAACCGCGCCCTTGCTGTTCACCGCCTTTGGTAACCAGTTCTGGAGCAGCGATATCTTGAAGCCCATGGCCAGTGTGCCGGTGGTGATTTTCCAGTACGCCATGAGCCCCTTTGACGACTGGCATGCCTTGGCGTGGGCCGGCGCACTGGTGCTGACTATGTTCGTGCTGATGCTTAGCTTGATTTCCCGCCTTATCCTTTTGCGCGACAGGTCCAACTGATGAACAATCTCGCCCCGAAACGAACCAAGATCCAGGTGCGCGACCTCGAGTTTTTCTATGGCGACAACCGCTCGCTCAAGTCCATCAACATGGACATTCCTGAAAAGCACGTAACGGCCATCATCGGCCCATCCGGTTGCGGCAAATCCACCTTGCTGCGCGTGTTCAACCGCATCTATGCCATGTACCCCAAGCAGGAAGCACGCGGCGAAGTGCTGCTCAATGGCGAGAATATCCTGGCGCCCAACTATTCTATGAACCGCCTGCGCAGCCACGTAGGCATGGTGTTCCAGAAGCCTGTGCCGTTCCCCATGTCGATTTTCGACAACATCGCCTATGCCGTGAAGCACCATGAGCGGCTGAACCGGCGGGAAATGGAAGAGCGGGTAGAGCAGGCGCTGCGAGGCGCTGCGCTGTGGGACGAGGTGAAAGATAAGCTCAAGCAAAGCGCGCAAAGCCTGTCCGGTGGTCAGCAACAGCGCTTGTGTATCGCCCGTACCATTGCCCTCCGCCCGCAGGTGCTGTTACTGGACGAGCCGACCTCAGCCCTGGACCCGATCTCCACCGGGCGCATCGAGCAGCTCATCACCGAACTCAAGGAACAGTTCACGGTGATCATCGTGACCCACAACATGCAACAGGCAGCGCGCTGTTCGGACTACACCGCGTTCATGTTCATGGGCGAACTGATCGAGCACGGCGACACGGATACCATTTTTACCAAGCCCAACAAGCGGCAGACCGAGGATTATATTACCGGTCGGTTTGGTTAGTGCTTTGGATGCAGGGCCATTAAAGGCATGTTGTGTGGCAAAAGCGCCAGGCCCGCATTCTTTTAAACGGTTTTAGCGGGCTGTTCGCGGGCTTTGCCCGCTTCATACAGGGGAGCAGCCAGCAAGCGGTCCGTCAAAGGTGGCTGACGTCCAGCCGCGTGTAGGTCACTTTTCCGCCCTCGGTCGTTGAACCCACGTTGTCCAGTGTGTACACCCCTGCCTTGAAATAGAACGCGTACCCGTACCAGCTCGGCGCCAACTGGAATTGCGAGCCGATGTTGTTGATCAGTACCGTCAGTTTGCCTTGCTTGTTCATCTGAATGGCGTAGGCGAAGGCTTTGTTCAAGGGCACATTGGGCAGGGTATAGGCCACCGGGCTTTTGACATCGCCAGGGTTTACCCGGTACTCAAGGTCGATATTGCCGGTGCCGTTGGCATAGCGGTACACCACCTTAAGCAAAGGCGCCGTAGCGTTTTTAGCGTGGATCTGTGCCACCACCACACGGCCTGTAGACGGCACCTGGTTGACCGACAGCGTACCTTTAAGGGTGTTGGTTCCGCTGCTGTACAGCCAATTCTTGGCCTTGCCGTCAATGGACGTTTCCCGCAGCTCGGTACGCGGGAAATCACTGTTGCCAGCATGGGAGCCTGTGACCGGCGCCCAGAACACGATCTTGTCACCGGTGTTGGTGAAATAGGAGGTCTGCAAGCGCGGCAGGGCTGCCGTGGCAATAGTCAGTGCAGGTGTCTCGATTGGAAGCGTAAGGTTCCAGAGGGTCAGGTCGATCATGGTAGAAGCTCGTAAGGGCCGACCCTCGTGCAGGAGGTGTTTCAGCCAGCAGGCGTAGCAGTATCGTGCCGTCCATTGGCGCTACGGTCTGGTTAACGGCACGGTCCGGTAAGGCTTGATGGCATTCTGATAAGCGGCACGGCCGTCGAAGAAAGACGGTGAAACAAATGTCATTGGAATTCATCCCCGCCTTTGCGCTCAAATTGGCCTACGCCGCTTGTTTTTGTTCATGTTTCCAGGAGTTCGCCATGCTTACCCCCAGCCGCCTGATCATCGCCGCCACCACCCTTGCCCTGCTGTCAGGGTGTGCCGGCCAAAACCCCTATGCAGAACAGGGGCAGGCCAGCCAGGGGCAGGTTGGCCAAGGCGTCAGCAACACTACTAAGTATGGCGGCTTGGGTGCGCTGGCAGGTGCAGTAGCAGGCGCGGCCATCGATCACAATCACCGTGGCAAGGGCGCACTGATCGGCGCAGCGGTGGTGGGTGCGGCGTCGGCAGGCTATGGCTATTACGCTGACCGTCAGGAAAAAGCCTTGCGTGAAAGCATGGCCAATACAGGCGTTGAAGTGCAGCGCCAAGGGGATCAGATCAAGCTGATCATGCCGGGTAACATCACTTTCGGTACGGACTCTTCGGCTATTGCCCCAAGTTTCTACGCACCGCTGAATAACTTGGCCGGTTCATTCAAGCAGTTCAATGAGAACACTATTGAAATCGTGGGTTATACGGACAGCACCGGTGCGCGACAGCACAACATGGACCTGTCCCTGCAACGGGCCCAGGCCGTGAGCACGTACCTCAGCTCCCAGGGCGTGGACGCTTCACGCCTGAGTGTGCGGGGTGCCGGGCCGGATCAGCCTATCGCTAGCAACGCCGACGCCAATGGCCGTGCTCAGAACCGCCGGGTAGAAGTGAACCTCAAGCCCATCCCGGGCCAGCAGTATCAGCAACCGGCCCAGTAACCGCACAGCCAGCCTGGATCAACTGTCCAGGCTGCGGCTGGCCTGGATGGCGGTCAAAGCAATCGTATAAACGATATCGTCGACCTGTGCGCCCCTCGGCAGGTCATTCACGGGCTTGCGCAGCCCTTGAAGCATGGGCCCCAGGCTTACGCAATCGGCGCTGCGCTGCACCGCCTTGTGGGTCGTATTGCCGCTGTTCAGGTCTGGGAACACGAACACCGTGGCGCGACCTGCGACCTCACTGTCAGGCGCCAGCTGTCGGGCCACGGTTTCATTGGCGGCCGCGTCGTACTGCAGCGGGCCATCAATCAGCAGGTCGCGTTGTTGCTCGCGCGCAAGCAGGGTGGCTTCTCGTACCTTTTCCACCTCATCGCTTGTGCCGGACTGCCCATTGGAATAGCCCAGCATGGCGACCCTCGGGGCAATGCCCAGCGCCTGTGCCGAATCAGCGCTTTGCAGAGCAATCTGCGCCAGCTCAGCAGCGTCCGGGTGGGGGTTCATGACGCAATCGCCATACATTACCACCTGGTCCGGGAACAGCATGAAGAACACCGAAGACACCAGGCTCCAACCAGGTGCGGTTTTTATCAATTGAAGGGCAGGGCGAATGGTGTTGGCAGTGGAGTGCACCAGGCCGGACACCATCCCGTCCACTTCGTCCAGCGCTAGCATCATAGTGGCAATGACCACCGGGTCTTCAAGCTGCTGTTCAGCCATGGGCGCATTCAGGTTCTTGCTGTTGCGCAACTCCACCATGGGTGACACGTACCGTGCCCGGATGTCATCGGGGTCCAGTATTTCAAGCCCTGCTGGCAGCTCGATACCTTGGGCACGTGCCACCGCCTCTACGTCCGCTGGCTTGGCCAGCAGTACACAGCGTGCAATCCCGCGAGCTTGGCAAACGGCCGCGGCCTGAACGATCATGGGCTCGCTGCCTTCGGGCAGCACAACACGCTTGTTGGCAGCCTGTGCGCGCTGGATCAGCTGATACCGGAATACGGCCGGAGAAAGCCTCAACTCGCGCGGTGTACCGCAGCGCTGGTGCAACCAGGCAGCATCGAGGTGGCTGGCCACAAAATCAGTGATGTGCTCGGCGCGCTCGCGGTCATCTACAGGGATTTCATTGTTCAACTGGTTTAGGCGAGTGGCGGTATCGTAGGAGCCCGTGCTCACCGATAACACGGGCAGGCCGGCTTGCAAGGCGCCTTGGCATAGCTCCATCACGCGTGGGTCCGGGCGGGTATCGCTGGTGAGCAGCACGCCGGCCAAGGGAACGCCATTGAGCGAGGCCAGAGAGGCCGCCAGCAGGATGTCATCACGGTCCCCAGGTGTGACCACAAGTACGCCAGGCTTGAGCAACTGCAAGGTGTTAAGCACGGTGCGTGCGCAGATAATGATCCGTGACATGCGCCGTTGCTCGAAATCACCGGCGTTCAGCACCTGGGCACCCAGCAATTCGGCTATGTCCCGTGTACGTGGCGCATTCAACTCGGGCTGATAGGGGATACAGCCCAGCAGGCGGAAATCGCCACCTCGCAGCAGGGGCGAGTGCTCTCGCAGGCGGCTGGCGAACTGCTCGATGGATTCCTCGGTGCGGACCTTGTTGAGAATCACGCCGATCAGCTTGGGGTCGCTGGCGCCACCGAATAGCCGCGCTTGCAAGTCCACCCGCCCGGAGAGTTCGGCCAGCGCCTCGCTCTCTGGAGCTGATACCAGAATCACATCCGCATCCATGCTCTTGGCCAAGTGCTGGTTCACTCGGGCAGCGTAGCTGGCCTGTCGGGTGGGCACCATGCCTTCCACTACTAGTACATCTTTGCCCACGCCAGCGGCCTGGTACAGGGTGATGATTTCCTCAAGCAGCTCGTCCAGCTGGCCGTCGCCCAGCATCCGTTCTACATGGCCCAAGGCCAAGGGGGCAGGGGGCTTGAGCCCATGGGTACGTGCAACCAGCTCGGTAGAGCGCTCTGGCCCGGTGTCACCAGGGTGCGGTTGGGATACCGGTTTGAAGAAGCCGACCTTCAGGCCTGCACGCTCCAGGGTACGTATCAGCCCCAGGCTGATGGACGTCAGGCCTACACCAAAGTCGGTTGGGGCGATGAAAAAGGTTTGCATGGGCAGTCTCGATCAACGAAACAGGCTACGGTGCAGTACCACCGCTGTGCCAGGAATCGGCCAAGGGTAACGCCAATGGCCTGCGTCATGCACGCTCGACAGCGCCGGCCTGGACAACAGCCCCCAAGCGCCACACAGGCTGCGGCATTCGCAATCGTCACCATGCTTGTTTACACTGAGGCCTTCCTATCTCTGTGTAAAGGTCTCGCCCCATGTCCATTGCCGCCAATAAGGCTGTGTCCATCGACTACACCCTCACCAACGACGCTGGCGAGGTCATCGACAGCTCGTCCGGCGGTGCGCCGCTGGTTTACCTGCACGGCGCCGGCAACATCATCCCGGGCTTGGAAAAAGCCCTGGAAGGCAAACAGGTGGGTGATGAAGTCAAGGTTGCCATTGAGCCAGAAGACGCTTACGGCGAGTACTCGGCTGAGCTGGTAAGCACGTTGAACCGCAGCATGTTCGAAGGCGTAGACGAACTGGAAGTCGGCATGCAGTTCCATGCCTCCGCACCAGACGGCCAGATGCAAATCGTGACCATCCGCGACCTGGATGGCGATGAAGTCACCGTGGACGGTAACCACCCTCTGGCTGGCCAGCGCCTGAACTTCGATGTGAAGGTGATTTCGGTGCGTGATGCCAGCGAAGAGGAAAAGGCACACGGCCACGTTCACGGTGAAGGCGGTCACCACCATTGATTTGCAGCGGGGAGAGGGCATGAGCACATTTCATGACATTCAGGTCACCAGCCTTGATGGCAGTGCACTGTTGCTGGACCGCTTCGTCGATCAGGTTGTTCTGGTCGTCAACGTAGCGTCCCAGTGTGGCCTCACTCCGCAGTACGAGGGCCTGGAGCGCCTGCAACAACGCTTCGGCCCTCGTGGTTTCACTGTGCTGGGCGTGCCTTGCAACCAATTTGCCGGGCAGGAGCCAGGCAGTGAGGCCGAAATCGACGCGTTCTGCACCACCCGCTATGGGGTTACCTTTCCGCTAACGGCCAAGTCGGTCGTAAACGGCGAGGCACGCGACACGCTTTACACCCTGCTTGCAGGGCCAGGTGCAGCCTTCCCTGGAGACATTACCTGGAATTTCGAGAAGTTTCTGGTAGGGAAAGACGGGCAAGTGCTGGCTCGGTTCTCGCCTAAGACCCTTCCTGAGTCGCCTGAGGTAGTGGCTGCGATCGAACGCGCGTTACTGGCGTAATCTGCGGGGGTTCAGCCGAGGCAGGCAGGTTGCCTCGGCCGAACAACGGTCTGGGATGAGTATGGGGCAGCCTGGTTACTGCTAATGCGGGCAAGCAACGGACTCAGACGCTGTCGTAGGCCCTGCCAATCAAATAATAAAAGTCGATAGGCTCGAATGAAGGATGAACCCTGTAGGCATCCTCAAACGTGTCGCCTTGACTGAACACGCCACTGAAAGGGTAACTAGGCGCGTACACCGGTGGTTGGCGTTCGATGATGCTTCGGTACGCTTCACCGAACAGCGATACCGAGGCGGTAATGTGCCCGTCTTCTGAGTCAACAGTGGTAAGGAACAGGCTGTCAGGCGTTATGTCAGGCTCGAAAACGCCTTCATTGGCTATCATTTGAGCCAGCAAGGCTCGCAGGTTGTCTGCGAAGGCAGGGTCATTACGAAAGTCAGTCATAGGCGCTCCTTGGTCATACGCGGCAGTGCGTGACCTGCATTTAAGCGACCTAAAGCGTGCCTCTGGCGCTAATTAAGTCTTTCGCCTGTTCCTGGCCGCTCACGCACCCAGAACACGGTAGCGCCCGCTACGGCGGCAGGCATCATTAACAGGTTGATGACCGGGATCAGTAATACCAGGTAAACGATGCCGCCGAAGCTCAGGCTCGCCCAACGCTTTTTGCGCAGCCAGGCAAGCATGTCCTGCCAGCTCATCTTGTGGTTGTCCGCTGGGTAGTCGATGTATTGGATGGCCATCATCCAGACACCAAATATCAACCACAGCGGTGCCGCGACCAAGTTGACACCGGGAATGAACGACACCACCAGCAGCGCAAGCGCCCGCGGCAGGTAATAGGCCAGCTTGCGCATCTCGCGGCTCAACGTGCGTGGCACCATAGCCACCAGTTCGCCCCAGCTGAACGCAGGAAAGTCATCCTTGCCACGTACCACGATCTCCACTTTTTCGGATAAAAACCCGTTAAAGGGTGCTGCAATGATATTGGCCACCATGGTGAACGTGAAAAACACCATCAGTACCACCAGTACCACGAACAGCGGCCAAAGGAGGTAGTTGAGAAAGCCCAGCCAGGCAGGCAGCTCCGGCATCAGTTGGGTTACCCACAGGCTGAATTCATGGCCGGCGAAGTAGACCAGGCCGGCGAACAGCACCAGGTTGATGGACAACGGCAGCAGCACAAATAGCCGCAGCCCTGGGCTGAGCACCAGTTTCAGCCCCTGGCGAAGGTACTCTGGGCCGGACAATACAGAAGGTGGCATGCAACACGTGCTCCAGAACGTTAAGAGAAGCGAACGGTACCGGCTTTGAGGGCAGGGGAAAAGCCGGGCGCAGCGCGGGAAACATCCAGACAACTTCTTTCACTCAATAGCAAGGGAAGCGCCCGGATAGCGCCCCCCTATCGCTCGAATTGCCAAAGGGTATTTCCCAAGTCGGCTGGTCCTCGTTAAGCTTCACGCACTTTCCTTTACAACCTTCCCTTTTTACTCAAGCCGGTTATACCGGCGCCACGACACGGCACATTTTGCCGGTCGACAGGAGTGTGTCCATGTCTGAGCTTCGTCATTCCCGAGTGATCATCCTGGGGTCCGGCCCTGCCGGCTATAGCGCTGCGGTGTACGCCGCACGCGCTAACCTCAAGCCGCTGTTGATCACTGGCATGCAAGCAGGCGGTCAGTTGACGACCACCACCGAGGTGGACAACTGGCCCGGTGACCCGCATGGTTTGACCGGCCCGGCGCTGATGGAGCGCATGCGCGAGCATGCCGAGCGGTTCGAGACCGAAATTGTGTTCGATCATATCAATGCAGTGGACCTGGCGGCCAAGCCGCTAACCCTGACCGGCGACAGCGGCACTTACACTTGCGATGCGTTGATCGTTGCTACCGGTGCCAGCGCGCGTTACCTGGGCCTGCCGTCAGAAGAAGCCTTCATGGGCAAGGGTGTGTCTGCCTGCGCGACCTGCGATGGTTTTTTCTACCGCAACCGTGACGTTGCGGTAGTGGGCGGAGGTAACACAGCGGTGGAAGAGGCCCTGTACTTGGCCAATATCGCGAAGAAAGTAACCCTGATTCACCGCCGCGAAACCTTCCGTGCAGAAAAGATCCTGATCGATAAGCTGCATGCCCGCGTTGCTGAAGGCAAGATCGAACTCAAGCTCAATGCGGTGCTTGAAGAGGTGCTGGGCGACACGATGGGCGTGACTGGCGCACGCTTGAAGAACAACGATGGTACTGCAGATGAATTGAGCGTGGACGGCGTGTTCATCGCCATCGGCCACACGCCGAACACCTCATTATTCGAGGGCCAGCTTCAGCTCAAGGACGGTTATCTGGTGGTCAAGGGCGGCCGTGAAGGCAATGCGACGGCGACCAACATCGATGGTGTGTTTGCGGCAGGCGATGTGGCGGATCACGTGTACCGCCAGGCCATTACCTCCGCAGGGGCGGGCTGTATGGCCGCACTGGACGCGGAGCGTTACCTGGACGGCCTGCAGAACGCGACCTTCGAATAAGGGTTGGCGTACGGCTGAGGGGCCTAGCGTAGCACGGGCCCCTCCCGCCAGGCCGTTGTTCAACGGTTGATGCTGTTTCGCACCAAAGGCGGCCCGTCAAACGTTACAGCGTTCAGGCCGCCTGCCATAAGCGCTCGGATATTGCCGTGGTCGCTGCCTGCTGGCGAGGCCAGCACGGCGCGGTAGTGTTCCCCGAACGCTTGTAGGGTTTCCAGGTCGCTGAACCCCTCCAACGCTGCCATTGCCAGCACCTTGCAGGACCCTTCGTTCTGGCCAGCGGCGTTATGTACAGGGCCATTGGTGAAGCCTTGCGGGCTATAGGTGTAGTGCTCAGCCACGAATGCCAGCGTGTCGGCAAACAGGTGCTCGCTCGTTTTCAGGCTGTTACGGAAGGCTATCAGGTCAGTCATTAGGCTTACCCTTGGCAAAGGCCGCCGCCTGCTCGGGGCTCGCCTCTTTCTGATAGCGCTGCTTCCATTCGTCGTAAGGCATGCCGTACACCGCTTCCCGTGCCGCGTCCAGGCTAAGGTCTACGCCCTGTTCGTCAGCGGCTGCCTTGTACCATTTCGACAGGCAATTGCGGCAGAAACCTGCCAGGTTCATCAGGTCGATGTTCTGCACATCGGTGCGCTTGCCAAAGTGTTCCACCAAGCGGCGGAAAGCAGCAGCTTCCAGCTCCAGGCGCTGTTGTTGAGTCATGAAAAGGCTCCTGCGGGAAATAGGCGGGGGATGATAAAAGGCTCGGCGCTTTTGAAGCAATCAGAGAAGGCCAGTGAGGCAATGTCTGCCATCATTGGGGCTCCTTCCTTGTGTGAAGGCGCTACCGTGTCTGCGCCGCCGCTTTCGACTCGGGGGCAGGGGCATTGAGCCAGGGCGCCAGCAACCGTGTAGACAATGGAATGAAGATAAACACCATCAGAGGGGTGAGGGCCAGCGTGCTGAGGAGAATACGTGGGGCAAGCGCCAGTTCGTTTAGCCATGGGCCAAACACGGCATTGAACAGCAGCGATACTGGAAAGAACGCCAGCCATATTGCAACGGCCTGCTTCCACCGCGGCGGGCGCGCCAGTTCGCCGCCTGTGGAAACGGCAGCAAACCAACCGTCCATGCCCTGCACCCGGTGCTCGGAGGGGTGAGCAAACAACCCGTTGCCCCGTGACAGCCAGGCCTGCCGAGACGCTGAAAACTCCCATGCATGCAGGGTAGTGGCGTCGGCGAAGCGGAAGATCATCTGGAATTCATCGTCGCCTTGGGGAGGGGCCAGAATGCCCGAACCCAGGTAACCTGGAAAGTCAGTGGCCAAGTGCTCACCTTCCTGTAGCCAAGCGATCAATTCCTGATAGCGCCCTTTGGCGGCTCGACGTGCAACTAGCATGGTGACAGGTGGCGTAGACATGGTTTATCTCCGAACGATAGCGACGCCTAGGGTAAAGGCAGCGCAGCCGTACCCCTGGGTGGTGGGGCACGGCGTTTCCTGCGACGATTATTCCTTATTCTATCGGCGGCGTCTGCGCGGGCTGACCAAAGTGGCTTCTGCACGGTCTAACATGACAAGGGAGGGGACCTAACTGGTTTGCAGACAGTTACAATCTTCGTATCAATACGTAGGTAGCACGGTTTTTCTCAACATGAGCGACAACGAACAGCACACAGCGGCCGACCGCGCTTACACCGAGAAAGAGCTGTTTCCCATTCGTGAGGTTGCGCGCTTGACCGGCGTGAACCCTGTAACCCTGCGCGCCTGGGAACGCCGATACGGGTTGATCCAGCCTACCCGCACAGAGAGCGGGCACCGCCTTTATTCCCTGACTGACGTTGCCGAAGTGCGCGCCATATTGGGCTGGCTGGAGCGCGGCGTGGCGGTGAGCAAGGTAGGCACCTTGATTGCACGTAACCCGGCGCCAGTTGATCCCTCTCCGATTGCTTACCACAAGGGTGACAGCGATTACCGCCACTGGCGAGACCGTATCATAGGCGCAGTGCAGGGCTTCAACGAGGCTACACTCGCTCGCCTGTACGGCGAGGTGTTTTCCACCTATCCAATGGCTACGGCGTTCAATGAGGTGTTTCTGCCCGTTTGGGAGAGGGCCCGGCTGCACCAGGATGTCTTTGGGCAAGCCAGCGAGTGGGCGTTTGTGGATGCCTTTCTAAGAGGGCAGGCCCTCAAGCGGCTTCAGTTTGCACAGCGGGAAACGGCCGAGCATCACGTTCTGCTCTGTGGCATACCTGGGCAGTACCATGAGCTGGAATTGTTGGTCGCAGCGCTGCTGCTTGGCGGTGAGCATGTGTGGGTACAACCTCTGGGCACCGGCCAACCGCTGGAAGAACTGGGGTTGGTGAGTGAGCGTGTCCAACCTCATGCCGTCATATTGTTTTCCAACCATGCCCCGGCTGCAGACGCAGGCCGCCGCTTCATGAAGCTAGGCTTAAACCTCAGTTGCCCTCTGCTGCTGGCAGGGGAGATGAGCGAACTGATTCACGACCAGCTGGTTCACTCGCCCATCGCTTGCCTGGGTGGAAACAGCCAACTGATGCAACGCCGCCTACTCCAGTACATCGCCGGGCACCTCGACACCTGAGGTACTGTGCAGGCCCGGGTGTGCCAGCCGATGCTGTTCGAGAATATAGTGGCGTAACCGCTCGGTTTCATGGGGCGCATGTGCGATCAGGCGATAGGCCATGAACCCGTCAGCAATCTGTCGCTCAAGGCTCCCGCGCAGCGCGATAGGGGTATAACCCTCAGGCGCGAACCAGAGCGAGAATACCTCGGGCGCCTCTGCGCCCGCGCGAACCTGCACGACCACCCCATTGACTGAAACCTCTACCACCTTCAGGTGGGTCAGCGTGCCGTTGCGGTCCTGCAAGGGCACCGGGCTGGGCAATGCCAAGCGCCAAGGGCGAACCATGGGGCCGTCTTCGTAGATAGTGGGCGCCCCCATCTTGATGTGCTGGGCATGAAATTCGTCTTCCACCAGTTGCAGTGGAAAACTGAGCTGCTGGTTCTCGTACTGCGCCTGTATGGTGACGTGCTCATGTGCCACCAGCCGTGTCAGCAATGCCTGCAATTGGCTGCCGCCATTGACCATCAGGCCCGCACTGACGTCGGCGCTGTCCAGTTGCAGGCTATGGTGCATGCTCTGGATAAAATCGATCTCATCCTGAGTCAGCAAAGTATCAGGTTGCATGTCGGAGCTCATTCAGCGTCGCATGGACAGGACAGTAGACAAAACCCACTCATTGCCGTTGTGCAGTCACCGTTTGGGTTTGGTCGCCTGTACGATTTCCTGACGCAAAAGCGCCAGCTCTTGTTCCAGTTGCATTATTCGTTCCTGCGCGACCACTTGGTCCGTGACATCTTTCTGGATACCGATGAAATAACGGCGGCCGTCACCTTCGTTGTCTACAGGTGCAATGGCCAGCTCGTTCCAGAACGGGGTGCCATCCTTTCGAAAATTCAGCATCACCTGCCGGCAAGGCAGCCCGTTGTCGATGGCCATGCGCAAGGCCTTGCGGGTTGCCTCGCTGGCTTGGCCGTTCTGTAGAAAACGGCAGTCCCGATAGAGAATGTCCTCGGATGCATAGCCGGTCATCCGCTCGAAGGCAGGGTTGACATAGATGAGAATGTTATCCGAGCCTTCTCGCTCCGCGATGACAATTCCGTCATTGGACGCATTGACGACCAGTTGCAACAGATTGGGGTTGATCATGAGCCCTCCGCCGGCCCACGTGACAAGGTGGCATTTTAACCCACCCTGAAGCGTTCTGGCTGTCCTAAGTTGAACAGCGTTCAGGCTGTTAGACTGCCTGCCTGTATCCATTGAGGCCCTGACATGAAAGTTGCCCTGTTTTCCGGTTCGGTCTACGGCGCCGCCGAAGAGGTCGCACACCACGCTGTAGCGCATCTTGAAGCGGCAGGCCATGCGTGCTACTACAACCCGAGAGAGGACTTGGCAGCGTTGCTGGCCGCAGAGCCAGAGGCATTGCTTGGCATCACCTCTACAACAGGCATGGGTGAACTGCCTGATAGCCTTATGCCGTTGTATGGCGAGCTTCGCGACCGGTTACCTGGCGCGCTGCGTGGCTTGCCGGGCGGAGTGATTGCCTTGGGCGATTCGAGCTATAGCGACAGCTACTGCGGGGGAGGGATGTTGATCGCAGAGCTGTTCGATGAGCTGGGTGTCCAACAGGTACAGCCTATGCTGCGCCTTGATGCCAGCGAAAGCGTAACGCCCGAGACTGATGCCATGCCTTGGCTGGAGAGGTTTGCCAAAGCGCTTGAGCAGCAGGCCTGAGCAAAAAAAGGCCGCTGCGCACACAGCGGCCAAGCAGGACGTTGGTTCAGGAGCTACCAAACAACGTCAGGGGTTTGTTGAACACCACGAAGACGACAAAGGCCATGAACGGCCCGTATCGATTGAACAATGTTCGACCTGCAGAAGGATACGGGGCGCTGCAGCGAGGGTAAATGAGAACGTCTGACATTCACCCTTGCAAGCGGTGTAATAATCCAGAGGCGTCAATGCAGCAGCGGTAAGGTTGAAGGCCATTGTTGCAGGCGTTCGGTCAGTTGCAACCGCTGCAAAGGGTCGTCGGTGAGCAACAGTGCGTGTTCGATATCGAACCGCTCGGCCTGTGGGCAATCCAGGCGCCTGTACAAGCTGGCCCTTGCCAGGTAATCCGCTGCAGTGCCGGGGCCAAGCGCCAATACACGCTCTGCATCGCTGAGCGCCGCCATATAGTCATCATGGCCACCATGCAAATGACGCAGGTTACGGGATAGCCGTTGCAGCATTTGGGACGGCGTCGCTATGGCAAAGTGTTCTGCCCGCAGCGCTTGCGAAGGGCCATACTGGCGTAACAGCAATTCACGGCAATCTTTCGGGTAAAGCCGCCGCCCGCCGCAAGGGTCTAGCCAATGGTCAGCGCTGGGCACCTGTAACAGAAAATGGCCGGGGAAATTCACGCCAGCCAGTGGGATGTCCAGCCGGCGCGCCAGCTCAAGAGCCAACAGGCCTAACGTCAGAGGCTGCCCTCGTTTTCTGGACAGCACCTTATGGAACAAAGCTGATTCAGGCCGTAGGGGGTGCTGTTCGTCCTGCACATACCCCAGTGCATTGAGCAGCCGAAGCAGAGGCTGGGCGAGCTCTCGCACTGGCAACGGGGGTAGCCGCGCGCTGATAGTGGCCGCCAGGTCCCTGACACACGCTAGCCATGGAGCAGGCTCGACGGTCGGGTCATGCTCAACTGCCACCCATAGCGCCGCCTCGAGTAGCGCCGGCGGCTGGCGGTTCAAGCACTCAAGGCAGGCCTGGCGTGGGTTCATGGCATAAGGCTCCGTTGGCCTGGCGCTGCAACCGCGTGGGCAGCGCTTGCAGGCTTATGCTCCTTGTAGCCCCGTAGTGACGTTTCGTCCAGTAATGGTGATACACCAGGCGCACCGCTGAGGCCCGCCTATACTTAGCCTGTCCCTGCCTAATCGGAAGCTGCCACATGCTCGCGCTGATGCAACGCACCCGCGTGCACACTGTTCACATGATGGTGGATGAAGCCAGCGGCCTGCGCGCAATCATTGCGATTCATGCAGGTCGCGCTCTGCCTGCCATCGGTGGATGTCGCTACCTAGCGTACCCCGATGATGACGCTGCCTTGAATGACGCCATCGCTTTGGCAGAAATCATGAGTTACAAAACCGCATTGGCGGGCTTGCCGTTCAACGGAGGCAAGGCCGTGATACTGCGGGGGCCTCACGTGCAAGATCGCGGCCGACTGTTCGAAGCCCTTGGGCGCTTTATCGATAGTTTGCAAGGGCGCTACATTGCAGCAGTGGACAGTGGCACCACGCCCATGGACATGGACTGCGTGGCACACGCCACCTGCCATGTCACCAGTACCACCCAGGCCGGAGACCCATCAGCCAATACGGCCCTGGGCGTTTTCGAAGGTATTCGCAGTACCGCCATGGCGCGCCTTGGCAGCGATAACCTGGAAGGGTTAAGGGTGGCCATCCAGGGCCTGGGGCAAGTGGGCTACAGCCTGGGAGAACATTTGCACGCAGCCGGGGCTGAACTGCTGGTAAGCGACACTGACCCTGCCCGGGTGCAATTGGCAGTCGAACGGCTCAATGCGCGGCCCATTGTCAGCGACAGTTTGCCTACCACCCCCTGCGATATTTTTGCACCTTGTGCCTATGGCGGCATACTCGACCCAAAGACCGTGGCACAACTGCGCTGTGCAGCAGTAGCAGGCTCTGCCAATGCACAGCTCACTGGCCTGGACGCCGCCGATCAATTGGAAAGCCGAGGCATTCTTTACGCACCTGACTATGTCATCAATGCAGGCGGATTGATCCAGGTAGCGCTCCAGTACCAAGGCATAGGCATCCAAGGTATTGCCGAACACCTGGGTGGAATCGGCAGGCGCCTGACCGATATTTTCGCTCATGCGCAGGCCACGCACCATTCGCCAGCGCGAATAGCTCAAGCCATGGCCGAGCGAATGATACTGGCGTAGCTGCGCCTTACTTCAGGTCCGCCAGCGCTTCGACATTGCTCTTGAATGCTGCCCCGAACACTGAGCGGTTCCGCGCAAGGAAAATGCCGATTTCCTCAGCCTGGTTTTCACTCAAACCAGTGATGTTCTTCTCCAGAACCTGGCCAACCATTTCGGCCAGTTCCAGCATTTGATCGTGAGCGTCTGCGAGTTTCCGATCCAAGAATAGGGTCTCCGGGTCACGAGTACTTCGGTACAGGACTTCAACAGCCATGAGGGCCTCTCAAGCGCGAGTGTATGCGTAAGCTGGTTATTTATACAGTGTCATGACCGCGCAGGCAAGCCCGTGGCCTTGATTCTGCATGAAGGTTCTGGTGTAACGATGCCTGGGCATGTCGCCCAGTAACCTTGTAAGGATAGGGCAGTGAAGAGCAATTGGGCCGACACGTTGCGAGAGCGGGTTCACGGGTGCGCAGAATCCATGGGGAACCTGCTCGTGGAGGGGTTTCATTACCTGTCGCTATTCGCCATCGGCGGCGTGACGGCCTGGGCTGCCGTGCTGGCATTCCTGGAGATGCTGGAGAAAGGATCGATCACGGTAGACGACATTCTATTGCTGTTCATCTACCTGGAGCTGGGCGCCATGGTGGGGATCTATTTCAAGACCAACCACATGCCCGTCCGTTTCCTGATCTACGTGGCCATTACAGCGCTCACACGGCTGCTGATTTCGGACGTGTCACACCATGCGCCGCCTGGGCTGGGCGTGGTGTACCTGTCCGGTGCCATTCTGCTGCTGGCCTTTGCCATTCTTGTGGTGCGCTACGCGTCGTCTCGCTACCCTTCAATCAAGATCGAAGGTCCGCAGCGCAAGCGCGCAGGCAAGGTCGAGGTAGTGGAGCTGGAAAAAGGGGAGACCTGAGTCAGAGCACCGACGCAGGTGCCTGCCATTTTCCGCCAGCGGCCGGAGGGGGCAACCCCTTGTGGCTGTCTGTCATGGCTGCCAGCATGGCGATCGCACTGTCCCCGCGTTCGATGGCAATCCCGAACTTGATGCTCTCGATCAGGCGCTGCAAGCGCTTGGGGTCGTTACGCTGCGCGATGCTGATCATGCGCTTGGCAACCATGCCCTGTTCGTTGGACAGGGTCAGCATGATGGTTCCATCCAGCCCCTGGATACTCAGGTTCACCCGGTAGTCGGGCTGGAAAGCGTCACTGATGATCTGAAAAGGGTTATCCATGTTTCACCTACAGGTCGAGACTGCACCTATGGACTGGGGCGGCCAGTGATAGTTCTCGTGATCCTGACCGTCGGTTCAACACCGCGATCAGCCTGGACAGCTTGAGAAGCAAGCCATCGATTCAGGCATTGCAAGGCTTGTGCCGCATTCTCCAAAACCCATTGGATCGCGCTTTGGCGGGCAGGGTTGTGCCATTTCCAGTGCTTTTTCGTGCTTAGAGGCCTGAACAGTGCAAGCGCGGAATTGCCCCAACACAGTGCACATGCAGTTTCTTTGCGTATGAGAATGTTTATCAATAGAATTGCTACCTTCCCGCTTTGCGGTTGATGGCTGCCCTATGAAAAAGCCGTTGCACATTTCCACCCGCTATCGGCTGGGTGTCGCCTCTCGATGCCTGGCTGCGGGTTTGGGAGGGTATGCATTGGCGTCGGCGGCAGGCAGCTTCATCGCCTTTCTGATGCCCGGAACGCTAGCGCACATGGCAATCGGCGGCATGATGGTCGGGTTTATCGTGTATGTGCTGGCAGTTATCTGGGCGTTTGCCTGCGCCAGTGCGCTTAGGGCTTGGCTCGGCATCGGTGGTACTGCATTGGCCCTGGCCCTGGCCGACCTTGGGCTTTACCGGATGGCTACCCTATGAGAGAAGGTTTTCGTCAAGCGATGGCCTGGCTGCATACGTGGCTGGGGTTGTGCTTCGGCTGGCTGCTCTTTGCTATCTTCTTCACGGGTACGCTCAGCTACTTCAAGGAAGAGCTGTCCCATTGGGCCCAGCCTGAAGTACCCGTACGAGCAGTGGATATTCGCACAGCACTTGGAAATGCCCAGGCTTACCTGGCGCAACAGGCAGCCCAGGCCGATACCTGGTACATCATGCCGCCCACGTCGCGGCAAGCCGCCCTTGAGGTGATGTGGCAGGCGCCACCAGGCGCCGGGAGCCGGTTTATCAGCAAACCGCTGGACCCAGCCAGTGGGGCCTTGGTAGCGGCAAGAGACAGCAAGGGCGGCGACTTCTTCTACCGTTTCCACTATGAGCTGGAGCTGAACTACCCATTTGGTCGATGGCTGGCGAGCGCCGCAGCCTTGGTCATGTTGATTGCATTGGTCAGCGGCATCATTACTCACAAGAAAATCTTCAAGGAATTCTTTACCTTCCGCCCAGGCAAGGGGCAACGCTCTTGGCTGGATGGCCATAACGCCGTAGCCGTACTGGCGCTGCCGTTTCACGTGATGATCACGTACAGCGGGTTGGTGATCTTCATGGCCATGCTGCTGCCCGCCACGCTGATGACCGTTTACAAAGGCGAGCCTGCCGGCTTCTACCAGGCCCTGTTCCCCAACGCATTTCCTGCGCCCGCCAAGGGCGAACCCGGCACTTTGGTGGCCTTGCCTGACCTGTACGATCAAGCACAGCGCCAATGGCCTGGCGCACGCTTCAGCAGGGTGGAAGTTCAGCACCCCGGTGACCAAGGCGCACGGGTCGTGTTTTATCGTCATGGAGGCGATCGCGTGGCGTACCTGCCGGGGGCTAGCCTGGCGTTTGACGGTGTGACCGGGCAACTGATTGAAAGCGCCATCCCTGGGGACGGCGCCATGCTGGTGGCGGGTGGGTTCTACGGCCTTCACATGGGGCAATTCGCAGGGCCTGTGGAGCGCTGGCTGTACTTTGTGTTCGGCCTGAGCGGTACAGCCATGGTGGGCACCGGGCTGGTGCTATGGCTGACCAAGCGCCAGCTTAAACATGCCCGCGAGGCCAGGCCCCCTTTTGGGCTGCGGTTGGTCGCCACGCTGAACCTGGCAGGCATGGCCGGCCTGCTGCTGGCGGTGGCCGGTTTCCTGACCGCCAACCGGTTGCTGCCCGTTCACATGGTAGGGCGCGCAGAGTGGGAGGTGCGTGCCTTCTTTCTGACCTGGCTGGTGTCACTGTTGTACGCCGCCTGGCGCCCTACGCGGCAGGGCTGGGTACACCAGTTGAGCGTAGCCGCGGTGCTGTATGCCGTACTGCCCCTGCTCGGTATGGTCACTACCGCCCGCGGCCTACCTCAGGCAATCGCTGTGCAGGATTGGGCCATCGCCGGTGTGGACCTCACCCTCCTGGGCGCGGCCTGCGTGCTGGCCTGGCTTGCGCGCAAGGTAGCGGTGAAGAGCGCGACGCGCGTTGCACCGGCACGGGTCGCGCGGGTGGCCCCCTGATGCTAGTTGCCGCGCTGTTGTGCTATGCCGGCTTCGGGTGCCTGTGCCTGGCCATGGAACGGCATCACCAAGACGTGCTTGGTCGAAAACCAGAGCGTCTGTTGCAGGTGGCGCTGCGAGTGGCGGCAGCCCTGCTGTGGCTTGTAGCGCTTGCGCAGGTTATGTGGGCTGCCGGGTGGGCCATAGGGTTGGCACAGGGTGTCGGGTTGGCAATGGCCAGCGCAGGTATGCTGGTAGGGCTGCTGTCGTACTGGCCCAGGCTTGCACTGGGGTTGGCGGCGTTGGCGATTCCCGGTGCGCTGGTAGCCGGTTTGGCCTAGGGCATCGCCTGTTGAACGCCTAATGCTGCCCGATACGCTGCAGGCGTGGCGCCCATGGCCTGACGGAACCGGCTGCTGAAGTGGCTGGGGCTGGCAAACCCACAGGCCAGCGCAATCTCGCCCAAGGGTTGCTGCCGGTCTGCCAAAAGTCTACGGGCACTACTCAGCCGTCGGGCCAGCACGTACCGGTGAGGCGGCACGCCTAGGCTCAGGCGGAACATGCGCGCAAAGTGAAACGGCGACAGGTGGCACACGGCAGCCAGCTCACCCAAGCTTAAAGGTGCAGCCAGGTGGCTTTCTATATAGTCCAGCACATGGCGGCGCTGGGCCGGTGCCAACCCTCCCTTTACCTGCGGTGCAGCCTTGGGCGCCACTTGGCGAAGCAGCGCCTGGTTCAGCAGTTCATGGGCCAGGCTGCTGGTCAACAAACGCTCGGCGGGTTCATGCCAGTTCAGCCCTATCAGCCGGCTAAAGTGGCCCGCCTGCTCCGGGTCGTCCACATAGGTCTTTTCCTGTAGGGCCAATGCACGAGGCTCGCGGTCGAAGAGCGCGATGCAGCTCAGTGCAAACTGCTCTTCGCTGAAATACAAGTGTGCCAGGCGAATGGGGCCATTGATGACCCAGGCCGAATCATGCCCGGCGGGCAGTACACAGAGTTTGCCCGGCGCGCCATTGAGCCCGGGTTGGCCCCGCCGATGGGTGCCGGTCCCGCCTGCCATGTAGCACGAGAGCGTGTGATGGGCGGGGGCCTGGTAATGGCGAGCATCATTGCGGTTGTTCCACACCGCCGCCGCCAGGCCATCGCCTAGGGCGGCCTGTTGTTCGAGGCGCGCGTGGGGAGACTGTCTCAAGGCTTCGAAAACATCGAGTGCGTGGGCGTTCATCCGGTCTTCCTCCTGGAATACGCACATCCTACCCTCAACCGGCGTGCTTTCCGGCTGCGCTTGAAACAAAAGCGCAGGAATCTGAAAGCGCCGTCTGGGTTCTGCGCACACAGTGGCGGCCTAAAGCCTGGAGGTTGCCATGACGGTTATGCTTTATCTGTTGACAGTAGTGATATGGGGCACCACTTGGATTGCCTTGAAACTGCAACTGGGCGAGGTGGCGATTGCGGCGTCCATCCTCTACCGCTTTGCGCTGGCCGCGGGGGTGCTGTTCATTATCCTGCTGGCCAGCCGCCGGTTGCAGCCGATGGGTCGAAAGAGCCATGGCTTGGCGGTCGCTCAAGGGTTATGCCTGTTTAGCCTGAACTTCGTCTGTTTTCTTCACGCTAGCGAACACATCGCCAGTGGCCTGGTTGCGGTGGTGTTCTCGACGTCCACGGTATGGAACGCCCTCAATGCCCGGCTATGGTTTGGCCAGCGTATACGTCCACAGGTCATGGCCGGTGGCGCCATGGGCCTGCTGGGGTTGGCGTTGCTGTTCTGGCCGGAGCTGTCGCGCCAGCGCGCTGGGGCCGATACGATGCTGGGTGTAGGCCTGGCCCTGCTGGGTACCTTGTGTTTCTCGGCGGGTAACCTGCTCTCCAGCCTGCACCAGAGAAGGGGCATTCGGCCGGCCACCAGCAATGCCTGGGGCATGGGGTACGGTGCTGCCATGTTGGCGGCCTGGTGTGTAGTAAGCGGCACGCCCCTGGGATTCAGCACCTCGCCTGTTTATGTCGGCGCGCTGCTGTACCTAGCCATTCCTGGGTCGGTGATCGCTTTCACTGCGTACCTTACGCTGGTGGGCCGCCTGGGCGCAGAGCGGGCGGCCTATTGCACCGTGCTATTTCCCTTGGTCGCACTGAATGTTTCTGCTGGTTACGAGGGCTATGTATGGAGTGCTCCCGCGCTGTTCGGGCTAGTGCTGGTGCTGGGTGGGAACGTGCTGGTGTTTCGCAAGGGAAGGGCGGCCACACCTGCCGCCCCTTCCTTGAAAGCCGCCTAGCCCTTGAAGGTTTCCGGGTTTACCAGGTCGGTGGGCCGTTGGCCCTTGAGTGCAGCGGTCAGGTTGCTCATGGCCCGTTCCGCCATAGCTGCGCGGGTTTCCCCCGTCGCCGAGCCGATGTGCGGAAGGGTCACGGCGTTCTTGAGCGAGAACAGTGGGGACTCGGCCAGCGGCTCGTGGGTGTACACGTCCAGCCCGGCGCCACGGAGGGTCCCATTCTGCAGCGCTTCGATCAGCGCCGGTTCATCCACGATCGGCCCACGGGCGATGTTGATCAGGAAGGCGGAGGGCTTCATCAGCCCTAGCTCGCGATGGCTGATAAGGTGCCGGGTCTTGTCACTCAAGGGCACCACCAGTACCACGAAGTCTGCCTTGGCCAGCAGGTCGTCTAGCGTACAGAACGTGGCGCCCAGCTCGGCTTCCAACGCTGGCTTGCGGCTATTGCCGCTGTACAGCACCGGCATGTTGAAACCCAGACGGCCACGGCGGGCGATCGCTGCGCCGATGTTGCCCAGGCCAACGATGCCCAGGGTCTTGCCGTTCACGTCGCTGCCGAACAGGTCGGGGCCGACGCTGGCTTTCCAGTGGCCGGCCTTGGTCCAGGCATCCAGCTCGGCCGTACGCCGTGCGCTGGCCATGATCAGCGAAAACCCCAGGTCAGCCGTACTTTCGGTCAGTACGTCCGGGGTGTTGGTCAGTTGGATGCCACGCTGGGTCAGGTAGGCCACATCGTAGTTGTCGTAACCTACCGACACGCTGGAAATGACCTCAAGGTTCGTAGCGGCCTTTAGTTGTGCCTCCCCCAGCGCCCGCCCCGCGCCGATCAGGCCGTGTGCGGTTGGCAGGGCCTCGTTGAACTGCGCCGCCACATCGCCTTGCTTGGGGTTGGGCACAATCACATCGAAGTCCTTTTCCAGGCGTTCGACCATGTCGGGGCTGATGCGGCTGAACGCAAGTACAGTCTTTCTCATCGGGCGCAATTCCATTTCGGGGGAGGGAACAAGCTACAAGCTTCAAGCGGCAAGCGGCAAGCGGCAAGCTAAAAGCAGTACGCGGCGCTCTTGCTTGCAGCTTGCAGCTCCTAACTTGTCGCTCAAAGCTTGCTGCTCAAAGCCAGTTCATGGCTGCGCAAATCGGCATCCTGTGCCGCGAGGATATCGGGCAGCGAGCCACGCAGGTATTCGACCCAGGTTTTGATCTTGGCATCCAGGTATTGGCGGGACGGGTAGATGGCGTACAGGTTCAGCTCCTGCAAACGGTACTCAGGCATCATCCGTACCAGGGTGCCGTTACGCAGGCCTTCAATGGCGGCGTAAATGGGTAACACACCCACGCCCATGCCGCTGGAGATCGCGGTTTTCATGGCGTCGGCCGAATTCACCTGAAAAGGCGCATTGGTGATATTGAGCATTTCCTGGCCTTCAGGCCCGTCGAAGAACCAGCGTTCCAGCTGCACCACAGGGCTCACCAGGCGCAAGCAGGCATGGTTGCGTAGCTCACTGGGCTTGCGCGCCATTCCATGGGCTTTTACGTAATCGGGCGAGGCACAGACAATGCTGTAGGTGATACCAAGGCGTTGGGACACAAAGCCCGAGTCGGGCAGCTCGCTCGCCAGCACGATGGACACGTCATAGCCTTCGTCCAGCAGGTCGGGCACACGGTTGGCCAGAGTCAGGTCGAAGGTGACATCGGGGTGAATCTTGCGGTAGCGAGCGATAGCATCGATTACGAAGTGCTGCCCGATCCCCGTCATCGTATGCACTTTCAATTGCCCGGCAGGCCGTGCATGGGCATCACTGGCTTCTGCTTCGGCTTCCTCCACAAAGGCCAGGATCTGCTCGCAGCGCAGCAGGTAGCGCTTGCCCGCCTCGGTGAGCGCAATGCGTCGCGTGGTGCGATTAAGCAGCCGGGTTTGCAAGTGCGCTTCCAGGTTGGAGATGGCACGTGAAATGTTGGCAGTGGTGGTGTCTAGCTGCACGGCAGCGGCAGTGAAGCTGCCCGCTTCGGCCACGCAGGTAAACGCACGCATGTTTTGCAGGGTGTCCATGGCTCGCTCTCTGAATACACCGGCAAATTGTCTCATGAAGTTACACAGTCGCCATCATTCTCCCGCCGAGTCGCTTGAGTTCATCTACTTTGCTGGGCAAGCCTTATGCATGGGAGGTGCGCTGGAGATTGTCTTCTTTCCTGTAATAAAGAATCACCACAAATCACGCTTATCGACCCGGTGGCAGCCCCCTAGAATGGCCGTGCCAGCCCCCCCGTTACCTTCACTCTTCGGAACCCGCCGCTGTGTTGCGTCGCTTCTCCCGTGCGCTCAAAGCGCTCAGTGCCTGTGCCTTTTATTTCTGTTTAAGCGGCTGTATCGGGACCGGTGGTATCACGCCCACCGCAGCCCTGCCGGCGCCTGACGGGTTGACGACCGATCAGGCCATCCAGGCTGCATCGGAACAAGCCCAATGGCCGAGTGAAACGTGGTGGCGGGCGTACAAGGACCCGCAACTGGACCATTGGGTAGGCTTGGCCGTAGCAGGCAGCCCCAGCCTGGCTATTGCTGCGGCCCGGCTGCGTCAGGCACGCAGTGCTGCCGGCCTTGCTCAGGCACGGGAAACCCCTCAACTGAGTGCAGAGGGCACCTTGCACCGGCGTAATTGGCCCACTGACGGTTTCTATGGCCCGGGTGACCTGGCCAACCAGACCACTTGGGACAACAACGCCGGGCTCAGCCTGAGTTATGACCTGGACCTGTGGCACCGTGATCAGAACGCCAGCGAACGTGCCCTGGACCTAGCCCACGTGGCAGCGGCTGAAATGCGTCAGGCGCAGTTGGTGCTGACCCAGGACGTGGTGCGTGTGTACATCGCCCTGGCGCTGAGCTACGCCCAGCAAGACATTCTGAAAGCTACCCTGGCGCAGCAGTCGCAGGTGTTGGACCTGGCCAACAAGCGGCTTACGGCGGGTATCGGTACTCAACTGGAGGTCAGCCAGGCCCAGACCCTGCTGCCCGAGACCCATCGCCAGCTGGATGACATAGAGGAACAGATTGCCCAAGCCCGCAACCAACTGGCGGCACTGGCAGGCAAGGGGCCAGGGGAGGGCGCTACCATCAAGCGCCCGCAACTGCAATTGGCGGCCGACCCCGGCCTGCCCAGCCATCTGCCGGCACAACTCTTGGGGCAGCGCCCCGATGTGGTCGCCAGCCGCTGGCAGGTGGCGGCCCAGGCCCGCGGTATCGAGGTAGCCCACGCCGGGTTCTACCCCAATGTGGACCTTACGGCCAGCCTTAGCTACATGGCGACCAGTGGCGGGATGCTGGAATTTCTGACAGGGCACAAGCTTGGATACAGCGCAGGCCCGGCGTTCAGCCTGCCGCTGTTCGATGGCGGCCGTCTGCGTAGCGGGCTGGGTGAGGCGGCGGCAGGCTACGACCTGGCCGTGGCCCGCTACCGGCAGGTGCTGGCCGATGCTTTGAAAGAGGTCTCCGACCAACTGATACGCGGTCAATCCCTGGCCCATCAGGCGGCCTTCGCCCAAGAGTCCGTGGCCAGCGCTCAACAGGCCTATGACTTGGCCAAGGTGGGCTGGCAGCGCGGGCTCACGGGTTACCTGGACGTACTGCAAGCGCAGACAGCGCTGTTGCGACAGCGCACTATCGAGGAGCACGTACAGGCCTCACGCCTCGCGGCCCAGGCAGGGCTGATAACCGCGCTGGGGGGTGGCTTGGGCGCGGGCGTCGATGCGCCGGCCAATGGTAGCCTGGCTGCTCCGCCAACACCGCCGGCCCTAAGCCTGATGAACACCCTGCAGGGTGTAGGGCAGCCATGAGCACTCAGGCGATGCACCTTGGCCACCGCTTGCACCGAGGCTGGCGTGAATGGCTCCGTAGCGACGGCGTAACCTGGGTATTTATCTTCAAGGTATTGCTGGCGGCCTTTCTCACACTGTGGCTGGCCATGCGGCTGGAGCTCCCCCAGCCGCGCACGGCCATGATTACCGTTTTTATCGTGATGCAGCCCCAGAGCGGCCCTGTGTTTGCCAAAAGCTTCTACCGGCTGCTGGGCACCTTGGCAGGCGCCGTAGTCACGGTGGCCTTGATCGCACTGTTCCCTCAAAACACTGAGCTGTTTCTGCCTAGCCTGGCCTTGTGGGTAGGGTTGTGTTCGGCAGGCGCCGTGCGCCAGCGCAATTTCCGTGGCTATGGTTTTGTGCTCTCCGGCTACACGGCCGCCATGATCGGCCTGCCGGTGTTGGCCCATCCTGAAGGGGCTCTCTTTGCTGCACTGTGGCGGGTATTGGAAATTGCGTTGGGGTTGTTGATTGCAACTGCCGTCAGCGCCGCCGTATTGCCCCAGTCTGCCAGTGCTGCGATGCGCAACGCCCTGTATCAACGGTTTGGTGTGTTCGCGGCCTTCGTGGTGAGGGGCGTGCGGGGGGAGGGCGACGAGGCTGGTTTTGAAAACAGCAATGTGCGCTTTTTGACTGAAGCCGTAGGCCTGGAGGGGCTACGCAGCGCCACGGCCTTTGAAGACCCCCATATGCGCCAGCGCACCGGCCGGTTGAGCCGGCTCAATAGTGAGTTCATGGCCTTGACGACGCGCTTCAATGCCTTCCATCAATTGCTGGCACGCCTGAGTTCCAGTAGCCCAGTGCGTGCAGCCATAGCGCCGGAACTGGCGCGCTTTACGGCTACCCTGGAGCCGTTTGCAGGGCACCCACTGACTATGGAGGATGCTTCACGGTTGGCCAAGGCCCTTGAGGATTACCGCGACGCCTTTACCGAGCAGGTACGTGCACTGCGCGCCAGCTTCCTCCAGATCCAGCCCACGGACAGTGACCTGCTGGACTTCCACACCGCGTTCGAGCTGCTGTTCCGCTTTGCTGAAAGCCTGCATAGCTATGCACTCACCCACGCCTCGCTGGCCTCGCACCGCCACGCGCGCGAGCAGTGGGACCAGCCCTACACCACCCATACCTCTTGGCTGGCGTCACTGGCCTCTGGTGTACGCGGTATGGTGGTACTGGTGGGGTTGGGCAGCTACTGGCTGGTCACTGCCTGGCCCAGTGGCGGCACCCTTACGCTGGTCGCGGCAGCCACTATCGGGCTGTCAGCGGCCACGCCCAACCCCAGGCGCATGTCGTTCCAGATGGCCTGCGGCACGCTGCTTGGGGCTGTCGCAGGGTTTGTGGAGCAGTTCTTCGTCTATCCACAGATCGACGGCTTTCCTCTGCTGTGCTTTGTTCTAGCGCCCGTTTTTGCGTTTGGTGCCTTTCTGGCATCGCGCCCGCCGTTGGCCGGCTATGGCTTGGGCCTGCTGATTTTCTTCTCCATCGGCTCGGTGCCCGACAACCTCACGGTGTACAACCCTTATGGCTTTATCAACGACTACATTGCCATGGTGGTGGGCATGCTGATCTGCGCAGCCGCGGGGGCGATCATCCTGCCACCTAACGCCGGCTGGATGTGGCGCCGGCTACAGGCCGAACTGCGCCGCCTGATGGTGTTTGCGGTCAGTGGCGAGTCCCGCCGGTTGGCCAGCAGCTTTGAAAGCCGTGCCCGAGACATTGTGCACCAGGCCTATGGCTTGGCCTCGGCACAACCCAGGGTGCAGCGCGACCTGATGCGCTGGATGCTGCTGGTGCTGGAGGTGGGCCACGCCGTGATCGAGATCCGCCTTGAGCAGGACGCGTTATTCGTTCACCCCGCCTACGCCCTGGACCAGCCATGGCGTCAAGCCATTCGCGCCATGGGCCGGGCGTTGATCCGGTTGTTTATCCAGCCTGTGGCGGCAAACCGAGAGCGGGCATTGCAGGCCGTGGACCATGCCATTCACAGTGTGCGTGAAGCCGACGAACCCTTTGCCCGCCATTTCGATACGTCTGTGCTCAGGCGCGTACAAAGCTACCTGCACTTTATCCGCAGCAGCCTGCTGAACCCCCGCTCACCCCTGGCCGAGTTGCCAGCGCTGCCAGGAGCTGCCCATGCCACGTGAAATTGCGTTCCACGGGGTGTACATGCCCGTGCTGACCGTGCTGTTACTGGTTGCCATCGGCCTCGCCTGGGTAGTGGACCGGCTATTGGCCAGCCTGGATGTGTACCGCTTTTTCTGGCACCCGGCCCTGCTGCGCCTGAGCCTGTTCTTCTGCATTTTTGGCGCGCTGGCGCTGACTGTCTACCGGTGAGATCAACCTGATGAAAAAGCTGTTCAGCCTGCTAGGCACGTTAGTGGTGTTCGGCATTGCCCTGTTGCTGGGGCGGTTGCTGTGGGTCGATTACATGGACACCCCCTGGACACGGGATGGCCGCGTACGCGCCGACATCATCAATGTGGCGGCTGATGTGTCGGGCTATGTGGTGGCAGTGCCGGTCAAGGACAACCAGCAGGTGCGCAAGGGCGACCTGCTGATTCAAGTGGACCCGGCCCATTACCAGGTCGCGGTAGACCAGGCCCGCGCGCTGGTGACTGCGCGCAAAGCCACGTGGGATATGCGCAGGCTCAATGCCAAGCGCCGGGCAGACCTGGATGCCTTAGTCATTTCCAAGGAAAACCAGGAGGATGCCGGCAGCGTGGCCAGCCAGGCCCAAGCCCAGTACCAGCAGGCACAGGCGGCCTTGGCAGCGGCAGAGTTGAACCTGGCCCGCACCCGTATAGTGGCCCAGGTGGACGGCTATGTAACCAACCTGAATGTTCACGCCGGTGACTATGCCCGGGCTGGTGACGCCAAGATGGCGGTAGTGGACGAGCACTCGTTCTGGGTGTACGGCTTTTTTGAAGAAACCAAGCTGCCCCATGTACACGTAGGGGACGTGGCCGAGATGCAGATGATGAGCGGTGAAACGCTACACGGCCATGTGGAAAGCATCGCACGTGGCATTTACGACCGTGATAATCCCGAAAGCCGCGAACTGCTGGCGGATGTAAACCCGACGTTCAACTGGGTCCGCCTGGCTCAGCGGGTGCCAGTGCGCATTCACCTGGATGAAGTGCCCCAGGGCATGCTCCTGGCAGCGGGTACGACCTGCACGGTAGTGATTCACTGAACAGGCGCTGTCCTTGGCACGGGCGCCTCCTGCAGAGGAGGCGGCCATGCCAGCAGGCAGAGGGTCAGAGGTGGGATTCGGCGTATTCGGCCAGGATGGAGCGCGGTACGCCCTGCAAGGTGATGTGCACCCCGTGCGGGAAGTCCTTGAAGCGTTCGGTCAGGTAGGTCAGGCCTGAACTGGTGGCGGAAAGGTAAGGGGTATCGATCTGCGCCAGGTTGCCCAAGCAGACCACCTTGGAGCCTGAACCTGCTCGGGTAATGATGGTTTTCATTTGGTGAGGCGTAAGGTTCTGGCACTCGTCGATCAGGATAAGGCTCTGCTGGAAGCTGCGTCCCCGGATGTAGTTGAGGGATTTGAACTGCAAAGGCACTTTGCTGAGGATGTAGTCCACGCTGCCGTGGGTGTTTTCGTCATCCATGTGCAAGGCTTCAAGGTTGTCGGTGATCGCGCCCAGCCAAGGCTCCATTTTCTCGGCTTCGGTACCGGGCAGAAAGCCGATTTCCTGGTCCAGGCCCTGTACGCTGCGGGTAGCGATAATCCGCCGGTAGCGTTTGCTTACCATGGTCTGCTCGATGGCCGCCGCCAGGGCCAGGATGGTCTTGCCTGAACCCGCCGCACCGGACAGGTTCACCAGGTGAATATCCGGGTCCAGCAGGGCGAACAGCGCCAGGGCCTGATGGATGTCCCGAGGCTTGAGCCCCCAGGCTTCCTGATGCATCAAGGGCTCCTGATGCATGTCCAGAATCATCAGCTCGTTGTCGCGCGCTGCCTTGATCCAGCCCACAAAGCCTTGTTCATCAATGATGAACTCGTTCACATGCGCCGACGGCAAGGCTTCGGCCAGTTGTACCCGGTGCCAGGTGCGCCCCCGCTCCTGACGGGTATCGACCTTCTGTACGCGGTCCCAGAATGAACCTGTGACCGTGTGGTAGCCACGGGACAAGAGCGAGACATCGTCCACCAACTGATCAGTGCTGTAGTCTTCCGCAGCAATGCCACAGGCCCGCGCCTTGAGGCGCATGTTGATGTCTTTGGTGACCAGCACCACGTCGATCTCCGGGCGACGGGTATGCAGGTCGATCAACTGGTTGATGATCACATTGTCATTGAGGTGGTCGGGGAGGGGGCTTTCCAGGGCCCCATGCTTGTTCATCAGAATGGACAGAAAACCCTTCGGGTCACCCTTGCCGCGATCGATCGGTACGCCGCGTTCGACGTCCTGGGGTGACGCTTGGCCCAGCACCTTGTCGATCAGGCGAATGGCCTGGCGGCATTCGGCAGCCACAGAGTGTTTACCGGCCTTGAGCTTGTCCAGCTCTTCCAGCACGGTCATGGGGATGGCTACATGATGTTCCTGGAAGTTGAGCAGTGCGTTGGGATCGTGGATCAGGACGTTGGTGTCCAGCACATACAAAATGGGCTGGTGGGCGGAGAGCGTGCGTCCTTGTTCATCCATACTCGGTCACCTTTAGTGGGAGCCAGTGGACGCAATACCTGAACGGTGCTGCGCCTTGAACGGCCGCCTTGCTCCAGCGGGAGGCCTGCGACAACGGGCGAAGTCGGGTATGAAACGCCACCTGTGTCGGCAGGGGTCGGCGGTCTGTTTCTTAGTACTCCAAAACCTGTGACCAGAGAAAGCATTTTGCGCCCTGTTCAGGGTTTATTTTCTGATATGACGAATAGGGCTTGGCGAGCACCTATGGCCCCGTTACAGTCGGAAGTCACCTTGGCAGCGCTTCAGGGAAAATCGTGGCAGTCTTCCCAGCCAATCCCACTCTGGGCCGTTGCGGTAAGCAACGCGGGTACGGCCGTACGGGCCTTCAGTTGCGCATCGTGGAACACGATAATGCCGTGGCGCCAGAGCAGCATCAGGGTCAGCACGCGGTCACCGCTGTCCTCGGCCGTCAACTGGCTGTTGCCATCCTGGGCATCGATGTTCCACAGCACCACGTCCAGTTGCTGGCTTTCAAAGAATTCCCCACTGTCTGATCGCCGCTGACCGTAGGGCGGCCTGAACTGTGGCACATAAGCGTCCGGCAACTGGCTTTGCACCAATGCCACGCTGTCGAGCACGGACTTCTGCCAGTCCACCCACTGGCTGTGAGAACGGTATTGCCAGCCTTGTATGCCTACGCATTGGTCGCGGTAAAGGGCTTCCAGGTCATCCGAGGCGCCGTTCTGGCGCCGTAACTGCACGCTGTTGCCCAGTACGAAGAAGGTCGCGTTCATCTTCTGGCGGCGAAGGTAGTCGGTCATCCAGTCAGTATTACCATCCCCAGGGCTTGGGCCGCCGTCGAACGTCAGCAGGAAGACACGATCCTCCAGGCTGTCGCCGGTGTGTTCGACAGCCGAAAAGGTGACAACCTCGCTGGCGATATCGGGTGACAAGGCGGCCAGGCGCAATTGTTCGTCCAGGTAGGTGCGGCTGAATGCGCGGCCAGGCTCGGCCCACCGCGCATAGAAGGAGTCCCCAGCGACTGCAAATTGCGCCGCCTGGACCTTCAGGTCATCCAGGCTTTCGATCGCGTAGCAGAAGGAGGCATCTTCCTCGCAGCTTTGCTGGGCGTGGTCAAAGGCCGACCACAAGCGCTGCCACAAGTGCTCGCGCAACGTGTTGATGGCTACCAGGTTGATCTGGCGCAAGCCAAGGCGGTCTGCCAAGGCTGGCTCGTCCAGCGCCTCGCTTACCAGAAGCTCTCGGGCGAAGCTCAATATCTGTGCGCGGGAGGCCACGTCGAACAGCGCAGGCGTGCTCAAGGCCTCGGGCCATTCGCCGCGGTCCAGGGTAGCCACTTCAGTCGGCCCGGCCTGAGCCAGGAGGGGGCTAAGGCTTACAGCCATGGCGAGTAACATGGGGAACAAGCGCAATGAATATCCTCCTGGAGACTGGGTCACATTGACTGGGTCACATTGACTGGGTCACATTGACTGGGTCACATTGACTGGGTCACATTGACTGGGTCGCAGTGACTGGGCGCATAGCTGGGGCGCATGATACCGGATGTCGCCTGTGCTGCTTCACCAATGGCACAGGTAGGTAAGGCGGTAGGCAAGGCAGTAGGCCCTCTAGTATTGAAGGCTTGAGGGTAAACGTCCAAGCTGGCGTCCTTTTATAAGGAGCCCTGCCATGCTAATGGTGATTTCGCCTGCCAAGACCCTCGATTATGAAACGCCTTTGGCCACGTCTCGTCATACCCAGCCGGCTTTGATCGAACACGCTAAGGAGCTGATTGCAGCGCTACAAGCGCTGTCCCCCGCTCAGCTAAGCCAGTTGATGGGTATTTCAGACGCACTGGCCGCCCTCAATGTGGCCCGCTTCGGCAGTTGGGTCACGCCTTTTACGCCTGATAACGCCCGGCCTGCCATTCTGGCCTTCAAAGGCGACGTCTACACCGGCCTCCAGGCCGAAGACTTTTCCGAAGCAGAGTTCGATTATGCCCAGCAGCACTTGCGCGTGTTGTCTGGCCTGTATGGCGTACTGCGCCCCTTGGACCTGATGCAACCCTATCGTCTGGAAATGGGCACGGCCTTTAAAAACGCACGAGGGAAGGACCTTTATGCCTTTTGGGGGAACCTTGTAAGCGAGGGGTTGAGCACGGCATTGAAAGCACAAGGGAGCGACATCGTGCTCAACCTGGCTTCCAAAGAATACTTTTCTGCCGTAAAGCGCTCAGCGCTTGAAGCACGTGTGGTGGGGTGCGAGTTTCGGGACTTGAAAAATGGGGAGTACAAGATAATCAGTTTCCATGCCAAGAAAGCTCGAGGGCTAATGGCACGTTTCGTGATCAAGCATCGGGTCGACACCCTGGAGGGCCTGATGGGTTTTTCCGAAGCGGGCTACTACTACGACAAGGGCCGTTCTACCTCCGAAAACCTTGTATTCCTTCGAGAACCCTAGAGTGTGATCTTCGTCACATGGCGGTTGGCCACCCAAATAGGAATGTTTATCACAGAAAAGGCCGTGCAACCTGCAGTTTGACAACTAACAGGCGCCAATAATTAGTCGGTTTCAGTGCATCAAAAGATGGATGGCGCTTGGCCATTGCAAAAAGCCTCAAAAAAGCCAAAATTTTTTGTAATGCTGGCGCATTGGATATTTAGCCTATTAAACCATTGATAATAAAGAGATTTATGGCTGAAATATGGCTCTTTGATATCACTTTTTTCAGGAAAATTCTTGTCGAATTCTGGCTGAACGGTGATGTCACTGAGGAACTTACAGGGGGGTCTGTAGCTCATACGACGCGTACAGAATCTTTCCCGTGTGAGAGAAAGCGTACAAAGCAGGAGATTCAGGCGCCTGAGTGTAGTGATCCAGGCGTATGACTAGATGGTAACTGCCCTGGCAGCCCTAAGGTTATCTCAGGAGAGAACGCACTATTTATTACCCTCAGCACAAGGCCAGTACCCGAGTTTGCGCTGCAAGCTCATGCATGCGGCTTAATGCTTGATTCGCAAGGCACAACAATACCCCGCGAAGGCAAGTAGCGAAAACAAGTGAGCCGTTTTGTCATAAAGGCTGGCTACATTCCAGGGCGAACCTGAAAAAAAGGGTTCATTAATGCCCTTGTTGAGTGCACATATTTCTAGGGCACTCGGACTTATATGCCTGCATTCGCTGGTGCGACAGTTGCAATGGTACGTTCCGTTGCCCTGCACCCGAGTGCCCGAATACTGCTGGTTAATTAACCCCCGGTCTGGCTCCTGAGTGAGCCGGCGTGATAAACACATGAGGTGAAGCGATGCGTATCAGCATCTTTGGTTTGGGCTATGTTGGCGCGGTATGTGCGGGTTGCTTGACAGCTCGTGGTCATGATGTTGTAGGTGTTGACGTTTCGCAGGTCAAAATCGACCTGATCAACGCTGGCAAATCGCCAATCGTCGAACCTGGCCTGGAAGAGCTGCTGTCAAAAGCTGTGAGCCAAGGCAAGCTGAGCGGCACCACCGATTTCGCCCAGGCTGTACGGGACACCACCGTTTCCATGCTCTGCGTACCTACGCCTAGCAAGAAGAACGGCGACCTGGAACTGAACTACATCGAAGCCGTATGCAAAAGCATCGGTGAAGTGCTGAAGGACAAGACCGAGCGCCACACCGTTGTCGTGCGCAGCACCGTCCTGCCGGGCACCGTGAAAAACGTTGTCATTCCGACCCTGGAAAAATACTCCGGCAAGAAGGCCGGTACTGATTTCGGCGTTGCAGTGAACCCTGAGTTCCTGCGCGAAAGCACCGCTATCAAAGACTACGATCACCCACCAATGACCGTCATCGGTGAGTTCGACAAGGCCTCCGGCGACGTGCTGGAAAGCCTGTACAGCGAGCTGGATGCTGAAATCATCCGCAAGCCGGTCGAAGTGGCTGAGATGATCAAGTACACCTGCAACGTATGGCACGCTGCCAAAGTCACCTTCGCTAACGAAATTGGCAACATTGCCAAGGCCGCTGGTGTAGATGGCCGTGAAGTGATGGAAGTGGTCTGCAAGGACAAGGTCCTGAACGTATCGTCCTACTACATGCGCCCAGGTTTCGCCTTCGGCGGCTCCTGCCTGCCCAAGGATGTTCGTGCCCTGACCTACCGTGCCAGCGCCATGGACGTGAAAACCCCTCTGCTCAACTCGCTGATGGTCAGCAACGAGCAGCAGGTGCAGAACGCCTATGAAGTGATCAATGGCTACGGCAAGCGCAAGATTGCCCTGCTGGGCCTGAGCTTCAAGTCCGGCACCGACGACCTGCGTGAAAGCCCGCTGGTAGAGCTGGCCGAGCGTCTGATCGGTAAAGGCTTCGAGCTGAGCATCTTCGACAAGAACGTTGAACACGCTCGTATCCTGGGCGCCAACAAGGAATACATCGAGTCCAAGATCCCTCACGTGTCCTCGCTGCTGAAGTCGGACTTCGACGCGGTGATCAACGAGGCTGACGTGCTGATCCTGGGCAACGGTGACAAGGCCTTCGGCGAGTTGCTGCAGAACCCGCCAGCTGGCAAGCAAGTATTCGACCTGGTCGGCTTCCTGAAGAAAGAAGAGACCGATTCGAACACAAGCTACGAAGGTATCTGCTGGTAACAGCCGTAACCGCAGGCGGCCTTGCGCCGCCTGCGGCTCTTTACGCCTGCCTTAACACTTTCGAACGCCGTTGCAGGCGGTCGATGAAGAGACGGATGCGGATATGTCAAGGCTAAAGCACGGCCTGCTACAGGCTGCTGGATGGCTGTTTTACTTGTGTCTGCTGATGGGCCTGGCGCTTGCGCTACCCCCATCGCTGTTCAATTCAGACTCCAAGGATTTCATTTTCCTGATTGGTGCCGTCGGTATCTGGCGCTACTCAATGGGTGCAACGCACTTCGTGCGCGGCATGCTGTTCCTTTATGTGGTCTATCCCCTGCTGCGCCGCAAGGTTCGCAAGCTGGGTACAGACTCAGACCCGTCACACGTGTTCCTGATGGTCACCAGCTTCCGTATCGACGCCAGCACCACGGCCGCCGTCTACCAGTCGGTGATCCGCGAAGCGATCGAGAGTGGCTACCCCACCACGATCGTGTGCTCGCTGGTGGAAATGTCTGACGAAATGCTGATGAAGTCCCTGTGGGCCAAGATGAACCCGCCTGAGCGGGTGAACCTGGACTTCGTACGTATTGCTGGTACCGGCAAGCGTGACGGCCTGGCTTATGGCTTCCGTGCCATTTCCCGCCATATGCCCGATGAACATGCCGTTGTGGCTGTGATTGACGGCGACACCGTGCTCAACGAGGGCGTGGTGCGCAAAACCGTGCCTTGGTTCGCCTTGTGGCCGAACGTGGGTGGCCTGACCACCAACGAATTCTGCGAAGTGCGCGGCGGATACATCATGAGCGAATGGCACAAGCTGCGGTTCGCCCAGCGCCATATCAACATGTGTTCGATGGCCCTGAGCAAGCGCGTGCTGACCATGACCGGGCGGATGTCCGTATTCCGCGCTTCGGTGGTCACAGACCCGATGTTCATTGCTGACGTGGAAGCCGACTCCCTCAAGCACTGGCGCCTGGGGACCTTCCGGTTCCTGACCGGTGACGACAAGTCGAGCTGGTTCAGCTTGATGCGCCTGGGCTACGACACCTTCTATGTGCCGGATGCAACCATCAACACGGTTGAACACCCGCCAGAGAAGAGCTTTGTCAAAGCCAGCCGCAAACTGATGTACCGCTGGTACGGCAACAACCTGCGTCAGAACTCCCGCGCCCTTGGCCTGGGTATTCGTCGGTTGGGGCTGTTCACCATGGTCGTATTGTTCGACCAGCGTGTGTCCATGTGGACGTCGCTGCTGGGCTTGACCGCCGCGCTGATCGCGACGTTCAAGTACAGCATCACGTTCCTGCTGGCCTACCTGCTGTGGATCGGTATCACCCGCTTGATCCTCACCATCCTGCTGTCACTCAGCGGGCACTCGGTGGGCCCGGCGTACCCGATCATTCTGTATTACAACCAGATCGTTGGCGCACTCATGAAGATCTACGTCTTCTTCCGCCTCGATCGGCAATCCTGGACTCGCCAACCGACGTCGACCAAACGCGACACGGCGAGCTTTCAACAGTGGTTCAACACCTGGTCGTCTCGGACCATGACCTTTGCGGCGGGGAGCATCTTTGTTGCGTTCCTGTTCACGATCGTCTGACCAGCCCTCAATGGATGAAGTAGGAAAAAAATCGCCATGAATACAGCCGTAAACCCCAATGTGGTCCATGAGTCCGAAGCCCAGCGCCAGCATGCACGGGTCCGCCTGCCTGCAAAAATCCGTTTCATCGGCCCAAACCGTGAAACCCAGGAAGCCAAGGTAGACGAGCTGTCTGCCGGTGGTTTCTCGTTCATCCCCAAAAAGCCTGTAGTAGAAGGCGAGATCTATCGCGGCCGCCTGATGTTCGTGATCGACAACCTGGGCCTGGGCATGGACGTAGAGTTCCAGGCACGCTCCGTTGAAGGCGATGGCCGTGTAGGCGCACAGTTCCAGAACCTGGAACAGGCCGACATTTCCACCCTGCGCCACCTGATCACCTCTCACCTGAGCGGCGAGTTGGTCACCATGGGTGATGTACTGGGCACGCTTCAGCGTGACAACTTCACCAAGGCTCGCAAGCGCAAGGGCGCCAGCAGCGACATGAGCTTCTTCGGTCGCCTGCGCGCTATCACCTTCAGCCTGGGGATCTTCCTGATCGGCCTGGTAGCGTTCGGCTACATCTTCAAGTCCGTGTATAACCTGTACTTCGTGACCCATGCCGAATCCGGCATCGTGACTGCACCGGGCATGAACATCACCATGCCACGCGACGGTACGGTATCCAGCCTGGTTGGCGCCAACGGCATAGCGCCTAAAGGTTCGCCGCTGGCTACCTTCAGCACCAGCATGCTGGACGTGCTCAAGGGCCACCTGGAAGAGCAGGACCTGACCCCGCAGAAAGTCACCGAGCTGTTCGGCAAGCAAATGACCGGCACCCTGACGTCGCCATGCGACTGCGTTGTGGCTCAGCAACTGGTTGCCAACGGCCAGTACGCTAGCAAAGGTGACGTGATCTTCAACCTGGTTGCGCGTAACACCACCGCCAACATTGAAGCCCGTTACACCTACCGCCAGATCGACGACGTTCGCCCAGGCAGCAAGGTTGACTTCCGTGTTGCAGGTGACGACCAGGTTCGTTCGGGCCAGATCGTGGACGCTACCGCACTGAAAGTGGACGACCTGTCTACCGACATGCGTGTGACCATCAAGCCTGACCAGCCACTGGACATCAAGTTCGCTGGCCGCCCAGTAGACGTTTCGAGCACCCGCGGCCCTTCGCTGGACTGGCTGATCGACAAAGCCATGGCCCACGGCTTCTAAGTGAGCGCCAGGAGAATGAGCGTGGCTGACACTTTACGACACTTGCACCGGCCTGCCGTGCTGGGCCTGGCCATTGCCCTGGGCCTGGCAGGCTGTGCCGGCCTGCCGGACCAGCGCCTGGCCAACGAAGCCTTGAAAAACGGTGACGTGGCCCTGGCGCAACAGAACTATCAGCAACTGGCAGACCTGGGCTATACCGATGCCCAGGTCGGCCTGGCTGATATCTGGGTGGAAAGCGGTGACCCTGCACAGCTGGCCAAAGCCGAGGCGACCTACCGGGCCGCTGCGGCCACGTCGCCGCGCGCCGCTGCTCGCCTGGGCAAGCTGCTGGCCGCCAAGCCAAACAGCACGGAAGCTGAACGCCACGAAGCTGAAGGCCTGCTCAAGCAGTCCTTCGCCAGCGGGGAGGGCGGTACGCTGATGTCTCTGGCGCTGCTGTACATTCAGTATCCGCAGAGCTTCCCCAACGTCAACGCACAGGACAAGATCAACCAGTGGAAAGCCGCCGGCTATCCTGAGGCGGGCCTGGCCCAGATCATCCTGTACCGCGTAAAGAACACCTATGACCAGAACCTGGCCGAGGTTGAACGCATCTGCAAGGCTGCCTTGGATACCAGCGACCTTTGCTACGTTGAACTGGCAACCGTCTACCAGAAGCAGAACCGTACCGAAGACCAGGCGGCGTTGATCAAGCGCCTGCAGGGCGCTTTTGCAGCAGGCCGTGTTATTCCTGCCCGTGTGGACGCCGTTGCCCGGATCATTGCCAACCCGGAACTGGGAACGCCTGACCCGAAAACCGCTCAGGCACTGCTGGAAAGTGCCGCTGATACCTACCCTGGTGCTTACATCAGCCTGGCTCAGTTGCAATACGATTACCCCGACCTGGGCGATGTGAACCAACTGCTGGGCTACATCGACAAAGGTCATGACGCTGACCCAAGCCGTGCCGAGCTGCTACTAGGCAAGATCTATTACGAAGGCAAAGTGGTATTGCCAGACGCTGCCAAGGCCGAAGTGCACCTGAAAAAGGCCATTCCGGACCAAGTCAGCGCCTACTACTATCTGGGCCAGATCTATCGCCGTGGCTACCTGGGCATGGTCGAGCCGCAAAAGGCTGTGGACAACCTGCTGACTGCGGCCCGTCGTGGCCAGAACAGCGCGGACTTCGCCCTGGCCCAGCTGTATTTCAACGGCCGTGGCACCAAGCCCAACCCCGTCAATGCCTACGTGTTCAGCCAGCTGGCCAAGGCACAAGCCCTGGCCACACCGCAGCCTCGCCCGGAAGTGCTGGACCTGGCCAAGACCATCGAAGAACAACTACCACCGCCACTGTTGGCCCAGGCTCAGCAGCTGCTGCATCAGGAAACTGCCTCTCGTGTCGTAGCGCCCGTTCCAAGCGCGCCTGTGACAGACGTACTGGGCAATGATGATGCGCCACAAGCCCCCGTCGGCGAGGATGAAGACCTATGATTCTGAATAAATGGATGCTGGCCGGTGTGGGCCTTGGCTTTGCCACCCTGTGGTCTTGCCCGACCCTGGCGGCCCTGACGGCTACCAACAACTTTGGTATCGAAGTCAAGGCTACGGGCCAGTCCGAAGACGACCGCGACCTGGGCACGCGCTCTGGTGGCGACGTGGCCGGTGTGGGTATCGACCTGCGCCCGTGGGCCTATGGCGAGTGGGGCAACTGGAGTGCCTATATCATGGGCCAGGCGGTGGCGGCGACCGACACCATCCAGACTGACCCGCTGATCCAGCCGGACGACGACGTTCAAGGCAGCGGCAACAGCCGTTACTACAGCAAGGATCGTGAAGCGGATGACAGCTACTTGGCCCTGCGCGAGTTCTGGGTCGGTTACAGCCGCCTGCTTACGCCGTACCCTGGCGAGCTGGCCAAGTTCGGCCGTCAGCGCCTGCGCCAGGACGACGGCCAGTGGCACGATGCTTACATCGAGTCCCTGACCTGGAACCTGGATACCACGTTGCTCAAGGCAGATGTGGGTGTAGGCCAGCGCTTCAGCGACTACCGCACCGACTATTCACGCCTGTCGCCCAACGACAAAGACCGCATGCACGTGTGGGGCGATGTGTCCTATCAGTGGGCACCCAGCCAATGGGCCGGCCTGCGCGTGCACCACGTGCATGACGACGGTGACCTGGCCAACGCCGGTGAAGAAATCGACGACCTGGACAAGACCAGCAACGGCAACCTGACCTGGGTTGGCCTGGAAGCGACCAGCGATGCCTACAACCATCGCAATACCAACCAGATCAACTACTGGGCCAGCGTGACCGGCCTTACCGGGAACCGCGACAAATTCAACCGTACCACCTCCGGTGGCGTGATCACGGCCGGTGATACGTTCGGTGAAGACGTCAGCGGCTGGGCCACCGACCTGGGCCTGCGCCTGCGCCTGGACCCTCAGTGGCAAGTGGGTGGTGCCTATGCACGCGCCAGCAAGAACTACGAGCAGAACGGCCTGCAGAGCAACCGCTCCAGCTGGACCGGTACCCGTTCGCGTATCAGCCGTTTTGGTGAAGCCTTCCAGGCTGAACTGGCCAACGTGCAGACCGCCTCGGTATTTGCGTCCTGGGAAATGCAGGACAGCTACGACGCCAGCCTGATCTATCACCGCTTCTGGCGCGTGGATGGCAGCTCGCCTATCGGCGGCAGCAATATCAACGCCGCTTACGAGTCGACTGACAACGCAGGCGACCTGTCGCTGTCTACCTTGCCGCTTAACGATGGCGAGAAAGACCTGGGTCAGGAAGTGGACCTGGTCGTGACCAAGTATTTCAAGGAAGGCCTGCTGCCTGCCAGCCTGAGCCAAACGTTCGATGAGCCTTCTGCGCTGGTACGCCTGCGCGCTGGCGTGTTCAAGCCCGGTGATGCGTATGCCGGTGGCGTGGACACCTATATGCACCGGGCCATCGTCGACGTTATCTGGCGTTTCTGATGGGTACCGCCAAGGGAGTGCAATGAGATGAATCATTCATACAGCAAGGTGCGTAAGCACGCCTGGCCAGTTGCCGTTCTGGCCGCAGCGCTGCTGGTGGCCGGCGGCTCCGCCCTGGCCGCCACCGTACCTGCGACCCAGGCGGTGGCCAAGCCCGGTACCACCAAGGAACTGCAGGCTGCCAAGACGTACAGCGTGGCCAGCGCACCGATCGAACCGTTGAACCTGGCGCCGCCCAAGCTGCCAGACCTGAGCGGCTATACGGCGGCTGCCGCCCATGCCAAGGTTGACCGTGCCGTGATAGGCAAGGTCAGCATCCGCCGCATGATGCAGGAGCTTCCTCTGAAGGCCTTCATCGGCGGCGACAACAAGATGATGGCGTGGGTAGGCAAGCAGCGTGGTATTCCAGAAGCCATCTTCATTGACGGTGGCTATGTGAATTTCAGCGACCTGAGCAAGACCGTGCCCAAGCAATACCTGCGCGAAACCTCGCCAGGTGTCTGGCTGGCCCGTATCCCGATCGTGGTCGCCCACAAAGGCATCCTGGAAATCGATGGCAAGGTCAAGGACCTGCGCCTGTCCCAGGAAGGCGGTTCGTTCATCGTCAACGATGGCAAGCTGTTCACCTTCGATACCAAGGTAACCGGCTGGAGCGAAACGGCGAACGACCAGGCATGGTTCAAGACGCCCAACGAGTTCCGTCCGTTCCTGGTGTCCTGGGGCGGCACCGAGACCTACCTCGTCAACACCGAAATGAAGAGTTTCGGTTACAACGAGAGTAAGTCCTACGGTGTGAGTATTTCCCAGTACACCCCAAGCATGAAGGCACAGATGGGCCGCTCCGAGCCAACCGGCTGGATCATCGGTTCTACCTTCTCGGACATGTGGTACGGCTACTACTGCTATGAAACCCAAGGTTTTGTGGTGAAGAGCAATACCTACCACGACAACATCGTTTACGGGATCGACCCACACGACCGTTCCCATGGCCTGATCATCGCCGATAACACGGTGTACGGGACCAAGAAGAAGCACGGGATCATCGTGTCGCGGGAAGTGAACGACAGCTTCATCATCAACAACCGCAGCTACGACAACCACCTTTCCGGCGTGGTGCTGGACCGTAACAGCGTGGGCAACCTGGTGGCTTACAACGAGATCTACCAGAACCACACGGACGGCATCACCCTGTACGAAAGCGGGGACAACCTGCTGTGGGGCAACAAGCTGGTGGCCAACAAGCGACACGGGATTCGCGTGCGTAACAGCACCAACATCCGCCTGTACGACAACATGGCCATGGGTAACGGGTTGACGGGTGTCTACGGTCATATCAAGGACCTGAGCGATACCGACCGTGACGTGGCGATGGACCCCTTCGACGCCGAAGTGTCGATGATTGTGGTAGGTGGCGAGCTGACCGGTAACGGCACTAACCCATTGGCGATCGACTCGCCCCTGAGTATCGAGCTGTACAACGTGGCAATGCTGGCGCCTACCAAATCGGGCGGGATCAGCTTCACCGGTATCCTGGGTGACCACCAGGCAGAAATTCTGGACCTGCTGATTCGCCAGAAAAAAGCAGTGTTGATCGACCCGGTCGAGAAACAGACAGACATGGCGCAGGATTAAGGACCATTTCCATGCATTCACATTTGATCAAGCTGCTCAGCCTGTCCGGCCTGGCCACCGCCTTGTTTGCCGCAGGGAGCGCGCAAGCTGCCGACGTGCAGCCGCCCACCTTCACTGCCCAGCCCTGCTGCCAGCTGTGCCCGGCCGCCGCCGATGCCAAGAATTACGTGACCCGTTACCAGCGTAACTTCACCACCCTGGTACAAGGGGAGGGTGACTGGCTGTTCCGTACCGTGGAAGACCTGCGTACCGAATTCCAGACCTCGCCTGAGGGCTACCGCCGCATGAAAGAACTCCACGACGCCTTCAAGGCCCGTGGGGTGGAAGTAGTGATCGTCTACCAGCCCACCCGTGGCCTGGTTGACCGTGCACACATGTCTCCGGCAGATCGTCAGCGCTTCGATTACGACAAGGCGCTGAAGAACTACAAAGACATGGTTGGCCGCTTCCAGGCCATGGGTTACCACGTACCGGACCTGTCACCGTTGACCAACGAGCAACAGGCCCATGACTTCTACTTCCGCGGTGACCAGCACTGGACGCCCTACGGGGCAGAGCGTACCGCCAAGATCGTGGCCCAGACCATCAAGAAGGTCCCAGGCTACTCGGGCATTCCCAAGAAAGAGTTCGAAACCAAGATCATTGGGCGCATGGGCAAGACCGGTACCTTGCAGAACATGGCTGGCCAGCTGTGCGGCACCAGCTACGCGATCCAGTACATGGACCAGTTTGGCACCGAGCCCAAGGGTGAAGCCGCCGATGGCGACCTGTTTGGTGACACGGCAAGCCCGGATGTCACCCTGGTGGGCACTAGCCACAGCGGCAAGAACTACAACTTTGCCGGCTTCCTTCAACAGTACGCCAACACTGACGTGCTGAACGTGGCCTTCCCAGGCGGCGGCTTCGAAGGTTCGATGCTGCAGTACCTGGGCAGTGAAGAATTCCAGAAAAAGCCACCCAAGATTCTGGTATGGGAATTCTCACCGCTGTACCCGTTGGACCAGGAAACCATCTACCGCCAGATGATGGCGCTGATGGGCAATGGCTGTGAAGGCAAGGTCGCCGAACTGAGCGGTAGCGGCGTGGTCAAGCCAAACCAGGCTACCGAACTGTTGGTCAATGGCCGCAACGGTATCAAGGACCTGGAGAACTGGAATCATCAGGTTGACATCAAGTTCGCCGACCCTTCAGTGAAGGATTTCAAGGCGACCCTCTGGTACATGGATGGCCGCCACGAGGATATCAAGATCGAGAAGCCGACCACTTCCGATACAGACGGGCGCTTCGCATTCGAACTGCGTGACGATGCCGACTGGCCTAAGCGCAACCTGCTGGCTGTGGAAGTTCACGGGCCGGAAGATGCCACGGCCGCGCCGCAGAAAGTCGAGGCGAAGATCTGCAAACGCAACGTGTTCCCCGGTGTTGCTGCACGAAACGCGCAGGCCGGGCTCTGAGGGCTGAATGCTTATGTTGACTTCTCGTCTTACGCCCAAAGCCGCGCGCCGCTTCTTCGCGCCGGCACTCTTGGGACTCGCCATGTTCGGCTCCGTGGCACATGCCGCGGGGCTGGTTCCTCCTCAGGGATATTACGACGGTATCGAGAAGCCAGGGAAAGGCGGGAGTTTCGATTGCCCCGCACCACCAACGCCTTACACCGGCTCGCTGCAGTTCCGCAGCAAGTACGAGGGCTCGGACAAGGCCCGTGCGACCTTCAACGCGTCGTCGGACCAAGCCTTCCGGGACTCCACCAAGGACATCACCACCCTTGAACGTGGTGTAAGCAAGCAAGTCATGCAGTTCATGCGCGATGGCAAGCCGACTGAGCTGGACTGCACCCTGAACTGGTTGGGCGCTTGGGCAGACGCCAATGCGTTGATGTCCAAAGACTTCAACCACACGGGCAAGTCCATGCGTAAGTGGGCCTTGGGCAGCATTTCCTCTTCCTACCTGCGGTTGAAGTTCTCCGAATCTCACCCTTTGCAGGGGCATGAAGCACAAACCCAGAAGATCGAAGCCTGGTTCAGCCGTATGGCCGACCAGGTCGTGAGCGACTGGAGCAACCTGCCGCTGGAGAAGATCAACAACCATTCGTACTGGGCGGCTTGGTCGGTGATGGCCACGTCCGTGGTGACCAACCGCCGTGACCTGTTCGACTGGTCGGTCAAGGAGTTCAAGGTCGCGGCCAACCAGGTTGACGATCAGGGCTTCCTGCCTAACGAGCTCAAGCGCAACCAGCGCGCACTGGCCTACCACAACTATGCCTTGCCGCCGTTGGCCATGATTGCCACGTTCGCCCAAGCCAACGGTGTGGACCTGCGCCCGGAAAACAATGGCGCGCTCAAGCGCCTGGGAGACCGGGTACTGGAAGGTAGCAAGGAGCCAGAAGAGTTCGAGCAGCGAAACGGCGACAAGCAGGACATGACTGACCTGAAGATCGACAGCAAGTACGCCTGGCTTGAACCCTACTGCACGCTCTACAACTGCTCCCCAGACACCGTGGCGCGCAAGCGTGAGATGGAGCCTTTCAAGACCTTCCGCCTGGGCGGCGACTTGACCCGTACCTTCGACCCTCAACATGAAAAGGGTGAGAAGGGCGGCAGAGGCAACAACAAGGCCGACGACCAGGCCGATGACAAGGATGACGAATAACACCCCGGTGTGTTGCCGGTGGGGTTAAGGCAATAACCGATACGCGCCTGTTTCGCCGTCTGGCGCGTGTCGTGCTTCCCCTCGCCCGAGGTGGGGGGGTATGGGGGGGCCATTTCCGGCTCCCGGTGTAGGAAAACCAAGGAGAGATCGGGATGGTTTTTTCATCCAACGTGTTCCTGTTCCTGTTCATGCCGATCTTTTTCGGTTTGTACTATCTGAGCGGAACCCGCTATCGAAACTTGCTGCTGCTGGTAGCGAGCTATGTGTTCTACGCCTGGTGGCGTGTTGACTTCCTCGCGTTGTTTGCAGCCGTGACACTGTGGAACTACTTCATCGGCCTTCGGATCGGCGCCAACGGTGTGCGAACCAAGGCATCCCAAAAATGGCTGTTATTAGGCGTGGCGGTAGACCTGGTGGTGCTGGGCTATTTCAAATACGCCAACTTCGGCGTGGACAGCCTCAACCAGATCATCACCTCGTTTGGGCTTGAGCCGTTCATCCTCACCCATATCATTCTGCCGATCGGTATCTCCTTCTATACCTTCGAGTCCATCAGCTACATCATCGACGTGTACCGTGGCGATACCCCGGCCACACGCAACCTGATCGATTTCGCCGCCTTCGTTGCGATTTTCCCTCACTTGATCGCCGGCCCCGTGCTGCGCTTCAAGGACCTGGTTGACCAGTTCAATCACCGCACCCACACCCTGGACAAATTCTCCGAGGGTGCTACCCGTTTCATGCAGGGGTTCATCAAGAAGGTCTTCATCGCCGATACCATTGCGGTGGTGGCCGACCATTCCTTTGCGCTGACAGACCCCACTACAGGCGATGCCTGGCTGGGGGCGCTGGCCTACACGGCGCAACTGTATTTCGATTTCTCCGGCTACAGCGACATGGCCATCGGCCTTGGCCTGATGATGGGCTTCCGTTTCATGGAGAACTTCAAGCAGCCGTACATCAGCCAGTCCATCACCGAGTTCTGGCGTCGCTGGCACATCAGCCTCTCCACTTGGCTGCGTGACTACCTCTACATCACCTTGGGCGGCAACCGTGGCGGCACCTTCGCCACCTACCGCAACCTGTTCCTGACCATGCTGCTGGGCGGCCTATGGCACGGTGCAAACTTCACCTACATCATCTGGGGTATGTGGCACGGCCTGTGGCTGGCCATCGAACGTGCCTTGGGCATCGATGCTGCACCACGCCGGTTCAACCCGATCAAGTGGATCTTCACCTTCCTGTTGGTGGTGCTGGGCTGGGTCATCTTCCGTGCTGAAAACGTGCACGTGGCCATGCGCATGTACCACGCCATGTTCAGCTTCGGTGAGTGGAGCTTGTCCGAGCTTAATGCCGCCAGCCTGACGGGCTTGCAGGTCGCGACCCTGGTAGTAGCCTATGTGGCCATGGCGTTCTTCGGCCTGCGCGATTTCTACAAGCAGCCGATCAATGCCCGTGCCCAGAAAGCCGCCGCTCAGCAGGGCACTGAAGCCAATGGCCCAGCCACTGCGCAGCCCGGCCAGATCAAGGCCGTGCCAGGCGACCAACCGGCCATCGTGCAAGCCCATGCGGCCGGCCATCAGGTTCAGCCCGCCTACTGGGTGGCTGACTGGCCGCGCTACATCATGCGCGCGATGATTCTGTTGCTGTTTATTGCTTCGATCCTGAAGCTGTCGGCGCAGAGCTTCTCGCCTTTCCTTTACTTCCAGTTCTGAGGGTGCCGACCATGACCCGTTCATTACGCATTCTCTACGTGGCCCTGTTCTTCGGCATTCTGGTGCTGATGGGGCTGTGGTCATTGGTGTCGTTCGGCTCGTTCGAACGCACCGCGCAAATGACCTTCTTCAACGGCAGGCTCACCAAGGCCGTTGAAACCCACTACGACGAAGAGTTTCCCATCAAACGCCTGGGGACCAACCTGTGGGCTGCAGTGGATTACAAGCTCTTCAACGAAGGCCGGCCAGGCGTTGTGCTGGGCAAGGACCAGTGGCTGTTCACCGATGAAGAGTTCAAGCCCGTGGCCAACGGGGACCAGATCGAAAAGGAAAACTTCGACCTGATCCGTGGCGTACGGGACCGCCTGGCTCAGCACAATGTGAAGCTGGTGATGGCGATCATTCCGGCAAAAGCTCGGCTTTACCCTGAGCATTTTGGCGACATGAAACCTGCCACCATGCACCGTGACCTGTACGAGCAATTCCATGCACAGGCCAAGCAGGCAGGCATCTTTGCGCCAGACCTGATGGGGCCGATGCAACAGGCCAAACAGCAGGGGCAAGTGTTCCTGCGTACAGATACACATTGGACGCCATTAGGTGCGGAAGTTGTCGCACGTAATATTGGCGCCGCCATTTCGGCACATACGCCAATTAATGGCACGCCAACTCAATATGTAACCGAAGCGGAAGAAGCCAAACCTTATAAGGGTGACCTCACTTCCTTCCTGCCACTGGATCCTTTGTTCACTAATTTGCTTCCGCCGCCAGATAGTTTGCAACAAAAGACAACTCACGCTGTCGAAGGCGCTGTGGAGAATGATGATGCTCTCTTCAGCGACGCAGAAATCCCGGTTGGCCTGGTAGGCACCAGCTACAGCGCCAACCCGCACTGGAATTTCCTGGGCGCGCTGCGCGAGTCGTTGCACAGCGATGTCGTGAACTATGCCGAGGAAGGCCATGGTCCGATTCTGCCGATGCTTAAGTACTTGCAGAGCGACGGTTTCAAGAACAGTCCGCCGCAAGTTCTGGTTTGGGAGTTCCCCGAACGCTACTTGCCAATGAAGAATGATCTCAGTGGCTTTGACCCAGCTTGGGTTGCAGAACTGAAGAAAAGCCAAGACAGCAATCAGAATCTGGCCGTGGGCCAGAACAACTGAAACCAATTTGATAAACGGCAGTAGTTTTATATCTGCCGAGAGGAACGCACATGACCGCACATACTTTGAAGACTGCCCTGCGTACTTCCCGTATTGCCAAGGCATGCGCCCTGGCTGTGGGTTTTGGCCTGTTGTCCACCCAAGCTTTCGCGGCAGGTGACTCGGCCTTGTACGGCCCGACGGCTCCGAAGGGTTCTGCGTTCGTTCGGGTCTACAACGCCAGCGGCCAGCAAGTGAACTCCACCATTGGCAACAACAAAGCGGCCGACGTTCCGGCTGGCAAAGGCACTGCCTTCGAATTCATGCCTGGCGGCCAGTACACCGCCAAGCTGGGTAGCGAATCCCTGCCGGTGAACCTGGCTGGTGATCACTACTACACCATCGTGAAGACGGCCTCGGGCACGTCCAAGCTGGTGGAAGAGGGTGCGTTCACCAACAAGCAAAAAGCATTGGTACGTGTACAGAACCTGAGCGACAAGCCACTGGCCCTGAAAACCGCTGATGGCAAGGAAGTGATCCCTGCTGTTGCGCCCAACGGCCACGGCGAGCGTGAGATCAACCCGGTAAAGGTCAGCCTGGCCCTGTTCGACGGCGCTAACAAAGTTGCCGACCTCAAGCCGGTCAACCTCGAACGCGGCAAGGCCACTGTACTGTTCGTTACCGGTCAAGGCACCAGCTTGAACCCAGCCTGGGTCGAGCAAACTGATTCTGCTCGCTAACTGCGAGACTTGCGGTCGCCCTTCGGGGCGACCGGCACGGAACAATAAGTAGACGAAGCGGTAGAACAACACTGTCATCTCATTACTACTACGCAATTCTTGGAGAAACACTATGATTCCGGTGATCTTGTCAGGTGGTAGCGGCTCACGTCTGTGGCCGTTGTCGCGCAAGCAGTTCCCGAAGCAATTCCTGGCGCTGACGGGAGAGCACACCCTCTTCCAGCAAACCCTGGAACGTCTGGTGTTCGAAGGCATGGATAAGCCGTTGGTCGTCTGCAACAAGGACCACAAATTCATTGTCAACGAACAACTGTCCGCCCTGAAGCTGGAAACCCAAGGCATCCTGCTGGAGCCGTTCGGCCGTAACACCGCACCTGCCGTTGCCCTGGCGGCAATGAAGCTGGTTAACGAAGGCCGTGACGACCTGATGCTGGTGCTGCCGGCTGACCACGTGATCGAAGACCAGAAAGCCCTTCAGCGCGCCCTGGCCTTGGCTACCGTCGCCGCCGAACGTGGCGAAATGGTGCTGTTCGGTGTGCCGGCTACCCGCCCTGAAACGGGCTATGGCTACATCAAGTCCACCAACGATGCACTGCTGCCGGAAGGCGTCAGCCGCGTTTCACACTTCGTTGAAAAGCCGGACGAAAAACGCGCTCAGGAATTCGTCGATGTCGGCGGCTATTTCTGGAACAGCGGCATGTTCCTGTTCCGCGCCAGCCGCTTCCTGGAAGAACTGAAAAAGCACGATCCGGATATCTACGACAACTGCCTGTTGACCCTGGAGCGCAGCAAGCGCGACGGCGACAACATCGAAATCGAAGAAGCCAGCTTTGCGTGCTGCCCAGACAACTCCATTGACTATGCTGTGATGGAAAAGACCCAGCGCGCCTGCGTGGTTCCGCTGACGGCAGGCTGGAGCGACGTTGGTTGCTGGAACTCCCTGTGGGAAGTGCACGCCAAAGACGCCAACGGCAACGTGACCAAGGGCGACGTGGTTATCCAGGACAGCCGCAATTGCATGATCCACGGCAATGGCAAGCTGGTCTCGGTGATCGGCCTGGACAACATCGTTGTGGTTGAAACCCGCGACGCCATGATGATTGCGCACAAGGACAAGGTCCAGGGCGTGAAGAACATGGTGGCGACCCTGAACGATATGGGCCGCAGCGAAACCCAGAACCACTGTGAAGTGTACCGCCCATGGGGTTCATATGACTCCGTGGACCAGGGTGGCCGCTTCCAGGTCAAGCACATCACTGTCAAGCCAGGCGCTTGCCTGTCGCTGCAGATGCACCACCACCGCGCTGAGCACTGGATCGTGGTATCCGGTACTGCCGAGGTCACCTGCGACGATAACGTGTTCCTGCTGACCGAAAACCAGTCGACCTACATCCCGATCGCGTCGGTTCACCGCCTGCGCAACCCAGGCAAGATCGCTTTGGAACTGATCGAAGTGCAGTCCGGCAGCTACCTGGGTGAAGACGACATCGAGCGCTTCGAAGACGTCTACGGCCGCTCCAATGCGACCATCGCTGGCATTTCGGTGAAGTCGATCACGCAGTAAGCGGCAAGCGTTAAGCGTCACGCTTCAAGAAGAGGCCTTCCGCCAAGCCCCCCGGCTTGCCGGAGGGCCTTTTGCGTTATGGGTTACAGAGCGTTGTAGGAGCGGGCCCAGCCCGCGAACAGGCTTAACTCGATGCCACTTAGGCTACACTGCACTCCTGTTTTCAAAGGAACCCCCCATGCTCACCCACTTGGATTCCCAGGGCCGCGCCAACATGGTCGATGTCACGGCCAAGGCAGTCACCGCGCGCGAAGCGCTGGCCGAAGCTCGTGTACGCATGTTGCCCGCCACGCTCCAAATGATCGTCGATGGCGCTCACCCCAAAGGCGATGTGTTCGCCGTTGCCCGTATCGCTGGTATTCAAGCTGCCAAGAAAACCAGCGACCTGATCCCGCTGTGCCACCCTCTGATGCTCACCAGTGTGAAAGTTGAGCTAAGCGGGGAGGGCGCCGATACCGTGCTGATCCGGGCGCGCTGCAAGCTGGCGGGGCAGACCGGTGTGGAGATGGAAGCGCTCACGGCGGCCAGCGTGGCCGCCTTGACTATTTATGACATGTGCAAAGCGGTGGACAAGGGGATGGTGATCGAAGCGGTACGCCTGCTGGAGAAAAAGGGCGGCAAGAGTGGCGATTTCGAGGCGGCAACCCTATGAAGCTCAAAGTGCTTTACTTTGCGCGTTTTCGAGAAGCCGTGGGGCGCGATAGCGAACAGGTAGAGGGCAGCTTCGCTACCCTCGAAGCGCTGCGTGCCTTTCTGGTGGCCCAGGGCGGGCATGGGGTGTTGGCCGAACCCAACCTGATGTGCGCCCGCAACGAGGAACTGTGTGGCCTTGACGAAGTGCTGGCAGACGGCGACGAGGTGGCGTTCTTTCCTACTGTGACAGGAGGCTGACATGGCCATTCACGTGCAGCCTACCCCCTTCGACCCTGGTGTGGCGCTTAACACTGTTCACCAGCAGCAACTGGGCATTGGCGCAGTCGTCAGCTTTACAGGGTACGTACGAGACTTCAACGATGGCCTGGACGTGGCAGGGCTGTTTCTTGAGCACTACCCTGGCATGACAGAGAAGGCCTTGGGCAAGATCGTGAAGGACGCCGAAGGGCGCTGGCCGCTGCTGGGTGTCGAGGTGATTCACCGGGTGGGCGATCTGCCGCCCGGCGAGCCCATTGTGTTCGTTGCCTGCGCCAGCGCCCACCGTCAGGCCGCGTTCGCAGCCTGCGAATTCATCATGGACTACCTCAAGACCAAGGCGCCCTTCTGGAAGAGAGAGGCCACACCGGATGGCCTGCGGTGGGTAGAGGGCCGAGCGACGGACCAGTACGCAGCTGATCGCTGGTAACACGCGCCGACGCTTGTTCGCCCGCTGCGCAGGCTCCCACACAGGCTATGCCTTATGGAGGGGTTGCGGCCCTGTGGGAGCTGGCGCCAGCCGGCGAAAAGGTTGGTGCGGCCGACCATGTGTTCACGCGCTTTGCGGCGCCTACAGCGCGTTGCCCTTGCGGGGCACTGGCTTGAGCAGGGTTTCCGGCGGCATTTCGCAGCTGATCTTGCGCCCTAGCAAGGTTTCGATCCCAGGCAGCTGATAAGAGTCGTCCTCACCGGCAAAGCTGATGGAAATGCCACTGGTGCCCGCCCGCCCGGTACGGCCGATCCGGTGCACGTAGTCTTCCGGGTCCTCAGGCAGCGTGAAGTTGATCACGTGGCTGATCCCTTCGATATGAATGCCTCGGCCTGCCACGTCGGTAGCTACCATAACTTTTACCTGCCCAGCCCGGAAGGCTTCCAGGGTTTTGATGCGCTTGTGCTGCGGAACGTCCCCTGACAGTTGGGCAGCGCTGATCCCATCGCGCACCAGGCGCTCCTCAATACGGCGTACTTCATCCTTACGGTTGGCAAACACCATCACGCGATCCCAGCCTTCGCTGGTGACCAAGTTATACAACAGCTTGTACTTGTCGCTGCCGGCAACGGCATACACATGTTGCTCAACGGTATCGCTGGCCACCTGTTCGGGTTCGATCTCGACGATGGCAGGGTCCGTGGTCCACTGGCGCGCCAGGTTCATCACGTCTTCGGTAAAGGTGGCCGAGAACAGCAGGGTTTGCCGTTCGCTTTTGGGGGGGGTCTGGCGAATGATCTGGCGCACCTGAGGGATAAAGCCCATGTCCAGCATGCGGTCGGCCTCGTCCAGCACCATCACCTCCACCATGTCCAGGTGCACGTCGCCCCGCTGGTTGAAATCCAGCAGGCGCCCTGGGGTAGCCACAAGGATGTCGCAGTAACGGGATTCCAGCTGCTTGAGCTGCTTGTCGAAGTCCATGCCGCCTACGAATGTCATGACATTCAAAGGGCAGTGTGCTGTCAGCTCGGCCGCATCCTTGGCGATCTGTACCACAAGCTCGCGTGTGGGGGCGATGATCAGCGCACGGGGCTCGCCCATGTAGCGCTCTGCCGGTGGCGGTGTCTGCAGTAACTGGCTGATGGTGGAAATCAGGAATGCAGCGGTCTTGCCTGTACCTGTCTGGGCGCGGCCGATCGCATCGCGGCCTTTGAGGGTAAAGCCCAGTACTTGTGCCTGGATGGGCGTGCAATAAGGGAAGCCCAGGTCCTGGATGGCGTGCATCAGTTCTGGCCGCAAGGCGAAATCGTGGAAGCGGGTTTTTCCTTCCTGAGGCGGCACCTGGAAATCTTCAAGCCTCCAGGGCGCCACGGGCGCTGGCACGGGCTTGGGCTTGCGCTCACGCCGTGGGCGCTCGGCGTTCACAATTGGAGCTGGCGAGGGCGCAGCAGCAGAGGTGGCTGCTTCAGCCGGCTGAACGGGCGCCGGGCGTGGTGGGCGTGCTTGGGAAGGTGAAGCGGGTGCGGCGGCGAGCGGCTCAGCCTCGCTTTTGCCGAACATTTTCTTGAGTGCTTTGAGCACGGTGTTCTCTTCGTCGTTTGTAAGGATCGGTTCGTTTGGCAGTGTAATGCAAGAATCGGGCGCGGCGTAGTGCCGCGCTCGGCCCGTGTCAGGCAAGGCGCTCCATGAGCCAGGCGGCAATGTCTTTTATTTCCTCCTCTACCACTGCATGCTCCATGGGATAGTCCTTCCAGGTGGCCGCTACGCCCGCGTCCTTGAGCTGGTCGTGGGCGGCGCGGCCCATGGGCGGGAGCACTACTCCATCGCGGGTGCCGTGGAGGTTCAGTACGGGTATGGCCTGCTGAACGGTGGTCAACGGCAGCACATCACCAAAGCTCGGTGCGTAGGTGGACAGCGCCATAACACCGGCCAGTGGGCGTGACTGTTCAATGAACGCCGCGTGAAGCACCACGGCCCCACCCTGGGAGAACCCAGCCAGCACAATGCGTTCGTCCCCGATGCCTTGTGCGTTCTGGGCATCCATCAGCCCGTGTACCACGGCGGCTGAAGCGTCCAGTTGGCTACGGTCAATAGCACGCGCCGGGCTCATGGCCTTGATGTCATACCAGCTAGGCATCAGGTACCCGCCATTGATGGTCACGGCTTGGGTGGGCGCCTGGGGCAGGATAAAGCGCGTACTTGGCAGCACCTGCTGCAGCATCTGTGCAACCGGCTGAAAGTCAAAACGATCTGCGCCTAGCCCGTGCAACCAGATTACACACGCGTCTGCAGGCTGGGTGGGCTCTAGGATCAGAGGTTCGGTCATAAGTGCTCCTTCTTGGTGCGATAGGGTTCGATACGGTGCGTCTATTCGGGGCGATAGGTGGCAATTTGCTAACAAAACGTCGCGTGGGTGAAAGTTTCCGTATTGACGCCCACGGAAACGCTCAAGCGTGGCGGTATGGTACGCGCTTTGCTAAACCTATAGGGCAAATGGAAACGCGCCCGTTACCGGTAACACCTGCGGTAGGCGGGGAGGGCCCGAGTGCCGAGCAGTTGGCTTGGCGCCAGGGCGTCTGTCGCAGATCGGCGCGTTTGCTTCATACATGTGCACATGACACCGCTCGACCCAAAACGAAGCCGGCACTGGTCGAGGTCGCCTCACAAAGGTGCGGGTAATACACGCGCGACACAACAAGAGCCTATTGGAGGTTTGAATGATGAAGTTGAAATCCACCCTGGCAGTACTGACAACCGCCGCACTGTTCGGTGCGGCAGGGCTTGCTCAGGCAGGGGCCACACTGGACGGCGTGAAGAAGAAAGGCTTCGTGCAGTGCGGTGTGAGCGACGGCCTTCCAGGTTTCTCCGTGCCAGACAGCAAGGGCGTGATCAAAGGTATCGACGCGGACGTTTGCCGCGCTGTGGCAGCAGCGGTGTTCGGCGATGCTACCAAGGTCAAGTTCAGCCAGTTGAACGCCAAGGAGCGCTTCACTGCGCTGCAATCCGGTGAAATCGACGTATTGTCGCGCAACACCACCTGGACCAGTTCCCGTGACGCGGGCATGGGTATGATCTTCGCGGGCGTTACCTATTACGACGGCGTCGGCTTCCTGGTGAACAACAAGCTGGGCGTGAAAAGTGCCAAGGAACTGGATGGCGCCACTATCTGCATCCAGGCCGGTACGACCACCGAGCTGAACGTGTCGGACTACTTCCGCTCCAATGGCCTGAAATACACCCCCATCACCTTCGATACCTCCGATGAATCAGCCAAGTCCCTTGAAAGCGGCCGTTGCGACGTACTGACCTCGGACAAATCGCAGCTTTACGCACAGCGCTCCAAGCTGGCCTCCAAGGCTGATTTCATCGTGCTGCCTGAAACCATTTCCAAAGAGCCCCTGGGCCCTGTGGTTCGCAAAGGCGACGACGAATGGCTGAACGTGGTCAAGTGGAGCCTGTTCGCAATGCTCAACGCTGAAGAAGCCGGCGTTACTTCGGCTAACGTCGAAGAGCAGGCCAAATCCACCAAGAACCCGGACGTGGCTCGCCTGCTGGGCGCTGACGGCGAGTATGGCAAAGACCTAGGCGTGCCAAAGGATTGGGTCGTGCAGATCGTCAAGCAAGTGGGTAACTACGGCGAAGTGTTCGAGAAGAACCTGGGCAAAGGCTCGCTGGAGATCGACCGTGGCATGAACGCCCTGTGGACCCACGGCGGCATCATGTACGCACCACCGGTACGTTGATCCCGCTTGCGCCAGCCGTGAGAGCCGCTGGCGCAGCAGGAGCAAGGCAGGACACCAGGGCAGGCGCAGTGCGCGATCCATTCGCACCGGTGCCTGCTTTGGCATTTCCAGGACGCTTCGAACAACCCGAACGGCTTTATCCTCCGTTTTATTCCGGGGCATTTCATGCAAAAAAACATCGGCGCACCCAGTGCTAAATCCGGGCGGTTTTCCCTGACCGACCCGCGTGTACGCGCGTGGGTATTCCAGATCATCACCATCGTGGCAGTGGTTTCGCTCGGCTGGTTCCTTTTCGACAATACCCAGACCAACCTGCAGCACCGTGGCATTACCTCAGGGTTTGGCTTCCTGGAGCGCAGTGCAGGCTTCGGTATTGCACAGCACTTGATTCCCTACACCGAGTCCGATTCCTACGCCCGTGTGTTCCTTATAGGCCTGCTCAATACCTTGCTGGTGACCTTCATCGGTATCGTGTTGGCAACGCTGCTGGGGTTCATCGTGGGTGTGGCCAGGCTGTCCAACAACTGGATGATCAACAAGCTGGCTACGGTTTACATCGAGATTTTCCGGAACATTCCGCCGCTGCTGCAGATCCTGTTCTGGTACTTCGCCGTCTTCCTGACGTTGCCCGGCCCTCGTGGCAGCATCAACATCGCCGATCGCTTCTTTATCAGCAACCGCGGCCTGAACATGCCAGGCGCCAATATTGCCGAAGGTTTCTGGCCATTCCTGGCCAGCGTGATCATTGCCTTGATTGCGATATGGGCCATGGTGCGGTGGGCCAACCGCCGGTTTGAAGCCACGGGCGTGCCGTTCCATAAATTCTGGGCCGGCCTTGCGCTGCTGGTCGTCATTCCAGCGCTATGTGCCTTGGTGTTCGGCTCGCCCGTTCACTGGGAAGTGCCTGCCCTGCGCGGCTTCAACTTCGTGGGTGGCTGGGTAATGATTCCCGAACTGCTGGCGCTCACGCTGGCGTTGACGGTGTATACCGCTGCCTTTATCGCTGAAATCGTGCGTTCGGGTATCAAGTCGGTCAGCCATGGCCAAACCGAGGCTGCCCGCTCACTGGGATTGCGCAATGGGCCTACCCTGCGCAAGGTGATCATCCCCCAGGCGCTGCGGGTGATCATTCCGCCCCTGACCAGCCAGTTCCTGAACCTGGCCAAGAACTCCTCCCTTGCCGCGGGTATCGGCTACCCGGAAATGGTCTCACTGTTTGCCGGTACCGTGCTCAACCAGACCGGTCAGGCCATCGAGGTCATCGCCATCACCATGAGCGTGTACCTGGCGATCAGCATCAGCATTTCGCTGCTGATGAACTGGTACAACAAGCGCATCGCGCTGATCGAGCGATAGGAAAACACCATGACTACTCATGTCTTCAAGCCAGACCAGCCGCCACCCGTAAGGGCCGTGGGCGCTGTGGCCTGGATGCGCGCCAACCTGTTCTCGGGCTGGTTCAATACTGTACTTACCCTGCTGGCGCTGTACCTTATCTGGATAATCATACCGCCCCTGCTGAGCTGGGCGATTTTCGATGCCAACTGGGTGGGCACAGTACGCGAGGATTGCACCAAGGCAGGCGCCTGCTGGGTGTTCATCGAGCAGCGTATCGGCCAGTTCATGTATGGCTATTACCCTGGCGAGCTTCGCTGGCGCGTTGACCTTACCGTGTGGCTGGCCGTTATCGGAGCAGCCCCGCTGTTCATTCCCAAGATGCCGAAGAAGGTGAAATACGGCATTGCCTTCATCGTGCTTTATCCCGTCATCGCCTGGTGCCTGCTGCACGGTGGTGTGTTCGGGATGACCACTGTGCCTACCAGCCAGTGGGGCGGGCTGATGCTCACCCTGGTCATTGCCACTGTAGGGATTGCCGGCGCGCTGCCACTGGGCATCGTGCTTGCACTGGGCCGCCGGTCCAAGATGCCCGCCGTGAAGGTAGTGTGCGTCACCTTCATCGAGTTCTGGCGCGGTGTACCTTTGATCACGGTGCTGTTCATGTCCTCGGTAATGCTGCCGCTGTTCCTGCCTGAAGGCATGAACTTCGACAAGCTGCTGCGGGCCTTGATCGGCGTGATCCTGTTCCAGTCGGCCTATGTGGCCGAGGTGGTACGGGGCGGCATGCAGGCCATCCCCAAAGGCCAGTATGAAGCAGCTTCCGCCATGGGGCTGGGCTACTGGCGCAGCATGGGGCTGGTGGTACTGCCACAAGCCCTCAAACTGGTCATTCCAGGCCTGGTGAATACCTTTATCGCACTGTTCAAGGACACCAGCCTGGTGATCATCATCGGCCTGTTCGACCTGCTCAACAGCGTCAAGCAGGCTGCCGCCGACCCCAAGTGGCTTGGCATGGCGACCGAGGGCTACGTATTCGCAGCCCTGGTGTTCTGGATTTTCTGTTTCGGCATGTCCCGCTACTCCATACACCTGGAGCACAAGCTGGACACCGGTCATAAGCGCTAAGCGTCAGGAGAGAATATGAACAACCCCATCAAGCAACCCGCCGGCGCTGAAGGCATTATTCGCATGACCGGTGTGAACAAGTGGTACGGCCAGTTCCACGTGCTCAAGGACATCAACCTGAACGTGCGCCAAGGTGAGCGTATCGTGCTGTGCGGGCCGTCCGGTTCAGGCAAGTCCACCACTATCCGCTGCATCAACCGGTTGGAAGAACACCAGCAGGGCAGCATTGTGGTGGACGGCGTGGAACTGACCAACGACCTGAAGCAGATCGAAACCATCCGCCGCGAAGTGGGCATGGTATTCCAGCATTTCAACCTGTTCCCGCACCTGACCATTTTGCAGAACTGCACCCTGGCGCCTATGTGGGTACGCAAGATGCCCAAGCGCCAGGCCGAGGAAATTGCCATGCATTACCTGGAACGCGTGCGCATTCCAGAGCAGGCGAACAAGTTCCCTGGGCAGCTCTCCGGGGGCCAGCAGCAGCGTGTGGCCATTGCACGTGCACTGTGCATGAAACCTAAGATCATGCTGTTCGACGAGCCCACCTCGGCACTGGACCCGGAGATGGTAAAGGAAGTACTGGATACCATGATCGGCCTGGCCGAAGACGGCATGACCATGCTGTGCGTGACCCACGAAATGGGCTTCGCACGAACTGTGGCCAACCGCGTGATCTTTATGGACAAGGGCGAGATCGTAGAGCAGGCGGCACCGGACGACTTCTTCGACCGGCCGCAGAGCGACCGTACCCGTTTGTTCCTGAGCCAGATCATTCACTAAGGTGCCTGTAGGCGCGGGCGTGCCCGCGCTGTGAACGCTACCGTGCAGGCATAGCCTTGCGCCTGCAGTGCATTAGCCTCACTTCAGTTGATCCTCTTCCAACCACAGGCGTAGAGTACTCGGCTAATTTGTTTCCGAATAAATCCAGCCGAGCCCTGCATGCCCGCCGACCACGCTCCACCTGATGCTGTCGCCTCCACCTCCCGGTGGAAATCTGCCGTTCTGATCGTTGCGCTGGTCCTGGTTGCCCTGAACCTTCGGCCGGCGTTGTCCAGCCTTTCGCCCTTGCTGCATCAGGTATCCGAAGCCGTGGGCATAAGTGCGGCTATGGCCGGGCTGCTGACGACACTGCCCGTGCTGTGCCTGGGGCTGTTCGCCCCGCTGGCACCGCTGCTGTCTCGGCGTTTTGGCGCCGAGCGCACCATAGGGGGCATTTTGCTGTTGCTGGCCGCAGGCATTTTACTGCGCACGCAGTTCGGTGCTGTGGGGCTGTTTGCGGGGAGTGTGGTGGCGGGGGCTAGTATCGGCATCATTGGGGTGTTGTTGCCTGGTATCGTAAAACGTGACTTTTCTGCCCACGCCGGCCTGATGACGGGCGTCTATACCATGGCCCTGTGCCTGGGCGCGGCGACGGCGGCGGGTACCAGTGTGCCGCTCAGCCAAGTGTTCGATGACAGCTGGCGCTGGGGGCTGGGGTTCTGGCTGGTGCCTGCCCTGATCGCTGCCCTGGCCTGGTGGCCCCAAACCCGTACGGGCCACCACGCTCGCCGGGCGGTCTACAAGGTGCATGGGTTGTTGCGCGACCCATTGGCCTGGCAGGTAACGCTGTTCATGGGGCTGCAGTCCTCGCTGGCTTACATTGTCTTCGGCTGGCTTCCCTCGATTCTGATCGATCGCGGGCTTTCTGCTGAAGACGCCGGGCTGGTGACCTCAGGCTCTATCATTGTGCAACTGGCCAGTTCGCTCAGCGCGCCTTGGCTGGCCACACGTAGCCACGACCAACGCATGGCAATCCTGGTGGTAATGGGGCTTACCCTGGTAGGCCTGTTCGGCTGCCTGTATGCCCCGGTAAGTGGCCTGTGGGGTTGGGCCGTCGTACTCGGGCTAGGGCAGGGCGGTGTATTCGCTGTTGCCCTTACGCTGATCGTATTGCGTTCACCCGATGCACACGTGGCAGCTGGCCTTTCAGGTATGGCGCAAGGGTTTGGCTATACGCTGGCGTCCATGGGGCCGCTGGCCGTAGGTATCGTGCATGACCTGACTGGTGGCTGGTCGGCCATGGGCTGGGTGTTTGCCGTAATTGGCATTGGTGCCACAGTGGCAGGCATGGGGGCAGGGCGTTCGCGCCTGGTGAACGTGCGCAGCGAACGTACTGATGACTGACATCCCAGCGACGCCTTGGTCGGTGTACCTGGTGCGAGCGGCCAATGGTTCGCTCTATTGTGGCATCAGCAACGACCCGCACCGTCGCTTTGCAGCCCACCAAAGCGGAAAGGGCGCTCGGTTCTTCCGCTCCAGCCCGGCTGTGGCGCTGGTGTACATCCAGGCCTGCCTGGAGAAGGGCGAGGCTTTGCGAACCGAGCGTGCCATCAAGCGGCTGCCCAAAAAAGTGAAGGAAGCCATGGCCCTGGCTTGGCAAAATGACCATAGCGGCGGTGAATAGCAAAGGATCGGCGGGTATGGGTAGGCTTGGCCTGCAGAGGTCGCTAAGCTGGGCTAATTCTCACCCGCCTGGATGCTGAAATGACCGCACTGATCCTGCATCACTACCCTACCTCGCCCTTCGCTGAGAAGGCTCGCCTGATGCTGGGCTTCAAAGGCCTGGCGTGGCACTCGGTCACTATCCCGCCGATGATGCCCAAGCCAGACCTTATGCCGCTAACCGGTGGCTACCGCAAAACTCCCGTGCTGCAGATCGGGGCTGATGTGTACTGCGATACCGCCCTGATTGCCCGCCAGTTGGACAAGGTGCAGCCCACCCCCGCGCTATTCCCTGCCGGTAAAGAAGCGGTGGTAGCGGCCTTCGCTGGCTGGGTGGACTCGGTCGTGTTCCAGCATGCCGTAAGCTTTGTATTCCAGCCTGAGTCGGCAGCGGTGCGCTTTTCCCGTTTCACCGAAGAGCAACGCAACGCCTTCCTGGCCGACCGTGCCAAGCTGTTCAGTGGCGGGGCGGCCAGCCGTTTGCCGATCGAGATTGCCCGCCATCAATGGCCGGCCATCATGGGCCGCGTTGAACAGCAGCTGAGCGCCGGTGGGGAGTTCCTGTTCGGGGTGCCTAGCCATGCCGATTTCTCCTTGGCCCACATCTGCTGGTTCCTGCTGGCCACGCCGGTGACCTCGCCATTGATCGAGGGCTACCCCAACGTAATGGCATGGTTCAAACGGGTACAGGCGTTTGGCCAGGGTACACCTACGGAGTTGAGCAGCGGTGAAGCCTTGGAGAAAGCCAAGGCCGCTACGCCGGCCGGCTTCCCGGAAATCGATTTCGTGGACCCCAGCGGTTTTAAGGCGGGTGATCAGGTAGTCGTTTCGGCCACCGATTATGGGGTGGACGGAGTAGCGGGTGAGTTGGTCTACACCGACCACGAAGAGATCGTAGTGCGCCGCGAAGATGACCGTGCTGGCACGGTGCAGGTGCATTTCCCTCGGATGGGGTTTGCGATCAAGGCGGTGTGAAGCACATATCTGCTGTGGCTTCTTCCCGGGCTATGCCCGGTCCCACAGGGTTGACGCTGTGGGAGCGGGCGCTAGCCCGCGAATGGCCAGGTGACCTCAAGCGTCCTTCCGACGCTTCAACTGGTCCGTCAGCTGCGTCGGCAGCCCCTTGATAATCAGCGTACCCGCTGCCTCGTCATACTCGACCTTGGAGCCCAGCAAGTGGGCTTCAAAGCTGATGGACAGGCCCTCGGCGCGGCCTGTAAAGCGGCGGAATTGGTTGAGGGTGCGTTTGTCCGCCGGGATTTCCGGCGACAGGCCGTAGTCTTTGTTGCGAATGTGTTCATAGAACGCCCGTGGCCGGTCTTCATCGATCAGGCCAGACAATTCTTCCAGTTCCACAGGCTCTCCATTGCGGCTCTGGCTGGTGGCATAGTCCACCAGTGTCTTGGTCTTCTCGCGGGCGGCTTCTTCGGGCAGGTCTTCGCTTTCAACGTAGTCACTAAAGGCTTTGAGCAACGTGCGGGTTTCACCGGGGCCGTCTACGCCTTCCTGGCAGCCGATGAAATCACGGAAGTACTCTGAAACTTTCTTTCCGTTCTTGCCCTTTATGAACGAGATGTACTGCTTGGACTGCTTGTTGTTCTGCCACTCGGACAGGTTCACCCGTGCCGCCAGGTGTAGCTGGCCCAGGTCCAGATGGCGAGAGGGCGTAACGTCCAGCTCGGCGGTCACCGCCACCCCATCGCTATGGTGCAGTAGCGCAATGGCGAGATAGTCCGTCATGCCTTGGTTGTAGTGGGCGAACAGCACGTGGCCGCCTGCGGACAGGTTGGACTCTTCCATCAGCTTTTGCAGATGCTCGACAGCTACGCGGCTGAACGCTGTGAAATCCTGCTCTTGTTCCAAGTAGGCCTTGAGCCAGCCGCTGAAGGGGTACGCGCCGGACTCGGGATGAAACAGCCCCCACGCCTTGCCTTGCTTGGCGTTGTAGCTTTCATTCAGGTCGGCCAGCATGTCGTCCAGCGCCTGGGAAGGCTCCAGTTCCCGGTCGCGGGCATGGAGCACGGCGGGGGTGCCGTCGGGCTTCTTGTCGATCAGGTGAACAATGCAATGACGGATCGGCATGGGCGCCTCGGGAATCACGGAAAGCAGCAAGTGTACCGTAACTGCTGGGCGGCAGAACGGCTGTATCGCGGTGAGCCAACCGCGACAACCGACCGCAGCCTGCCCTTTTTTTGGCTGTTTTTTAGCCAAAACCTCAATAAAGACGAATATTTACTGCTGGGGTGGCGGATATTTATCTGGCTCTGTGCTAGTTTTGCCGGCTCTTGCGCTGGTACGCCAACGGCTGGCCCGCTGGCCCCGGCGTTAGCCCGCTTTATCGGCCTTCCTTCAGCGCGAACCAAACACCGCTGCGGGCATCTACATTGCCGATTGGCGAGGCTGTATCCAGAGGCCGGGCCCTGCGGGGGGCCGGTTTTGACGGGTGACAATGCTCTGGCAACCCAAACGAATTTGAAAGGGAAGGAACACTACATGGCACTTACCAAAGACCAACTGATCGCTGACATCGCCGAAGCCGTAGACGCGCCCAAGGCCACGGCCAAGAACGCGCTGGAGCAACTGGGCCAGATCGTTGCCGACCAGCTGGAAAACGGCAGCGAAATCACCCTGCCAGGTATTGGCAAGCTGAAGGTTTCCGAGCGTCCTGCACGTACCGGTCGTAACCCGTCCACCGGTGCTGCTATCGAAATCGCTGCAAAGAAAGTTGTAAAGTTCGTGCCTGCCAAGGTACTGACCGACGCTATCAACAAGTAAGTTGAGCGTTATGAAAAACCGCACCTCAGGGTGCGGTTTTTTTTGGCCAGCGTTCAGGCGCCCGTCCGCTGTTCCCGTGTTTGAAAGGTCCACGCCAGGAAGCGGCTCTGCTTCTGGCCCTGGCCCATGGCAACTACCCGTGTTTCCAAGGCACCTGCGCGGGCGATACGCGCCTGCAAAGGGGGCAGGTTGCCCACTTTGGACACTAGGCAGGTAAACCAGCCAATGTAGGGCCCCTGCGCCGCGCTCTCGTCAATCAGGCGGCTTACAAAGCTCAATTCCCCGCCCTCGCACCACAGCTCGGTCTGTTGCCCGCCAAAATTGAGCACAGGCAGCTGCCGAGCGGGGTCGGCCTTGCCCAGGTTTCGCCATTTTCGTTGGCTGCCAGCGATCGCTTCCTGCGCGGACGCATGGAAAGGCGGGTTGCACAAGGTCGCCGTAAAGCGCTCGCCAGGCTGCACAATGCCTTCCAGTACGTGCCGTGGCTGTGTTTGCAGGCGCACCTCGATCGCTTTGCCCAGCCCGTTGGCCTTGGCAATAGTCTGGGCGGATGCCACGGCCACCGGGTCAATGTCGGACCCTGCGAAGCGCCAGCGGTAATCCAGGTGGCCTAGCAATGGGTAGATGCAATTGGCGCCGGTGCCGATGTCCAGCACACGCACCTGGGCACCTGTGGGAGGTGTACCACCGTGGTCTTCGGCGAGCAGATCGGCTACGCCGTGAACGTAGTCCCCACGGCCTGGCACAGGCGGGCACAGGTAGCCCTCGGGAATGTCCCAGAACTTGATCCCGTACAACGCCTTGAGCAAGGCACGGTTGAATACGCGTACAGCCGCTGGGTTGGCAAAGTCGATGCTTTCCTTGCCATAGGGGTTGAGAATGACGTACTCGCCGAGTTCAGGGGTACCCTGGATCAACTTGGGAAAGTCGTAACGGCCTTGGTGGCGGTTACGGGGGTGCAAGGTCGGTTTCATCAATAGGGCCACAGAAAAAGGAACGCGGCTGGCGCCACTCCGGAACCTGGAGCAACGGCCAGCCGCGAGGGTGGCGTTAAAGCGCGCTGATACGGGCGTGCTGTTCGGCCAGTTTGGCCAGGGCTTGCTCGGCTTCGGCGAGCTTGGCGCGTTCCTTGTCGATCACGGCAGGGGGCGCTTTGTCTACGAAGGCCGCATTGGACAGCTTGCCGCCCACACGGTCCACTTCCCCTTGCAGGCGGCCGATTTCCTTGTTCAGGCGGGCCAACTCAGCGTCCTTGTCGATCAAGCCGGCCATGGGCACGAGCACTTCCAGTTCGCCCACCAGCGCCGTGGCGCTCAGCGGGGCTTCGTCGGAAACGGCCAATACCGTAAAGGCCTCGATCTTGGCCAGCTTGCGCAGCAGGTGCTGGTTTTCCTCAAGGCGGCGCCGGTCGTCCTCGCTGGCGTTTTTCAGGTACAGGTGCAACGGCTTACCAGGGCCGATGTTCATTTCGCCACGGATGTTGCGCACACCCAGCATCAGCTCCTTGACCCACTCGATGTCCCGCTCGGCGGCTTCATCAATGCGGCTGTCGTTGGCCACAGGCCAGGGCTGCAGCATGATGGTCTTGCCTTCGATACCCGCCAGCGGCGCCAGGCGCTGCCAGATCTCTTCGGTAATGAACGGCATGAACGGGTGCGCCAGGCGCAAGGCCACTTCCAGTACCCGCACCAGCGTGCGGCGCGTGCCACGCTGACGTTCGACCGGCGCCGTGTCGTCCCAGAGCACGGGTTTGGACAGTTCCAGGTACCAGTCGCAGTACTGGTTCCAGATGAACTCGTACAGGGCCTGGGCGGCCAGGTCGAAACGGAACTGGTCCAGTTGGCGGGTCACTTCGGCTTCGGTACGCTGCAGCTGCGAGATGATCCAGCGGTCGGCCAGTGACAGCTCGAAGGCTTCGCCGTTCTGGCCGCAGTCCTCGCCCTTGTCCAGCACGTAGCGGGCGGCGTTCCAGATCTTGTTGCAGAAGTTGCGGTAGCCTTCCACACGGCCCATGTCGAACTTGATGTCGCGGCCCGTGGATGCCAGGGAGCAGAACGTGAAGCGCAGGGCGTCAGTGCCGTAGCTGTCGATACCCTCCGGGAATTCGGCACGCGTCTGCTTGGCGATCTTGTCGGCCAGCTTGGGCTGCATCAGGCCACTGGTGCGTTTGTCCAGCAGCGCATCCAGCGTAATGCCGTCGACGATGTCCAGTGGGTCCAGCACGTTGCCCTTGGACTTGGACATCTTCTGGCCCTGGCCATCACGCACCAAGCCGTGCACGTAGACCGTCTTGAACGGGACCTGTGGTGTGCCGTCGGGGTTTTTCACCAGATGCATCGTAAGCATGATCATCCGGGCGACCCAGAAGAAGATGATGTCGAAGCCGGTGACCAGCACGTCCGTGGGGTGGAAGGTTTTCAGGAACTCGGTCTGTTCCGGCCAGCCCAAGGTGGAGAACGTCCACAGGCCGGAGCTGAACCAGGTGTCCAGTACGTCGGTGTCCTGCTCCAGCTTCACCTCGGCACCCAACCCATGCTTGGCGCGCACGTCGGCTTCGCTACGGCCTACATACACCTGGCCGCTTTCGTCGTACCAGGCCGGTACCCGATGGCCCCACCACAATTGACGGCTGATGCACCAATCCTGGATGTCCCGCATCCATGAGAAATACATGTTCTCGTACTGCTTGGGCACGAACTGAATGCTGCCGTTTTCCACTGCTTCGATGGCTGGCTCGGCCAATGGCTTGGTGGACACGTACCATTGGTCCGTAAGCCAGGGCTCGATAACGGTGCCGGAGCGGTCGCCCTTGGGCACCTTCAGGGCATGGTCGTTGATGCTGACCAGCAGGCCGGCCGCGTCGAAGTCCGCCACGATGCGCTTGCGTGCCTCGAACCGGTCCAGGCCCGCGTAGGTCGCGGGCAGGGCGGTGTCGATGTGCTCGTTCACCGAGCCGTCCAGGTTGAACGCCTGCACGGCCGAGAGCACCCGGGCATGCTTGTCGAAGATATTGAGCAGCGGCAGGTTGTGGCGCTTGCCCACTTCATAGTCGTTGAAGTCGTGGGCGGTGGTGATTTTCACGCAGCCGGTGCCGAATTCGGGGTCGCAGTAGTCGTCTGCGATGATCGGAATGCGGCGGCCTACCAGGGGCAGGTCCACGAACTTGCCGATCAGGGCCTGGTAGCGCTCGTCATTGGGGTTAACGGCTACGGCCACGTCGCCCAGCATGGTTTCGGGGCGCGTGGTAGCCACTACGAGGAAAGTGTTGCCCTCTGCCGTGGTAGCGCCGTCCGCCAAGGGGTAGCGCAGGTTCCAGAGGGACCCTTTCTCGTCGTGGCTTTCCACTTCCAGGTCGGAAATAGCGGTGTGCAGCTTGGTGTCCCAGTTCACCAGGCGCTTGCCGCGGTAGATCAGGCCGTCTTCATGCAGGCGCACGAAGGCTTCCTTGACAGCCTCGGACAGGCCGTCGTCCATGGTGAAACGCTCGCGGGTCCAGTCTACCGACGAGCCCAGGCGGCGGATCTGGCGGCTGATATTGCCGCCGGACTCGTGTTTCCATTCCCAGATTTTCTCCAGGAAGGCTTCGCGGCCCAGGTCGTGACGGCTCTGGCCCTTGGCTTCGAGCTGGCGCTCTACCAGCATCTGGGTGGCGATACCGGCGTGGTCGGTACCAGGCTGCCATAGCGTGTTGCGGCCCTGCATGCGGCGGAAGCGGATCAGGGCGTCCATGATGGCGTTGTTGAAGCCATGGCCCATGTGCAGGCTGCCGGTCACGTTCGGCGGCGGGATCATGATGGTGTACGGGTCACCAGAACCCTGGGGCGCGAAGTAGTTCTGCGCTTCCCAGGTCTGGTACCAGGACGTTTCGATGGCGTGCGGCTGGTAAGTCTTGTCCATGCGCGGCAGGGCCCTGTTAGGCAAACGATTCGGAAAGCCGAACAGTATAACGGACAGGGCGGCGGGGGTGTAGGCGTGGCAGTAACGGCCTGAATGCTGTCAAGGCGTAAGCAGGCGCTGCATACGGGCTTCGAGGCGGCGTTTGATCTCCGTTTCGATATGCGGGGCAAAGTCATCGATCACGTCTTGCATGATCTTGCGTGCCGCTTCACGTAACTCGGCATCCAGGTGCAGCAACGTGTCCTGGCGGTTCTGGGCGGGTGTGGCCTTGGGCAGCTCAGCCACGTCCAGCAGCAGGGGCGCCTGGTCAATGTCCAATGGCGTTTCGCCGGTGGTCTCAAACAGCAGGGGCACCACTTCTTCAGTGGGTTCGCTTACGGTTTCAGTCAATACCGGTGGTTCCAGGGCATCATCGCCCAGCAACCGACGAATCGATTCCAGGTCGTCCAGCAATTGGTTGGAATCGGGCAAAGGCGTGGGCTTATCCATCAAAGTAGACTCAAAGGCGCGTGAGGCGGTGATCCTGCAAAGGATAGCCCTGTTCGCGATAGAAGCGGAAATTCTCCCGGGCCTGGTCCCGTACGGTAGGGTCCGAGATGACGATCTCTGCCACGCGGTTGAAGCGGCCAACGAATGCGGGTACCGCCAGGGTCAGGTTGATCAGTAACTCGCCGTTCGCATTTTCAGGTTCTGAAAGGCCTAGGGTCACCGGGGCCAGTGTAAGGTCATCCCCTTGGGTATGCGGTACAAAGCTTTCACCCTTGAAGGCCCAAAGGCGGGTGTCCATATCCTGGCATTGGCCAGCGTTTGAACACAGCACATGCACCTGGTGGCCCAGGCGCCAGGCTTTTTCAGCCAGTTTGCAGGCGAAGTCCAGCCGCGCTGAAGGCAGCGCGCTGGGCAGAATATAAAAATCGACCTGGGTCATGGTTCAAGGTGCCCCTGGCGAGCGATCGGCCAGGGGCGGCCCCTCAGCCTGCAGCGCGATCGAGCAGATACTGGGTCAGCAAAGGCACCGGGCGGCCTGTGGCGCCCTTGTCCTTGCCTCCGCTGAGCCAGGCAGTACCGGCAATGTCCAAATGCGCCCAGTCGTAGCTTTTGGCAAAGCGCGACAGGAAGCAAGCGGCCGTGATCGTCCCGGCCTTCGGGCCACCGATGTTGGCAATGTCGGCGAACGGGCTGTCCAGTTGCTCCTGATACTCGTCGAACAACGGCAGTTGCCAGGCGCGGTCATCGGCCCGGCGGCCGGCGTCCAGCAAATCGTTGATCAGGCCATCGTTGTTGCCCAACAGGCCAGAGGTGTGCCCGCCCAGAGCAACCACGCAGGCACCGGTGAGGGTAGCGATGTCCACCACAGCCTTGGGTTTGAAGCGCTCGGCATAGGTCAGGGCGTCGCACAGCACCAGGCGGCCTTCAGCGTCGGTGTTGAGAATCTCGACGGTTTGCCCGCTCATGGTTTCCACGATGTCACCAGGGCGTGTGGCCGTACCGCTGGGCATGTTCTCGGCGCAGGCCATCAGGCAGACGAGGTTGATGGGCAGCTGCAGCTCAAGCACCGCGCGCAGGGTGCCGAACACGCTGGCAGCGCCACACATGTCGAATTTCATTTCATCCATGCCGGCCGATGGCTTGATGCTGATGCCGCCGGTGTCGAACGTGATGCCTTTGCCGATGAGCACATAGGGCTGTTCTGCCTTGGCTCCGCCCTGGTATTGCGCCACGATCAGGCGCGGAGGCTGTGCGCTGCCCTGGGCCACGGCCAGGAACGAGCCCATGCCCAACTGCGCAAGCTTCTTCTCGTCGTGCACGTCCACCTTCAGGTTCTTGTGTTCCTTGGCCAGGCCCTTCGCAAGCTCGCCAAGGAAGGTGGGGTGGCAGATGTTCGGTGGCATGTTGCCTAGGTCCCGCGTCAGGCTCATGCCCAAGGCAATGGCGCGTGCGTGCTGAACGGCGCGTTCGGCCTCTGCGGTATCCACCTTGGTGGTGGCCAGGGTGATTTTCTTCAGCGCGCGTGGGTCTGCCTTCTTGCTTTTGTAACGTTCGAACACATAGCCGGCGTCCAGCACAGTCTCGGCCAGCAGGCGGACCTTACTGTAGGTGTCGCGGTTGGCAACGGTCACTTCGTCCAATGCGAGCACCGCATCAGCGCCGCCGAGGGTTTTCAATACGCCCAGGGCGGAGGTTATGGCCTTGCGGAAGGGGCGGTCGCCCAATGCATCTTTACCGACGCCCAACAGCAGTACCCGTTCGGCCTTGATGCCAGGCAGGCTGTGCAATAGCAGGGTCTGGCCGGGCTTGCCTTCGTGATCACCACGCTTGAGAATCGCGCTGATGGCGCCGCTGCTCTGTTCGTCGAGCTTTCTGCCCACAGCGCCCAGGCTGCGGCCTTCGCTGACCGGTACCACCAAGGTTGCGGTCTTGAGCGTTTCGGCATTCACGCTTTTTACAAGCAGTTCCATGTAACGTCCCCAATCAGTGGTTCGACTGCCACGCGGCCCTGTGCCTCGTGGTCGCGCAGGCGTAGGCGTTCAGTTTGAGCCTGTGTCTCTGTCGCTGACAACCCCGATGGCACACCGCCAAGTGACAGGCACCCCCATTCACAGGATAATGCGCCCACTTTTTCCGTCGGGCCTGTGTGTAATCGCACAAGCGCATGGCCGTCAAGGCTGGTTACCCCGGAGTGTCTGGTTTGATCGTTTTCCGTTATCTGTCCCGCGAAGTCCTGGTGACCCTCAGTGCCGTCAGCGCCGTGCTGCTGGTTATCATCATGAGTGGGCGCTTTATCAAGTACCTGGCCCAGGCTGCCAGCGGTGCGCTCGACCCCGGTGTTTTGTTCCAGATCATGGGCTATCGGCTGCCGGGTTTCCTGCAGCTGATTCTCCCGCTGGGGTTGTTCCTGGGCATTCTGCTCGCTTACGGAAGGCTGTACCTGGAAAGCGAAATGACGGTGCTGTCTGCCACTGGCATGAGCCCAGGGCGCTTGCTGGGCATCACCATGATCCCGGCCACTGTGGTCGCCCTGCTGGTCGCCTGGCTCAGCTTCAGCCTGGCACCCCTGGGCGCAACGCGGTTTGCCCAACTGATCAACCAGCAGGATGCGCTGACCGAGTTCGACACGCTCGTACCGGGACGCTTCCAGATGCTGCGTGATGGCACGCGCGTCACCTATACCGAAGAGCTCTCCGAAGACCGCGTCAACCTGGGTGGCGTGTTCATCTCGGAAAAACGCGCGTCTACCGATGGCAAGAAGGATCGGGGTATTTCGGTGCTGGTAGCCGACAAAGGCCGCCAGGAGGTGGACACCAACGGTAACCGTTACCTGATCCTCGAGAACGGCTACCGCTACGACGGTAACCCGGGGCAACCCGATTACCGTGCTATCAAGTACGACACCTATGGCGTGATGTTGCCAAAGCCTGAGGTGAGCGAGGACATCAGCGAGCGCGAGGCCATTCCAACGTCCACCCTGTTCGGGTCCACTGTGCTGCGTGACCGTGCCGAACTGCAGTGGCGCCTTTCGCTGCCGCTGCTGGTCTTCATCGTTACGCTCATGGCCGTTCCCCTGTCACGGGTGAACCCGCGCCAAGGCCGGTTCCTCAAGCTGTTACCGGCCATCCTGCTGTACATGGCCTACCTTACTATCCTGATTTCGGTACGCAGTGCCGTGGAGAAAGGGCGCCTGCCCATCGGCCTTGGCCTGTGGTGGGTGCATGGGCTGTTCCTCGCCATCGGGATAGGGCTGATGGGGTGGCAACCCCTGCGTCTTTCGCAGGCGCAGCGTCGTAGCCGGGCTGGGGTGGCAAAATGAAGAAGCTTGATGGGTACATCGGTCGCAGCGTGTTCGTTGCTATCCTGGCGGTGCTGGGCATCATCCTGGGCCTGGCCACCCTGTTCGCGCTCATCGATGAACTGAGCGACCTGAGTGACACCTACACCTTGGGGGACGCGGCCTGGTACGTATTCCTCACCGCACCACGGCGTTTGTATGAGCTGTTGCCCATGTCCGCACTCATCGGGTGCCTGATCGGCCTGGGCAGCCTGGCCAGCAGCAGCGAACTGACGATCATGCGCGCAGCAGGCGTATCCATCTCACGTATCGTGTGGGCCGTCATGAAGCCTATGCTGGTGCTGATGGTGGCAGGCGTGCTGATCGGCGAATACGTGGCGCCGCCGGCTGAGGACCAGGCCCAGGCCTCCCGCTCCCTGGCACAGGGCGGTGGTGACGCCCAAAGCGGCAAGCACGGCTTGTGGCACCGCCAGGGCAACGAATATATCCATATCAATACTGTGCAGCCCAATGGGCTGCTGTATGGCGTAACCCGTTACGAGTTCGACGACCAGCACCACCTTCAGCAGTCCAGCTTCGCTCGCAAGGCCGTGTACGCACAGGACCACTGGCAGTTGAGTGAGGTCACTACCACGCTGTTCAAAGGGGACCATACCGAGGTTGTGCCTGCGGACACAGTGCGCTGGGACGTGGCCCTTACGCCGCAGCTGTTGAGCACCGTGGTCATGGCCCCTGAATCCCTCTCTATCACCGGCTTGTGGGCCTATGTGCATTACCTGGGCGCCCAAGGGCTGAGCAGCGGGAAGTACTGGCTGGCCTTCTGGACAAAAGTATTGCAACCCTTCGTGACCGCCGCCCTGGTGGTGATGGCGATCTCCTTCATCTTCGGCCCGCTGCGCTCTGTCACCCTGGGCCAGCGCGTGTTTACCGGGGTACTGGTAGGTTTCGTGTTCCGCATTGCCCAAGACCTGCTCGGCCCTTCGAGCCTGGTATTCGGCTTTCCGCCCCTGTTGGCGGTCGCCTTGCCTGCGACAGTCTGCGCCATAGCGGGGGTGTGGTTGTTGCGCAGGGCGGGCTAGCGCTATAGGCGCCTTTAGGCGGCTGTCTGTTAAAAGCTGACAAAACAGGCGCTCATAAAAAAGCCCCGCCTATCACTAGTCGGGGCTTTTTCGTGCGAAGGTGATCAGGCTTCGGCTTGAACTTCGTCCGCTTGCATGCCTTTTTGGCCCTGCACCGCAACGAAGGTCACTTTCTGGCCTTCTTTCAGGCTTTTGAAACCGTTGCCTTGGATAGCGCGGAAGTGCACGAACAGATCCGGACCGCTTTCAGGCGTGATAAAACCAAAACCTTTTTCGTCGTTGAACCACTTGACGGTACCGCTCTGGCGAGTGCTCATGTCTATTTCCTTGAAGCTCAATAATGGTGTCAGCTGGCCTTCAATTTGGAGGCTGCTATTACTGGTTGCAGGAAAGTAAGAGACGCAGAACGGGTTGTAGCAAAGCCTAGCGCTACTGCCCAGGTCACGAACCAAAGCGACCCATGCAAACTCAGTCCAGACGACTCTACGCTAACCTTAGTCACAAAAACAAGCCCCGAAACTGCTAGCTTTTATGCCTTTTTCATACCCGTTTTGCGACCTTATTCCTACTTGCTCAGCGAAGTGCCTCGACGGGCATAACACCGCCAAGGTCGCTGGCTATGCCATGCAAGCACAGCGCCATGACCGGGTTGATGAAGGCTGAATTCGCTTTAATGTCTGTTTACGCCTGGCCCCGATAATAACGCTGCGCTACAAAGGGCATGCGTGACACTTTCACGGGTACTGTCTTGCCCCGTACCAGTGCCCAGAGTTCGGTCTCCAACCCACTAAGGTGCGTATCTATCCATGCCATTGCAACTGGCGCATTCAATGTAGGGCCAAAGCCGCCACTGCAGACCTGGCCTACTTCGTTGCCCTCGGCATCTACTACCTGAGCGCCTTCACGTACCGGCATGCGTTCCTGGGGCAGCAAGCCAACCCGCTTGCGGGGCACACCCTCTTTCTGCTGGGCATAGATAGTGTCCGCACCTGGGAACCCGCCGGCACGTGCTCCATCGGCGCGGCGCACTTTTGAAATGGCCCAGCCCAGGTTGGCCTCTACTGGCGTAAGTTCGGCATTCATGTCATGCCCATACAGGCACAGGCCAGCCTCCAGTCGCAGCGAGTCACGTGCGCCCAGGCCAATAGGCTGCACTTCAGGCTCACTTAGCAGTCGGCGAGCCAGTGCTTCGGCTTGTTCCACAGGTACGGAAATCTCATAGCCATCTTCGCCGGTATAGCCCGAGCGGCTTACGTAGCAGGCAATGCCTGCCAGCTCCAGGGCTGCAAACTGCATGAAGGTCATGCTCGACACCGCAGGTTGCAACCGCGCCAGCACGTCCACGGCTTTGGGACCTTGCAGCGCCAGCAAGGCGCGGCTTTCGAACAGGGGCTCGATCACGCAGTGGCTGGTAAGGTGGCTGCGCAGGTGTGCAAGGTCTGCCTCCTTGCAGGCCGCGTTGACTACCAGGAACAGCTCCGTCTCTGAAACCTTGGCCACCATCAGGTCATCGAGAATGCCGCCCTGGTCGTTGGTGAACAGCGCATAGCGTTGGGTGCCAACTGGCAGGTCGATGATGTCGACGGGCACCAGCGCTTCCAGCGCTGCGGCAGCGTGCTCGCCCAGCAGCCGGATCTGCCCCATGTGTGACACATCGAACAGGCCAGCCTGCTCGCGGGTATGCAAGTGCTCCTTCAACACGCCTAGGGGGTATTGCACGGGCATGTCGTAACCGGCAAAAGGCACCATGCGCGCACCCAGTTCCAGGTGGAGGGCATGCAAAGGGGTTTTCAAAAGGGTGTCGGACATTGCTGTGCTCCTTGTGCTGCGGCATGGCCGTCAGCATTCAATAATGTTTACCGCCAGGCCGCCGCGCGCGGTTTCCTTGTACTTGCTTTTCATGTCAGCGCCGGTCTGGCGCATGGTGCGGATGACTTTATCCAGCGACACAAAATGCTGGCCGTCGCCGCGCAGCGCCATGCGCACGGCATTGATTGCCTTTACCGAACCCATTGCATTGCGCTCGATGCAGGGCACCTGCACCAGGCCGCCAATAGGGTCGCAAGTCAGCCCTAGGTTGTGCTCCATACCGATTTCTGCCGCATTTTCGACCTGCTGCACGGTGCCGCCCATGACTTCGCACAGCCCACCGGCGGCCATCGAGCAGGCCACGCCCACTTCGCCCTGGCAGCCGACTTCGGCCCCCGAGATTGAAGCGTTTTCCTTGTACAGGATGCCAATGGCCGCAGCGGTTAGAAGGAAGCGCACCACCCCGTCCTCATTGGCACCTGGCACGAATCGCATGTAGTAGTGCAACACGGCCGGCACGATACCGGCGGCGCCGTTGGTAGGTGCGGTGACCACCCGGCCGCCGCTGGCGTTCTCTTCATTCACGGCCAGGGCATAGAGGTTGACCCAGTCCAGCACGGACAGGCTGTCGCGCAGCGCGGCCTCTGGGTTGCTGCGCAGTTGGCGGTACAGCCCTGCTGCGCGACGCTTCACTTTCAGGCCGCCCGGGAGGATGCCTTCGTTCTCGCAGCCTGCACGTACGCACTGTTGCATTACCTGCCAGATGTGCAGCAGGCCGGCGCGGGTTTCAGCTTCCGGGCGCCAGGCCTTTTCGTTGGCCAGCATGATCTGGCTGATAGGCAGGTGTTGCGCCGTGCAGTGGGCCATCAATTCCTTGGCCAAGGTAAACGGGTAGGGCAGTGGGGTGGTATCGGCCACGATGCGGTCTGCACCGGCAGCGTTGTCATCCACCACGAACCCACCCCCTACCGAATAATACTCCCGGCTGCGTACCTGCAGGCCAGCCCCATCGAAAGCACGGAAAATCATGCCGTTGGGGTGGTAAGGCAAGGGCTTGCGGATCATTGCCAAGTGCTGTTTTTCGACGAAGTCGATTTCGTGTTCGCCCAGCAGCCGCAACCGGCCTGTGCTGCGAATGGCGGCCAGGCGAGCATCGATGGTCGTGGTGTCTACTGTGTCAGGCTGCTCGCCTTCAAGGCCAATCAGCACCGCTTTGTCACTGCCATGCCCTTTGCCCGTTGCACCTAGCGAGCCATACAGCTCTACTTTCACCTGGGCCACGCTGGCCAGCATCCCTTCGCGTCGAAGCCCTTCGGCGAAGCGCGCAGCAGCGCGCATGGGCCCCACGGTATGGGAACTGGAAGGGCCAATACCCACCTTGAACAGGTCAAACACACTTAAGGACATGAGCGTTCCAGGATAAAACTGAGAAAAAGGGGCCACGGTTGTGGCCCCTCGTGTCAGAGCCTGGGCTCACGCGTTTTGATAGGCTTCGATGGGCGGGCAGGCGCACACCAGGTTGCGATCCCCAAACACGTTGTCCACCCGTCCAACCGGCGGCCAGTACTTAGTAGCCTTGAGGCTGGCCAGCGGGTAGGCCGCTTGTTCCCGGCTGTAGCTATGGGGCCACTCGCCCAACAGCTCTTCAGCCGTATGCGGCGCGTTGCGCAGCGGGTTGTCCTCGGCATCCAGCGCGCCGCTCTCCACACCACGGATCTCCTCGCGAATGCAGATCATGGCGTCGCAGAAACGGTCCAATTCTTCCTTGGATTCGCTTTCAGTGGGCTCGATCATTAAAGTGCCGGCTACCGGGAACGACATGGTAGGGGCATGGAACCCGAAGTCGATCAAGCGCTTGGCCACGTCGTCCACGCTGATACCGCTGCTGTCCTTGAGCGGGCGCAGGTCGAGAATGCACTCATGGGCCACCAGGCCATTGCTGCCGGTATAGAGCACAGGGTAATGCTCTTCCAGGCGGCGGGCGATGTAGTTGGCGTTGAGGATAGCCATTTGCGAGGCACGCTTGAGGCCTGCACCGCCCATCATCCGGATGTACATCCAAGTAATGGGCAGAATGCTCGCGCTGCCGAACGGCGCAGCGCAGACGGCGCCTTCCTTGCGCTCCAAGGCTTCATGGCCTGGGAGGAAGGGGGCCAGGTGCGCTTTCACGCCGATCGGGCCCACGCCTGGGCCACCGCCGCCATGGGGAATGCAAAACGTCTTGTGCAGGTTAAGGTGGGACACGTCGCCGCCGAACTTGCCGGGCGCGCATAGGCCCACCATGGCGTTCATGTTGGCGCCGTCGATGTACACCTGGCCGCCGTTGTCATGAATGATCTGGCAGATTTCGCCGATCCCTTCTTCGAACACCCCATGGGTGGACGGGTAGGTGATCATGAGGGCAGCCAGGTAATCTTTATGCGCCTCCGCCTTGGCGCGCAGGTCGTCGATATCCACGTTACCCCGCGCATCACAGGCAGTAACCACTACGCGCATGCCGGCCATGTGGGCGGTCGCTGGGTTAGTGCCGTGGGCAGAAGAAGGGATCAGGCACAGGTCGCGCTGGGTATCGCCACGGCTCTGGTGGTAGGCACGAATGGCCAGCAAGCCGGCGTACTCACCTTGTGAGCCCGCATTAGGTTGCAGCGAGACAGCGTCGTAACCGGTGGCTGCGCACAGCATGGCTTCCAGTTCTTTTGTCAGCGCTGTGTAGCCTTGGCTTTGCTCTGCGGGGGCGAAGGGGTGCAGGTTTCCGAACTCGGCCCAGGTCACCGGGATCATTTCGCTGGCCGCGTTGAGCTTCATGGTGCAGGAACCCAGCGGAATCATGGTGCGGTCCAGGGCCAGGTCCTTGTCGGCCAGGCGGCGCAGGTAACGCATCAACTCGGTTTCGGAGTGATAACGGTTGAATACGGGGTGGCTGAGCACAGCACCCTGGCGCAGTTGCCCCTTAGGCAATGCACTGGAGGCACTGCCTTGAACAGCAGCGAAAGCTGGCTGCTGACCGGTGGCAAAAATAGCCCACAAGGCTTCTACATCGGCCTGCCGGCTGGTTTCGTCCAAGGACACGCCCACACGCTCGGCGTCTACCTGGCGCAGGTTGTAGCCCGCCGTCCGTGCTTTGGCATGCCGCTCAGCGGTGGCAGCCCCTGTGTGCAGTGTCAGGGTGTCGAAGAAGTGCGTCTGCTCGACCACTACACCCATGTCACGGAGGCCTGCCGCCAGAATCGCCGTCAGGGCATGGGTACGTTTAGCGATCTGTTGCAGGCCCTGAGGCCCGTGGTACACCGCATACATGCTGGCGATGTTGGCCAGGAGCACCTGCGCGGTGCAGATGTTGCTAGTGGCCTTTTCGCGGCGGATATGCTGCTCGCGTGTCTGCATGGCCAGCCGATAGGCAGGTTGGCCATGGCGGTCGATGGACACACCTACCAGGCGCCCGGGCATGTCGCGCTTGAAGCTGTCCCGGGTAGAAAAGTACGCGGCATGGGGGCCGCCAAAGCCTAAGGGCACGCCAAACCGCTGTGCGCTGCCAATGGCCACGTCAGCGCCGAATTCGCCCGGCGGCGTGAGCAGGGTCAAGGCCAGCAGGTCGGCGGCAACGGCTACCAAGGCCTGGCTGGCGTGGAAGCGTTCCACTACGGCGGTGTAATCCAGCACATCGCCGTTACTGGCAGGGTATTGCAGCAGGGCACCGAAGAAGCGGCTAGTGTCCTCCAGGGTGTGTTCATCGGCGACTACCACCTCAATACCCAGCGGCTCAGCGCGCGTACGCAGCACCGCTAGGGTTTGCGGGTGGCAACGCACCGACGCGAAGAAGGCGGTGCTAACACGGTTTTTCGACAGGCGCTTGCAGAAGGTCATGGCTTCGGCGGCAGCGGTGGCTTCGTCCAACAGCGAGGCATTGGCAATGGGCAGCCCCGTCAGGTCGCTGATCAGCGTCTGGAAGTTGAGGAGGGCTTCAAGGCGGCCTTGGGAAATTTCCGGTTGATAGGGGGTATACGCGGTATACCAGGCTGGATTTTCCAGCAGGTTGCGCAGGATGGGCGCCGGAGTATGGGTGTTGTAGTACCCCTGCCCGATCACCGTCTTGAGCAACTGGTTCTTGCCAGCAATAGCCTTGAGCGCAGCCAGTGCATCGGCTTCGCTTTGCCCATCGCCAGCATCCAGCACGCTGGTGCCCTTGATGGTGGCGGGAATGACCGCTGCGGTCAGGCTGTCCAGGCTATCGAAACCTAGGGTTTGAAGCAGCGCCTGCTCGTCTTCTGCGCGTGGGCCGATATGGCGGCCAATGAATTCGTTATCCGTGGTCAAGGCAACGTCAAAAGGCATGTCAGATGTCCTCAGGCTTGGGCAGCGATCAATTGATCGTAGGCGTTCTGGTCCAGCAGGCCATCGAGTTGCGACGCATCGACAGGCTTGAAGCGGAAGAACCAGCCACGTGCCAGGGGATCTTCATTGACCAGTTCAGGGTTGCCTTCCAGGGCCGGGTTCACCTCGGTGATCTCGCCATCCAGGGGCATGTTGATGCTGCTGGCGGCTTTAACAGATTCCAGTACAGCCACTTCAGCCTCCACAGTGTAGTCGCCGGTTTCCGGCAACTGTACGAACACCACGTCGCCCAGGGCCTGCTGGGCAAAATTGGTAATGCCTACGGTCACGGTGCCGTCGGCTTCGGCACGCAGCCATTCATGCTCATGGGTGAAACGCAAAACAGTCATGCAACACTCCAGAAGGCCAGGGGTGGCCGCAAACACGCGCCCATGCGGGCTGGATCGCTGTCATGTTGCAAATAGGCTGCCAATGCAATGAAGTACCCGATTTTGCTGGGCTAGAAGGGTGTGAGGGGACGGCAGCACAGGGCGTGATATGTAATGATTTCATTACGGTCGTTGTCAGGGCTGAGTCGGTGCTGGCTGCTTGAGGTGTAATGAAATGCAGACGCTGTATCGATAACGTGACGCAAGCGGGGCGAATGGCCAACGTCAGCTTTTGCTGGTGCCTATCCCGTATTTGCGCAAGCGGTTGGCAATGGCGGTATGGGACGTCTGCAGCCGCGCGGCCAGCTGCCGCGTGGACGGATAATCGGTATACAGCTTTTCCAGCAGCGCCTGTTCGAAATCGTCCACGGCCTGCTCCAGGCTATGGATTTCCCGGTCGCGTTGCTGCGCCACGGAAGTACCAGCAATGTCCAAGTCGCCAATGTCCACCAGTGTGCTTTCGCAAATGGCCGCTGCACGGAAAATCACATTCTGCAACTGGCGAACGTTGCCGGGCCAACGGTTGCCCAGCAGGGCAGGGTAGGTGCCCGGTGCCAGGCGACAGACGGGCCGGCCGATCTGCGCGCAGGCCTGGCGCATGAACCAACGGGCCAATAGCAGAATGTCCTGGCCCCGGTCACGCAAGGGCGGTACGTCCAGGTTGAGCACGTTGAGCCGGTAATACAGGTCTTCGCGAAAGGTCCCTTCGCTCACCATCTTGTCCAGATTGCGATGGGTGGCGCTCAGGATACGTACATTCACATTGATTTCGCGGTCGCCACCTACGCGCCTGAAGCTGCCGTCATTGAGGAACCGCAACAATTTAGCTTGCAGGTAGAGGGACATTTCGCCGATCTCATCGAGAAAGACCGTGCCTTGGTGCGCCAGCTCCATCAAGCCGGGCTTGCCGTTGCGCTGTGCGCCTGTGAACGCCCCAGGTGCATAGCCGAACAGCTCGCTTTCAGCCAGGTTTTCAGGCAACGCTGCGCAGTTCAGTGCCAGGAAGGGTGAGCTATGGCGTGCGCTGGCGGCATGGCAGGCGCGCGCGACGAGTTCTTTTCCCGTACCGGTTTCCCCCTGAATCAACAAAGGCGCATCCAGGGTAGCAATGCGTTGTGCCCGCGCCTTGAGCTGGCGAATGGCGGTGGACTCGCCCAGCAGCGCCTCGAAGCCTTCAGCATGGTCATGGTGCAGGGCTGCCAGCCGTTCGCCGATGCGGTTGGGGGGGTAGAGCGTGATGAGCGCGCCGGCGTGGGGAATGGGCGTGGCGTCCAGCATCAGGGTTTCGCCCTCCACCGACACTTCTCTGAGGGGCAGGCGGAAGCCGTTTTCAACCAGTGCCTCCAGCAGGCTGGTGTCGCGGAACACCTGTGCCACCAGCTCGCCAGCGGGTTCCCGACCGCATAGCGAAACCATGGCAGGGTTGGCCAGCAGTACCTTTCCTGCAGTGTCCACGGCCAGCACCGGGTCGCTCATGGCGGCAAGCAGCGCATCAAGCTGAAGGTGGCGCCGCTGGCCTGGCAAAATGTCCACCACCGTGACGGCCTGAACACCGGCCACGGCAAACAGCGCACCACGCAGTTCGTCCAGTACAGCAGCACTGAGCGTAGGGGCATCGATATACACATTGGGCGGTACCATCTCGACCGCATCCAGGTTCAGGTTGCGGGCACCCAGCAGGGCCAGTACTTCTTGGGTAATGCCTACCCGGTCTTGAAAGCTGACGTGAATACGCATGAGGAAAACAGGGCCTGGACGTCAGAAGCCATGGATTATGCCTCCCCCGTGCTGCCGATGAAACCCACGCTCAGGCGCCAGGCAGGTGCGCCGGGTCCACGGGACCGCCCGCGTGTCGCTCCAATTTGTTCTGGATATCGGCGAACATGGCGTCGTATTGGTGATGCACGCTGATAGGAATGATCTGCGTGGCGGGCAGGCCGTGTTGACGCGCCAGGTGATCGATGTCGCTGGCGAAGTTGAAGGCCAGGTCCCGTGGCAGGTCCAGTGCCTCGTTCAAGGCGTGGCCAGCAATATCACCTGCCACCTGGAAATGCATGATGGTGCCACGGGCGTCGCTGCGCGGTTCATAGGTGATGTCCAGCTGGTACGCGACGTCACGGGGCTGGACGGGGCTGTGTTCAAGGTGCAGGTGGCCGGGTTCGAACATGACGTACTCCTTGACAGAAACGCCCCGCAGGCCGGGGCGTCGAAGGGTCAAGCATAGACGTGCTCTGCGTTGGCTGCTTTATACCTTGAAGGGGTCCATCAAGCGCATCTGCTGGCCGGCCAGTGCGTTGAGCTGGCTGCTCACCTGGGCGGCCTCAGAGGCTTGTACGGTCAAGGCTTCGGTGACCACCCGAATGGCCGATACATTTCGGTTTACCTCTTCGGCCACGGCACTCTGCTCTTCTGCAGCGCTGGCGATCTGCAGGTTCATGTCGCTGATGATGCCTACCGCTTCACTGATGCGACTTAACGCGGACGAAGCCTGGAGGATTTGCGTAGCGTTCTCCTGGGCTTTGGCCTGGCTTGAGTGCATGGTAGCCACTACGTCGTGGGTCGCCCCCTGGATACGTTCGATTACCAGGCGAATCTCGCCTACCGAATCCTGTGTGCGCCGTGCCAGGTTGCGCACTTCATCGGCTACGACCGCGAACCCGCGGCCGCTTTCCCCAGCACGCGCCGCTTCGATGGCGGCGTTGAGTGCCAGTAGGTTGGTCTGGTCCGCAATACCCCGTATCACTTCCAGTACCGAGCCAATCTGCTCGCTGTTGACGGCAAGGGTTTGCACCTGGCCTACCGCCGTACTTACTTCCTCGGCCAGGCCATTGATGTCCACAGTGCTGCGCTCGATGATACGCAGGCCATCCCGTGCAGCCTGATCGGCACCTTTGGCGGCATTGGCAGCATTGGCAGCACTGCCGGCCACTTCATGGGCGGTGGCACTCATCTGATTGGACGCAGTGGCCACTTGGTCGATTTCCCTGAACTGGACCTGCATGCCTTCGCTGGTTTTGTGGGCGATGTCCGAGGACTGGTCGGCCGTGCTCCGGGCTTCGATGACACTGGCCTTGATTTGCGCGATCGTAGGTTGCAGCTTGTCGAGGAAGCGGTTGAACCAGTTGGCCAACTCGCCCAGCTCGTCTTTGCGAGCGTAGTGAATACGGCGCGTCAGGTCGCCTTCGCCGCTGGCAATGTCCTTTAGCATCAAGGCAACACTGGTGATAGGCCGGGTTACGCCTGAGGCCGTCAACCATAGCACCACCAGCCCCAGCAAGCCTGCCACGATGGCCACCATCAAGGTTTGCAGGGTGCCATTGGTCTGTGACTGGTCAAGCACAGCCTGGAGCTTCAACGCGTCCGCCAGCAGTACGTTGCGTGGCAGGTCGATCACCACGCCCCAGGCTGGTACGCCCTCTACCGGCACCACGGGGTAGATGGCGCGAATCACGTCGCCACGGGCCATCACCGTAGCCTTGCCGGCCTGAAGTTGCTGCAGGGTATCGCGACCGTCAACGCCTAAAGCTGCTTCAATACCCTTTCCCAGGGTGTCGGGGGTATTGCTGTCGGCAGCCAGTACGCCTTTGCTGGACAGCACCATGATATGGCCCGCGCCCTCGAACAGCTCGCCCTTTGCCTTCACGGCACTGACCTGCAAGGCGCTGAGGGCTAGGTCGACCCCCGCTACGCCGACCACCTTGCCTGCCACGCGGATGGGCACGGCCAGGGTGGTCATGAGCAGGGTCTTGCCGCCGCTGGTGTCGGCATAGGGTTCCAGCAGGCACAGCTTGCCGGTTTGCAGGGCGCAGGTATACCAACTGTTGAACGGCAGGCCACTGGCGTTTATTTCAGTCTTGGAGAGGTCATCTTCGTTGATGGCCGAATTGCTGTCATTGCCGTCGTAACGGCTCCAATAGCTGCTGAAGCGGCCGGTTTCATTGGAGCCGCGCGCCAGGTCAGCCACAAAGTCGGCATCGTTGCCGTCGAAGGCATTGGGCTGAAACACGGCCCACACCGCCAGTACGTCGCGGTTGCGCTTGAACGCCAGCGCCAAGGCCTGATTGGCCTCTTCGCGCAAGGCGGCGGCGTTGAAGTTCTGACGTTGGCGTGCGGTGCTCAATTGGGCCATCTGCTCGGCCAGGTCGCTGGTGAGCATCAGGTCTGCGCCATAGGCTTTTTGCAGCGATATAGCTTTTTCGGCAGCCTGGGCCAGCAGCAGTTTCTCAACGCTTGTGGTGAGCATGCGTTCACTGGACTGGCTCACCAGCGCGTTATTAGCGCGGCTCTGGTAAAGGTTCATGCCAACAACGGTGGCCACTACGGCAACCAGGCTCAACCCTGCCAGCAGCACTATTTTCAAACGGATGGACAGGGACTGCAGCATGGGTGTGCTCGTGGGGGGTAAGGTGGGCGAGGGCTGGCATGCCTCGAAAGCGGAGAGTTCGGCTTCGCCACCTCATCGGCCTTTTTGACCACGGCTTTATCATCTGCCGACAAGCGGTAAAGGCTAGCCAGGCCTTTTAGGGTGCTCGGGCCGCGACCAGATCCAGAGGTTGACCAGCACCATGCCGCCGATGGCCGCGTAGATCGCCCAGTAATGGCGCAAGGTGAGCCACATGACCACTGCGCACACCAGCATGCTGGCGGTGGCCGCCAGTTTGGACCGGCGTGTAATGACTTTACCCATCCGCCAGTTGCGAATGATGGGGCCAAACACCTTGTGGTTTTCCAGCCAGGCGGCCAGCCGTGGAGAACTGCGCGTGGCCGCCCAGGCGGCAATGAGGATGAATTCGGTGGTGGGCAGGCCAGGAATGAAGATGGCAACGATGCCAATGCCTACGCAGACATACGCAAGCACCCCATAAAGGACGCGAGCCAGGCGTGAGCGAGTAGGAGGGAGCTGGTCGGTCATCGGCACCGGGCAGTGATCGGGCCAGGCCACGCCATGGGCGGGCCGGGCGGTGAGTTCATGCCTATGCACGGGCAAAGGCGGTTTGCAGCAGTACCGTAAAGCGCTGGAAGGCTGCCAGGGCACCGGCTTGGGCCAGTGCATCGTCCCTGGGGCTTAGTTCAAGCGCGTCCAGCGCCTGGGTGAAACGTTTCCAGCCTGCCGCGCGGCCCTCTACAGGCGCTGCCAGGTGACGAGCCCCGTAGGTGGCAGACAACCCGAGCGCTTCGGCACGCTTGATCAGGAATGCGGCGCCGAGTTTCGACCCTTCCGACACAAAAATCCACCCCAGTGACTCACCAAAGCTGAGCAAGGCAGGCCCTCCCGGTGGCGGCTCGGGGGGTGTTACGCCCAGGTCGGCGAGGTCTGCCAGGGCGTCACTGGCGCGGCAGCGGCGGGGCAGGTCGGTAAAACAGCTACGCAGGTGCAGGTCCTGGTAGAGCCCTTCAAGGTCCGCCTGGAAAAGGTATTGGGCTGTTACGAAACGGCTGAAGCCTTCGAGGGAGTCGAAGGGCGCCTGCGCCTTTACCAGGTGATCAAGCGCTGCATGGGGCGCATGCGTGGCCTGGTTCAAGCGCTGCGAACGCAGCAAGGGCGTGATGGGTTCGAGTGCGGGGGAAGCCTGTAGAGGCATTGGGAATCGCTCCTTGAAATGATGACAGCGTGCGCAGTGGTTTTAGATATCCCAGACCAGATTGACCGAAACGTTGCGGCCTGGCTGAGTAAGGCGGTCCAGGTTGGCAGGCGCGGTGACCGAGGCTTCACCCACGCTGTCGTAGCCGCGCACGTTGTCCCAAAGCCAGTATTTTTTGTCGGCCAGGTTGTAAAGGCCCGCGTTGAGGGTGATGTCGTCACTGAGCTTGTAATAGCCGGTGAGGTCCAGCGTGCCGAAACCCGGTGTTTTGAACAGGGTGCCCCCATCGGGCGTGTTAAGGCTGCTGCTGTCCACCTGCCCTTTACGACTGACCAAGGTCCAGCTGAGCAACCCGCCGTGGCGCGGCCGGTCGTAGCCAATGCCCAGCACACTGGTTAACGGGTTGATGCTATTAAGGGGCTGGCCGGTGTCCTTGTTGCGCCCGTGGGCGTAGGCGATCGAACCTTGGGTATACAGGCCCTGCGGCGCCCCGAAGCGGTCCAAGTTGAGCCGACCTTTGGCTTCCACGCCGCGAATCGTGGCGTGGCGGATATTGCTGCTCTGGAACGTGGCTTGGTCGTAGCCGCCTTGCAGTTGGTTTTCGTCGATGAAATCCCGGTAGGTGTTATAGAACACGGCCAAGTCATAGCTGCCCGCCTCGAAGTAGCCTCGTAGCCCGGTTTCGAAACTGCGGCTTTTTTCAGGCTCCAGGTTCGGGTTGGGTTCCACCACGTAGTCACTGGCGGCGTTTTCGAACCGGCCATACAGGGCCTTGGCAGTGGGTGTACGGAACCCCTCGGCGTACTGACCGTACCAGGAGGTCTGCTCGGTGAAGGCATAGGTCACGCCCAGCTTGGGCGAGAGGCGGTGCCAGGTTTTAGTGTCGTCGCTGTACTGGGTATTGTCGCTGCCCTTGAGAGTGCGCAAAAACGCCTCGGTCAGTTTTGGTTTCAGGTGGGTGTAGTCATAGCGCACACCGGGAAGGAAGGACCAGTTGCCCAGCCGGATCTCATCCTGGGCAAACACGCTGTACGTATCGACGGTAGGGTTTGGAAAATCACTTTCCGGCGCTAAGGCGTCGCTGGGGCTGGGTTGGCCTGCGGTACAGTTGCGACCGTTCGCCAGGCAGACGCCGTAGCCGGAACGCAGGTTGGTAACTTTTTGCCGCTTGAGCGTGGCACCGTAGGTCAATGCATGATCGGTAGCGCCCAGGCTAAAGGCTTTATCCAACTGCCCATCGAAGATCCATTGACGGTCCTTGTATGAGGTTTGCCGGTGCCGTAGCACCTGGCGGGTGTAAGGGACGTACAGTTCGTCGGTCTGCTCGTCGGTCTTGGCCAACTGGTAGTTCAGGCTCCATTTGGCTTCATCGGCCAGCGGGCTGTTGAGGGTCACGTCATGGGCGATGCCGAAGCGCTCCCGTGTGCGCGTATCGTTCGTGCCTCTGGAGCGGTACATGCCCGACGCCACGCCTTGGATGAAAGGCCCGCCAATGGCGCTTTTTACGTCTGCCTGGTTGTTGCCTTTGAACCTTTCGTAGGTAAGCACCAGGCGCTCATCCTGGGCATAGGTCCACCCCGCCTTGGCAAGCACATTGGTGCTGCGCGCGTCTTCAGGGTTAGCGGCAGTACGGGCCAGCCCATTGCCGCCGTGGCTGGCGAAGGATTTGGTTTCGTGGCCGTCTCGCTGGCTCAGGTGCACAAGTGCGTCCACATTACCCTGGCGCCCTGCCACGGTACCGGACTTCAACCAGCTGTTGTCTTTGCCGCTGTAACCAGCCTTCAGGCGCGCCCCAGTGGCCTGGCCTGGCTTGATGATGTCAGCAGGGTCGAGCGTGTAATAACTGACTGCCCCACCGATGGCCGTGCTGCCATAGAGCGAAGAGCTGGGCCCGCGCAGGATCTCCACGCGTTTGATGATCTCAGGGTCTACGTAGTTGCGCTGGGTTTGTGCGTAAGGCCCGAAGAAATAGCTTTCCGGGATGCCCACGCCGTCGATCTGGGTAAGGACGCGGTCACCGTCGATACCACGAATGTTGTAACCCGTGATGCCTGCACGCTGGCCGCTACCACCCACGCTCACCCCAGGCTCATAACGCACGACGTCCTGAAGGGTGTTGACGTTGCTCTGGTCCAGTACCTGGCGATCAATCACGCTCACTGTGCCAGGCACCTCCGTCACCGCCTGGGTGTGTCGCGTGGCGCTGACGGTTATCGGTGCCAGCTCCACTGCTGTTGCCTGACGCACCAGCACGGCGGCACCTTCGCCTACCTGGCGATAACCCAGCCCGGTGCCTGCGAGCAGCTTTTCCAGCGCCTGTTCCGGCGCCATATGCCCGCTTACGCCCAATGAGAGCAGGTCGCTGCCCGTTTCGGCAGGAACCTCCACTTGCCAGCCCGTGACCAGGCTGAACGCCTTGAGTGCATTGGTCAGCGGTTGTTGGGCGATATGAAACGTGCGGCTGCCGGAGTCAGCGAAGGCAGGGGTAACGAACGCGGCAGCGAAAACCAGCAAGGCGCTGGATAGAAGAGGGTGGTACATGAACGGCTCCGTCTAGATGCGAATGTTTTGCATTGGCAGAAAGACAAGACGAACGAGCGACGCAAATGCGTAATTTTTTTAGCGGCTTATTTGGAGAGCAGGGCGGTTGTTGAGCTTTATTGCGCACCGCCTTTGTAGGAGTAGGCGTAAGCCTGCGAACATCACTCGGCTTACAGGCAAAATCACGACAGGCACTAGCCTCGTTGGCCCCATTCGCCCGCTTCGCAGGCTCCCACAAAAGTCGGCTATGCATGGCCAGCTCATCATTCCGACATGCTTTCTGTAACCTGCTGGCATATCCGCATCACTTGCTTGAGTTCTTTCTGTACGGTGCTGGCCGAGACACCTAACGCCTGAGCAATGGCTGGGCAAGGCTGGCCGTGTACCCGGTTCTGAATGAAGATGCTGCGTTGGCGTGGCGTAAGCCGAGCGACCTGCAGGCTGAGGCGCTGGAGGAGCTGATCGGTATATGCAGCTTCTTCAGCGGTGCTGCCTTCTTGGGGAATGTTGTGCACAACCTGCAAGGGCAGGTCACCGTCCAGGATGCACGTGTGTCGGCGCTGGGTACGCAGGTGGTCGAGCGCCAGGCGGCGGGCGGTTTGAAAAACGAAGGGTTCAAGGTGTTCCACGTGATAGCCCGCCAGCGCCCGCGACACCCGTAGCCATGTGTCATGCAGTAGGTCTTCGGCGACGTGTGGGTCGCCTACCATACTGTGAAGGGTGCGCAGCAGGCTAAGGCGGTGACGCAAAAAGACAGCGTCGAGGCGAGACGGATTCACGGGGGGCGACCTGGCTACGGAGGTCAGATGATAATGCTTCTCATCTTTTCAGCCGGTCAAGTCAGCCCCACCGAGAAACCATTACTTGGCGTTACACAGTGCCAGGCAGTTATCCAGCATACGGTTGGAGAAGCCCCATTCGTTGTCGTACCACGCCATGACCTTGACCATGCGGCCGATGACTTTGGTGTGATTGGCATCGAAGATCGAGGACAGCGGGTTGTTGTTGAAGTCGCATGACACCAGCGGCAGGGTGTTGTAACCCAGCACCTTGGAGCCTTCGGCGGCGGCCTTCATCAGGGCATTTACCTCAGCAACCGTGGTATCACGCTTGACGTTGATGGTCAGGTCCACCACAGACACATTGATCACGGGCACGCGCACGGCCATGCCTGTGAACTTGCCGGCCAGTGCTGGCAACACCAGGCCAACGGCTTCAGCGGCGCCGGTCTTGCTTGGGATCATCGACTGGGTGGCCGAGCGCGCCCGGAAGGGGTCGGTGTGGTACACGTCGATCAGGTTCTGGTCGTTGGTGTAGGCATGAATGGTGGTCATCAGGCCTTGTTCGATACCCAGCTCACGTTCCAGTACCTGTGCCACGGGTGCCAGGCAGTTGGTGGTACAGCTGGCGTTTGAGATGACCTGATGAGAGGCAGTCAGCACTTCATCGTTGACGCCATACACGACCGTGGCATCTGCGCCCTTGGCAGGGGCCGAGATGATGACCTTGCCAGCACCGGCGGTAAGGTGCGCAGCGGCTTTTTCACGGTCGGTGAAAAATCCGGTGCATTCGAACACAACATCTACATTGTTGGCTTTCCATGGCAATTCCGCCGGGTTGCGGATCGCCGACACCGCGATGCGGTCTCCATTGACACTCAGGCCGTTTTCATCGTGCTCGACTGTGGCATCAAACGTACCGTGCACGGTGTCGTATTTGAGCAAGTGGGCATTCATGGCACTGTCACCCAAGTCGTTGATGGCGACGACCTGCAGGTCCTGACGGTACCCCTGGGTATACAGTGCACGAAGAACGTTTCGACCGATGCGGCCGAAGCCATTGATTGCGATACGAATGGTCATGGCATTACCTACTGTCAGAGTGTGAGCGTTTCCAAACCATAGCCGGAACCGCGAAAATCTGTTTTGTTGTTGGAATTACAAGATTATTCGCATAGAAATAGAAAACAAGCCTTTTTGATGGCAGAATTTTGTTTTATCTACAACGCGTGACCGGTACGGCTCTGTCTTTTGATCGACCCCTGGCAGTTAAGTTGAAAGATTTGAAACCAGGCGGATCCTTTTGCAGCGCCCGACAACGGTCCCACTGAAAGCCTGGAGTCTTACATGCATCCCCGCGTCCTCGAGGTTACCCAACGGCTGATCGAACGCAGCCGCCCCACGCGCGAGCGTTATCTGGCCATGATCCGTGCCGCCGCGACCGAGGGGCCTCAGCGCGGCAAGCTGCAATGCGCCAACTTCGCCCATGGCGTGGCCGGGTGCGGCGCGGAGGACAAGCACCAGCTACGCCTTCTCAATGCGGCCAACGTGGCGATCGTGTCGGCCTACAACGACATGCTGTCAGCCCACCAGCCCTATGAACGCTACCCTGAGGTGATCAAGGCCGCACTGCGTGAAATGGGCTCGGTCGGGCAGTTCGCCGGTGGCGTGCCCGCCATGTGCGATGGTGTGACACAAGGCGAGCCAGGCATGGAACTGTCCATTGCCAGCCGCGAAACCATTGCCATGGCCACGGCCGTGGCGTTGTCTCACAACATGTTCGACGCGGCCTTGTGCCTGGGCATCTGCGACAAGATTGTGCCCGGCCTGATGATCGGCGCACTGCGCTTTGGCCACTTGCCGACCATTTTCGTGCCTGGCGGCCCCATGCCCTCGGGGATCTCCAACAAGCAGAAAGCCGATGTGCGCCAGCGCTACGCCGAAGGCAAGGCCACCCGCGAGGAGCTGTTGGAGTCTGAGATGAACTCCTACCACGCGCCAGGCACCTGCACGTTCTACGGCACCGCCAATACCAACCAGCTAGTAATGGAGGTGATGGGCCTGCACCTGCCAGGTTCGTCCTTCATCAACCCTAATACGCCGCTGCGCGAAGCGCTCACAGTCGAAGCCGCACAGCAGGTGACGCGCATTACCAAAGCCAGCGGCGCCTTTATGCCCCTGGGTGAAATTGTAGACGAACGGGCATTGGTCAACGCCTGCGTGGCCCTGCACGCCACAGGCGGCTCCACCAACCACACACTGCACCTGCCAGCGATCGCCATGGCCGCTGGCATCCAGTTGACCTGGAAAGACATGGCCGACCTCTCCGAGGTAGTGCCAACGCTGTCCAACGTGTACCCCAACGGTAAAGCCGACATCAACCACTTCCAGGCCGCAGGCGGCATGGCGTTCCTGATCCGTGAACTGCTGGAGGCCGGCCTGCTGCATGAAGACGTCAACACCGTAGTGGGCAAGGGCCTCAAGGCCTACACCCGTGAACCTTTCCTGGACAATGGCAAGGTGGTGTTCCGTGAAGGCCCGGTTGCCAGCCTGGACGAGGCCATTCTGCGCCCGGCCAGCCGACCGTTCTCCACCGAAGGCGGGCTTCGGGTGATGGAAGGCAACCTGGGCAGGGGCGTGATGAAGGTGTCGGCGGTGGCGCCTGAATTCCGTGTGGTTGAAGCCCCGGCCCGTGTGTTCGAGGACCAGCAGGCCCTGGCGGACGCGTTCAAGGCGGGCGAGCTTGAGCGTGACCTGGTGGCTGTTATGCGGTTCCAGGGGCCGCGTGCCAACGGCATGCCAGAGTTGCACAAGATGACGCCTTTCCTGGGCGTGTTGCAGGACCGGGGTTTCAAAGTGGCGTTGGTTACTGATGGACGAATGTCAGGTGCTTCGGGCAAGATCCCGGCCGCGATCCACGTGTGCCCTGAAGGGGCAGCGGGTGGGCCGCTGGCCAGGGTGCGTGATGGTGACATCATTCGCGTAGACGGCACGACCGGGACCCTTGAAATCAAGGTAGACCCTGCCGAATTTGCCGCACGTGAACCCGCCGTGCCTACAATCGACAGCAGCGTGGGCTGTGGTCGCGAACTGTTCAGTTTCATGCGCGTGGCGTTCAGCTCGGCCGAGCAGGGCGCCAGCGCCTTTACCTCGGCTTTGGGAGCCCTTACATGACATTGTCACTGGTAGGTGATATCGGCGGCACCAATGCACGTTTCGCCCTGTGGGAAAATGGGGCCATCCGGGCCGTCCAGGTGTTTGCCACCGCCGATTACACCAGCCCCGAGCAGGCTATTGGTCAGTACCTTAAAGACCAGGGCCTGGCGGCTGGCGCGATCAGCTCCGTCTGCCTGGCGGTAGCCGGGCCGGTGTCCGGTGATGAGTTCCGGTTCACCAACAGCCATTGGCGCATCAGCCAGAAGGCGTTTTGCAGCACGTTGAGTGTGCAGCGGTTGCTGTTGATCAATGACTTCACTGCCATGGCGTTAGGCATGACGCAGCTGCAGGAAGGCGAATTCAAGACCGTGTGTGAAGGCCAGGCACAGCCGCGCCGGCCTGCCGTGGTCATCGGGCCGGGCACGGGCCTGGGCGTGGGTACGTTGCTCTGCCTGGAAAACGGCCACTATATGGCTTTGCCGGGGGAGGGAGGCCATGTGGACCTGCCCGTGGGCAATGCGCGGGAAGCCAGGCTGCGCCAGTACATTCAGGATGAAATCGGCCATGTCAGTGCCGAAACCATTCTTAGCGGTGGTGGCCTGTTACGGCTCTATCAGGCGATCTGTGCCGTGGATGACCGCGTAGCCAAGGCGACCTCGCCGTCACAGGTGACCGAACTGGCGCTCAAGGGTGATGAAGTGGCCTGCCAGACCGTCGACCAGTTCTGCCGTTTCCTGGGGCGGGTGGCGGGTAACAATGTACTGACCGTGGGTGGGTTGGGCGGTGTGTACATCGTGGGCGGTGTGATCCCCAAATTCATCGAGCTGTTCCTGGCCAGCGGTTTCAAGGACAGCTTCGCTGACAAGGGCTGCATGAGCGGATATTTCTCAAATGTGCCGGTATGGGTGGTCACCGCCGAGTTTTCCGGCCTGATTGGTGCGGGTGTGGCCTTGCGGGAAGGGGCAGCTTGAGCGTCTAATCGGCGTCGAACGGGCGACGACCCGGGCTGACGGGAAATAAGCGCTGTGACCACTGCCGGCAAAACCATCCTTCTGGTAGACGACGACCAGGATATTCGAGAGTTGCTGACCACGTACCTGGGCCGCGCCGGCTTCCAGGTTCACGCGGTCAGCGATGGCCAGGGCTTTCGTGACGCGTTCAACGCAGCCAGCGTGGACCTAGTCATCCTGGACATCATGCTGCCTGATGAAGACGGCTTCAGCCTGTGCCGCTGGGCGCGTCAGCACCCTCGGCAGGCCCACGTGCCCATCATCATGCTCACCGCCAGTTCCGACGAGGCCGACCGTATTGTTGGCCTGGAGCTGGGGGCAGACGACTACCTGGGCAAACCCTTCAGCCCCCGCGAACTGCAGGCCCGTATCAAGGCCCTGCTGCGGCGAGCTCAATTTGGCAGCGAGCGGGTCAGCGAATTGCTCGCCTTCGATGAATGGCGGCTGGATGTAATCAGCCACCGCCTGTTCCATGTGGACGGCGAAGAAGTCATTCTTTCCGGGGCGGATTTCGCCTTGCTCAAGCTGTTCCTGGACCACCCCCAACAGATTCTGGACCGCGACACCATTGGCAATGCGACCCGCGGCCGCGAACCCATGCCCCTGGACCGCATCGTTGACATGGCCGTCAGCCGCTTGCGGCAACGGCTGCGCGATACAGACAAACCCCCTCGGCTGATCCGTACCGTACGCGGCAGTGGGTACCTGCTGGCCGCTCACGTTGTCGCTGCTTAAACGCCTGCCCCTGCCACGCTCCTTGCTGGGGCGCATGCTGATGCTGACATTGCTGGCGGTATTGCTGGCGCAAACCCTGTCCAGCGTGATCTGGCTGTCCCAACTACGGGAAACCCAGCTAGAAGGCGTCGTAACCAGCGCCCGCAGCTTGGCGCACTCCATGTCGGCCAGTGTCAGCTATTTCCGCTCTCTGCCATTGGCCTACCGGCCGCTGGTGCTGGACCAGTTGCGTAGCATGGGCGGAACACGGTTCTTTGTATCCCTCAACGACAAACCCTTGAGCATGCGGGTGTTAGGCCCCTCACCCAGGCGCCAGGCGGTGGTCAGCGCAGTGGAAGCCGTGCTTCACCAGCAATTGGGGGAGCAGGTGAACCTGACGGTGCAGTTCGTGACGCCGCAGGACCTGCGCATATTCAACAGCGGGCTGGCCCTGGATGACTTGCCACGCTCCTGGGCGCATTACGCCTTGACCTTGGAACCGGTGAACCCGCCGGTGATGGTGACCCAGATACACTTGGGTGACGGTGAGTGGCTGTACATTGCCTCATTGTTGCCCGAGCCCTATACCAGCCTGGACGAGGAGGGCCTGCCTGCCCAGCAGTTGCTGTTCATTGGTTTGACCAGCGCCTTCCTACTGATGTTCATCGGGTTGCTGGTGCATTGGCAAAGCCGCCCCTTGAAACGGTTGGCCCAGGCGGCGCGCGAATTATCATTGGGTGAAGAGCCGCAAAAGCCCTTGGCCGAAGGGGGTGGTAGCGAAGTGATGGAAGTCAGCCGCGCCTTCAATGCCATGCGCGATCGTATCAGCCGTTACCTGACGGAGCGCAGCCTGCTGTTCAGCGCCATTTCCCATGACCTGCGTACGCCTATCACCCGGCTGCGCCTTCGTGTCGAGCTGCTGGAGGATGAAACACTGCATACACGCTTTAACCGGGACCTGGACGAGCTGGACCTGTTGGTCAAAGGCGCCTTGCAGTGCGTGAAAGACACAGACATCCACGAGAACATCGAGCGGGTGGACCTTAACCAAGTGCTTGATTGCCTGGTGGAGCCTTACCTAGGGCAGGCCGGAGAGGGCCGTGTGACCCTGGAAGGGCGGGGGCGCCGCGCCTACCGGGGCAAGCCGCTGGCACTCAAGCGCTGCATGGGTAACCTGATCGACAATGCGCTCAAGTACGGCGACCGGGCGCACCTGTTTGTGGAGGATTCAGCCAAGGCCTTTGTGCTCCACGTGGATGACGAAGGGCCGGGTGTGCCCGCGCAACGCTTGGAAACGGTATTCGAACCCCATGTGCGATTGTCCAGCAATCAGCAGGGCTATGGCTTGGGGCTAGGTATCGCACGCAATATCGCCCACAGCCATGGAGGCGAGATTACTCTTCAGAACCTGCCTGCAGGTGGCTTGCGGGTGACGCTCTACCTTCCTCGCCGCTAGCGGTCAGCGCACAGTTTGGTCACCGCTCTGTGACATTTAAAAACCGCTTCGTTACCCGGGCGCGCGCTGCCCTTGGTTACACTCCAGCGCGAACAATAAAAACCAAAGGGCTTCCATGAACAGGTTCCAACCTGCATACAACAGTTGGCTGGCTGCACCTGCGCACCAGCAGTGGCTCACGGCCGAGGCGGCCCGGCTGGCTGATTTTGCCAAGGCCTCCCGGCTGGCCGAAGGCTTCGGCCACCTCGATGACAGCGGTCAGCTTGCCGACACCACTGCACAAACATTGATCACCACCCGCATGACCCACAGTTTTGCCCTGATGCACGTGAAGGGTGTGCCGGGCTATGCCGGGTACATCGATCATGGCATTGCCGCCCTTGAAGGCTGCCTGCAGGACCCCGAACACGGTGGCTGGTACAGCACCGCCAATACGGCCAGCGATGAGGGCAAGGCAGCCTACCTGCACGCCTTTGTGGCGCTGGCGGCCAGCTCTGCCGTGGCGGCGGCCAGGCCAGGTGCAACCGAACTGTTGGCCAAGGCCATCGGCATCATTGAAAGGCACTTCTGGAGCGAATCCGAAGGCGCCATGCGCGAAGCCTTTGATCGGGCCTGGGCCAACGAGGAAGCCTACCGGGGCGCCAACAGCAACATGCACACGGTGGAAGCCTTCCTGGCCCTGGCGGACGTAACCGGCGAGGTGAAATGGCTGGAGCGCGCAGTGCGGATTTGTGAGCGCGTTATTCATCAGCACGCCGCCAGCAATGGGCATCGCGTAATCGAGCACTTCAGCCCTGGATGGGCGCCTGCACTAGACTATAACCATGACCGGCCGGCGGACCCGTTCCGGCCTTACGGCAGCACACCCGGCCATGCATTCGAATGGGCTCGGCTATTGCTGCACCTTGAGGCAGCCCTTAGCCTGCGCAACCTTGACGCGCCGGCCTGGCTCCTGGCCGATGCCCGTGCATTGTTTGCAACCGCCTGCCATACGGCCTGGCAGGTGGACGGGGCGCCGGGGCTGGTTTACACCCTGGACTGGAGCGATCAGCCCGTGGTCCGGCAGCGTATGCATTGGGTGCATGCCGAAGCCAGCTCGGCGGCAGCGGCGTTGCTGCAACGTACCGGGGAAAGCGAATACGAACAGTGGTACCGCACCTTTTGGGAGTTCTCTGCGACCTACCTGCTGGATACGATCAAGGGCAGTTGGCATCACGAACTGGACGCTCATAACAGGCCTTCGGCGCAGGTGTGGGGTGGCAAACCTGACCTTTACCATGCCCTCCAGGCGGTGCTCTTGCCCACACTGCCGCTGGCGCGAAGCCTTGCCACTGGCCTGGGGGAGCCCGTTGTCACCAAGTTGTGACAAAACTGCATCCATTCGTTACCTGGCGTACTGGATACCCTGCTTACACTTCCCGCAGCGCAAGCGCCAGACTTGCAATGCATAACAACAAAAAGGTAACTCGATGAACGCGATCAATCGCCTCGCTACAGTCATATCCCTCGCCACACTCTTTCCCTTCGCTGCCCAGGCTGCCGACAGCAAAGGCACGGTCGAAGTCGTGCATTGGTGGACCTCGGGTGGTGAAAAAGCCGCTGTTGACGTGCTCAAGGCGCAGGTGGAAAAAGACGGCTTCACCTGGAAAGACGGTGCTGTCGCCGGTGGTGGCGGCTCGACCGCAATGACCGTACTGAAAAGCCGCGCCATGGCCGGTAACCCGCCGGGTGTGGCCCAGATCAAAGGCCCGGATATCCAGGAGTGGGCCAGCACCGGCCTGTTGAACCCTGATGCGCTCACGGATGTGGCCAAGCAGGAAAACTGGGACGGGCTGCTGTCCAAAAAAGTGGCTGACACCGTCAAGTACGAAGGCAAATACGTTGCGGTGCCTGTGAACATCCACCGTGTGAACTGGCTGTGGATCAACCCGGAAGTGTTCAAGAAAGCCGGCATCGACAAGGCGCCTACCACCCTTGAAGAATTCTATGCAGCAGGCGACAAGCTTAAGGCTGCTGGCTTCATTGCGTTGGCGCACGGCGGCCAACCGTGGCAGGACAGCACCGTGTTCGAAGATGTCGTGCTGTCGGTGATGGGGCCGGAAGGCTTCAAGAAGGCGTTCGTAGACCTGGATGAGAGCACGCTTACGGGCCCGGACATGGTCAAGGCCTTTACTGAGCTCAAGAAGGTCGCTACCTACATGGACGCCAACCGTGCCGGCCGTGACTGGAACCTGGCGGCCGGTGACGTGATCAGCGGTAAGGCGGGCATGCAGGCCATGGGTGACTGGGCCAAGAGCGAGTGGACCGCTGCGAAGAAGATCGCCGGCAAGGACTACCAGTGTGTGCCGTTCCCAGGCACCGACAAGGCCTTCACGTACAACATCGACTCCCTGGCTGTGTTCCTGGTCAAGGACAAGAACACCATTGCCGCTCAGCAGGATCTGGCCAAGGTGGCCTTGGGTACCGACTTCCAGAAGGTATTCAGCATCAACAAGGGCTCGATCCCTGTTCGCACCGACATGCAGAACGACATGGAGAAACTTGGTTTCGATTCCTGTGCACAGCAGGCGGCCAAGGACTTCGTAGCGGACGACAAGAGCGGCGGCCTGCAGCCAAGCATGGCGCACAACATGGCGACCTCTCTGGCCGTTCAAGGCGCGATCTTTGACGTAGTCACCAACTACATCAACAACACCAAGGCCGATCCAGCCGCCGCTGCCAAGCAACTGGCAAGCGCTATCAAGTCAGCCAAGTAACGCCGTACCTTCGCCCCTGCTATCTTTGCGTCTGGACAGCAGGGGCGATCTCGAACCCGAATGCTTCTAGCGGAACCCAAGTTTATGAGCTCAGTAGCGGCCTTGAGCAAAGCCTCGCCCCTGGATGCCCTGCAACGCTGGCTGCCCAAGCTGGTGTTGGCCCCAAGCATGCTCGTCGTGCTAGTGGGCTTTTACGGTTACATCATCTGGACGTTTATCCTCTCGTTCACCAGTTCCACCTTTATGCCGACCTACAAGTTCGTAGGCCTGCAACAATACATGCGGTTGATGGAAAACGACCGTTGGTGGGTCGCCAGCAAAAACCTGGCGGTCTTCGGCGGCATGTTCATTGCCATCAGCCTTGTGATCGGCGTGTTTCTGGCCGTGCTGCTGGACCAACGCATTCGCCGCGAAGGTTTCCTTCGCACGATTTACCTCTACCCCATGGCCCTGTCCATGATCGTGACCGGCACCGCCTGGAAATGGCTGCTCAACCCAGGCCTGGGCCTGGACAAGATGCTGCGTGACTGGGGCTGGGAAGGCTTTCGCCTGGACTGGCTGGTGGATCAGGACCGTGTGATCTATTGCGTGGTGATCGCCGCTGTATGGCAGGCGTCCGGCTTTGTGATGGCGCTATTCCTGGCCGGCCTGCGTGGCGTGGACAGTTCCATCGTGCGCGCGGCCCAGGTCGATGGTGCCAGCTTGCCCACCATCTACCTGAAAATTGTGCTGCCTAGCCTGCGCCCAGTGTTCTTCAGTGCCTTCATGATCCTTGCTCACATCGCGATCAAGAGCTTTGACCTGGTAATGGCCATGACAGCCGGTGGGCCAGGCTATGCCTCGGACCTTCCCGCCGTGTTCATGTATTCCTTCACCTTCAGCCGTGGCCAGATGGGCGTGGGCTCGGCCAGTGCCATGCTGATGCTGGGGGCTATCCTGGCCATCCTGGTGCCTTACCTCTACTCGGAACTGCGAGGCAAGCGCCATGACTGATACCCGCCTCAAGCAAGGCCTGACCCTAGACCGGGTGGCGATCTATACCGTATTGCTGGTCGCTGCGGCCATTTACCTGGTACCGCTGGTAGTGATGATGCTCACCAGCTTCAAATCGCCGGAAGATGTATTTGCCGGCAACCTGCTGAGCCTGCCTCAGGTATTTACCGTAGACGGCTGGGGCAAGGCGTGGAACACCGTGGGTGGCTACTTCTGGAACTCGGTAAAGATCACGGTGCCAGCTGTGCTGATCTCCACGTTCGTGGGCGCCCTGAATGGCTACGTGCTGTCCATGTGGCGCTTCCGTGGCTCCCAACTGTTCTTCGGCCTGTTGCTGTTCGGCTGCTTCCTGCCGTTCCAGACAGTATTGCTGCCAGCTTCCTTCACCCTGGGGCAAATGGGCCTGGCCAACACCACCACTGGCCTGGTTTTGGTTCATGTGGTGTACGGGCTGGCCTTCACCACGCTGTTCTTCCGTAACTTCTACGTCAGCGTGCCCAACGCGCTGGTAAGTGCAGCGCGGCTGGACGGGGCAGGGTTCTTTACGATTTTCGGGCGCATTCTGCTGCCCATGTCGATTCCCACCATCATGGTGTGCCTGATCTGGCAGTTCACGCAGATCTGGAACGACTTCCTGTTCGGTGTGGTGTTCGCCAGTGGCGACGCTCAGCCGATTACCGTTGCGCTGAACAACCTGGTCAATACCAGCACCGGCGTGAAGGAATATAACGTAGACATGGCTGCGGCGATGATCGCCGGGCTACCGACACTGCTGGTGTACGTACTGGCGGGCAAGTATTTCCTGCGTGGGCTGACGGCCGGCGCGGTTAAGGGGTAAGGCAAATGGCAGCGCTCGAACTGCGTAACGTGATCAAAACCTACGGCACTGGTTTGCCGGACACCCTCAAGAACATCCAGCTGCAGATTGACGCTGGGGAGTTTCTGATTCTTGTAGGCCCGTCAGGTTGTGGCAAATCTACCCTCATGAACTGCATTGCGGGCCTGGAGAACATCACAGGCGGCGCAATCATGCTCGATGGGGTCGACATCAGCGGCATGAGCCCGAAAGACCGGGACATTGCCATGGTGTTCCAGTCCTATGCGCTATACCCCACCATGACTGTGCGGGAAAACATTGCCTTTGGGCTGAAAATCCGCAAAATGCCTACCGCCGAGATCGATCAGGAAGTCGCGCGCGTGGCCAAGCTACTGCAGATTGAACATTTGCTTTCACGCAAGCCAGGCCAATTGTCAGGCGGCCAGCAACAGCGGGTTGCTATGGGCCGAGCCCTGGCAAGACGGCCAAAGATCTACCTGTTCGATGAGCCGCTGTCGAACCTGGACGCCAAGTTGCGGGTGGAGATGCGCACTGAAATCAAGCTGATGCACCAACGTTTGCGCACCACTACCGTGTACGTGACCCATGACCAGATCGAAGCCATGACACTGGGTGACAAGGTGGCCGTGATGAAGGACGGGATCATCCAGCAGTTCGGTACGCCCAAGGACATCTACAACAATCCGGCCAACCTGTTCGTTGCCAGCTTTATCGGTTCTCCCCCTATGAACTTTATTCCGCTACGCTTGCAGCGCAGGGATACAGGTTTGGTGGCAGTGCTGGACAGCGGGCAGGCGCGTTGCGAATTGCCACTTGGCGTGCATACCGCTGGCCTCGAAGACCGTGACGTGATCCTGGGCGTACGCCCTGAACAGCTGGTGGTAGCCAGGGAAGCCGGCAGTGCCTTGCCTGGCCTGCGCGCAGAGGTTCAGGTGACCGAGCCCACCGGCCCGGACACCTTGGTGTTCGTGACCTTGAACGACACCAAGGTGTGTTGCCGCGTGGCACCAGACGACGCCCCCGTGGTAGGCGAAACACTTGATGTACGTTTCGACCCAAGCAAGGTGCTGTTGTTCGACGCCGTTACGGGTGAACGGCTTGGTGTGACGGAGGCTGCTGCCATACAGCCGTCAGATGACAACGTGGCCCGGTTCGCCGGCCGCCATTAAGAGCGTGCCAACACACAAAGGCACACAACAGAGCGTTTTAATAACAATAAAACAACGAGGGTAGCCAGGGAATGAAGAAGCAAATTACCACTAAAAAAAGGACCTTCCGGCTGGCACGCCAGCTGTCGGTGCTCGGCGCCATGGGGCTGGCTACAACGGCCTATGCCGCCAAGCCCTACGATGCCTCCCAATACGGCACCGGCGACTGGGGCGGGTTGCGCCATGAGCTGTACGACAAAGGCTATGACTTCACCCTCGAATACGTCGGTGAAGCGGCCACCAACCTCAATGGTGGCTACAACGACGACCGTACTGCCCGTTATTCCGACCAGTTCGCCCTAGGCGTGCAGCTGGACCTGGAAAAGCTGTTCGGCTGGCATGGTGCGGAGTTCAAGCTGGCGGTCACCGAGCGTAGTGGTCGCAACATCAGCAATGACCGCATTGGCGACCCTCGTGCCGGCACCCTCAGCTCTTCCCAGGAAGTCTGGGGCCGCGGCCAAACCTGGCGGCTCACCCAGATGTGGGTCAAGCAGACCTTCCTGGACGACAAGCTAGATGTGAAGTTCGGCCGCTTCGGCGAAGGCGAGGACTTCAACAGCTTCCCATGCGATTTCCAGAACCTGGCGTTCTGCGGTTCTCAAGTGGGTAACTGGATTGGCGACATCTGGTACAACTGGCCTGTGTCTCAATGGGCACTGCGCGTGAAGTACAACATCACGCCAGAGTTCTACGCACAAATCGGTGCGTATGAGCAGAACCCGTCCTACCTGGAAACAGGTAATGCCTGGAAGCTCAGTGGCAGCGGTACCAAAGGCGCCATCATCCCAGTGGAAGTGGTGTGGTCACCCTCGGTCAATGGCCTGCCAGGCGAGTACCGTGCCGGTTACTACTACAGCACAGCCAAAGCCAACGACGTGTCCGAAGGCGAAGACGGCCAACTGCAAGCCGCCAGCGGGGGCGATTTCCGCCGCCATGGCAGCAAGCACGGTGCCTGGATCGTGGCCCAGCAGCAGTTGACCAGCCACAATGGTGACCCAAGCCGTGGCCTGAGCATCTTTGCCAACGCCACCGTGCATGACAAAGCTACCACCGTGGTCGACAACTACCAGCAAGTTGGCTTTGTGTATAAGGGCTTGTTCGATGGCCGCCCTAAAGACGACATCGGTGTAGGCCTGGCGCGTATCCATGTTAACGATGACGTCTCGGACAATGCCCGCCTCGCCAATGCCCTGAACGGCATCGACGACTACGACAATCCAACGTTCGTTCCAATCCGCAGCAGCGAGTACGACGCGGAAATCTACTACGGCTTCCACGTCACCAACTGGCTCACCGTGCGCCCCAACCTGCAGTACATCAAGCGCCCAGGTGGCGTGGACGATGTGGACAACGCCCTGGTTGCCGGTTTGAAAGTGCAGTCCAAGTTCTAACCCTGTAGCACGCTGTCGCCTTCAGGCGACAGCACAGCCGGCTGCTATCAGCCCTCTTCTAGGGGGTAGCGGCTGGCGTTCAGGCTTTCCTTGATCTTGCGCAAATGTGGCTGGAAATCCGAGCCACGGCGCAGGGTCATGCCTGTAGCCAGCACATCCAGCACCGTCAATTGAATAATGCGCGAGGTCATGGGCATGTAGATGTCCGTGTCTTCAGGCAATGGGATGTTCAGGCTGAGGCTGCTGGCCTGCGCTAGCGGCGAACCTGCCGAGGTCAGGCCCAGTACCGACGCGCCATTCTCCCTGGCAATACGCGCCACCTCTACCAGTTCGCGAGTGCGCCCGGTGTAGGAAATGATCACAAAGAGCTCTCCCGTGTGCGCCACCGAAGCCAGCATGCGTTGCATCAATACGTCTGCATGGGCGGAGACCGGCAAGTTGAAGCGGAAAAACTTGTGCTGAGCGTCTACGGCCACAGGGGCGGAAGCACCCAGCCCGAAGAAATGGATCTGCCGGGCCTGGATCATCATGTCCACTGCTCGGCTGATCAGTTGTGGGTCCAATTGCTGATAAACGCTGTCCAGCGACGCAATGGCGCTGGAAAAAATCTTTTGTGTATAGGCGGCAGGGTCATCGTCTGGCGCTACGGCACGGCTCACATAAGCAGCGCCGCTGGCCAGGCTTTGGGCCAGTTGAAGTTTCAGTTCAGGGTAGCCGCTGACCTCGAAGGACCGGCAGAATCGGTTTACCGTAGGCTCACTGACCTTGGCGGCCTGGGCAAGGGCGGCGATACTGAACCGGGTGGCCTGCTGGGGATTGCTTAGAATGACCTCGGCAACCTTGCGCTCAGCTTTGTTCAGGTCTTCAAGGCGACCCTGGATCTGCTCCAGTAGGTTGCGCACGCGATCCATGTACTCTCCTGTGAGCCACTGGCACTGCGGGGCACCGCGGGTCGTTTTCTCGCGCGGCGCCCTGTGCGGTGGGGGAAATGGGTGGTCTATCGTACTGATGGGGCCCGCCAATCACCAGTACAGATGCAGCAAGCACTGGGCTTGTTGTTTTATTACTACTTTTGGCTTGATTCACGGGCCTCAAACCCGTAATACTCGTCCAACTTGATAAAAGAACCCATATCATGCTGTCAATTTCCGAACCTTGCACCTTCGCTTTATTCGGCGCCCTCGGTGACCTGGCCCTGCGCAAGCTGTTTCCAGCGCTGTACCAGTTGGAACGGGCAGGCCTGCTCCACCCCGAGACTCGGTTGTTCGCCCTCGCTCGTGAGCCAGGTGACACCGCTACGCACCTGGCAAGAATTGACGAGCAGCTGCATGAGTTTGTACCCGCAGCAGAATTGGACGACGACCACCTGGCACGTTTCAAGGCCCGCCTTGAATACCTGCACGTCGACTTTCTGCTTGCCGAGGACTATGCCGTCCTGGCCGAGCGCATTGGCCCGGCCCAAGTCATCGCCTACTTCGCTACACCCGCCGCAGTGTACGGCGCGATTTGCGAAAACCTCGCCAAGGCCGGCCTGGCGGAGCGCACCCGGGTGGTGCTGGAAAAGCCCATCGGCCATGACCTTGAATCTTCACGCCGCGTAAATGACGCGGTGGCGCATTACTTCCCGGAAAACCGGGTGTACCGTATCGACCATTACCTGGGCAAGGAAACGGTTCAGAACCTGATTGCCCTGCGCTTTGCCAACAGCCTGTTCGAGACCCAGTGGAACCAGAACTACATCTCTCACGTAGAGATCACCGTTGCCGAGAAAGTCGGCATCGAAGGGCGCTGGGGCTATTTTGACAAGGCAGGCCAACTGCGCGACATGGTGCAGAACCACCTGCTTCAGTTGCTGTGTCTGATCGCAATGGACCCTCCCGCAGACCTCTCGGCAGACGCTATTCGAGACGAGAAAGTGAAAGTGCTCAAAGCGCTCGCGCCTATCACAGGCGAGGGGTTGAGTACCCATGTGGTTCGTGGGCAATACATTGCCGGCTACAGCGAAGGCCGTGGCGTGCCAGGGTACCTGGAGGAGGAAAACTCCAACACCCAGAGCGACACTGAAACCTTTGTGGCCCTGCGTGCAGATATCCGTAACTGGCGCTGGGCGGGCGTTCCCTTCTACCTGCGCACGGGCAAGCGCATGCCCCAGAAGCTGTCCCAGATCGTCATCCACTTCAAAGAGCCGCCGCACTACATCTTTGCACCCGAGCAGCGGCTTCAGATCAGCAACAAGCTGATCATCCGCCTGCAACCGGACGAAAGCATCTCACTGCGTGTGATGACCAAGGAGCAGGGCCTGGACAAAGGCATGCACCTCAAGAGCGGCCCGCTGCAGCTCAACCTGTCGGACAGCCGCAGCTCGCGTATTCCTGACGCGTACGAGCGGCTGTTGCTTGAAGTGATGCAGGGTAACCAGAACCTGTTCGTGCGCAAGGACGAAATCGAGTACGCATGGCGCTGGTGCGACCAGTTGATTGCTGGCTGGAAGCGTTCTGGTGATGCACCCAAACCTTACGCTGCAGGTTCCTGGGGGCCAATGAGCTCCATTGCCTTGATTACCCGCGATGGGCGGTCCTGGTATGGCGATATTTGAAACCGGCCAGTAGCCCAGCGCTGGCTTCGCTTCTCTCAACCACCCTGCCGGGCACGAACCGGCGCCCCTGAGCCAAGGATCAGCCGTTATGACGCCTGAACAACAAGCCCGCATGGCGGACAAGGTCACATTGATCGACGAGATCGCACAGCGCGCGCGCGTGCTCCCAGTGATCGTGATCAACGACGAACGCGAAATTCTGCCGATGGCCGATGCCCTGGCCGCCGGTGGGCTTACGTGCCTTGAGGTGACACTGCGGTCCAAGTTTGGGCTGAAGGCTATCGAGTTGTTGCGTCAACAGCGGCCGAACTTGACGGTAGGGGCGGGCACGGTACTGGATCGCCATATGTTTGCAGCTGTGGAGGCGGCGGGTGCCCAGTTCGTGGTGACGCCGGGTGCGACTCAGGACATGCTCGAAGCGGGCGTTGAAAGCGCGCTTCCACTGTTGCCAGGCATTGCCACGGCGTCAGAGATCATGATGGGCTACGCACTTGGCTACCGCCGTTTCAAGCTGTTCCCCGCTGAAATCTGCGGGGGCGCGGCGGCCATCCAAGCGTTCGGCGGGCCCTTCGGTGACGTACGTTTCTGCCCAACCGGCGGTGTAAACGTAGGCAACTTGAAAGCCTATATGAGCCTGCCCAACGTGATGTGCGTAGGGGGCACCTGGATGTTGGACAAAGCCTGGATCAAAGCAGGGGAGTGGGACAAGGTCGAACAAAGCAGCCGTGAGGCCGTCGAGCTGTTCTAGCCGTACAAGCAGGGCAGGGTTCAGGGGTGCGCTTGGTCAGCGCACCCTTTTTCATTTTTCGGCCTGATGTTTTTTCTGCAAGGGCGCCAGCAAATCATTCAGCCCGTTGTGATCGATTTCGTGCATCAGCGCGATCAAAGCTCCCAGTTCGCCATGGGGGAACCCCTGACGCGCGAACCACCCCAGATAGTTTCCAGGCAGGTCGGCCAACACGCGGCCTTTGTATTTACCGTAGGGCATGCGGGTCGTTACAAGCAGTTCGAGTTTCTGAAAATCCATGGGCGTGTGGCCGGGCTCGTTCAAATGGCGTGATCAAAGCGTGCAATTTGCAATGCCAAGCGAACACTGCCTTGCATTCCGAATGATGGCGAAGGGTTTCTCTTGGCGTTAACTGTTTGAAAATAATGGGGTTTCATAATAATTGCCAGTTGGCATGGACCCTGCTCTTGTCAATACAACGACTAAATATTCAGGAGAAGGGCAAATGACCAAGTCTGGCAATGATGTGGTATCGGTGCTCAACCACTTGATCGAAACCTGCAAAGACGGCCAAGAAGGTTTCAAGGCATGTGCCGATGACGTGAAGAACCCTGAGCTTAAGGCACTGTTCCTCAAACATGCTCAAGAGTGTGGTGCGGCTGCTGGCGAACTGCAAGCAGAAGTCACTCAGTTGGGTGGCAGCCCGGAAGACTCCACTAGCTTTAGCGCTGACCTGCACCGCCGTTGGGTGGACCTCAAATCGTTGATTACGGGCAAAAGCGAAGAAGCTGTGCTCAACGAAGCCGAGCGCGGTGAAGACGTGGCCAAGAAAGCCTACTCAGAAGCACTTCAAGAACCGCTACCTGCGCACATCTACGCGTTGATAGAACGCCAGTTCCACGGCGTACAGCGCAATCATGACCAGATTAAAGCGCTTCGCAATATCGCTCGCGCCAGCTGATTTCATCTCCGTTATCCCCTGTTGTAAATCCCTCTTACGCCGGTGCTGCCGGCGTTTTTTTTGGGAATGCAATGCCCTCCCAGCATGGCACACGTGGTTGCGACCTTCCCTCTTGGCCTGATACAGCGCTGCATCCCACAGAATATCGCAACGTACAGGGGCAGAGACGGCACGGCCAAAGAGCAGTTGACGTTTAAGCGAGGCCGGTACCTTTACCAGCTCCGGGTTTTGAGAAGCGTCTACCACACCTTGCAATGGAAGGTTGTACAGGGCCACTTTACGTTGAGCATCACCTTCGATCAGTTGGGCGACTGTTTTACTGACGACTGCTTCCTGCCATGGGAAAGCGCTCGGCAGTCATGGCCAAGCAGACGCGAGACACTGACGTGGCAATGGCTCTGGGATAAGGCAAAACTAGTCTAGGTACGCTGGAATCAGGTCACAAGGTATTCAGTGATGACTAGGTGCTACTATCTGGGTCACGTTAATTGCATTTCAACGCGAGCATTAGAGAAAACCTTCTGAAACAGAGTACTAAGGAATACTGCCTGTCTTGTACAAACCAGCAGCACCCAGGTACGTTTGAAAATAGTCCAGGCAATGGGCAGAAGGATATGGAAATACAGAACTTTCCCACAGAAGGCGCAGAATCAGCTGATAGATTTTTAGAGACTCTAACGCAGACACTACAGCACAACTGCTGAAAGAGTCTGCCATGCCTACCTCATGCTGCGTTGTACCTGGCCTGCTGCTGCTAGGCTTTACCACCGCCTTACGGCTACTGGTGCCTCAGGTTGCTCCTGGGTTCACAGGGTGGTTCGTCAACGTAGGAAGCCTCCTTATACAGCTTTAGCCTGAGAAAGGCGGGCGGGTCACGGCCCTCGCTGCTCGAATCAGGCATTCGGTCAGCTCCGGCGAGGAAAATTTGGTGAGCACGGCATCCGCGCCTGCTTCTTCGGCCCGCTTGCTGTTCATGGCACTGTCCAGGGAAGTATGAAGCAGAATGTACAAGCGGCTGAACGCCGTACTGTCCCGCAGCGTACGTGTCAGCGCGTACCCGTCCATTTCCGGCATTTCGATATCTGACACCACGATGTTGATTGCTGCCGCAGTACCTTGAAGCTCAACCAGTCGGGCCATGGCTTCCTTGGCGCTTCGGGCGGTGTGGCATCCTATGCCCAAGCTTCTCAGGGCAATGACCGACTGCTGCAGTGCCACCTGGCTGTCGTCCACCACAAGAATCCGTGCCTGCGCCAGCAGCTCGGCCTGCTCGGGGGTCAAGTCGCCCACAGGGGCTTCGCGCCGTGGAGGGGCGATACCGTGAATCACCTTCTCGATATCTAGCACTTGAACCAATACACCGTCTACTTGTGTCACTCCGGTGATAAAGGCCCGGCCCCCAGAGGCCGGGGGAGGGGGGCGTATGTCCGTAGAGCGGCAATGAATGATTCGGCTCACCGCCTGAACATGCAGGCCTTGCCGCGATCGACTTACATCCGTGACGATCAGGCATCCGCCGGAAGGGTCTGCCAATGGCTGTTCGCCGATTGCACGGCTAAGGTCAATAACCGACAGCGTAGCGCCCCGAAGCGTAGCGATGCCTCGAACATGAGGGTGAGCATCCGGAAGGCGGGTCAATGCAGGGCAAGGGATGATCTCACTCACTTTCAAGAGATTGATGGCCATCAACTTGCCGCTGCGCAAGGTGAACAGCAGAAGCGAGAGGGACTCAGTGGGTGCTTGGGACATAACTGCCTTCTGACTCGAGTGCGGTAAACCGCAGAACATATACACAGGGTATCGGCCAGATCTGCTGCAGCTTGAATGTGTTAAACCCTTGATCAGAGGGCGTCCGGCACCGCTGTAGCAATATTCGTACGCAGTTAACTGAGGTTTAATCGCTCGAACCTTTACTGTGCCTGGACCAACGATGCTATTTTATCGCCCCGCATTACTGTCGTCGCAGTGCGGCGCTAAAGGACGTTCATGAACCCTGACTATGCCTGGCTCGGCCGCGAGCGCCGTTTTCTCATGTTACTAGGCGTCATCTGCCTGGCCATCTTGGGCGGTGCTCTTTATATGCAGGTGGTGCTCGGAGAGGCGCCATGCCCTTTGTGCATCCTGCAGCGCTATGCGTTCCTGCTCATTGCGGTATTTGCCTTCATTGGCGCAGCAATTCCCGGCAAGCGTGGCGTTACAGCGTGCGAGGCCTTTGTAGTGGTGAGTGCGCTAGGCGGGCTAGTTGCAGCAGGCCGGCATGCCTGGGTATTGGCTCACCCCGAATCCAGTTGCGGGGTAGATGTGCTGCAGCCCATTGTAGATGGCCTGCCCCTGGCCAAGCTCCTGCCGTCGGTTTTTGAAGTGCAAGGTTTCTGCACAACACCTTATCCGCCTGTGCTGGGGCTTTCACTGGCACAGTGGGCACTGGTGGCCTTCGCCCTCACGGCAGTACTGGTGCCGCTAGGCATCTGGCGTAACCGGCGCGTGTCATGAATCGTGCCCGGCTTTGCAATTATGCAACAGTAACCCTATGCAATTCGGCCTAGGGGAAAGCTCTGAAAGGTCGATATTTCCTGGGTCGCCGCCGCTTCGCAAGCCATGCGACATCATGTCGCAGAGGGTTGAAAGTCAGCTGGATTGTTGCATAATTCGTAAGGTACTGTTGCTATATAAGTCATATTCATCATGGGGTTAGCTCACTACAATCGCGGCAATTTCCGCCAGGTAAGCCTCTCCAGGCCTTGAAAATCAAGGTATGCGCCTTTTTTTTCAATTCATTTGAGGCACCTGATGGTGTCCGGTTGTCTACCCTTACGGTGAGTGCCTCCAGTAATGGGGCGCATCCGGGCGACTTGCCTATAATCCGACGAGTCAAAGCAATTTGAGCACTGCACGACACTGGTTGCCTGATTCAGCAGTGGCTGGTTACCAGGCTTCCTCATGGTCGATATCGAAAAATGCTAACGCTTGGCAGGACAAAGTGTTGGCGATCACAACACACATTGCATTGAAGCAAGCTTTAGAGGTCGTGAGATGAGTAAAAAGCGTTACCCCAGACTGTTTGGCATATTGCCCTTTTTCGGCATGCTTTTTCTCAGTGGGTGCGACTGGACCCTGCTCAATCCCAAGGGGCAGGTGGGCATCGACGAGAGAAACCTGATTCTTCTCGCATTTGCATTGATGCTCACGGTGGTTATCCCGGTGATCGTCATGGCCTTGCTGTTCGCATGGCGGTACCGTGCGTCTAACCGCAACGCTACCTATGCGCCGGAATGGGCCCATTCCACGAAGATCGAAGCAGTCGTATGGGGTGTTCCTCTCATCATCATCGCCGTTCTGGGCTATGTGACGTACGTTTCCACTCACCATCTTGACCCGTACCGCCCACTGGATTCGGATGTGAAGCCTGTGCGCATCCAAGTCGTGGCACTGGATTGGAAGTGGCTGTTCATCTACCCAGACCAAGGCATCGCCACAGTCAACAAAATCGTATTCCCTGCACATACACCGGTTGCGTTCGAGATCACGTCAGATGCTGTGATGAACTCCTTCTTCATTCCTGCGCTGGGTGGTCAGATCTACGCCATGGCAGGCATGCAGACCAAGCTTCACCTGATTGCCAACCAGGAAGGTGATTTCCAGGGTATCTCGGCCAACTACAGTGGCGCGGGCTTCACTGGCATGAGCTTCCAGGCGCAAGCCACTACCCAGGCAGCGTTCGACAGCTGGGTAAACGAAGTAAAAAATTCACCGAAGAAACTTGATTCGGCCGAATACACCGCGCTGGCCAAACCAAGCGAGAAGAACCCTGTCGCGTTGTACGCTTCCGTGCCGCCAAACCTGTTCCATACCATCATCGACAAGTATGAAGGCATGGGCGCTGGCCACCACGGGATGCACGAGAAAGGTGTGCTTGGTCAGGAAGGTAAGGAAGTAAGTGAGAATTCAGCTGCTGGGGCAGAGGAGTAAGAGATGTTCGGTAAATTAACGCTGGAAGCGATACCCTTCCACGAGCCGATAGTGATGGTGACCCTCGCCGTCGTTGCCGTGCTCGGGGCGGGTGTGTTCGCGGCGATCACCTACCACAAGAAGTGGGGCTATCTCTGGAAAGAGTGGTTCACCTCTGTCGACCACAAGAAAATCGGTGTGATGTACATCGCCGTGGCCGTCATCATGCTGATCCGCGGCTTTGCCGACGCCATCATGATGCGTACACAACAGGCTATGGCTACGGGTGGGTCAACAGGCTACCTGCCACCTGAGCACTATGACCAGATCTTCACCGCTCACGGCACGATCATGATTATCTTCATGGCCATGCCTTTCATGATCGGCCTGATGAACATCGTGGTGCCCCTGCAGATCGGTGCTCGCGATGTCGCCTTCCCTTTCCTGAACTCGGTGAGCTTCTGGTTCTTCGTGGTAGGTGTACTGCTGGTTAACATCTCTCTGGGTGTGGGCGAGTTCGCCAAGACGGGCTGGGTTGCCTACCCGCCGTTGTCCGGGTTGCAGTATAGTCCGGGAGTAGGGGTGGACTACTACATCTGGGCCTTGCAGATATCCGGCCTGGGTACATTGCTGACCGGTGTGAACTTCATCGTGACCATTCTCAAGATGCGTGCCCCTGGCATGACCTTGATGAAAATGCCGGTGTTCACCTGGAACTGCCTGTGCACCGCTGTTCTGATCGCGGCCTCTTTCCCGATCCTGACCGCAACACTGTTCCTGCTCTCGCTTGACCGTTATCTGGGTATGCACTTCTTCACCAACGAGCTTGGTGGCAACCCGATGATGTACGTCAACCTGTTCTGGGCATGGGGCCACCCTGAAGTGTACATCCTGATCCTGCCGGCCTTCGGCGTGTTCTCGGAAGTCACCTCTACGTTCTCCAAAAAGCGCTTGTTCGGGTACGTGTCGCTGGTATGGGCGACCATCGCCATCACTGTGCTGTCGTTCATGGTGTGGTTGCACCACTTCTTCACCATGGGTGCAGGCGCCAACGTCAACGCCTTCTTCGGTATTGCCACTATGGTGATCGCGGTACCGACGGGTGTGAAGATCTTCACCTGGCTGTTCACCATGTTCCGCGGCCGCATCGAGTTCAAGACACCGATGCTATGGACGGTTGGCTTCATCGTGACCTTCAGTATCGGTGGTATGACCGGCGTACTGTTGGCAGTTCCAGGTGCGGACTTCGTGCTGCACAACAGCCTGTTCCTGATCGCGCACTTCCATAACGTGATCATCGGTGGTGCTGTATTCGGTTACCTGGCAGGCTTCACGTTCTGGTTCCCGAAAGCCTTTGGCTTCAAGCTCAACGAGCGCCTGGGCAAGTGTTCCTTCTGGTGCTGGCTGATCGGCTTCTATTTTGCCTTCATGCCGCTGTACGTGCTGGGCTTCATGGGCATGACCCGTCGCCTGAACCACACCGATAACCCGGAGTGGACCCCCTGGTTCTACGTGGCCATGGTCGGTGTACTGTTCGTTGCCGCTGGTATTGGCTTCCAGCTGCTGCAGATCTATGTCTCGATCCGTGACCGCAAGAAGAACATGGATGTGACCGGTGACCCATGGGATGGCCGTACCCTGGAATGGTCCACGTCCTCGCCACCACCGTTCTACAACTTCGCCGAAGTGCCAGTGGTTTCCGACCTGGATGCCTACTGGGGCATGAAGGAGCGTGCAGAAGCGACCGCTAACGCCGCTGACTACAAACAGATTCACATGCCGCGAAACACGGGCATGGGCGTAGTGATTGCGTTCTTCAGCCTAATCTTCGGGTTTGCCATGATCTGGCACATCTGGTGGGCTGTGGCCGTTGGTTTCGTAGGCATGATCGTGACCCTGATCGTGCGCAGCTATGACGACGACATTGACTACTACGTTCCAGCGGCAGAAGTCGCTCGTATCGAAGGTGAGCGCCAGCGAACACTGGCCAACTACCATGCCGGCGTGCCTAGCGGTACTCGTGTGAACTCCACGTTGGAGAAGGTTTGAATCATGGCTAATACCGTTCTGCACGGTGAAGTCGCCCATAGCCACGAGCATGGGCACGACGATCACCACGATGCCGGGGGCATGACTGTCTTCGGCTTCTGGATCTACCTGATGACGGACTGCATCCTGTTTGCGTCGATCTTCGCCGCATACGGGGTGCTGGCTGGCAACTTCGCCGGCGGCCCAAGCGGGCATGAGATCTTCGAACTGGACTACGTCCTGGTCGAAACCTTCCTGCTGCTGTTCAGCTCGATCACCTTCGGCTTTGCCATGCTGGCAATGCACAAGGGCAACAAGAGCGGCGTGATGACCTGGTTGTTCATCACCTTCCTGTTCGGCCTTGGTTTTATTGGCATGGAACTCAACGAGTTCCACAAGCTGATCTCTGAAGGCTACGGCCCGCAGCGCAGTGGCTTCCTGTCAGCGTTCTTCACGCTGGTGGGCACCCACGGCCTGCACGTGTCCAGCGGTCTGCTGTGGATGGCAGTGATGATGGCCCAGATCAGCAAGAACGGGCTTACCAGCACTAACCAGACGCGTATGAACTGCCTCAGCTTGTTCTGGCACTTCCTGGACGTGGTCTGGATCTGCGTATTCACCGTTGTCTACCTGATGGGGGCCTTGTAATGGCGAGCAACCATTCCGCCGGCGGCGCAAGTCACGGCAGCACCAAGTCGTATATGGTCGGCTTTATCCTGTCGGTGATTCTGACAGTGATTCCGTTTGGCCTGGTGATGTTCCAGTCGATGTCCAAGGCGGCCATTCTCACCATCGTGCTGGTATTCGCGGTGGTTCAGGTGCTGGTTCACCTAGTGTGCTTCCTGCACCTGGACCGCTCCTCCGAGCAGCGCTGGAATGTGATTGCGGGGATTTTCTCCTTCATCATCATTGCACTGCTGGTTGGCCTTTCGCTGTGGATCATGTTCAGCGTGCACCACTTCATGCTAGCGAAGTGAGGTAGCTTGCATGTCCGTTAAGCACTTTATCCAAATCACCAAACCGGGGATCATTTTCGGTAACGTGCTTTCGGTGGCAGGCGGCTTTTTCCTGGCTGCGCAAGGGCATATCGATCTCGGTCTGTTCCTTGCCACAGTGGTGGGTACATCGCTTGTAGTGGCGTCGGGTTGTGTATTCAACAACTGCATTGACCGCGACATCGATGTGAAGATGGAGCGCACCCGGAACCGCGCTATTGTCCAGGGTCTGATTTCGATCAAGTTGGCCCTGGTCTATGCGGCAGTCCTAGGGCTCCTGGGGTTTGGCCTGTTGTATAAAGTGGCCAACCCCCTGGCCGCCTTCTGTGGCTTGATCGGGTTTGCGATCTACGTAGGGCTGTACAGTCTCTACCTCAAGCGCAAATCGGTGCATGGCACGCTGGTGGGAAGTTTGTCAGGCGCAATGCCTCCGGTTATCGGCTACGTGGCCGTGACAGGGCGTTTCGACATAGCCGCGCTCACCTTGCTGGTGATGTTCAGCCTATGGCAAATGCCGCATTCCTATGCCATTGCAATCTTCCGGTTCAATGACTACAAGGCAGCCTCCATTCCGGTATTGCCGGTGGAGCGCGGTATCGCCGTCGCAAAACGCCACATCCTGTACTACATTCTGGCCTTTGTGCTGGCCACGTTGATGCTGACGCTTTGTGGCTACGCTGGCCTCAGCTACATGGCCGTTGCAGCGGCCATGGGTATGTACTGGCTTTACATGGCCTGGACGGGGTACAAAGCGGCGGATGATCGGGTATGGGCACGCAAGCTGTTCGTGTTTTCCATTTTCACCATCACGGCACTCAGTGTGATGATGTCGGTGGATTTCAAGGCCTCTGCGGGTTTCCTGCTGACATCGGCACTGCCGTAAGCCCTATCGATGTATGACAAAACCGGGCAATGCCCGGTTTTTTCATGGCTGCGTACTGGACAGCGCACGGTGGCTACCCTTATCTTCATTGCCAGCCATGCCATATGGCCACGTCGCTCGGACGGTTCCGGGCGCTTACGTACATCGAGGACAGCATGCCCGAACTCCGTTCGCCGCGCCGCTTTGCGCGCATAGATCGTCTCCCCCCCTACGTATTCAATATCACCGCAGACCTGAAAATGGCCGCCCGCCGTCGTGGTGAAGACATCATCGACCTGAGCATGGGTAACCCAGATGGCCCTACGCCTCCTCATATTGTCGAGAAGCTGGTCAGTGTGGCCCAACGTGAAGATACCCACGGGTATTCCACTTCAAGGGGTATTCCACGCCTGCGCCGCGCCATTTCACGGTGGTATGCGGACCGTTATCAGGTAGAGATAGATCCGGAAAACGAGGCCATTGTCACCATCGGCTCCAAGGAAGGCCTGGCACACCTGATGCTGGCAACCCTGGATCAGGGCGATACCGTGCTGGTACCCAACCCCAGCTACCCGATTCATATCTACGGCGCTGTCATTGCGGGTGCACAGGTACGCTCGGTACCACTGGTGCCCGGTGTAGATTTTTTCAATGAGCTGGAACGTGCCATTCGTGAGTCCATTCCCAAACCCAAGATGATGATCCTGGGCTTCCCGTCGAACCCCACGGCGCAATGCGTGGAGCTGGACTTTTTCGAACGCGTCGTAGCCTTGGCCAAGCGCTACGACGTGCTGGTGGTTCATGACCTTGCCTACGCGGACATCGTGTACGACGGCTGGAAAGCGCCCTCCATCATGCAAGTGCCTGGGGCCAAAGACATCGCTGTGGAGTTCTTTACGCTGTCCAAGAGCTATAACATGGCGGGCTGGCGTATTGGTTTCATGGTGGGTAACCCAGAACTGGTGTCGGCCTTGGCCCGGATCAAGAGCTACCACGATTACGGCACCTTTACCCCGCTGCAGGTGGCTGCCATTGCCGCCTTGGAGGGCGATCAGCAATGCGTTCGCGATATCGCCGAGCAATACCGGCAACGGCGCAATACCTTGGTAAAAGGCTTGCATGAAACCGGCTGGATGGTGGAAAACCCTAAAGCCTCCATGTATGTCTGGGCGAAGATCCCTGAGCCCTATGCTCACTTGGGCTCACTGGAGTTCGCTAAGAAGCTGCTTGCCGAAGCCAAGGTGTGTGTATCCCCAGGTGTTGGTTTCGGGGACTACGGTGATGACCATGTACGCTTCGCGCTGATCGAGAACAATGACCGTATACGCCAGGCCATACGCGGCATTCGTCATATGTTCCGGGCTGATGGGTTGTTGCCCGCTGCCAGCAGGCACTCGGCTGGTGTGTAACAGCACGCTATTGTTGCCAAGCAGGTAAGTCAGTTTCCTGCTGGGGGGTTGGACGCTGGTCCCCTGGCCGGCATACGCTTGCTACCACACGTATTCATTGCGCAAGCCTACCTAAGGGTGGGCCTGCTCTGGCCTCTGCCACTGCGTTTTGATTGCCGTAGCGCTGGAACTTCGTTGCCAGCCTGGGTCACTACACTGTAACGGTCGGGTCATTGCCTTCGTTTCCAAGTACCGCTTTGCCAGGTAAAACCTTTCGAAGAGGGGATTGCTATGCATACCAAGCTTTCCGGTTCAACGTCTGGCGCGCCTGTTGGCGCCAACGCCAGCTCGCTGAAGTTCGCCCAGCAGCTATTGGCCAGGGCTGGCATCGGCATGCACGGTGTACAGCCATGGGACATGACCCTCAATGACCCTGGCGTGCCTGCGCGCGCACTGGCCGAAGGCAACTTGGGGCTTGGGGAAGCGTATATGCGGGGAGAGTGGGATGCCGAGCGTCTCGACGAATTCTTCGCGCGCCTGCTGCGTGCCGGCGTAGCTGACCTGGTGAACCCCTCGGCACTAATGTTTCACGCGGTCAAGGCCAAGCTGATCAACTTACAGAACAAGGACCGTGCCTGGCAGGTGGGGGAGCAGCACTACGACTTGGGCAATGAGTTCTATGAAAGCATGCTCGATTCCCGCATGACCTATACCTGCGGTTATTGGAAGGACGCCAGCACGCTGGAGCAAGCCCAAGTTGCTAAGCTGGACCTGATCTGCCGCAAGCTAAAGCTGCAACCCGGGCAGCGTGTGTTGGACATCGGGTGTGGGTGGGGCAGCTTCATGGCCTATGCAGCTCAGCACTACGGCGTAACCTGTGTGGGCGTGACCATTTCCCGCGAGCAATGTGATTGGGCCAAGGCCCGCTATCCAGGCCTGCCACTGGACTTTCGCCTACAGGATTATCGGGATATCAATGAGCCGTTTGACCATATTGTCAGCATAGGCATGTTTGAGCACGTGGGCCGCAAGAACCATCGGCTATACATGGAAACGGTTCACCGCTGCCTTAAACAGGACGGGTTGTTTCTGCTCCACACCATTGGCAAGAACAAGCGCAACAGCACAACGGACCGCTGGATCGACAAGTACATTTTCCGCAACGGCGACCTTCCTTCCGTTGGACAGGTTGGGGATGCCATCGACGGGTTGTTCGTGGCCGAGGACATGCACAATTTCGGCGCCGATTACGACAAGACCTTGATGGCATGGTGTGAACGGTTCGAAGCGGCCTGGCCTCGCTTTGCCGACCACATGGGCGAGCCGTTCTTCCGGATGTGGCGTTATTATCTGTTGTCCTGCGCCGGGGCCTTCAGAGCCAGAGAGATTCAGCTGTGGCAGTGGGTGTTATCCAAGAAGGGCGTGCCCGGCGGTTACGCGCGCGTCAGTTAACCATGCAAAGGTATCCAAATGAGCAATGTGTTTCCCGTCAGCCGTCCGCGCCGCTTGCGCCGTTCGGAATCGCTGCGGTCAGTGTTTCAAGAAACAGAGTTCCAACTTCAGGACTTGGTGCTGCCGATCTTTGTGGAAGAGGGCATTGATGATTTCGTGCCCATCACCAGCATGCCTGGGGTCAATCGCATTCCCGAATCACGCCTGGCTAGTGAGATCGAGCGTTACGCACGGGCGGGCATCCGCTCCGTAATGACCTTTGGGGTGTCCCACCACCTTGATGCTGCGGGCAGTGACACCTGGAACGAAAACGGCCTCGTGGCGCGCATGGCGCGGATTTGCAAGGACACTGTGCCCGAGATGATTGTGATGTCGGACACCTGCTTCTGTGAGTACACCTCCCATGGGCACTGCGGCGTACTGCATGGTGAGGCAGTGGACAACGATGCCACTTTGGTGAACCTAGGCCGACAAGCCGTTGTGGCTGCCCAGGCCGGTGCGGACTTCATTGCCCCTTCGGCTGCCATGGACGGCCAGGTTCAAGCCATTCGCCAAGCGCTGGATGCGGCCGGGTTCGACCAGACCTCAATCATGGCGTATTCCACCAAGTTTGCTTCGGCGTTGTATGGCCCCTTCCGGGAAGCCGGTGGAACGGCCCTCAAGGGGGACCGAAAAGCCTATCAGATGAACCCCATGAACCGCCGTGAAGCGGTGCGTGAGTCATTGCTGGACGAACAGGAAGGCGCCGATGCCCTCATGGTAAAACCTGCAGGTGCCTATCTGGACATCATTCGAGACATCCGTGAGGCCTCCCGCTTGCCATTGGCGGCCTACCAGGTAAGTGGCGAGTACGCCATGATCAAGTTCGGTGGCCTGGCCGGTGCCATTGACGAAGCGCGTGTCATGCGCGAGAGCCTGGGCGCCATCAAGCGTGCAGGCGCTGACCTCATCCTTACGTACTTTGCCATGGACATTGCCCGCGACGGCCTTTGAAGCCATCGCAGCGCTACGCTTCACTCCCTGCCAGCGGTGCCTAGCAGGGAGAGGGGAAGGCGCACTGCGACAGTGGCATTGCCATTGTCGTTGTTGAACGACACATGGCCCCCGCAGCTTTCACACAAGGCCTTCACAATGGGTAGGCCCAGCCCCCAGCCCTTTGTTTCGCTGCGGGTAGAGATGAAGTAGGGCGTTGCCAGGTTGGTCAGTACCTCATCGGGGAAGCTACCCGCGTTGGAAACGGTCAGGTAAATGTCGTTACCTTCAGCCCATTGCCTTACCAGGATGGGTGACGCTTGGCCGCCATGCTTGCTGGCATTGATAACCAGGTTGTCCAGGATGCGCAGGAACGCATTGCGATCCCAATGCACCACGTTGTCTGTTGCCGCCAGTTGCGCTTCAATCGGCTGGGGCAACTGCAGCCTGAGGTTGTTCAAGGCGTCTTCGAACAACGGACCGGTTACCAGCGGTTCGGCCACCAGCTTTATGCCACCTCCCATGGCCACATGGGAAATGTCCAGGACGTTGCCGATCATACGGTCGATGCGCCGAAGGTTTTCTTCCAGTATCTGAAGCAATTCTTCAGTACGCCTGGCAGGGTTCTTCTTCATAAGACCTGCGACCATGGTGGCGGCGGCCAACGGCGAACGCAGGTCATGGCTGAACGATCGCATGAAGCGTTCCAGCATGATCTTTTCAGACCGCAGGCTTTCATTTCTAGCCACAGCTACTTTGCGCCTGCGTTCTACCCGTTCCAGGCGGTTCTCGGATTTCACCAGGCTGGCGATGGTGGCCAGCATTTCCTGCCCGTCGATAGGGTGGGTGAGGTAAGCACGGGCACCTTTGTTCAGCCCCATGGCTTTGTCGGCACCACTGATGAACGTTGCAGAGATATTGATGACCGCAGGCATATGGTCGCTGCCCAGCTTGGCCTCGGCATCGCGAATCAATTCGAACCCACTCATGTCCGGCAGGTTGATATCCAGGATCACCAGATCGATAGACGCATCGATCAGCGCCAGGCCCTCTGCACCATTACTGGCTTCCAGTACCTCGTACTGAGGCTCGTGGGACAGGATCTTGCGCAGGACATACCGGTTGGCCTGCATGTCATCGATAATCAGGATCCGCCTAGTACGCATCGCGCAAACTCCTGGAGAGGCGGTGCACCTGCTGCAGTACCGACTCGACGTAGTTGGGTTGCCCTTTGAGCAGCATGCCCGCACATTGCCCGCCGAGGGCCAGCCGTTCGGCTTCACCCAATGGCTTGGCCGTATTGATCAGAACACGCGCATGCATTGCCCAGTCCATGCTTTCGAGCAGATCGGCACCGTAGATATCCGGCAACTCCAGGTCCAGGAAAATGATATCGGGGCGTACAGCATGCAATTTGTCGATGCTGTCAGCCGCTGTGGTAGCGTCGATGATAAGCGGGCTGTAAGGCTCAAGCAGGTGACGCAACAGGTAGCGATCACCTTCATTGTCATCAATGATCAGAACGCTTAGCCCTTCAAGGTTCAGGCTTCTGAAATCGCTTTCAGCCTTGTCACACAGGCAGCGGGCAATCTCTACACTGAAACGGCTGCCTTGCCCTAGGGTGCTGCTCACGCTAATAGTGCCTTGCAGCAACAGAACCAGCCTTTGTACCAGCGACAGCCCTAGGCCGTTGCCCTGCACTTGGGTAAGCCCGGGCATCCGGATGCGGGCAAACTCCTCGAAAATGCGCTCAAGATTACCTTCTGAAATACCTACCCCGGTATCCTCTACCACCCATTCGAGGGTGTTTTCGCTGGGCTGGAACACGCGCAGGGTTACCGAGCCTTCAGGCGTGTATTTGAACGCATTGCTGATCAGGTTCCGCACCACTTGGAACAGCCGGTTGCGGTCGGTTTCCAGCATGACCGGGTGGTCGATCGAAATCACTTCCCACTCCAAGTCGGGATAACGCAGCGCCAGTGCGGCTGTAAACTGCCGAACCTGCTCCACGAACGTATCCAGCGAGAACGCCGACGCCACAACCTCCATCCTGCCGGACTCCGCCTCAGCGAGGTCCAGCAGTTCATTGACCATGTCTGCCAGTTCGCCGGCGGCTGCGCTGATAAAGCCCACCTGCTTGAGCTGCTCGACATTGAGGTCGCCATCTGTGCCGTTGAGCAGCAATTTCGAAATGTTCTCGATGATATTGATCGGCGTGCGGAATTCATGGGTCATGTTGGAAAAGAATCGGCTCTTGGACTCACTGGCAGAAGTGAGTTCGTGAGCAGTTTTTTCCAGCTCAGAGTAAAGCGCCACCACGCCTTTGTTGGTGGTTTCCAGTTCCAGGTTAGTGGCTTCCAGCTCGCGTTGTTTGATCTGCAGCTCAGCCGCCGTCAGCAACAGCTCCGAGCCTTGTTCCTGCAAGGCCACGAACGGGTCGGCCAGCCCTGCATCAGCCAGTGCGCGCCTAAGGGTCTCGATATGGCGGTCATCTGGGAACGGCAGAGACGGGTGGATAGCCTTGCCCGCATGAATGGTAGTGCCCTCAGCGCCTGTCCGGATCTCCCAAACATCCAGCAACCGCTGAGCACCCCGTAGCCCTACGCCCATGCCGGTTGTCGATACATAACTTCCGTTCAGGATGTAGTCGAGGTCCCTGATGCCAGGGCCTTGATCGACGGCATCAAAGAGCACGGCACACGCCTTCCCGGCAGCATCGCTTTTCAGATAGAAATGAAAGGCACCACTGCCCGCGTACTGGAAAATGTTGCGGGCAAGCTCCGATACAGCAGTGGCCAAGCGGATCTGGTCCAGCTTTGGCAGGCCTAGCCAGTCGCCCACCTGCCGGGCAGCCTGGCGGCACATCACCACATCGGTTTCAGCCTGTATCGACAGGCTGCACAACCTCAAAAGGTCATTCAATTCGGGCCACCACCGCCGTGGAATCGTCGGTTTGGCGGCTGAAGTCCCGGTGCAGCAAGGCTGCAATAATTTCGGGGTGGCGCGCGGTCAGGCCAGGGTAGCGGCCTGTGTCCAATCGGGTCTTGATGCCATCGCTGGTCAGAATAAGCACAGTGCCTGGGTCCCAGGGATAGGAATACGTAGGGGTTCGACCCATTCGGTAGCCAACCGTGCCATTGCTGGAGATCATGTTGCGTGGCTTGTCGCCCAACAGCATACCGGCAATATTCCCGATGCCGCAGTACGTCACTTGGCGTGCTTCGGGTTTTACTTCGGCGATACCTACCGCGCCACCGCGGGTAGGCATCAACGCGTGATGCAACTGCTGCATAAGGTGGTCCAGAGGGGTTGCAGGGTTGTGTGCGAGGAACACCTGCCGGGCCAAGGCACTGGCAGCGCTGGCAGCGTGGCCATGGCCCAGGCCATCGCATACCATCACGCGGTAGCCTGAGACAGCCCAGGCATCTCCTGCCACGGTTTCACCGGGGTAGGGGACGCACACAGCGCCGTGCCTCATGGCAACAGGCGCACTGGCCAGGTTGAAGCTGGCAAACACCACAGTGCCTTGCTCAGGCTGGCTGAAGATATCAAAGGTATCGGCCAGGCGTTTTACAGCGCCCAGCCCTACACCCAGGGTACCGATGGACGAATAATGGTCGGCCAGGCACTGGGCGATATTCGCCATACCAGGACCCGTATCAACGGCAAGCAGGTTGAGGCAGCCCTCGTCTTGCCGGTAGATCAGCTGCCCACCTCCGCCATGCAATACCAGGTTGCGGCCAAGCTCCTGAACCACTAAGGTCAGCTTGCCGATCAGTGCTTCCTCGCTGGTAAGCTGGCTGGCTTGGCGCACAATGGCGCGGCGGGCAGCATCTACATGCGCCAAGTCGCTGATCGGCAGCACCAGGCTGCACGCCTGGCTATCTACTTCCATTTCCACAGTTCCACGGTAGTGCCTTCGCCCTGGGCGCTTTGTATCGCAAAATGGTCTACCAGCCGTCGGGCACCGCTGAGCCCTAGGCCTAGGCCATTGCCAGAGGTGTAGCCGTCTACCATGGCCTGGTTCATGTCGGCGATGCCTTGGCCTTTGTCCGCCACTATCAGCCGTACCGCCGCTCGGCCGTCACGGAAGGTACGCTCCAGCAGGCATTCGCCACCACCCCCATAGATCAGGGCATTACGCGCAATTTCGCTGGCCGCTGTCACGATCTTGGTCTGGGATACCAGGCCTAGCCTTGCGTCTTCAGCTGCCTTGCGAACCCTTTGGCGGATAATGACGATGTCAGTTTCCTGTTTCAGCGGGAGTGTCTCTGTGCTCGTCACTCTCGACCTCTGCGACCAGATCATCGTTCACGTGTGTTTCCAGCCAAAGCATGCCTTTTTCGACATTCAGCGCCGTGGCGATACCTGGCAGTTCCAGGCCTAGCTCCACCAGAGTGATTGCTACCGCCGGTTGCATGCCGACAACAATCACCTTGGCATCCAGGATGCGAGAAACGCTGGCTATATGGGACAGCATTCTGCCGATGAACGAGTCGACGATTTCCAGCGAAGAAATATCGATCAGCACACCCTTGGCACTGTGCCGGACAATCTGTTCAGTAAGGTCTTCCTGGAGGTCCATGGCCAACTGGTCATGCATGTCTATCTGGATGCTGAGCAACAGGTAACGGCCCATCTTGAGAATCGGAATCTTGTCGACCATCTCGAACCTCAGCGTGTGTTAGGGCTGACAAGGCGAACATTCAGCTCCTTGAGGGCCAGCTGGAAGGCGTCGGACAATGAAGCCTTGGTAATGACGTCACCCAGCTCAACGCCCAGATGCACGATAGTAGCAGCGATCTGTGGGCGAATACCGCTGATGATGCAGCGGGCACCCATGAGCTTGGCAGCTGTGATGGTCTTGAGCAGGTGCTGGGCCACCATGGTGTCGACGGTGGGCACACCGGTGATGTCAATAATCGCGATGTCCGACTCGGTTTCCACGATCTTCTGCAGCAAGGCTTCCATCACCACTTGGGTGCGGTTGCTGTCCAATGAGCCGATCAGGGGCACGGCCAGCACGCCCTTCCACAACTGGACTACTGGGGTAGACAGCTCCAGCATACTTTCCTGTTGCTCTCGAATAACCTCTTCACGGCTGGCAACGAAGCGTTCCATGCTGTACAGGCCCAGTTTGTCCACCAGTTGGCTGGCCGCCAATAGTTGGTCAGGCTGCTGGGCCAACAGGGTAAACAGAGGTTGTTTGAGAGAGAAGACAAACGTGGCCGTTTCAGTGGGCGTGAAGCCTTGGCGGCTTTGTGCCTGGGACAAACGCTCAAGAAGCGACTTTACGGGCGCCCAGCTGGCGTGCTCAACGTCCTTACCGCCTTCGCTCAGTGCTTTGATGAACACTTTAAGCAGGTCGCGAGAGTTGTCGACCATGGTGCGGTCATCGATCAGGTCTGAGCGAATGCCCGCCTTGCGCTGAGCCTCAATCCATTGCTCCAAGAGCACGCTTTCGTTTTGCTTGAACGTATCGGCCAGCGAATCGACGGTCATTAAAACCTTCCTGTAGGGAATCGTCTGAAAAACGAACCACAGTAGCAAGAAGGCCGCGCAAATTGAAGGTGGGTGCAGCTGTGTTTCCAGGCTTTTGCCTCACTTGAGAACACGAGCGGTGCCGTGTTCATCCAAGCGAGGGAAAAGCCTGAAAGGCAAGCAGTGGTTAGACCAGTTGGTCGCCCACGTGGAGGATCTTCATGCCGTTGGTACCACCGATGGTGTGATGGCTATCGCCCTTGGTCAGGATAACCCAGTCGCCTTGCTCCACCAGGCCGCGTTTGAGTAGCTCGTCTACGGCTGCCTGGCTCACCTTGCCGATATCGTACGCCGAAGGATCGAAGGGCACGGTATAGACGCCGCGCATCAGCGATACCCGCGCCTGGGTTTCGCGCCCAGCCGCAAAGGCGTAGATCGGCACCGAAGAGCGGATGCGGGACATGATCAGCGGGGTATAGCCGCTTTCAGTAAGTGCGATGATCGCCTTCACGCCTGGGAAGTGGTTGGCGGTGTACATGGCCGCCAGCGCAATGCTCTCGTCACAGCGATTGAACTGCGTGTACAACCTGTGGCTGGACTTCTTGCTGGTGGGGTGTTTTTCCGCACCCAGGCAGATGCGTGCCATGGCCTGTACCGCTTCGATCGGGTAGGCGCCTGCCGCGCTTTCAGCCGACAGCATCACAGCATCGGTGTAGTCCAGCACCGCGTTGGCCACGTCGGACACTTCGGCCCGGGTCGGCATTGGGTTCTGGATCATCGACTCCATCATCTGGGTCGCAACGATGACGGCTTTGTTGTTGCGGCGAGCATGCTGGATGATTTTCTTCTGGATGGCGATCAGTTCGGCATCACCGATTTCCACGCCCAAGTCACCACGGGCGACCATCACGGCGTCACTGGCGCGAATCAGCCCGTCCAGGCTTTCGTCATCGGCCACGGCTTCGGCGCGCTCGATCTTGGCCACCAGCCAGGCCGTGCCGCCGGCAGCGTCGCGCAGCTGGCGGGCATATTCCATGTCGGCGGCATCACGCGGGAACGAAACCGCCAGGTAATCCACTTCCATTTCGGCGGCCAGAATGATGTCGGCCTTGTCCTTTTCGGTCAGGGCGGGTGCGGTCAGGCCACCACCACGGCGGTTGATGCCTTTGTGGTCGGATAAAGGCCCGCCAATGAGCACCACACAGTGAAGGGCGTCGGTGTCGGCACGCTCAACGCGCATGACCACGCGGCCATCGTCCAGCAGCAGCTCGTCACCTACACCGCAGTCTTTGACCAGGTCCGGGTAGTCGATGCCGACCACCTGCTGGTTGCCCTCAGTGAGCGGGTGCGTGGTAGAGAAGGTGAAGGCGTCGCCTACCTTGAGCTCGATGCGCTTGCCAGCGAACTTGGCGATGCGGATTTTCGGCCCTTGAAGGTCGCCCAGCAATGCCACATGGCGGCCGTTGCGCGCGGCGATCTCACGGATCAGGCGGGCGCGTGCCTTGTGTTCATCCGGTGTGCCATGGGAGAAGTTCAGGCGAGCCACATCCAGCCCGGCGAGAATCAGTTGCTCAAGCACCTCGGGCGAGTTGCTGGCTGGGCCGAGGGTGGCAACGATTTTTGTACGGCGTACGGTCATGCACTGGCTCCTTAATTGACGGGCGGTGAGAGGCTACTCCTCAAACCCGCTGTAGTCACCGACGGTTTGCACTACGTTGGCAGCTTGGCACCTGTGACGAGCAAGGCATTGAAGAATTGCATCAAGCCGCCGATACCCTTTACAGGCAGAGGAGATCTTCATGCGACCCCTTATCGTGTTGACCTTGCTGGCCATGGTGGCCGGCTGTACCCGCTGGTCGATGGACCAGCACTTGAACAGCGCTTACAGAGCGTATGACGCTGGCGATTGCAAGAAGGTCATGTTGGAATTGTCCCAAGTTGACCGCAAGAGCCGTGCACGGCCTTACATTCGCCCGGAAAGCGCCTTGCTGCGAGGGCAGTGCCTGGAGCGTCAGAACCTCTACGCTGATGCAGCGCAAACCTACCAGTTCATCTTCTATCAGTACCCAGGCAGCGAATACGCCTACCGGGCTAAAGCCCGATTGGAGACACTCGAACGCCTGGGCCAGTACCCCGCAGGTGCTGCCACGGTTCCAGGCGCGCCAGTGCATTGAGCAAAGGCTGGCAGACGGCTGGCTTTGCGTTAAGCTGAGCACCTGAGGGCACTTACCAAGCTTGCTATCAGTCCGAAAACAACAGGGCTAAGACACAGTGAATCGCCATGTATATCGATAGACGCATAGAGCGGCATCAGTTGCCGTACTACCTCAAGGTGTACAACCGGTATACCGACCGCCCGATCGGCTACCTGGGCAACGTGTCGGAGTCCGGGTTGATGCTGATCAGTAACGTACCGTTGCTGGTAGGGCCTGATTTCGAGCTGCAGCTGAAAGTACCGGCGCACGAAGGAGAGATCCAGCTGATCAACCTGACAGGCAGCTGCCTGTGGTGCCAGGAAGACACCACCCCTGGTTTCTACGACTCCGGCTTCATGCTGCTGCAGGTGCCTGTGGAGTATGAGCAACTGGTCGATGCGCTGCGTCGTTATTTCAGTTTTCTGCCCATGAGCGCTTCGGCCTGAGGGGCACCTGAGGAGCAGCAGTCAGAGGCTGCAACGCTAAGCTCCTTCGTATCATTGCAAGGCCCTGGCATACCGCTCAACCAGCGTCTCTGCCAGCTTGTCCCCTGGCACTTGCACGATGTCCAGCCCAGCCGCCCGGAGTGCCCCTGCGACCTGCAGGCGCATGCCCAGGGTATGGACCGCGCTGCAATAGGCCCGTATCTGCGCTTCGTTGCGCACAGGCTGGCATGTTGCAGCAGCCAGGGGCTGTTCGGCAATGTCGGCAATCACCAGCGTACGCTCCCGGGAAACCGCTGTGAGCGAAGCGAGTACCTGTGGTTCAGCCTCTGGCAGGCGCGTGATGAGCAGCACAATCGCCTTGGGGTGGCTGCGTTGCAGCACGCTGGCTGAGCTGGTACGCCAGTCCGTAGGGTGCGCGCTGGCCTGCACGTTAAGCAGCGCCTGATACACCGCTTGCAGTTGTGCGCTGCCTCCTCTTGGGGACAGGTAGCGACGGTTCGGGTTGCCGTCAAAATGTACGGCTACCTGGGCGCCGTATGCCAGCGCGGCACAGGCCACGGCTATGGCCGCATCCATAGCGCAGTCCAGTAGCCGCTCGCCTTGGTGCATGCCGCCCATGGGAGGGCCGGTGTCCAGCCAGATCGCTAGGTCTGGAACGTTGCGCTTCGTGGGGAGTGGGCAGGACGCCCATGCATCCAGCATTCGAAAACTCTGTCCGGCGCGACCTTGTGCAGGTGCGGCGAGCCTGTGGCGCACGCTCCATAAACCCAATGGCCCGCGTACGTGAAGCTCGCAGGCAACAGAGGGCAGGGCGCCGCGGCGCTGAGGTTCAAGCGTGTACTGAACCTGCGCCTGGTGCCGAGCGGGCAGGGTCAACTGCACGGGTAGCCCAAATGTGCGTACTGATGCCTTCCCGCTATGGCATTCGTTATAGGTCAGGCGTACCACATGGCCATGAGGGTTGGTCAGGGTAACGCTCACTACCTGGGCACGGCCTACACCCAGATGATCAGGTAGGTGCCGCACAGGGCTTGGCAATCGCACACCGGCTGCCCACAGCAGGTCTATTGCACTGCCCAGCATGAACCCCCCTAGCAGCCAAGGGCCCAGGCTTACACCGTACGCATCACCGGCCAGCACAGCCACCAATAGCACCGCCATCACTGCACAGGCGCTGTAGCAGGGGCGGATCATGTCGCCGTGCTCATGGCCGAGGGGCACTCACGGCACTCAACTGTTCGGCCAGCACCTGTTCAAGCGACGCCCCGTCGATACGCTGCGCGGCCGCCAGGCGAACACGATGGCGCAGCACAGCTGGTGCACATTGCCGAATGTCCTCTGCCACCGCATGGTCTCGGCCTGCCAGCAGCGCGCAGGCCTGTGCACAACGCACCAGCGCAATGGCGGCCCGTGGGCCTGCACCCAAGCAGAACAGCGGGGTGTAGCGTGTTGCGCGTACCAGGCGCACAGCGTAGTCCACTAGCGTATCGGCGACCTTGACCGTAGCGCGTTGCTTTCGCAGGTCAATGACATCGCTGGCGCTGAACAACTGCTGCGGGGCCGCCACGGCCAGCATGTCAGTGCCGACCGACAGGCTCAGGTCGCGCGCCAGGCGCACCTCCTCTTCCGGGCCTGGAAAGGCCACGTGCAGGGCCAGGAGGAAACGGTCGAGCAAGCTGTCGGACAGCGTGGCCACACCGGCCGAGTCCTGGGGATTGCGACAGGCAATGAGCAGGCAAGGGCGAGGCAGCGAAGGCCGTTCATCAAGGGCGCCCTCCTTGTCAGCCTCTAGGGCAAGGGCCAAGGCCGCCTGAGCCTCCATGGACGCCTGCTCTAGCCCTTTGGCTAGCACCACTTGCGCAGTTTCAGCTTCGGGGAGCCTGGTTTGGGCCGAGGCAAGAGACGAACACGCCAACGGGTGGCACGCTGCCCCAAACGAGGCAGCCAAAGCACGGGCCAGGGTTTGCTTGCCCGTACCAGGCGGGCCGTCAAGCAGCACATGGCCACCCGCCAAAAGGGCAATCAACAGGCCTTGGGTGGCGGCCGGCTGGCCTACGAATACGGTGTTGAGCTCCGTAGCCCAGTGGGTGGCACGGGCCGTGGCAAGCTCTGGAGGGGTAAGGGAACCAAGCGACGGGTTGCTCATAGGGCATTCCTGATGGCTTGCAACTGTACGACCTGGCGCCGGAATACAGTGGTAGACAAGCGTTTGTCGGGGTGCGGGTGCATGGCGTAGGCAATCTGAGCCGTAGACGTAGAAGCCAATGTAGCCAGCCATTGCCATTGCGCTGCCACGGTGAGGTGGCCAAAGGCAGGATAGCGCAACCGGGCCACCTGCCGGATATCCTCACGCAGGCCTTGTAACAGCTGCTCGCGGCTGGCGTGTCGATAGTGTATTGGCAGTGGGGCTTTTGGTTTGCCAGGCCTGGTGCCCAAGAGGGTAGGTTGGCGAACAAGGGTGGCCCAGGCCAGCAGTATCAGCAGCGAAAGGGCGCAGGCCAGTGTAGACGGGTGGCTCGCTAGCCACTGGCCAAGGCCTGGCGCTTCGCTGCGGTACTGCAGCACCACCTGGCGCCCCTGGTTCAGGTACCACAACAACCAGGCATTATCGAACTGGCCGATGGCAGGGTTGCGCCACAGGGCCGTATCGCTCACAACCGTAAGCGTGCCTGTACCCAGGGGTAACTGCAGCATGTGTGTGCCCTGGGGGCTGTTGGCCCATGACTGGGCCAGGTCATCGGCGTCTTCAAGGTGGCGGCCGGGCGCAAAACTCAATCGCAGTGGCGCCTGCCCGTCTTCCAGGTACAGTTCGGTAAGGGTGCTGCGAGCGGCTATTACCTGGCCGCCTGCACTGGCGTAGGCATCCAGCAGTCGAATGCTCAAAGGGTCTAGCAGAGGGTCACCGTCGCCGCCACTCGGTGTCCAAAACCCCTTCACGGTGACCACCAACCTACCGCCGGCATACACCCACGCTAGCAGCGTTTGCGCCTGCGCAGGGCTCATGTGTTCACGTTCGCCCAGCAGTACAAGGCTGAGCGTGTTAGCGGGCCTGTGAGCCAGGGGTTGGAGGTCCTGGCTGCGCACCACGGGCAGGCCCTGCTCACGGAGGAACTGGGCGGCTGCCCACCACGGATCGTCCACAGGGCGGGTGGCCCAGGCACCTAGCGCCAGCAGCACTGCAAACATAAGCAGTACCACGCTGCGCCGGTTCATGCGCCCGTATCACTGGGGAACAGATGGCGCCAACCGGCCAGCAACTGGTGCCACGTGGCGGTGTCCGGGTAGCGTTCAGCGTACACAGCCAGCTGCCACTGCTCCACCAACCGCCGAGTGAAGGCTTCCAGCCCGCTCAGCTGTAGCGCGGCGACTTGAGCCAGTACCTGAGGCTCGGTGGCACTGGACGGAATGTGGAGGTGATAGTCCGACCCCAGGTGCATCAGCAAAGACCTGTATAAGAGGCCCAAGGCTTCGGCAGGCGAATCGTCCCGCAGGCGTTCGACACGGGCAGCGACATCCGTGCAATTGGGTGGTGCGGGGAGGGGCGTGTACTGGACCTGCCCCTGGGGTGCAGGTGTGCGCCACCGCTTGGCCAAGGTGCCTAACAGTACGGCGAGCAGGCAAAGTATCGAAGCCAGCCCCATGCCACCGGTCACTGCAGACAGAGCAGTAGGGTCCGGACCTGCCAGCACCTGTACCACCGCCTGATGTGCCGCCTGCGAGGTCAATGGGGCTTGGTCAGCCATGGCCAGCACGGGGCCGCCGCCAGCCAGCAGGACAATGACACGAAGCAGCAGAGGTAATCCATTTACCGGCATGGTTGTTCTGGCGGACAGTGAGCCCTCGATGCTAGCCATGCACGAGCCATCCGGCAACCGGGATTGCGTGGCACACACCCGAGGCGCGTCGACGAATTTGGCCTCTGCCAGCACTGCCTTTAAACTGCACGATTGCTTGTTTCAGGAATGCCCCGTGACCACTAGCCTGTTCTGGTACGACTACGAAACCACCGGTATTGTCCCGAGCCGGGACCGGCCGCTCCAGGTAGCGGGTATCCGCACTGACGAACAGCTCAACGAAATCGATACGCCGCTCAACCTGTACTGTCACTTGGCCGATGACATCCTTCCGCACCCGGCAGCGTGCCTGGTCACAGGCATCGACCCAGCGCGCCTGCGCGAGCAGGGCGTGTCGGAAGTGGAATTCATGAACCGGGTGCACCATGAGCTTGGTCAGCCCGGTACCTGTGGCGTGGGGTACAACAGCCTGCGTTTCGACGACGAGGTCACCCGCTATAGCCTCTACCGCAACTTCCATGACCCCTATGCGCGTGAGTGGCAGGGCGGCAACAGCCGCTGGGACCTGATCGACCTGGTGCGTGCAGCCTACGCGCTTCGCCCCGATGGAATCGAATGGCCACAGGTGGATGGCCAGGTATCGCTGCGGCTGGAATTGCTCACCGCCGCCAATGGCATCGATCACGGCCAGGCCCATGATGCCTTGTCGGATGTTCGCGCGACCATTGCACTGGCGCGGCTGTTACGGGCGCGACAGCCCAAATTGTTCCACTGGCTGTTTGAGTTGCGCCGCAAACATAAGGTTATCGAACGCATCCAGTTGATGCGCCCTATGGTTCATGTATCCGGGCGCTTCGGTGCGGCGCGTAATTATCTGGGCGTTGTTTTACCGCTGGCATGGCATCCGCGAAACCGTAATGCCCTGATCGTCTGCGACCTGGCCCATGACCCGCGCGTGCTGTGGGAAGAAGAGAGTGAACTATTGGCCCGGCGGCTCTATACCCGCCATGACCAGTTGCTAGAAGGCCAACTGCCCGTCCCTCTGAAGTTGATTCATGTGAACCGTTGCCCGGTCATTGCACCGCTGGGAGTGATCGCTGATAAAGACCGTGAGCGCCTGCAGCTGGATGTCACGCTATATCAAAGTCGAGTGCAGGCGCTTCATGAAGCTCGGCATCTATGGGTAGAAAAGCTGAGCCATATTTATGGCAGTGACGAGTTCTTGCCTAACGACGACCCAGAGCAACAGCTGTATGCGGGCTTTATTGGCGACCGCGACCGGCGATTGTGTGAAAAAGTTCGGGAGGCGCCGCCTGAATCGCTCGCCCAGGATACCTGGATGTTCGATGATCCGCGTTTGCGCGAGTTGCTCTTTCGTTACCGCGCAAGAAATTATCCTGAAACCTTGGATGTTTCAGAGCAAGCCTTATGGCAGGCGTTCTGCCGTGGTCGGTTGACTGACCCTGCCTATGGCGCGCCCCATACGCTGCAAAGCTTTGCACAGGCGATGGAACAGGCGTTGAGTGGCGCTACGGAGCAGCAGCGGGCGCTACTAGGGCGGTGGCAGCACTATATAAACGGCGTGCGCCTTAAATGGCAGGTATGAAAAACGCCAGCAATGCTGGCGTTCGTGGGAAACCGCTAGATATTAGCCCAGCAGTGTTGCCCAGCTTTCCACTTCATCACCGCCCCACTTGGCTTTCCACTCTTTCAGGGTTTTGTGGTTGCCACCCTTGGTTTCAACGATTTCACCGTTGTGTGGGTTCTTGTATTGCTTGACCTTGCGGGCGCGCTTTGTACCTGTGGTTTTAACAGGTGCAACGCGGCCGGGCTTGGAGTTGCGGGCTTCCGGATCGAGCAGTGCGGTAATGTCACGCAGAGACTTCTGGTATTCGCCCATCAGGTCGCGCAATTTGGCTTCGAATTCAAGCTCGGTCTGCAGGTTCTTGTCCTGGGACAGGCTCTGCAGGCGGGCCTGGAGTTCCTTGATGGTTTCTTCGGTGTTGCGGTACTCGTTGATAAGCGACATGAAACTACCTATGAATGGGTTGACGGTCTGGGGCGATAATAAACACTGTGGAATATGGAGTAAAGATTAACCTGAGGCTTTGGCAATTAGAACGGTAAAGTCTGTGGGTGAATTTATTTCCACATGTTTTCACGATGGGATCATAAAGTAGCAATGCGCTTACACGTCTTTCATGTGCATGCAGGTGCTATTGCTACTGCACAACCGGGCGCCACTCGCTAGAATGGCGGTCTTTTTCGATGTACTGGAGCTTTACCGATGCGTACTTTCCGGCTGGTGATTGCCTGCCCCGACGGCGTTGGCATTGTTGCCAAGGTCAGCCACTTCCTGGCGTCCCATAATGGCTGGATCACTGAAGCAAGCCACCACTCCGATGAGCAGAGCGGGTGGTTCTTCATGCGCCACGAAATCCGTGCCGACAGCCTGCCCTTTGGCCTGGATGAATTCCGTGAAGCCTTCGCGCCCATTGCCGAAGCGTTTTCGATGGTCTGGCATATCACAGACTCTGGCCGCAAGAAGCGCGTGGCGCTGATGGCCAGCCGAGAATCCCATTGCCTGGCAGACCTGCTGCACCGCTGGCATAGCCAAGAGCTGGACTGCAATATCGCCTGCGTGATTTCCAATCACAATGATTTGCGCAGCATGGTGGAGTGGCACGGTATTCCTTATTACCACGTGCCGGTCAACCCAGCGGACAAGCAGCCTGCCTTTGCCGAAGTGTCTCGCCTGGTGAGCGAGCATGCCGCTGATGTGGTGGTACTGGCCCGCTACATGCAAATCCTGCCACCGCAACTGTGTCAGGACTATGCTCAGCGCGTCATCAACATTCACCATAGCTTCCTGCCGTCCTTCGTAGGCGCTAAGCCGTACCACCAGGCAGCGGCCCGAGGGGTGAAACTGATTGGTGCTACTTGCCATTATGTGACTGAAGAGCTGGACGCAGGGCCGATCATCGAACAAGACGTGGTGCGTATCAGTCACAGCCACAGCACCGAAGACATGGTGCGGTTGGGGCGTGATGTAGAAAAAATGGTATTGGCGCGTGGCTTGCGCTATCACCTTGAGGACCGCGTGCTGGTGCACGGCAACAAGACTGTGATCTTTGACTGACCCAGAGAGGTGAGCCATGACCGACCCGCTCGACCGTGCCACCTCCATGCCGCCCCCCGTACTGGGGGAGGGCTGCACCGCCCGTTACGATCCTCGGGCCTTGACTGACGATAACGGCACTGACTTTCCACACGCTGAGGCGTTATGGAAGGCGCTGCAGGAAGGTTGTCACGGCCCGGTTACGCCTGACGAAGCGTCATAAGCTTGCGTAGCAGCGGCCTGCCGACCATCAGGACGAACACGGGCGCACCGGCCAGCAGATAGAAGTAATACGTCACTACCCGCCAGATAACAATCGCTGCGGCAGCAGTAGGTTTACCTACCATAGGTGCCAGCAGCGCCGCGCTGGTCAGCTCTGCTGCACCGGCACCTCCGGGTAACAGGCTAAACTGCCCTGCACTCAAGGACAGGATCTGCACCAGGAAGGCCCACGCCCATTGCAGGTCTGCGCCCAACCCGCGCAGGGCCAGCCATAAAATGCTGAACCGCAATCCCCAGTGAGCGCAGGTGAGCAGGAAGGCCAGCGCCAGCGAAGGCTTGGGCATGCCAAGGGTGTCTTTGAAGGCATGCACAAAGTGTAACCAGCGGCGTGCCCAGCGCCAGCGACGCGGCCTGCCCATGCCCACGCGGCCCAGTAAATAGCCGGTAAGCGCCACGAAACGCCGTTGATGGCGAGCGATGGCCCAGCAGGTGAACAATGACAGCGTCATCAGCAGCGCACTGCTGCCCAACAGCCATTCCAGGCGACTGTCCAACTGATGGAATAAGGCATACAGCAGCACGCCTGCGATAGCACAGCAGAAGAAGAGCAGGTCGCCCAGTTGATCCATGGCAAAAACGGCGCCACTGCGCGCTGGCCGAATGCCTTGCCGATCAAGCAGTGTCACTAGGGTGACAGGGCCGCCGCTGCCGCCTGGCGTGGCGCAGATGGCAAATTCTGTGGCCATGATCATGCCGACGGTGTGGCACAGGCCCAGGTGTCTGCCCTCGGCCTGTAACAGTACTCGTAAGCGCAGGGCATTGAGGGTCCAGCACAGGCCGATCATGGCGAACAGGCCTAGCAACAGTGGCAGTGAAAAGCCACGCAGGCGGCTCAGCAATTCCCCGCCCCCCAGCGCCCAGGGTAGGGCAATGGCCATGGCCAGTGCCACGACCAGCCAGGCCAAGCGTTTCATGCCGCGTGTGCCATGGTGCCTTGGTGTGACAGCCAGCTGCGCTTGGTTTCAGCCACGCGACCGTCCTGCATCAGCCGTTGCAGCGTGTTCAGCCAATAAGCACGGGACGAGGCATGCCGCATGTCTACCGGGTGCAGCCCCAAGCGCACTGTTGCAGCCTGCTGCCAGCGCTGCAACTGCCATTCGCTGACCGCTCGGGAGAGGGTACGGCGCCAGGCGCTACCTGCACTCCATACCAGCCCAGGGGCTGTTATCTTTTCAAAGCTGGGCAGGCGATAGAAGTGCTGTGGATCGCTGGTATAGGACAGCGGCAACTTGCTGAGCGCCTTGCGCGTGCCTTCGCTCATCAGCCACGCGGGGGCCACAAAGCCGTCCAGCGGCCATTGCTGTTGCTGGAATACCTCAATGCCTCGGCTGATGCGTTCGAGGGCCTGGTGCTCAGCCAACGTATAGAATTCGCCTTCCCAGGTATATACCCGGCGCATGAACCACTGCCAAGGCGTGCGAGGTGCTGGCGCGTCATCGGCATGGTAGTAGCCATGCAGGGCCAACTCGTCCCCTGCCGCTAACCGTTGTTCCATAAGGCGGCAGAACGCCGGGTGCTGGCCGAGTGTGTTGCAGTGATGGAAATCGGGCACCACCAAGTGCGTCATGGTCACACCCCCCAGCGCATCCACAGCCTCTACGAAGGGCTTGTAATCTACCCAGGTCTGGGGCGCCACATCGTGCAGCACCAGCAACACGCTTCGGCGGCCGGTCGATGCCACTTGATCAACCATGGACCACCGCCGGTAATTCGACCGTCCCTTGAACAGCGTGATAGTGCCCCAGCAGCCCAGTCACCACGGTGTCCCAGGCGAACTCGCGCTCGGTGTACAGGCGCGCCCGCCTGCCCCATGCCACCGGGTCGTGCTTGAACAGGTGCCTCACGGTTTCCGCCATGGCGCCTGGGTCATTTGGAGGGCAGCGCAAACCGCCTTCATCCGTGATCAATTCCTTGAACGCACCGGCATCCACAGCCACCACCGGAATACCGCTGGCCATGGCTTCTAGAATGACAAGGCCAAAGGTTTCCTGATTGCCGGCGTGCAACAACGCGTCAGCGCTGGCCATTAGGCGCGCAACTTCATGCATGGGACAGAAATGGTTGATAACAGTAACGTTGTCGGGAACGTTGGCAGGCATGCTGGAACCTACCAATAACAAATGGTAATCCCCGCCCAGATGCTTCATACAATCGAGCAGCACAGGAATGTTCTTTTCCTTTGAGCCGCGCCCCGCAAACACCAACAAGCGAGTGTCTGCTGCAATACCTAACTGTTTCCGCAATTCTGGATCCCGGCGTGAAGGGTTAAACAGTTCAAGGTCCACGCCAAGCCGTTGAACGTATACATCCCTGATACCCAAACGGCGAAGTTTGTCTGCCATTACCTTGCTAGGTGCCAATACACGATCGAAGTTGCCATACAGCTTGCTCACATAAGCTTCCACGTTGGGCGTAACCCAGTTGCCCATGCGGTTACTGACCAGCAACGGTAGATCGGAGTGATAAAAACCGATCACAGGCACGTCCAGTTGGCGGCGGGCATTGAGGGCAGCCCAGGCCGTACGGTAGGGGTCACCCACTTCGATCACGTCTGGTTGCAGCTCTTTGAGAACGTTGCACCACGGCGCCAGGCGCACAGGGAAGCGGTAGCCATTGCCAAAGGGCAGGGCCGGCGAGGGTACGCGATATACACCGTTCTCTTCGCTCAGGCTTGGCCCTGGGATCAACAAACTATGGCGGATACCTGTTCTGCCGGCCAAGCGACGATGTTTGGCATCAAGGTAAGTCCTTACCCCTCCACTGGCTGGGGCGTAGAACATGGTGATGTCAGCAATGTGCACAATCAGCTTTCCTTCCGGCAGAGACCCTACCATGGACCTTAATGAACTTTAGATGTTCGATCCGGCCGCTTCGTTTAAGCCAGGAAAGTGATTGTACAAGGGGGAGGGAGGCCGCTCGCCAGGAGCGGCCGAAGGGATCAGCCGATTGCCTTGGAGGCCAGCCAGAAGAGCCCGGCTGCCATGCACATGACCACAGGCAAGGTGAGTACCCACGCCAGCATGATGTTTTTGACCGTGCTGCCCTGCAGGCCGCTACGGTTGGCCACCATGGTGCCAGCGACACCGGAGGACAGTACATGGGTGGTGGACACTGGCAAGCTGAACACGTTGGCCAGACCAATGGCGAATGCGGCGGTGATCTGCGCAGACATGCCTTGAGCGTAGGTCATGCCCTGCTTGCCGATTTTTTCGCCAATGGTCAGTACCACACGACGCCAGCCCACCATGGTGCCTACACCCAGCGCCAGGGCCACCGCGAAGATTACCCAGAACGGTGCATATTCTGTGGTACTGGTGAGGTCCTTGCGCAGCTTGTCCAGGTCGGCTTTTTCCCGAGCACCCAGGTCTGGCAGTTTTCCAACCTTGCGCGCCGTGTCATCCAGGCACAGCAGGAAGCGGCGGGTTTCAATGCGCTTGTCTGCTGCCATACTGTGATAGTCGGCTACACCGCGCAGGTTTTCCTGTAAGGCGGCGATGGTAGGTTCGGTCTGCTGCGGGTTGCATTCGAACTGCTCGGGCAGGTCCCCCTCGCGTGCCTTGCCCAGTGCCAGGTACTCGCCAAGGCTCGTGTTATTGCGCTGGTAAAACTGTGCCAGGTGCAAGGTGGCGTCGCGGGTGCGCTCGATCTCGTAGGTGCTGCTGGTGAGGTTGAGCACGAACTGGCTCGGTACAATGCCAATCAACACGAGCATGATCAGGCCGATGCCCTTCTGGCCATCGTTGGAGCCGTGAACAAAGCTTACCCCGAGTGCAGAGAGCACCAGCACCAGCCTGTTCCAGAAGGGCGGGTGTTTCTTGTCATCCAGCTTGCGGCGCTGGTCTGGGGTTTTATGCATCTTGGACAGCGGGCGCCAGCGCTTGAGCGCAATCAGCATCAAAGCTGCGACCCCGAAGCCCACGATGGGGGACACCACCAGAGAGGCACCAATGTCGATCGCCTTCTGCCAGTTCACCCCTTCAGCCAGGGGAATGTCGTTGATCATGGCATTGGCCATGCCCACGCCAAGAATGGAGCCGATCAAGGTGTGCGAGCTGGAAGCGGGAATACCGAAGTACCAAGTGCCCAGGTTCCAGGCGATGGCTGCTGCCAGCAGTGAGAACACCATGGCCAGGCCGCGGCCCGTGTTGACATTGATCAGCAGCTCGACCGGTAGCAGGTGAACGATGGCATACGCCACACCTACGCCACCCAGCAGTACACCCAGAAAATTGAAGAAGCCTGACAGCAATACAGCCAGGTGCGGCGGCATGGCCTTGGTATAAATGACGGTCGCCACCGCATTTGCGGTGTCATGAAAGCCATTGATGAACTCAAAGGCGAGGACGAAGGCCAAAGCCAGGAACAGGCTTATCAGGACCCAGGCGTCCAATCCGCTGAATAGATCGATCATGAAGATTTTGTGACCAGCCGTGGAGGGGGCGCGATTATGACAGAAAATCGCAAAAATCGATGCCCTTGCCTGCCGATTGGCTAAGGCCCCGTAAATACGGGCGGATGGCAGTCACAACCTCTGTTTGCTTCATGCAAGCCCTGGAGAACCGCCATTGATGCACCGGCCGGACTCAGCTCGCTTCGGCAGTTTTCAACTCATTTTCGATTTTTTCGATTTCAGTTTGAAAGGCTTGGTCCAATAGGCTAGCGCGTTTACGCCAAGGTTTACGTTCAGGTTCAGGTTGCGCGGCATAAGTGGTGATTTCTCCACCGTACACATCCTTGAAGCGTTTTTCCTGGCGCTCAAGTTCTGCGCGCAGTTCGTCTTTAGTCACATGCTTACCTTTATGAGCATTGGAAGTGGGAGTATACCCGTAACCCTATTGGCGGTGCCTGGGAACAGGTAAGGCAACGTTAGCGCTATAAGTTACAGTTAGTCAACTTCCAGGAGGTTTCCAAATATAGCAAAGCGCAGGTGTATCGCACTTGTTTGGATCCTTATATGCACAAAAAGGTTTAATGCCATTCATGTTTTTATTTTTACGTTTGCCATTGGCCAACCCCGTGGCAATAAAACAAACGGCTGGTCGCCGAGCCTTCCTCAAGGTGCGTTGCGTTGTAGGGAAGGGAAGCGGCGGGCTGGCCAATTGCGGTAATCGGCCAGCCGTTCGATAATCGACCTGCATGCTACGGCACATTCTGGCCAGGAGAACCTACCGTGAACGATCAACTTCGCACTGCGTTCAGTTCGCTCGCGCCGCCTATCGTGGCGTCACCGGCCAAACGTATACAGGCGTTCGCCGGAGACCCTGACTTTATGACGTCTCTGGCCAGAGGGCTGGCCGTGGTCCAGGCCTTTCAGGAGCGCAAGCGCCACCTCACCATTGCCCAGATCAGCCACCGCACTGAAATTCCTCGGGCAGCTGTGCGCCGGTGCCTGCATACCTTGATCAAACTGGGGTACGCCACCACTGATGGGCGGACCTATTCGTTGTTGCCCAAGGTGCTTACGTTAGGGCATGCCTACTTGTCCTCAACGCCCCTGGCCGTGTCGGCGCAGCCTTACCTGGATCGCATGAGCGAGCAACTTCATGAGGCCTGTAACATGGCCACCCTTGAGGGCGATGACATTCTTTATATCGCACGCAGTGCGACTACCCAGCGGTTGATCTCGGTCGACCTTTCGGTAGGTGGCCGGTTGCCGGCGTATTGCACTTCCATGGGGCGGATTCTGCTGTCGGCGCTGGACGATGCCACTCTGGGTGATTACCTGAGCCATGTGGAGTTGCAACCTAAGACCCGCAAAACCCTCACCAGCCGGGACCAACTCAAAGCGTGCCTGGAACAGGTGCGACAGCAGGGCTGGTGCATTGTCGACCAGGAGCTGGAGCAAGGCCTGCGCTCCATTGCCGTACCGGTGTACGACGCGTCCGGCCAGGTATTGGCAGCGTTGAATGTCAGCACCCATGCCGGACGTGTAGGCCGAGGCGAGTTGGAACAGCGTTTTCTGCCGATCATGCTGGCTGCCAGCCGGGACCTGAGTACTCAACTGTTCAGCTGACAAGCTCTGTTCGATAAACGCACTGATTGCCCTTTGCCGAATTGACGGTACGCGGAGGCGCCTCTTAATGTCGCCTCACTCGCCGAAGCGTTCGGCGGGTGCCTTCGGTGGAATAAAAATAATGAACCGTCCTCACGCTGCTCCAGGCCATTGCCTCGACGTTCAGTCGTTTATCAATAGCCAACCGTTGTCCCGCTTCCAATGGCGGGTTGTCCTGCTGTGTTTTCTGATCGTGTTTCTCGATGGCCTGGACACGGCCGCCATGGGGTTCATCGCTCCTGCCTTGTCTCAGGATTGGGGCTTGCCCAAGGGTAGCCTGGGGCCAGTCATGAGCGCGGCACTGGTCGGGATGGTATTCGGTGCCCTGGGTTCTGGGCCACTGGCTGACCGCTTTGGCCGCAAGGTAGTGCTGGTGGCAGCGGTGGCCGTATTTGGCGTCTTCAGCCTGGCGTCGGCCTACAGCACTAACATCGATCAACTCATGATCCTGCGCCTGCTTACCGGTATCGGCTTGGGGGCGGGCATGCCCAACGCCACTACGTTGCTGTCCGAATACACCCCCGAACGCCTCAAGTCCCTGCTGGTGACCAGCATGTTCTGTGGCTTCAACCTGGGCATGGCCGGAGGTGGCTTTATCTCTGCCAAACTCATTCCGGCGTACGGCTGGCATAGCCTGCTCCTGCTGGGCGGCGTGTTGCCTCTGGTATTGCTGGTGGTGCTGATGATCTGGCTGCCGGAATCCGCACGTTTCCTCATCGTGCGTAACCGTGGCATGGACCGCGTTCGCCAGGTGCTGGCGCCTATCAGCCCTACCGTAGTCGCCCAGGCAAGCACCTTCAGTGTGCCTGAGCTGACGACGGTAAATGCCCGCACCGTGTTTGCCGTCATGTTCTCCGGCACCTATAAAGCCGGCACTCTGTTGCTGTGGCTGACCTACTTCATGGGCTTGGTGATCGTGTACCTGTTGACCAGTTGGCTGCCCACCCTTATTCGAGACACTGGTGCGAGCATGGAGCAGGCCGCGTTTATCGGCGGATTGTTCCAGTTTGGCGGCGTACTCAGTGCGGTTGCCGTCGGCTGGGCCATGGATCGCTTCAACCCGCACAAGGTGATTGCCACCTTTTATTGCCTGGCCGGCGTGTTTGCGTATGCGGTGGGCCAGAGCCTGGGCAATTTCGTACTGCTGGCGACCCTGGTACTGGTAGCCGGCATGTGCGTGAACGGTGCCCAGTCCGCGATGCCTTCGCTGGCGGCGCGTTATTACCCCACGCAGGCCCGCGCCACGGGCGTGTCCTGGATGCTAGGCATCGGTCGATTCGGCGCCATCTTGGGTGCTTCCAGTGGCGCAGCGCTGCTGGGCGCCGGCTGGACGTTCACTCAAGTGCTCACGGCGCTGTTGGTACCTGCGGTGCTGGCCACGGCAGCGGTCTATATAAAGGGCCGCGTGAGCCATGCTGATGCCACGTAACAGCTAGCAGTAGCGTTCGATCACCGAACGCATACTCGATAATCGGATTGTACGGTGCAGTGGCGAATCGTAACCTGCTCTGCACGTATGCACAGGGACTGCCAATGGCCAGCCCCTCAAACAAAAAGGAGTCCTCGCGACATGGCTGAGCTTCTCTCACTCCACGAGGCTGTGAAGCAATTCGTGAACGATGGCGATACCGTCGCCCTTGAAGGGTTTACTCACCTTATTCCTACGGCCGCCGGTCACGAGATCATCCGTCAGGCAAAGAAAGACCTGACCTTGGTGCGCATGACCCCAGACCTGATTTATGACCAGCTGATCGGTGCAGGGTGCGCGCGTAAACTGATCTTCTCCTGGGGTGGCAACCCCGGCGTCGGCTCTCTGCACCGCCTGCGCGACGCTGTGGAAAAGCAGTGGCCCCGGGCGATCGAGATCGAAGAGCACAGCCACGCTGACCTGGCCAACGCCTACGTAGCCGGCGCCTCTGGGCTGCCTTTTGCGGTACTGCGCGCCTACGCAGGCTCCGACTTGCCCAAGGTCAACCCGCTGATCAAGACAGTGACCTGCCCCTTTACGGGCGAAGTGCTGGCTGCGGTGCCCTCGGTACGCCCGGATGTGACCGTGATCCATGCTCAAAAGGCCGACCGTAAGGGCAATGTGTTGCTGTGGGGCATTCTAGGGGTACAGAAGGAAGCCGCCCTGGCGGCCAAGCGCTGCATCGTCACCGTTGAGGAAATTGTGGATGACCTGCAGGCCCCGATGAATGCCTGCGTGTTGCCGACCTGGGCCTTGAGTGCCGTCTGCTTGGTGCCAGGGGGCTCGCATCCCTCCTATGCCCACGGGTATACCGAGCGTGACAACCGCTTCTACCAAGCCTGGGACCCTATCGCACGGGGCCGTGACACCTTTACGGCCTGGATCGATGAGTACGTGCGCGGCACGCGCGACTTCGAAGAATACCGCGCCAAACTCAGCCAAGCCGGAGAGCACGCCTGATGACTTACTCCACGTCCGAAATGATGACTGTGGCAGCGGCCCGCCGCCTGAAAAACGGTTCGGTCTGCTTTGTGGGCATCGGCTTGCCGTCCAAGGCTGCGAACCTGGCTCGGTTGACCTCGTCCCCTGATGTGGTGCTGATCTATGAGTCCGGCCCCATTGGCGCCAAACCCACGGTACTGCCCCTGTCTATCGGCGATGGCGAGCTGGCGGAAACCGCTGACACCGTAGTGCCAACAGGCGAAATCTTCCGTTACTGGCTGCAGGGCGGCCGCATCGACGTCGGCTTCCTGGGGGCTGCACAGGTCGACCGTTTCGGTAACATCAACACCACGGTGGTAGGCGATTACCACACGCCCAAGGTGCGCCTGCCAGGGGCTGGGGGAGCGCCTGAAATCGCCGGTTCTGCCAAGAGCGTGCTGATCATTCTCAAGCAGTCCCACCGCAGCTTTGTAGAAAAGCTGGACTTCATCACCTCTGTAGGCCACGGCGAAGGCGGCGATTCGCGCAAGCGCCTTGGGCTACCAGGGGCAGGGCCGGTGGGCATCATTACCGACCTGTGCATCATGGAGCCCGAAGCGGGCAGCCATGAGTTCGTGGTCACCTCGATTCACCCGGGCGTCACCCGCGAGCAGATCACGGCGGCAACAGGGTGGGCTATCCGGTTCGCCGACAACGTCGCTACCACCGGTGAACCCACAGAAGCCGAACTGACGGCCCTGCGCGACCTGGAAGCCCGTACGGCCGCCGCCCATGGCCAAGCCCCTGGAGAAGCCTGATGCGCGATGTATTCATTTGCGACGCCATTCGTACGCCTATCGGCCGCATGGGCGGTGCCTTGGCGGGTGTTCGTGCTGACGACCTGGCGGCGATCCCCATTAAGGCTTTGATGACGCGCAACCCGCAGGTTGATTGGAGCGCGGTGGACGAAGTGTTCATGGGCTGTGCCAACCAGGCCGGTGAAGACAACCGCAATGTGGCACGCATGGCCTTGCTGCTGGCCGGCCTGCCGCCTACCGTCCCCGGTATCACCCTCAACCGCCTGTGTGCCTCGGGGCTGGACGCGGTAGGCAGCGCCTTCCGCGCCATTGCCGCGGGCGAAATCGACCTGGCCATTGCCGGTGGCGTAGAGTCCATGTCCCGCGCACCCTTTGTGATGGGCAAGGCTGACACAGCTTGGTCGCGCAACATGAAGATCGAAGACACCACCATTGGCTGGCGTTTCGTGAACCCGGCCATGAAGGCGCAGTATGGCGTCGACGCCATGCCCCAAACCGCTGACAACGTGGCTGATGACTATCAGGTGTCTCGTGAAGACCAGGATGCCTTTGCCCTGCGCAGCCAGCAACGCAGTGCGGCAGCGCAGGCATCGGGCTTCTACGCCGAAGAAATCGTGCCTGTACATATCCCTGGCAAGAAGGGCGAAACAGTCGTCGACACCGACGAACACCCGCGCCCTGATACTACCCTTGAGGCCTTGGCCCGCCTCAAACCGGTCAACGGCCCGGACAAGACCGTGACAGCCGGTAACGCCTCAGGTGTGAACGACGGTGCTGCGGCGCTGATCCTGGCCTCGGCCGAGGCGGTAGAAAAACATGGCCTCACGCCTCGGGCCCGTGTACTGGGCGTGGCCAGCGCAGGCGTTGCCCCACGTGTGATGGGCATTGGTCCCGTTCCGGCGGTGCGCAAGCTCATCGGGCGCCTTGGGCTGACGGTGGAAGATTTCGACCTGATCGAACTCAACGAGGCCTTCGCGTCACAGGGCCTGGCCGTGTTGCGCGACCTTGGTGTGGCCGATGATGCTCCCCACGTGAACCCCAATGGCGGCGGTATTGCCTTGGGGCATCCCCTGGGCATGAGTGGCGCGCGCCTGGTCTTGACGGCCGTGCATCACCTTCAGCGCAGTGGTGGTAAAAGGGCCTTGGCCACCATGTGTGTGGGCGTAGGGCAGGGCGTGGCTTTGGCCCTGGAACGGGTATGACCCTGCTTCTTGCGTTGTTTCCTGAGCATATATAGGGCCTTCCGCACAAGGCCTGGTGTGTTTCGAGTGATTGCTGAGAGAGGGGGTGTTACGGTAGCGCTTCCGTATCCCCCTAATGAGAACAATAGATGACCACCACTCCTGATACGCCTTACACAGGCGAAGAGCGGCGCAAGCGGATATTCGCCATCGTTGGTGCCTCCTCCGGCAACCTCGTCGAATGGTTCGACTTTTATGTGTATGCGTTTTTCAGTCTGTATTTCGCCCCGTCTTTTTTCCCGTCCGAAGACCGCACCGTGCAACTGCTTTACAGCGCCGGGGTGTTCGCAGCAGGTTTTCTGATGCGCCCTATCGGGGGGTGGCTGTTCGGCCGTATCGCTGACCGTTATGGCCGGCGGCTTTCGATGATGATTGCCGTGCTGGTGATGTGTGCAGGCTCGTTGATGATTGCCTGCCTGCCGACCTATGCGACCATTGGCGTGGCCGCGCCTGTGCTGCTGCTGTTAGCCCGCTTGCTGCAGGGCCTGTCGGTGGGCGGCGAGTACGGCACTACCGCGACCTATATGAGCGAAATTGCGCTGCGTGGCCAGCGCGGTTTCTTCGCCTCGTTCCAGTACGTCACGTTGATTGGCGGGCAATTGCTGGCGTCCTTGGTGGTTGTGGTGCTGCAACAGATGTACAGCAGCGCCGAGCTGACCGCCTGGGGCTGGCGTATCCCATTCGTGATTGGCGCCATTACGGCCGTGATTTCCCTGTTGCTGCGTCGCTCACTTGAAGAAACCAGTACGGCAGAAACCCGTAATGCCAAGGATGCCGGCAGCCTGAAGGGCCTGTTCAAGCACCACTGGCTGGCGTTCGTTACCGTACTGGGCTACACCGCTGGCGGTTCGCTGATCTTCTACACCTTTACCACTTACATGCAGAAATTCCTGGTCAACACCTCGGGCATGCCCAAGGAAACGGCCAGCATCGTGATGACGGCCGCGCTGTTCGTGTACATGTGCATGCAGCCGCTGTTCGGTGCCTTGAGCGACCGTATCGGGCGGCGCAATTCCATGCTGCTGTTCGGTGGGCTGGGTGCGCTCTGTACCGTGCCTATTCTGCTGGCCCTTAAAACCGTCAGTAGCCCCTACATGGCCTTTGTACTGATCGTGCTGGCCATGGCCATCATCAGTTTCTACACCTCTATCAGCGGGCTGGTAAAAGCCGAGATGTTCCCGCCTCAGGTACGCGCACTGGGGGTGGGATTGTCCTACGCCGTCGCCAACGCCATCTTCGGCGGTTCGGCAGAGTTCGTGGCCCTGAGCTTGAAAAGCGGTGGCAATGAAAACAGCTTCTACTGGTACGTCACTGCCATGCTGGTGATTGCGTTCCTGTTCAGCTTCCGGTTGCCCAAACAGGCGGCCTACCTGCACCACGACCATTGACCCAGCCCGGCGCACGCGCCTGAGGGGCGTGCGTCGATGAACGAGGACACCATGAGCCCACGCCCCACCAACGACCTGTTCGATGCGTACTTCACCCTTGAGGGCATGCGCCGGATCTTTTCCAACGAGGGGCGGGTACAGGGGATGCTGGCGTTCGAAGCCGCATTGGCGCGGGCCCAGGCACGCACTGGGTTGATTCCTGCCTCGGCTCCCCCTGAAATCGAGGCTGCGTGCCATGCTGGCCTGTATGACCTGGATGCGTTAGCCCTGGCCATTGGCGGGGGCGGCAACTCGGCCATTCCCCTGGTGAAAATGCTGGGTAAACGCGTGGCGGCACAGGCGCCGGACGCCGAGCGTTATGTGCACTTGGGCGCCACTAGCCAGGACGTGATGGACACCGGGCTGGTGCTACAACTCCGGGATGCGATCAAGCTATTCGACCGCAAGCTTCTAGCGCTGACAAACGGCCTGGCCGAGCAGGCACAGCGTTACCGCACCACACCCATGCCAGGCCGTACCTGGCTGCAACACGCCACCCCGGTAACCCTGGGCATGAAACTCGCCGGGTGGCTGGGCGCCCTTGACCGCCACCGCCAGCGTTTGCTGGAACTCAAGCCGCGCCTGCTGGTGCTGCAGTTCGGTGGCGCGTCTGGCACCTTGGCGGCGTTGGGCGAACACGCCTGGCCGGTGGCCGAAGCCCTGGCCGATGAGCTGAAACTGGGCTTGCCCGAGCAACCGTGGCATACCCACCGCGATCGCCTTGTGGAGTTTGGTACCGTGCTGGGGCTGCTGGCCGGCACGCTGGGCAAGATGGGCCGTGACATCAGCCTGCTGATGCAGACCGAAGCCGGTGAAGTGTTCGAGCCTTCCGCGCCGGGCAAAGGGGGCTCATCCACCATGCCCCACAAACGCAACCCGGTCGGGGCTGCCGTGTTGATTGCCACGGCGACCCGTGCGCCGGGGCTGGTCTCCACGCTGCTCAGTGCCATGCCCCAGGAGCACGAGCGCAGCTTGGGCTTGTGGCATGCCGAATGGGACACCCTACCGGAACTGTGTTGCCTGGTCAGCGGTGCGCTGGAGCAGGCCATCGGGTTTGCCGGGGGCTTTGAGGTAGACGCCGAGCGTATGGGCCACAACCTGCAGTTGACCCAGGGCCTGGTGATGGCCGAAGCCGTGAGCATTGAGCTGTCGCAGCGGCTGGGGCGTGAAACCGCCCACCATCTGGTGGAGCGTTGCTGCAAGCGCGCTGTGGCTGAGGGTCGGCACTTGCGTGACGTGCTGGGCGATGAGCCCCAGGTCACCGCCGAGTTGTCGCCAACGGAGCTGGACCGCCTGCTGGACCCGGCCTATTACCTAGGCCAAGCCGAGCGCTGGGTGGCCCGCGCGGTCGCCGAGCATACACGTACCGCTGAATAACAGGAGGCTTAGGTGGCACAGGTCAAACTCGCCGACGGCGAACTCAATTATCAATTGGAGGGCCCCGAGGGTGCTCCGGTGCTGGTGCTGTCCAATTCCCTGGGCACCGACCTGGGGATGTGGGACAGCCAGGTGCCTGTATTTGCCGAGCATTTTCGGGTGCTCCGTTACGACACCCGTGGGCATGGCAGGTCGCTGGTCACCGTAGGGCCCTATACCATCGAGCAGCTGGGCCAAGACGTGCTAGCCCTGCTGGATGCCTTGCACTGTGACCGCGTGTCGTTCTGTGGCCTGTCCATGGGCGGGCTTATCGGCCAATGGCTGGGTATCAACGCCAGCGACCGCCTGCACAAGCTGGTGATCTGCAACACAGCGGCGAAGATCGCCACGGATGACGTGTGGAACAGCCGCATCGAAACCGTGCTGCGTGACCGTGAAGCTGCCATGGCAGGGTTGCGGGATGCTTCCATCGGCCGCTGGTTCACCCCAGGCTTTGCCGAGCGCGAGCCTGCGCAGGTCAAGCGTATTACCGACATGCTCGCCGCCACGTCCCCGGAGGGCTATGCCGCCAACTGTGCCGCCGTGCGCGATGCCGATTTCCGCGAGCAGGTGGCCCGTATTGCCGTGCCCCTGTTGGTTATCTCGGGTAGCGAGGACGCTGTAACGCCGCCAGCAGGCGGTGACTTTATCCAGCAACAGGTGAAGGGGGCTGAGCACCAGGTGTTCCCGGCTGCCCACCTGTCCAATGTCGAAATCGGCACGCCGTTCAGCCAGCGCGTGCTGGACTTTTTGCTTGCTTGAAAAAGGGTGCTTGATTGTGGATGAACAGCAACGCTACGAAGAAGGCATGAAGGTACGGCGTGAGGTACTGGGCGACGCCCATGTGGACCGCAGCCTGAAGAACGTCAACGGGTTTAACGGCGAGTTTCAGGAAATGATTACCCGGCATGCCTGGGGCGACATCTGGACCCGCCCTGGCCTGCCACGCCATACCCGCAGCCTGATCACCATTGCCATGTTGATCGGCATGAACCGCAGCGAGGAATTGAAGCTTCATTTGCGTGCGGCGGCCAACAATGGCGTTACGCGGGAAGAGCTCAAGGAAGTGATCATGCAGAGCGCCATTTATTGTGGCATTCCTGCGGCCAACGCCACCTTTCACCTGGCCGAGTCGGTGTGGGATGAATTGGGGGTAGAGTCCAAGGAGCAGCGGCCTGCGACCTGAAGCGGATGCTGGCGCCTGCGCAAGTTAAGCCTGCGTAGGCGCCAGGCAGCTTGTTACAGCAGGCTGAGGGGGTAGTTGAAGATCAGGCGGTTCTCATCGAAGCTGTTGGTGCTGCCGTAGTTACGGCGCAGGGTAGAGTTACGCCACCGCACACTGAGCGATTTGAACATGCCGCTCTGGAGGGTGTACGCCACCTCGGTCTCACGCCCGCGTTCTTCACCGTCAGTAATGCTCGCGCCAGTATGCACGTTGCTACCTTCGATAAAGCGGTTCATCAGGGTCAAGCCAGGGACGCCAAACCCGGCGAAGTCATAGTCATGGCGTACCTGCCAGGACTTCTCACCTTTGGCCTCATAGCTCGAACCGTAGCTGTCGTTTGCCAGGGTGCCGCCACTGGTACCGGCCACCCGCTGCCAACCCGCATTGCCGGTGACTTTCTGCAAGCCTACGTAGAAGGTGTTGAAGCCTACTTTCAAGGAGAACAGGCCTGACATAGTGCGGTTCTGCTGGTCTTTCACACCGGCCAGGTTGTCGGCCCGGCCAGCGCCGTCAGACTCGCCAATGAAGTAGCCCAGGTTGGCGCCTGCAGTAATGCCGTCTGCAATGGGCTGGGAATGCAGCAACTGGAAGTACTTCTGGTTGTACACGTCTTCGAGTTGGTCATACCAGGCACCCACCAGCGTACGTTTGTCGTTGAAGGTGTACTCGGCACCTACAAAGTTGAACGCATCGCCACTGATCGTAGGTTTGCCACGCACGGTGCTCCCGGCGTTATTCAGGGACATACGCTCCATGCTGGCATCGTTGCGCTGGCTGTTACGGTTGAACGAGCCGCCATACAGGGTGGTGTTGTCGATGTCCTTGGAGGTGATCTGAGCGCCTTGGAAGGTTTGCGGAAGCGAGCGGCCGTCATCGGAGCGCAGGATGGGCAGCACCGGCATCCATTCGCCCACTTTCAGCTCGGTCTTGGAGATTTTCATCTTGCCCGCAACCCCCAGGCGCCCAAAGTCGTCCGCAGGCTTGTTGCCGTCATGGGTCGGGAGCAACTGGGTGCCGTAGGTGCCACGGCCGCCATCGAGTTTCACCGCGAAGATACCCAGTACGTCCACACCAAAGCCGACGGCACCCTGGGTAAAGCCTGACTTGGCGTCCAGAATGAACGCCTGGGTCCATTCCTCTGCTTCACCATGCTTGGTGGGGCCTGGTACAGCGATGGAGCCGCCATTGTTTACATAGTTGCGGTTGAAATAGAAGTTGCGGAAGTTGAGTGTCGCTTTGGCGTCTTCAACAAACCCCGATTCAGCCGCTACCACAGGCACTGCAGCGGCGGAAACAGCCAGGCCGAGCAGGGCTAGGCCAACACGCTTTTTACGGGTGAAGCTCACAGGAATGGCTTTCATTATTGTTGTGTTCTCTGCTGATCAATGGCGATAGCGGGCCACCGTAACGCTGAGGTGTCCTTTGCAAGGGCACTTCAAGGGTCATTGCGGTTATCAAGCATGGAATGCGGTTTAGCGTAACGGCGTGCTGATGGTCTGCATGATGGCCTGCCTATTATTATTGGTTTTTTCAAGCGGCCTATATGAAGGCTGCTTCACACAGCGGATGGTGCAAATGTCCCATCCCTTGGGTCAATCCGCCACCACACCTTGTGGGCGATAGGCGAACACTCACTGTTCGGTTACTTTCGAACGCGTGGTCTTACGACGTCAGATCATTGTAAGTAGAAATTCCGTGAAAGCACTACGACTTTTGTTTAAACGCCGAATGCCGTCGGGTGTGGGCGCGTTGCTATGAGTGCGGGAGGCGTTTATGACAGCCCATGACGGACCGGAAGTTGCCTGGGGGGAAGGAGATAGAGGAGGAGGGGGGCAATGCCGCTGCCTTGGCTCAGGAAGCGGCATTGTTGCTTCAGCCCTTGGGCTTTTGTACCGGCGTGCTGCCGGCCTGGTCACTGCGCTCGTACCAGCCGCCCCCTAGTGCCCTGTAGAGGTTCACTTCGGCGGTGAGCTGGGCCAGGCGGTCAGTGATTAGCGACTGTTGTGCGCTGAACAGCTCACGCTGCGCGTCCAGCAGTGTCAGGTGGCTGTCCACGCCGATACGGTAGCGGCGGTCCGCCAGCCGGTAGTAGTCCTCGCTGGACTTCACCAGGTCCCGCTGGGCTTGTAGCTGGTCGGTGTAGGTTTTGCGCGCGGTAAGGCCGTCCGACACTTCCTGGAAAGCCGTTTGAATGGCTTTCTCGTAGTTGGCGACATTGATGTCCTTCTGGATTTTCGAGTAATCCAGGCTGGCTCGCAGTGCGCCCGCATTGAAGATCGGCAAGCTGATCGAAGGGCTGAACACCCAACGGCCAGAACCGCCCTTGAACAGCCCGTCCAGGTCCGAACTGGCCGTGCCGGCGCTGGCCGTCAACGTGATGCTGGGGAAGAACGCAGCCCGGGCGGCGCCGATGTTGGCATTGGCGGCCAACAGGTTGTGTTCGGCCTGCAGGATGTCCGGGCGACGGGTGAGCAGGTCCGAAGGCAGGCCTGCGGGCACTTCGGTCAGCAGGTCGCTGTCCAGGCGCTGAGGCTGCAAGCCCGTCGGCAATGGGCCACCAACCAGCACCGTCAGGTTGTTCAGGTCCTGGGCCACTTGGCGCTGATAGCGGGCCAGGTTGGCTCGAGCACCTTCAACGGCGGTGCGTGCCTGGCTCAGGTCCAACGCCGAAGACACACCCACTTCGGCACTACGGCTGGTCAGCCGCAGGCTTTCTTCGTAGGTTTTCAACGTGTCCTGGGTCAGCTGGTATAGCTCTTGGTCCGCCTGCCAGGTGAGGTAGGCATTGGCCACGCTGGCCACCAGGCTTATCTGGGTAGAGCGACGGGCCTCTTCGGTTGCAAAGTAGCTTTCCAGCGCTTGCTGGCTGAGGCTGCGAATGCGCCCGAACAGGTCCAGCTCATACGCCGAAATACCCAGCGATGCCGCGTAGGTACTGGAAATGCCCGAACGGCCGGTGGTGGACAGGTCCGCTGGGTTACGCTGGCGCGTGCCGGCGGCGTCTGCCGAAACCGCCGGGAACAGGTCTGCCCGCTGAATGCGGAACTGCGCTGCATAGGCATCCACGTTAAGCGCAGCTACGCGCAGGTCGCGGTTGTTCTGCAAGGAGGCCTGGATCAGCTGTTGCAGGGCCGGGTCCCGGTAGAACTCGCGCCAGCCTTGCTCGGCAGCGGCCTGCTTGGCAGGGTCCACCGGTGCGTACGCCGGGCCCTGTGGGTATTGCTCGGCCACAGGGGCAGCGGGGCGCTGGTAGTCAGGGATCAGCGAGCAGCCGCTGAGCACAACGGCGGCCACCGCAAGGGATATCAGTGACTTGCTCATTCGTGAGCCTCATCAGGTTTCGAGTCGGTGTGTTTCTTGCGACCCTGGAAGAGAGAAGATACGGCAACAAAGAACATGGGTACCCAGAAAATCGCCAGAACGGTCGCTGTGATCATGCCGCCGATCACACCCGTACCGATGGCGTGCTGGCTGCCTGAGCCGGCACCGCTGGAAATCGCCAGGGGCACCACGCCCAGAATGAACGCCATGGACGTCATGATGATGGGGCGCAGGCGCATGCGACAGGCTTCCACGGCGGCATCCAGCAGGCTCTTGCCTTGCTCGTGCAGCTCTTTGGCGAACTCCACGATCAGGATGGCGTTCTTCGCGGCCAGGCCCACCGTTACCAGCAGCCCCACCTGGAAGAACACATCGTTGGAGAGGCCGCGCAGGCTGGTGGCGATCAGCGCACCGATCACACCCAGCGGTACCACAAGGATAACCGCGATGGGGATGGACCAACTCTCATACAACGCAGCCAGGCAGAGGAATACGACCAGCAGGGACAGGGCGTACAACGCAGGTGCCTGGGACCCGGACAAGCGCTCTTCAAAGGACAGGCCGGTGAAGCTGTAACCAATGCCCGCCGGAAGCTGCTTGGCGATTTTCTCTACTTCATCCATGGCCTGGCCCGTACTGTAGCCCGGCGCAGGCGTACCCAGTATTTCTTCCGCCGCTACACCGTTATAGCGCGACAGCTTGGGTGAACCGAAGCCCCACTCGCCACTGGCGAACGCGGAGAAGGGCACCATTTTCCCATCGGTGTTGCGCACGTACCATTTTTCCAGGTCTTCAGGGCGCATACGGCCGCTGGCATCACCCTGCACGTACACTTTCTTCACACGACCACGGTCGATGAAGTCGTTCACGTAGCTGCCACCTAAGGCAATCGACAGGGTGCTGTTGATGTCCGACAGGCTCACACCCAGCGCGCGGGCACGCTCGTCATCGATCAGCAACTGATACTGCGGTTCGTCACTCAGGCCGTTAGGGCGCACGCCGGTGATGATCTTGCTTTGCGCCGCCATTCCCAGGAACTGGTTGCGAGCCTCCATCAATTTGGCATGGCCTACGCCGCCCTGATCCTGCAAGTAGAAGTCAAAGCCGGTGGCGTTACCCAGCTCCAGTACCGAAGGTGGTACCACCGCGAAGGTCATGGCGTCGCTGAACCCGAAGAAGTGCTGCTGTGCACGCTTGGCCACCTCGAACACGCTCATGCTCGAATCACGGTCTTCCCAAGGCTTGAGCATCACGAACGCCAGGCCTGAGCTTTGGCCACGGCCGGCAAAGTTGAAGCCGCTGACCGTGAACACGGATTTCACCGCCTTGCCTTCGCCGTTGTCCGCATCCAGCAGGTATTCGCGGGCCCGGTCCAGTACCTTCTGGGTATTTTCAGCCGAGGTATTGGGCGGCGTCTGTACCTGGGTGAAGATCACACCCTGGTCTTCTTCAGGCAGGAACGCTGCAGGAATGCGGGTAAACATCCAGGCCATGATGCCTACGATCACCAGGTACACCAGAAACGCCGGTATGCGGTGGCGAATCATGTGGCCAACGCCACGCTCGTAGCGGTTCACGCCGCGGTCGAACGTGCGGTTGAACCAGCCGAAGAAACCGCGCTTGGGCTGGCCATGGGTTTCCACGTCCGACGCCTTGAGCAACGTGGCGCACAGGGCAGGGGTGAACACCAGCGCTACGAACACCGACAGCGCCATGGCTGACACGATGGTGATAGAGAACTGCTTGTAGATCACACCCGTGGAGCCGCCGAAGAAGGCCATGGGCAGCAATACAGCTGACAGCACCAGCGCAATACCCACCAGCGCGCCCTGGATCTGCCCCATGGACTTGCGCGTGGCTTCCTTGGGCGAAATGTGTTCCTCGCCCATTACCCGCTCGACGTTTTCCACCACCACGATGGCATCGTCCACCAGCAGCCCGATGGCCAGGATCATCCCGAACATGGTCAGTGTGTTGATGGTGAAGCCAAAGGCAGCCAGGATGCCGAACGTCCCCAGCAATACCACCGGTACGGTCATGGTGGTGATCACCGTGGCGCGGAAGTTCTGCAGGAACAAGTACATCACCAGGAACACCAGCACAATCGCTTCGATCAAGGTGTGCACCACACCCGAGATCGATTCGGTCACCACGGGGGTGGTATCGTACGGGAACACGGCTTCAACGCCCTGTGGGAAGAAGGGCTTGAGGTTGTCGATGGTCGCGCGGATGGCCTTGGCTGTATCCAGGGCGTTGGCACCGGTTGCCAGCTTGATCGCCATGCCCGACGCGGCCTTGCCGTTGTACTGGGCGTTGATGCTGTAGTTCTCGCCACCCAGGCCGATGTCCGCCACGTCACGCAGGCGGACCTGGGAACCGTCGGTGTTGACCTTGAGCAGGATGTCGCCGAACTGTTCAGCGGTCTGCAGGCGGGTCTTGCCGATGATCGTTGCGTTGAGCTGAGTACCTGGCAGGGCGGGCAAGCCACCCAACTGGCCGGACGAAACCTGCACGTTCTGGGCTTCGATGGCCGACCTGACGTCCAGCGGGGTGAGCTGGAAGTTGTTCAGTTTTGCCGGGTCGAGCCAGATACGCATGGCGTACTGAGCACCGAACACCTGGAAGTCACCCACGCCCGAGGTTCGGGAGATAGGGTCCTGCAGGTTGGACACAATATAGTTGGCCAGGTCGTCCTTGGTCATGGCGCCGTCAGTGGACACCAGGCCGATCACCAACAGGAAGTTCTTCACCGCCTTGGTGACCCGCAGGCCCTGCTGCTGGACTTCCTGAGGCAGCAAGGGCGTGGCCAGGTTGAGCTTGTTCTGTACCTGTACCTGGGCGATGTCCGGGTTGGTGCCTTGGTTGAAGGTCACCGTGATGGTCATGCTGCCGTCAGAGTTACTCTCCGAAGAGATGTAGCGCAGGTTGTCGATGCCGTTCATCTGCTGCTCGATCACCTGCACCACGGTGTCCTGCACGGTTTGCGCAGAAGCACCTGGGTAGTTGACCGCAATGGCGATGGCCGGTGGCGCAATAGCGGGGTACTGGTTGATGGGCAGCTTGAGAATGGACAAACCGCCGACCAGCATGATCACCAAGGCGATTACCCAGGCGAAGATCGGCCGATCAATAAAGAACTTCGACATGGTTTATTCCTTCTCGCCACCGGCAGCATTGCCAGCAGGGGCTGGGGCAGCGGGTACATCGGCTTTTGCTTCATGCGGCTTCACTTCAGCGCCAGGTTTTACGTACTGCAAACCATCGACGATCAGTTTGTCGCCCGCTTTCAGGCCGTCTTCGATCAGCCAGCTGTCACCAACGGTGCGGCTGGTTTTCAAGGTGCGCTGTTCAACCTTGTTGTCCGCACCCACTACCAAGGCAGTCGGGGTGCCTTTGAGGTCACGGGTCACGCCGCGCTGTGGCGCGAGGATTGCGGCCTGAGCCACACCGGCCATCAGCTCAGCATGCACGAACATGCCAGGCAGCAAGGTGTGATCCGGGTTAGGGAATACGGCCCGCAACGTCACCGAACCTGTGGTTTCATCCACCGACACCTCCGAGAACTCCAGCTTGCCTTCCTGGCCATAGACCGTACCGTCCTCTAGCTTGAGCTGGGCTTTGGCCGAATTGGCACCGGCCTTCTGCAGTTGGCCACTTTCCAGGGCACGGCGCAGCTTGAGCATGTCCGAAGTGGACTGGGTGACGTCCACGTAGATAGGGTCCAGCTGGGAAATGGTCGCCAAGGCCATGGTCTGGCCATTGGTGACCAATGCGCCTTCGGTCACGGCCGAACGGCTGATACGCCCTGAAATCGGCGCCAACACCTTGGTGTAGCGCAGGTTGATCTGTGCACTCTTGAGCGTGGCCTCGGCTTGCAGCTGCTGCGCCCGCGCCGTGTCGTATTCCTGCCGGCTGACCGCTTGTTCATCAATCAATTGCTTGTAGCGGCCTGTAAGGGAGCGGTACTGCTCGACACTGGCCTGTGCGTTGGCCTGGGTGGCTTCGTACACCGACGGGTCGATCTGGTACAGCTGCTGGCCGGCCTTCACGTCGCCGCCTTCCTGGAACAGGCGCTTGAGAATGATGCCGTCCACTTGTGGGCGAACCTCTGCCATGCGGTACGCACTGGTACGGCCGGGCAGTTCGTTGGTAAGGGTAACGCTTTGTGGCTGTAGCGTGACCACGCCGACCTGAGGGGCCTGGGGAGCGGGAGGGGCTGCCTCTTGCTTCTCGCAGCCACTGAGCAAGGTGGCCAGGGCAATGGCGGATACCAGGGCGGTAACAGCTGGCTTGAAGTGCATGAAGATCCTCGGGGCGGAACGCGGAAGACGCTCAAGAGTAATGGAAGGAAGGGTTTGTAACATCTAGATAAATAGCTTACTAACGAATATACTTACGTTCGCGGCTGTTTGTAAATAGGCCATTTGCCTTCATCTGCTGCATAAACGTTCACTGGCCGGGCACGCTCCCATAATAAAAGCGCCGGCTCGCTTCGCCTTTGGCGGAGTACCTTGTGAGGTCACTGCCATGGTTCGCCGTACAAAAGAAGAAGCGCTGGAAACCCGCCAACAGATTGTGGAAGCTGCCGAGCATGCGTTTTATGAGCGTGGCGTGGCCAACACGACCTTGGCTGACATTGCCACCCGGGCTGGCGTCACACGCGGCGCGATCTACTGGCACTTCAGCAACAAGGCGGATGTGCTCCAAGCCTTGCTCGACAGCCTTAGCGAGCCCTTGGAAGATTTGGCCCGTGCCAGTGAAAGCGAGGATGAGCCCGATCCATTGGGTTGCATGCAGGCATTGTTGATTAAACTGTTTCAAGGCGTTTCCCTCGACCCCAAGACGCGGCGCATTAACGAGATCCTGTTTCACAAATGCGAGTTCACCAACGAAATGTGCGACCTGCGCCAACAGCGCGCCAGGGTCACTGCCGAGTGCGACGAGCGTATCGAATGCACGTTGCGCAATGCCGTGAATCGCAACCAGTTGCCTGCCAACCTTGATACGCGCCGCGCGGCCCTGGCCATGCATGCCTTTATCGATGGCCACCTTGCCCTGTGGTTGCTTGTACCCGACAGCCAGCGCCTGGATGAAGAAGCGCCGCGGCTTGTGGCCTGCATTATGGACATGCTTCGCTTCAGCCCCGCGCTGCTTAAAGGCGACTGGCCCTCAGGTACGGCCGCGCAATAGCCGGTTTGGCATAGCCAGGGCTGCAACCAGCCCCAGCAGTGAAAAAGCTGCACTGATACAAAACAACTGGGTAAACCCTTCGGCCAATTGCACGCGCCCACCGCCGCCTTGTGCATTCGCCGCCGCCAAGGCGTTCAGCAACAGGTTGCCATGCCCCTCCTGTGCCAGCCCGCCGGTGCCTGGGCTGCTTCCCAGCAATGCCAGCAGCAACGCCGACATCAAGGCTACCCCCACTGCGCCACCTAACGAACGGAACAGGTTGGTAGTACTGGTATTGACGCCAATGTCGCCAGGCTGGGCTGCGTTCTGCGCGCCCACCAGCGACGTGGGGAACTGAAGGCCGCAGCCTATACCTGTGAGCAGCATGAATACGCAACTCAACCACAGGTTGGCCAGAGGCGTAAAGGCCATGCCTAGCACGCTTATCGGCACTAACAAAGCCCCTGCAAGAATGACCGGTTTGAAGCGCCCGCTGCGTGCGGTATGGCGCCCGCCGAAGAAGGCCCCAATGGGCAAGCCGAACGCCAGGGGCAGTAGAAACAAGGCTGCGGCGTCTGCTGTGCCGCCGGTCACGCTCTGAAAACGTAAGGGCGCCAGTGCAGACATGGCGATAGCCTGGAAGCTGGTGAAAAAGACCGTACACCAGCACAAAACGGCACAGCGGTCGGCAAACAGGCGCAGCGGTAACAAGGGCTCTACACACCGCCCTTCATGCCACACGAAAACGGCCAAGGCCAGCACCCCCATCGCGAACAGCCCCAGCACTTGCGTGCTATGCCAGCTGTAACCCTGGCCCACATCGGTGATGGCCAGCAGCAGCCCTCCCAAGCCGACGATCATCAGCAAAGTACCTACGTAGTCGATACGGGCCTTGCGCTGAGGCGTTTGCAAGCCCGCCAACGTATGGCGAATGAACAGCCAGGCCGCGATGCCCAGCGGTAGGTTCAGCCAGAACACCCAGCGCCATGACAGGTACTCCGTCATCAAGCCGCCCGCCACGGGGCCGGCCACGCTGGCAGCGGCGTACATGCTGCTGAAATACCCCTGATAGCGGCCGCGCTCACGGGGTGGCACTACGTCACCAATGATGGCTTGGCTCACCGACACCATGCCGCCGGCACCGACGCCTTGAAGCACGCGTGCCAGCACCAGCTGCTCCATGCTCTGGGCCATGGCACAGAGCGCGGACGCCACGGTAAACACCCCCATGCCAATCAGGATCATACGGCGGCGGCCATACAGGTCACCCAGTTTGCCGTACACCGGGGTGGCAATGGTCATGGCGACCATGTAGCCCGAGATCACCCACGCCAGCAGCCCCACATCGGAAAACTGTGCCGAAATGGCAGGCATGGACACGGCAACGATGGTCTGGTCGAGGGCACCCAAAAAAATGGCGCTCATCAAGGCGATGAGCACATCCCGTAGCGCCGGCGCGGAAGGGCTGGTGGTATTCACAAGGGGGTCAGAATGCTCGCACGGATAAGGCAGGAAGGCGCTTACCTCCTGTATGACGCCAGCGGGTTGGGTAAGTTTAAGCGGTTGTACTGATGGGGACCTGCTTGAGCCGGGCCACGTCACGGCTGGGCGGCGCACCGAACAGCCGGCTGTATTCGCGGCTGAATTGCGAAGGGCTTTCGTAGCCCACACGGTAGCTGGCCACGGAGGCGTCCAAGCCCTCGTTGAACATCAACCGGCGTGCTTCCTGCAGCCGTAGCTGCTTTTGATACTGCAAGGGGCTCATGGACGTTACGGCTTTGAACCGGTGGTGCAAGGTAGAAGCGCTCAGGTTCACGCGGCGAGCCAACGCCTCGATGCGCAAGGGCTCACCGTAATTGCCATTGAGCCACTCAATGGCCTGGGTGACTCGATGGGTCTGACTATTGGCCTGTACGATTTCATATAGGCGGTGCCCTTGGGGGCTGCGCAGCAAACGGTAGAGCACCTCTCGGCGAATCAATGGCGCCAGCACCGCCAGATCGCGGGGGGCATCCAGCAACCGCGCCAGGCGTAGCAGTGCGTCCAGCAGGTCTGGGCATAGCCGGTCCACGTATAGGCCCCGCCCTGTAGGCCGGGCGGGCACGCTCAATGGCCCGGCGTCGGCAATCAGGGCTGTGATCTGGGCAGGGTCGATGTCCAGTCGCAGTGACAGACTAGGGTCTTCTTCGGTGGCCTCCAGAATACGCCCGCTGATGGGCATCGCCACCGAGACCACCATGAAGTTCAGCGGGTCATAGACGTAGCGCTCTTCGCCCAAACTCACCTCTTTGCTGCCATGGGCCAGTACACAGAGCGCTGGTTGCGCGAGGGCGGGCAATGAGGGCGTGCGGCTGTGATAGCGCACCAGGTGCAGGCCGGGCACAGCGCTCTCGCACATCGGCACTTCCTGCGTGTGCCGGCGAATGATGTCGGCCAGTTCGGCCCGTTGCCGTTCCTGAGACGGGCAGGGGGCGGCAGGGCCTGCTTCGAAAGAGGTCATTACAGCGGCTCCGGACGTAATTCCTAGCGTATAGCCTAGGCGTTGGTGTGGGGTGAAGGTAGGCCATTCCTGCCATCGGCTTGCCTGATCCTGCAAAACGGCGAGGCTGGCGGCCTGGCAGGATCAGGCAAGTCACTCATAGGATCAAGATAACGGCCTGTGCGGGTAAAGCCGTAACCTTGAAATCATCAGCCATGCCGATACCAGGGAGCACTACCATGACTCAACAGCCTTTTATCAGCCATAGCGTCGCCCTTCGTGCTTGGCCAGGGCGTTCCAGCCAGGTAGGTGAGCGCCTTGCCGGCCTGGTGAGCGCGACGCGACCACTGGAAGGTTGCCTCTCCATTGTGGTGCAACGTGACCTTGCCGATACCCGCTTGTGGCACCTGGACATGACCTGGGCCGATGATAATGCCATGGGCGACTGGCTGGCCGAGACTGTAGCCGACCTGTTCGCCGACTTGATCGGCCATTACCTGATCATGCAGATCGACTTTCTCCCAGGCGCCACCTGTTTTACCGAGCTTCAACTGCGCCGCGCCGGTTGATCAGTTAGCCGGCCGCGTCATCTTGAACAGCTTCCCCAGCTCGAAATAGTCTGCCGGCCCGCCGCCCCGCAGTATCGGGCGCGCTGCTGCCGTGTCGTATATACCGTCCTTTAGTAAGTCCCGGCGAATGTGCACCGCTACTACTTCGCCCAGCACCAGCCACGTGGGCACCCTATCTCCGTTCGCACCCTGCAGTTGCAGGATCTGGGTCAGTTTGCATTCGAACGATACCGGCGTTGCGGCCACCCGAGGCACACCGATAACCCTGGACGGCACCGTTGCCAAGCCACTGAGTTCAAACTCGTTGACCTCCGGGCCCACGGCTGCACAGCTCTGGTTCATCTGCTCGGCCAGGTCGAACGTTGCCAGGTTCCAGGCAAACTCACCCGTGGCCTCGATATTGTTCAGGCTGTCTTTTCGCCCAGTGCTGGCAAAACCGATGATAGGCGGGACGTAGTTGAACGCGTTGAAAAAGCTGTAGGGCGCCAGGTTAAGGACACCTTCGGCACTGCGCGAAGACACCCAGCCAATGGGGCGCGGCCCTACGATGGCGTTGAACGGGTCATGGGGCAGGCCATGCCCTTTGGAAGGCTCATAGTAGTGGAAGTCGTCGCTCATCGAAGGTTACCTCTTGAAAAGGGCAGGGCAGGTTGCCACCCGGCGTGGTGCAGGTTCAGGCCCATAATGGAGTGCCGAGCCCTGCAAAATGTTCAGCGGCTGCAGCGTTCCTGAGCAGCACCACAGCACTGTGACCCCCCAATGCATCCAATTTGGTACGAATATGCCAACTTTGGCACAAATCTTCCTTATGCAAGGCAACGGTAAGTCGCGGGCTTTTTATCCGGGCCTTTCGCACCACTTGCCGTCAGCGAGCAGCCATCCTGTTCATTCCAGGTGCAGAAACCTGCCAAAAGCAGGCCTTGTTATAAAGGAAACCATTCAATGCCCGAAGCCTGCATGTTGTTTCTTCCTTCCACCTGGCGCCAGCCAAGCCTTGGCCCGAGCAGCCCTCACCGTGCTGTTCTAGGGCTGCCGCCTTCTCACCACTCTACCTATCCTGTTTTCCCTCAATGACAACATGCCAAAACACGGTTCGATGCCAGGCCTTTCAAGCCTGTTCGAATCGCCTGTTTAGTGCGTCGCCGTGTAGCTTCATGTCACGGCTATATAACCATTGGGTAGGGGAAGTAATTAAATGAAGCGATAAATATATTTGCACCATTTGGATGCTCTTGTATCAATAGGGTGCGAAATAACAGCGCAGGGTTTCAGAACAAGATCCGGCATTAGGGTTATTACCGGCTCGTAGGGTTCTGTTGCCTCTCGAACAGGTGTTCAATGTGCTTTAAAGCATGTTGCCGCATCCCTTTGCCTTGGCAAAAGCAGAACGTACAGAATCGCGACATTGATTCATCTAATAGGCACGGAACGCTCTGTTTCGAGGTTTCTGGCACAAGGGTTGCTCTGTATCGATACGGTAAAACTGTTGTAGCTAATGATTACATTCAGGGTCAGGGAAACGACATGCGATCAACACCCTAGTTATATAAACGTTGCCTGAGCGATGTGGCTAACGTAGTACAGGCCGCAAAGTACTGCGGTTGCTAAGGCATCAATAACGTTGTGAATACTCGAACCTGAATAAAAGGTGCGAGCGGGTTTTTATTGCCCTTCATATAGCTGAGGGAGCTTCGATGAATGATGCGGTAAAGAAGCAATCGCCCCACTTGGCAGTGGCCGCAGCACCTGCTTCGGTATTGCCAGGACTTGTATATAAAGCCAATACATCAAACCCTGGCACCCTGAAGAAACAGCATGTCGTGCTGTTGGTAGCAGTGTCGCTGTTGATTCATGGCGGTATCTGGTGGCTGGTGCAGCACCACAAGGCGCCCCTGCCCGATGTGGCGCCCCAGGTGCCCGAAATGACCGTAGAACTCAGTAGCCCTACACCCCCTACGCCAGAGCCTCCACCGCCGGAGCCACCGCCGCCGCCACCACCTCCACCGCCCCCGCCACCTCCGGCACCCGAAGAAGACCCGGATGCCGTGAAGCCTGCGCCTAAGCCTGTGGAAAAGAAGGTTGAGAAGCCTAAGCCTGTGCCCAAGCCGCAACCGGTGAAAAAGCCCACGCCGCCCACGCCGCCCACGCCGCCTGCGCCTGCGCCGGTGGCGCCAGCCGCGCCGCCGGCCCCGCCAAGCCCGAAACCCGCGCCCCCTGCACCGGCTGCACCGGCCCCAGTTAAGGAAACCGCAGCGGTATCGGGCCTGGCGAGTTTAGGCAACCCGCCCCCGGAGTACCCCTCGCTGGCATTGAGGCGCAACTGGGAAGGCACGGTGGTGCTACGGATTCAGGTATTGGCCAGCGGCCGTGCCGGGACGGTGGAGGTCACGCGCTCAAGCGGCAAGCCGCAACTGGATGAAGCCGCTGTGGCGGCCGTGCGGGGCTGGAAATTCATTCCGGCCAAACGCGGTGACACCCCTATCGACGGCTTCGCCACCCAAACCATTGATTTCAAGTTGCCGCAATAAGGCACGCATACAACACATTCTGGATTTACGAGGTGTAGCCATGAACGCATCACTGTCTGCAATGATTGTCCCAGGTGTCCTTTGGGCGCTGGTGTTCTTCTCGGTGCTCAGCTGGGGGCTGCTGCTTATCAAGGCGGCCCAGTACCTGCGGCTCAAATCCCAGAACCGGCAATTCAGCAAAGCGTTCTGGTCAGCGCCCGACCTGCTGACCGCGGCCGAGCATTCCAGCCAATACCCCGGCTCGCTGGCCCGCATCGCCAACAGCGGCTTTGAAGCCATGGCCGTTGATGAAGCGCCGCGTACTGCCCAGCAACTGGCCCACACTATCAACCGTCAGGACCGGCTGGAGCGCAACCTGCGCCAGCAGATCCAGCGCGAGCGCCGCGCCCTTGAAGCAGGCCAGGCCATATTGGCCAGTATCGGCAGCACCTCGCCCTTTATCGGCCTGTTCGGCACGGTGTGGGGCATCATGGAGGCACTGCAGAGCATCGGCGCCAGCGGCTCGGCCAGCCTGGAAACCGTCGCTGGCCCCATCGGCCATGCCCTGATCGCTACGGGGGTGGGGATTGCCGTCGCAGTGCCCGCAGTCCTCATCTACAACTTCTTCCTGCGCCGCCTCAAGCTTGCCCTAGCCGACATGGACGACTTCGCCCACGACTTCGACAGTTTGGCCCAGCGCAGCGCCTTCGCGGTAACCCGCGAACCCATCGCCCACAAGCACGCCCACAGCGTGCGGGAGGCGAGCTGACATGTCCTTTTCCACACAAGACAGCGATGAAGTGCTCAGTGAAATGAACGTCACCCCGCTGGTGGACGTGATGCTGGTGCTGCTGGTGGTGTTCATTGTCACCGCGCCCCTGATGACCAATGCCATCAAGGTGAACCTGCCCAAGACCGATGCCGTGGCCCCGGCCCAGAAGAAAGATCCGGTGGTGGTCAGCGTGGACCAGGACGGCAAGTTCTTCCTGGCCAAGGCTGAAGTGGCGCCCGAGGCCCTTGAGCAAAGCCTGCAGGACGTCAAGGCCAAGGACCCGGAGGTGCGCGTGCAGCTGCAGGCTGACACCAACGTGAACTATGGCCAGGTCGCCAAGGCCATGGCGTCTATCGAGCGCTCGGGCATTACGAAAATTTCGGTTATGACCACCCGTTAGAACCCGGCTGTGAACCCTGTGCGAAGCCATTTCGGCTTTGCAGGGGTGCGGCTTGCATGAAGAAAGGAGTTTTCCGGGGCAGGCACAACCCATCCGGAGCACACAGGGCTTACCGCGCCCTTTCAATCAACGCCTGAGAACAATCGGAAGTGACCATGTTGATGAGTTTTCCCGGCTTCACCCTCAAGCCTCTGGTTGCCACCCTGCAGCGACATCGCATGGTGCCTGTGTACATGATGGCCATGGGCATGAGCGGCGCTTATGCCGCTGACAGCACTGAAGAAACCAACAGCGCGCAAGCGGCCGTGATTGCACCGGCGCCGGTGACCACGCAACTGCAAAAGGTGGAAGTGACCGGCTCGGCCATTCGCCGGGTGGACGCTGAGACGGCCGTGCCCATCACTATCCTGCGCACCGCCGACCTGGAAAAGCAGGGTGTGACCACTACCGCCGAGCTGATGCAACGGGTAACTGGCAGCAACTCCATCAATAACTCCGCAGGCTCGGTAGGTTCAGCCACCGGTGGGGCCAGCTTCGCCGACATGCGCGGTATCGGCGCCAACAAGACCCTGGTGCTGCTCAACGGCCGCCGCCTGGCCAACAACGCCATGGCAGGTACCACCTCCCAGGGCGGGGCGGTCGACCTGAACATGATTCCGTTCGCCGCCATCGACCGCGTGGAAGTACTGCGTGATGGCGCTTCGGCACTGTATGGCACAGACGCCATTGGGGGCGTAATCAACTTCATCACCAAAAAGTCCCTGACCGATGGCACCCTGACCCTAGGCGGTGAAACGCCTACCCAGGATGGCGGCGGGGGCAGCAAGGACATCAGCGGCAGTTGGGGCTACGGCGACCTCGAGCAGGACCGTTTCAACGTGATGGGTGTACTCAATTACCGCACCCAGCAGAACCTGGATGCCAATGACCGTGGGTTCGACAGGGACTACGTACCCAACCGTGGCCTGGACAACACCTCAGGCACGTCCTTCCCTAGCAACTACAGCCAGAATGGCTTTGCTTCCAACCCCTTGGGGCCAGCCTGCAGCGGGCCCAACCAGATCGCCAGCGACGGCGTATGCCGCTACAGCACCCGCAACTCGGTGTACCTGCTGCCTCAGACCGAAGCCACGTCGTTCTTCGGCAAGGCGACCGGCAAGTTGGCGGACGACCATAATGTGAGCCTGGATTACTTCTGGTCGCGCAACAACAACGGCGTCAGTGTTGGGCCAGCGCCCCTGACCGGGCTGAGCCTGTCGCCCAGTTCTCCCTACTACCCTGGCAACGGCATCACGCCACTGCCCAACAACTTTGCACTGGACCCTACCCAGCCCGTAGGTGTGAATTGGCGTGAGGCCGCTGCCGGTGACCGCGAGTCCAAGGACCAGAACACCAGCCAGCGCTTCCAGCTGACCTTCGACGGCACGGTGGCTGGCTGGGACTACAACGTAGGTGCTGGTTACAACCAGAACCAGGTCTACAACAAGGTCACCAGTGGTTACGTGAGCGATGCGGCGATGATCGCCGGGCTGGACGCCGGCTTGCTAAACCCCTTCGGGCCGCAGAGTGACGCCGGCCAGGCCTTTATCGATGCCAACACCTACCATGGCACCTACGCCGTTTCTACCGGCCGTGTAGGGGTAGTGGACGGTAAGGTGACCCGGGAAATCGGTGACTGGTTCGGTGCAGGCCCAGTCGGGCTGGCACTGGGCGGGGAATACCGCAAGGAGAAATTCCACGAAACCGTGGACGACTTTGCTGGCGACCTGTCCAGCCTGGGCGTAGACCCCAACAGCTCGGTGGCGGGCGACCGCAGCATCAGCGCCCAGTACGCCGAAATCAACGTGCCGGTGCTGGACACCCTGGAACTGTCGGCGGCCGTGCGCCACGACAAGTACAGCGACTTTGGCAGCAGCACCAACCCTAAGTATTCGTTCCGCTTCCAGCCTTTCAAGGAACTGGTGGTGCGGGGTGCGTACAGCGAAGGGTTCCGCGCACCATCGTTGTATGAGCTGAACAACCCCACCTACACCACTTTCAGCCAGGGCAACTACAACGACCCGCGCCTGTGTACCGGGGGCGTGCTGCAGCCTGGCGGCAACGGCGGCCGCGATTGCAACCAGCAGTTCCTCAACAACACAGGCGGTAACCAGGACCTCAAGCCCGAAACCGCTCGCAACGTGACGGCGGGCTTCGTGTACCAACCCGTGCGCAACCTGTCCATGGGCCTGGACTTCTGGTGGATCAAGATCGCGGGGCAGATCGAAGAGTTTCCCGAGTCCGAAGTGTTTGCCAACCCAGACCTGTACAGCAACCGGATCATCCGTGCAGCGGACGGGTCCATCGACCACATCGTGACGGGCCTGGCCAACCTGGGCAACCTGAAAACCAGTGGCGTGGACGTCAGCCTGAACTACCGCTTCCCAGCTACCCCATTTGGCCAGTTCGGCCTGGACCTGCAAGGCACCTACGTCAGCCGTTATGACTACCAGCAAACCATTGGTGGCAGTTACATCGACCGTGTGGGTGACTTCCAAGGCTACGGCGTAGCCGCTCGCTGGAAACACAACATCACCGGCTCCTGGACCTACGGCGCGGCAAGGGCTTCGATCACCAACCGCTATACCTCTGGCTACAACGACTATGACCGCACCACTAACGACCGTGTCGCGTCTTACATGCTCTGGGACCTGGCCGCTGGCTACACCTTCAGCAAGGTGCTGGACGTGGACCTGGGCGTGAAGAACATTCTTGACCGCGACCCGCCGTTCTCCAACCAGAACTACACCTTCCAGAGTGGCTACGACCCGCGCTACACCGACCCGCTGGGCCGCACCCTGTTTGCCAGGGCGACCTACCACTTCTGAACCACCCGTCACGGGCTGCGCTCCGGCCCGTTCGATGGTTTGCGGATCGCACCCCTGGCCTGGCGCCAGGGGCTTTTTTCGGGCTTCAAGGGTTTGCGTTCGAGGACGTTGTCGTGATGCCACTGTTTGCTGCTGTTGTGCCCCGCCTGCTGCTGGCGGCGGCGCTGTACCTGGTGGTATCGAGCGCCCAAGCGGCGCCCGTGACCGCGATGACCGTCTATGGCGAGCCCCCTAAATACCCCCCTGATTTCCAGCATTTCGATTATGTGAACCCGGTCGCGCCTAAGGGTGGGTCGCTGACCCGTGCGGCCGAAGAGATTTCCGCCTTCACCTACATCATGCCTTCCAGCGACCAGGGCACGGGCGTGGTTCAGGTGGACACGTGGTTGTATTCACCCCTGGCCTACCGCTCCCTGGACGAGCCTTATACAGTCTATGGCCTGGTGGCCGAGAAAATGGAGCACGACCCTGCTGGCCTCTGGGTGCGTTTCTACCTGGACCCCCGTGCGCGCTTCCACGATGGCACACCCATTACCGCCCAGGATGTGGCATACACCTTCAATGCCCTGACGACCCAGGCCAGCCTGAGCTATCGGCTGCTTTATGCAGACGTACAGGCGGTGGTGGTGGAAGGCCCGCGCCAGGTGCGCTTTGACTTCAAAAACAACCTGAACCGAACCCTACCTCTAGACCTTGCCTCCCTGCGGGTGCTGCCTGAGCACTACTGGGCACATGAGAACTTCGCCGGTGGCGGTGGCTTCAAGCCGCCGCTGGGCAGTGGGCCCTACCGCATCGGCAAGGTGGACCCAGGCCGCAGCATCACCTTCGAACGCGTCAAGGACTGGTGGGCCAAGGACCTGCCCGTCAGCCGCGGCCTTTATAACTTCGATACCTTGACCATAAATTTCTACGGTGACACCGAAGTGGCCCGCCAACTGTTGCAGGCCCAGGCATTCGATTACAACCGCGAGTTTTCCTCCAGCGGGTATGTGGTGGGCTACAACAGCCCGGCCTTGGCAGACGGCCGCCTGCAACGGGCCATCCTGGCCAAGCCCAGGCCAGTGGCGGCGCAAGGGTTTGTGTTCAACCTGCAGCGGCCCGTGTTCCAGGACCGCCGGGTGCGCCAGGCGCTGACGCTGCTATGGGATTTCGACTGGGCCAACCAGCACATGATGCGCGGGTTCTACCGGCGCCAGAGCAGTTACTTCCCCAAAAGCGACATGGCCGCCACGCAGCTGCCGGACGCTGAGGAACTGGCCATTCTCGAACCTTTGCGGGGCCAGGTGCCAGATGAGGTATTCAACCAGGTGTACCAGTCACCCACCACGGACGGCAGCGGTTACATCCGCGACAAGCAGCTCAAAGCCCTTGCGCTACTGGCTGAAGCCGGGTGGCATCCGGACCATAACCGGCTGGTGAATGCGGCGGGTGAGCAACTGAAGTTCACTTTCCTGGACGGGCAGGGGGGCTTTGATCGCCTGGTGCTGCCCATGAAGCGAACACTGGCGCAGATTGGTATCGATCTGGAAATGCGCCGAATCGACGGTGGCCAATACAACAACCTGATGAACGCTCGGGACTACGACATGATTGTCGTGACCTTCCCGCGCAGTGGTGATCCGCTTATTTCGCCTGGCCGCGAGCTGTACAACCTCTACGGATCAGCCAGCGCCAACCAGCCCGGCAGCTCCAACTTCATGGTGCTGAAGAACCCCGCTATAGATGCGCTGATCGACGGCCTGGTGCAGGCCGATACACGCAGCAGCATGGTGCACCATGCCCGGGCGCTGGACCGGGTGTTGCAATGGGGCTACTACGCCATTCAGAACTATTACAGCGAAGGCACACCGACGGTGTACCTCAACCGCTTCGGCATGCCCAAGCAGCCCCCCAGCTACGACGTGGGCCTGGACACCTGGTGGCAGGTCAGCGCTACCGCTCTCACCAACGCGCAGATGAGCGCACTGCTGTCCCACCCGGAGGGCTCCTGAGATGCCGCGTTACATTCTCCGTCGCCTGTTGCTCATCATTCCCACGTTGTTGTGCATTCTGGTCGTGAATTTCGTGATCGTTCAGGCAGCACCAGGTGGGCCGGTGGACCAGGCCATTGCCCGCCTGCAAGGGGCCGGCAAGCAAGGCGTCGGTGGCGGCGGTGGCGAGATGGCCGGTGGTAGCGGTAGCCGCGCCAGCCAAGGCCTGGACCCAGCCTTGATCGAGGAAATCAAGCGGCATTACGGGTTCGACAAGCCCATGCACGAGCGCCTGTGGCTGATGCTTACGCATTATGCCCAGCTGGATTTCGGCAACAGCTTTTTCAGGGGCGCGCCGGTGACCGAGCTGATTGCGCAAAAGCTGCCCACTACCTTGTCGCTAGGGCTATGGGCCACGCTGATCACTTACCTGGTGTCCATTCCCCTGGGCATTCGCAAGGCGGTACTGCATGGCACCCGCTTCGATGTTTGGACCAGCACGGCAATCATTATTGGCTATGCGATGCCTGCGTTCCTGTTCGCCATTCTGCTGATTGTGGTGTTTGCCGGGGGCAGTTACCTCAGTTGGTTCCCGGTGCAGGGGTTGGTGTCCGAGGGCTTCGAGCAGCTGTCATTGGCCGGCAAGGTGGTCGACTATGCCTGGCACCTGGTGCTCCCGGTGAGCGCCTTGGTGATTGGCGGGTTTGCCACCCTCACCATCATGACCAAAAACAGCTTCCTTAACGAAATCAGCCGCCAGTACGTGACCACGGCGCGGGCCAAGGGCCTGACGGAGCAGCGGCTGCTGTATGGTCATGTGTTTCGCAATGCCATGCTGCTGGTGCTGGCAGGCATTCCCCAGGCCCTGATCGATGTGTTCTTCGCAGGCTCGCTGCTGATCGAAACGCTTTTCAACCTTGATGGCATAGGCCGCATGAGCTACGACGCGGCGGTCTCCCGGGACTACCCGGTGGTGTTCGGCACCCTGTTCCTGTTCACCTTGTTCGGCCTGTTGATCAAGCTGGTAGGGGACATTTGCTACACGCTGGTGGACCCCCGGATCGATTTTTCCAAGAGGGCTGCCTGAATGTTCACACTGTCGCCTCTGGGCAGGCGCCGCCTGCAAGCGTTCAAGGCGAATCGCCGTGGCTGGTGGTCCCTGTGGCTGTTCGTGGGCGTGCTTGCCCTGTGCCTATGCGCAGACTGGATCGCCAATGACAAGCCGTTACTGGTGAGCGTCAATGGCCAATGGTATTTCCCCATCCTCAAGGCTTATCAGGAAACCGATTTTGGTGGTGAGCTGCCCTTCGAGCCGGACTACACCAGCCAGTACGTGCGAGACCTGATTGCCAGCAGGCAGGGGTGGATGCTGTTCCCACCCATTCCTTATGGCCCCGAGTCTGTGAACTGGGACCTGACCGCCCCGTCACCCAGCCCGCCCACCGCTCAGAACTGGCTCGGTACCGATGCGCAGGCCCGTGACGTACTGGCCCGGGCCCTGTACGGCGCGCGGGTGTCCATTGCCTTTGCCTTGTTGCTGACCTTGATCAGCACCTTGATCGGCGTGTTCGCCGGGGCCATGCAGGGCTACTACGGGGGGCTGACAGACCTGATCGGCCAGCGCTTGCAGGAGATCTGGTCAGGCCTGCCAGTACTGTACCTGCTGATCATTCTCTCAGGGTTCGTGGCACCCAGTTTCTGGTGGCTGCTAGGGACCATGGCGCTGTTTTCGTGGCTAGGGCTGGTGGATGTGGTGCGGGCCGAGTTCTTGCGCGGGCGCAACCTGGAGTACGTGAAGGCGGCCCGGGCCTTGGGCCTGACCGACAGCGCACTGATGCTAAGGCACATCCTGCCAAATGCCATGACCAGCACCTTGACCTACCTGCCGTTCATTGTGACCGGCGCCATTTCCACCCTCACGGCCCTGGATTTTCTCGGCTTTGGCATGCCCGCTGGCACGGCCTCGCTCGGGGAACTGGTGGGTGAGGCCAAACAGAACCTTCAGGCGCCCTGGCTCGGGCTGACGGCGTTCTGTGTGCTGGCCCTGATTCTGTCACTGCTGGTATTTATTGGAGAGGCATGCCGTGACGCATTTGACCCAAGGCACTGAGGCTTCCCTTCCCTTGGTGGCCATTCGTGACCTGCACGTTGCCTTTGGGGACCGTAGCGTGGTGCATGGGGTAAGCCTGACCATCAACCGGGGTGAGTGTGTGGCACTGGTGGGGGAATCCGGTTCGGGCAAGTCCGTCACCGCGCACTCAATCCTGCGGCTGCTGCCAGGGGCCAATGTACGCACGCACGGGCAGATCCTGTTCGACGGGCAGGACCTGGTCAGCGCCAGCCCCAGCCACTTGCGTACCTTGCGCGGCAACCGGGTGGCTATGATTTTCCAGGAACCCATGACATCCCTTAACCCGCTGCACACGGTGGAAAAACAGATCGGGGAGGTGCTGGCCCTGCACAAGGGGCTTGGCCGCCAGGCCGCTCGAGCCAGGGTGCTGGAATTGCTTGAGCTGGTAGGGGTGCGCGACCCCGTCCAACGGTTGAAGGCCTACCCGCACCAGTTGTCTGGCGGGCAACGCCAGCGTGTCATGATTGCCATGGCACTGGCCAACGAGCCTGACCTGTTGATTGCCGACGAACCCACCACCGCGTTGGACGTGACTGTGCAGCAGCAGATACTGGAACTGCTGCGCAGCCTGCAGGCACGCCTGGGCATGGCCTTGCTGCTGATCAGCCATGATCTCAACCTGGTGAAGCAGATTGCCCAGCGGGTGTACGTCATGCGCCAGGGCAACATTGTGGAGGAGGGCGATACCGGGCAGCTGTTTGCCAACCCTCAGCACCTGTACAGCCGGTTGTTGATCGAGGCTGAGCCCAACGGGCAACCGGTGCCGGTCACGTTTGAGCACCCTGTGCTGACGGTGGACGAGTTGCGTGTATGGTTTCCCTTGCCTACGCCGCTGTTCAGCCGCCGCCGTGAGTACATCAAGGCGGTGGATGGGGTGAGTTTTGACTTGCTTAAAGGCAGAACGCTGGGGATTGTGGGTGAGTCCGGGTCGGGAAAGTCCACCTTGGGCCAGGCCATTTTGCGCCTGGTGGATTGCGAAGGCAGCGTACGCTTTGGCACGGTGCAAATGACCCTGCAGCCCCCTCAGGCCATGCGCCGCTTGCGCCAGCACATGCAGGTGGTGTTTCAAGACCCCTTCGGCAGCCTCAGCCCGCGCTTGTCTGTGGAGCAGATCATTGCCGAGGGGTTGTTGACCCATAACATTGGAACGGCTGCTGAACGCGAGGCCGCGGTGATCCGCGTGCTGGGGGAGGTGGGCCTTGACCCTGAAAGCCGGCACCGTTACCCCCATGAGTTTTCCGGCGGCCAGCGCCAGCGCATCGCTATTGCGCGGGCACTGGTGCTGGAGCCGAGCCTGATACTGCTGGACGAGCCCACGTCCGCCCTGGACCGCACTGTGCAGAAGCAGGTGGTGGAGCTGTTGCGTTCACTTCAGCAGCGGCGTGGCCTGACGTACCTGTTCATCAGCCACGACCTGGCTGTGGTGCGCGCGCTGGCCCATGATGTGCTGGTGATACACAACGGCCGGGTCGTAGAACAGGGCCCGGCGCAACAGGTATTCACCGCGCCCGAACACCCCTACACTCAGGCTCTGATCGCGGCTTCAGGGCTTCATGGGCCGCATTGTCCAAGCCAGGCACCTTATTAAGCCCCTGTTCGCAGGCTGCGCCAGCTCCCACAAGGGGTATGCCATGCGCTGTCTGTTGGACCGGGCGTAGCCCGGGAAGTTGTCCGCCGGTTCGCAGGCTGCGCCAGCTCCCACACCGGTTAGACCGGGCGCAGCCCGGGAATGAACTGACTAGAGCAGCTCGAACCGCGCCTGTTTCACGTCCTGGGAGTCCAGGCCGATCTGCACGTCGAAATCTCCCGCTTCGGCCGCGTACTGAAGCTGGGTGTTATAGAACTTCAGGTCCTCCTCAGTGAGGTTGAACGTCACTTCCTTGCGCTCACCTGCCTTGAGGAATACTTTCTCGAAGTTCTTCAGCTCCTTGATCGGCCGTGCCATGGACGCTGCCACGTCATGCAAGTACAGCTGCACCACAGTTTCCCCGTCACGTTTGCCGGTATTACGCACGGTCACACTGGCCTTGAGGGTATCGCCCCGCTTGAGCCGGGCACTGGACAGGTGAACGTCCGACACGTCAAAAGTGGTGTAGCTCAGGCCATAGCCGAAGGGGAACAGCGGGGTGGTGTCCTCATCGAAATACTGGGAGGTATAGTTGCCCGCCTTGCCTGGGGTGAACGGGCGACCAATGGTCAGGTGGCTGTAGTACATGGGCACCTGCCCCACGGAGCGTGGGAAGGTCACCGGCAGCTTGCCCGAAGGGTTGTAGTCACCGAACAGGACGTCGGCGATGGCATGGCCGCCTTCAGTACCGGTGAACCAGGTTTCCAGCAGGGCATCGGCCTGCTCCGTTTCCCGTACCAGCGACAGCGGCCGGCCGTTCATCAGCACTATCACAAGGGGTTTGCCCGTGGCCCGCAAGGCGGTCAGCAAGGCACGCTGGGGCGCTGGGATGTCCAGCGTGGTACGGCTGGCCGACTCATGGGACATGCCACGTGACTCACCTACCGCCGCCACGATCACATCGGCACTTGCCGCGGCTTTCAGGGCTTCGTCGATCATGGCCTGGGGCGTACGCGGGTCCACTTCCACTTCGGTGCGGTCGAAAATGATCCGGTTGAGGAAGGCGAGGCTGTTGCGGTCATTGGTCACGTTGGCGCCCTTGGCATACAGCACCTGCGCCTGGTTGCCGACCGCGTCGCGCAGCCCGCGCAGCAACGTGATGGACTGGGTAGGCTGGCCGGCGGCCGACCAACTGCCCATCATGTCGATAGGGGCATCGCCCAGGGGGCCCACCAGCGCGATGGTGCCGGCCTTCTTCAGCGGCAGCGTGTCTTTGGCATTCTTGAGCAGCACCATGGAACGCCGGGCCACGGCCCTGGCATCCTGACGGTGCAGCCGGCTCTCGGCATTGACGTCCTGCGGGTCGTCTACGGCCTTGCCCAGGCGGCGGTAAGGGTCGGCAAACAGCCCCAGGTCGTACTTGGTAGACAGCACTTCACGCACGGCGCTGTCGATCTGCGCTTCGGGTACTTCGCCGGCCTTTACCAACCCAGGCAACTCCTTGCCGTACACCATGTCGTTCATGCTCAGGTCGATACCCGCACGGATCGCCAGCTTGGCCGCTTCACGGCCATCCCGAGCTACGCCATGCTTGACCAGTTCCAGGATCGCCCCGTGGTCGCTCACGGTCAGGCCTTTGAAACCCCAGTCCCGGCGCAGCAGGTCCTGCATCAGCCAGGTGTTGGACGTGGCCGGCACTCCGTTGATGGAGTTGAGTGCAACCATCACGCCACCGGCCCCTGCGTCCAGCGCGGCACGGTAGGGGGGTAGGTAGTCCTGGTACATGCGGGTAGGGCTCATGTCCACGGTGTTGTAGTCCCGGCCACCCTCTACGCCGCCGTACAGCGCAAAGTGTTTCACGGCGGCCATGATGCTGTCGGGTGCGCTCACGTCCTTGCCTTGGTAGCCCTGCACCATCACCTTGGCAATGCGCGACACCAGGTAGGTATCCTCGCCAAACCCTTCACTGCTGCGGCCCCAGCGGGGGTCGCGGGAAATGTCCACCATGGGGCCGAAGGTCATGTCCAGGCTGTCGGCGGCGGCTTCTCGGGCGGCCGTGCGTGCGCTCACGGCAATGGCGTCCATGTCCCAGCTGGAGGCCAGGCCCAGGCCAATGGGGAAAATGGTGCGCTGGCCGTGGATCACGTCATAGGCAAAGAACATGGGGATCTTCAGCCGGCTGTTCATGGCCGCGTCCTGCATGGGACGGTTTTCCGGGCGGGTAACTGAGTTGAAGGTGCCACCGATACGCCCGGCGGCGATTTCCTTGCGTATCTGCTCGTGGGTCATGTCTGGCCCGATGCTGATCAGCCGCAGTTGGCCGATCTTTTCATCCAGTGTCATGCGCGACAGCAGGTCGCTGATGAACGCCTCCTTGGTCGGTGCCGGGGCAGTGCCTTCGGCCAAGGTATAAGGGCAAGCGAGGGCAGCAGCCATGCCGAGCAGATACAGCTTCTTCATGAAAATCATTCCTGGCGGGCTAACAGGCTCAATGGGCCTATAACTTTATTTACGAACTGTTGTAACCCAATTAGGGACAGGTGATCCAGTCGGCGCGTGTTTTTCCGCTTTTAGCGCGCCTGCCTTAGAATGGCGACCCGCTGCCTTTTTCGAGATTCACTTGATGCCTGTTGCGCCTGCTTCCGCCTTGTCCACCGATGACCCCCGTGCCGTGTTCCTGGACCTGCTGCAAGGGGCACTTGCCGCCGGGCGCTGGGTGAAACTGGTGCTGGCCCGGCCGGTGGGGGCGGAGCCTGAGCTGGAGCGCATCACGGTCAAGCCGCTCACTGTAAAAGGTGAGCCGCGCCTGGGGTTCGTGCTGCGCTATCGCACCCGTGACATTACCCGGCACTATGGCCTGGACGAAGGCCTGGCCGAGATCGCCAACGCCTTGCCCGCGCCGTTTCGCAACGCCCACCTGCATGCCACGGATGAAACCGTGCAGTTGGAATTCGGCAAGAAGGGCAAGGCGCGGTTGCACCGTACACGAGCGCAACAGGTGCAAGCAGCAGCCCCGGCCGAGCACGACCGCGCCAAGCAGCGCTGGCTGGACCTGGACCGCCCGTTCCTCGCCGCCTTGGGCGTGACCGACCACAAGGGCACGCTGGTGCCTGCCATGTCGCGCAAGTGGAAGCAGATCAACAAGTTCATCGAAGTGTTTGCCCACGCCTTCAACCAGGCGGGTTTGCCAGAAAGCGCCCCCGTGCAGGTGGCTGACTTCGGCTCGGGCAAGGGTTACCTCACCTTCGCCATCCACGATTACCTGCGCCACGGCCTGGGCCGGGACGCACGGGTCACGGGTGTGGAGTTGCGTGAAGACATGGTGACCCTGTGCAACCAGGCGGCGGCCGAGCTGGACCACCCAGGCCTGCAGTTCGAACTGGGGGACGTGCGCACGGTGGTCCCGGCACGCATTGATGTGATGATCGCCCTGCATGCCTGCGATGTGGCCACGGACTACGCCCTTCACACCGGCATTCGTAGCCAGGCGGCGATCATCATGTGCTCGCCCTGCTGCCACAAGCAGCTGCGCCCTCAGATGACCAGCCCCGAGCCCCTGGGCCCTATGCTGCAGTTCGGCCTGCACATGGGCCAGCAGGCCGAAATGCTCACCGACAGCCTGCGGGCGCTGTACCTGGAAGCCTGCGGGTATGAAACGAAGGTATTCGAGTTTGTATCTCTGGAGCACACCAGCAAGAACAAGATGATTCTGGCAGTCAAGCGTGCGAGGCCCATCGATGTGAGCGCTCGGCTGGCCCGTATCGAGGCGCTGAAAGCGTTCTATGGCATACAGGAGCACTGCCTGGAAACGCTGCTCCAGGCAGACCACCTGCTGGCGTGAGTCAGCGCCTTGGCCGGGCCTTTTCCTGAGGAATCATCAGGGCTGGGGCCCCTAACGGGTGGCTGGTGGCGTCGAAGAACTCCAAGGTCACCCGATCGCCCAGCAGCGCGTGGTAGTGCTTTTTCTGGCTGAGCACCCAAGGGTCGCTCAACGGGAAAATCGACACCGCCATGGCGTCAATGGGAGCCTGGCGCAGGGCCGCCAGCACATGGGCATCCTGGGTGTTCAACTGGTGGCCAAACACGCACAGCGGGCCTCGATGCACGGCCAGTGCCCCAAGGTTACGAGTAAGGTAGTCCGACCCCCGAATGCTTCGCAGCTTGTCGGCACCTGTGCCCTCGTTGACGAACAGCGGCACCTCCCCCGGTGTATTGATGGCAAACCCGTCCAGCAATTCGCTGCCCACGGCCAGGCGGCGGCGGGTGGCGCCGTCGCGGTCTTTGAGCAGGTGCAGCCCGCCATGCAGGTAATGCAGGCGATGGTCACCTGCAGGCGGCCGGCTGGCATCAAAGCTGGCATCCTCGTCCAGGCCATCATCGAAGCCTTCCGGCGCTTCTGCTACGGCCCAGTGGCACAGCAGGTCATAGTTACCTGAATAGATCGCTTGGTAGTCCCGCAGGGCGGTGTTGAGTGCCAGGCGCGTAGCAGCAGGGAGCAGCCGCCAGGGCAGGTGAACACTGCGCATGGCGTGGATCAGCGCTTCCTTGATGGCGTAGTAGCGGTTCAGAGGGCCGGAGGCGCCAATGGCCAGCGCTGCGTTCACGCGCGTGGTGGTATTGAGTGATCCCAGTACCTGTTCGAAGCTCTCGCTGCCCAATGCCTTGAACAGCGCCAGGTCGGTCTGGCCCAGCGGGCGGTTGCGCACCTTTTGCGCCAGCTCGAACAGCGAGTCATAGGCAAAGCCCCGCCACAGGGCACGGCTGGCGCCATTGCCCAGCAACAGGCCGGTGCAATGGCCAGCCAGGCGCGTGTCTTTCCAGGCGGGGAGGGTGGTGTCGAAGGTGTGTAATTCCATAGTGCAGCAATTCGGTGACTTAGGCTGGCGCGACTGTAGCACGTTGCCGCTGTGGCTCGCGGGTTTGCGCCTTCCGCCCGTATGGAAGGTGCCCGTATGGAAGGTGAGTGTCGCGAGTGTCATCTTGAAACAGCACCCGCTGCGCTATGCTCGAAGGCTGGCGCAAAGCGCCTTCCATTGTTAAACCCGAAAAAGGGGAATGCGTGTGAAGCAGGTCAAAACATTCCAGTTGGGTGCCGCGCTGTTGTGCCTGGCCATGACAGCAGCGCCCGTGTTCGCTGCTGCGCCCTCGCCAGAGGCTTTGGCAAAGAAGGCCGGCTTTGCCTGGCCTGCAGTGATCGCTCACCGGGGCGCCAGCTACGATGCGCCCGAGTCTACTCGCCCCGCCTATATAGCCGCCCGCGACCTGGGTGCGGACTACCTGGAAATGGACCTGCAACGCACCCGCGACGGGCAGCTGGTAGCCTTTCATGACGACACACTGCTGCGTACCACAGACGTGGCCACCCGTTTTCCGGACCGCCGCGACAAGCCTATAAGCGCGTTCCCCCTGGCTGAACTGCGTGAGCTGGATGCCGGCAGCTGGTTCAACACGGCCTACCCAGACCGTGCACGCCCCGCCTTCCAGGGCGCCAAGGTGTTGACCCTGGATGAGATCATCGACATTGCCGATGCCGACCCTGAGAACCGTACCGGGCTGTACATCGAAACCAAGGTGCCCAGCCTCTACCCCGGCATCGAAGCGGACCTGAAGGCCAAGCTGATCTCCCGCGGCTGGCTGACCCCTTCTGGCGAGGTTGCCGCTGGCCACCACGTGGTGCTGCAAACCTTCGAAAAGGCCAGCCTGGAACTGCTGGCCAAGGAAATGCCCAAGGTGCCCAAAGTGCTGTTGCTGTGGGTGGGCGAGGGCAGCATCGAGCCGGAGTCCAAAGTGGCCTTCGCAGACTCGGGTATCAAGGACAAGGCGGCGTACTACGCCAGCCAACGCCCTGCCAGCAAGGAAGCCTTCGCCAGCTGGGTCGATTTTGCTAAAGCGCAAGGTGCGGTGGGCACTGGCCCTTCAGCGGCGCTGACCAAAGGGGGCGATCAAAGCTACATGGACCTGGTGCAGCCCTGGATGAACAAGCTTACCCATGCCAAGGGCCTGCTGGTGCACGTGTACACCGTGGATGACCCAGTGGACTTCGACAAGGTCAAGAAGGCCGGCGTAGACGGCATATTCACCAACCGTGCGGCCGAACTGCTGAAGTTCGACGGGCGCCCTTCGAAGCGCTCCGTGCAGGCTATTCTCGACGACGAAGGCTATTGACCGGAAATGCCGTGCAGGTCGGCGATCCAGCGCCCGATCGGCTCGGCATTGCGCTCCAGCGTATCCAGCGCATCTCGCACGCTGCCCGCCGTGGCAGCGTCAAACCCCCGCACCTCCACCCACAGCGCCAATTCTTCAATGGCCGCTGCCAGGGCTACCTGGTTTTCGTAGATCTTCTCTAACGCGTGGTGCAGTGAGTCGGGCATGGTTGTCACTCCTTGTGGCGTGAAGTAGTGACCCTTGGGCCACACGTTGGTGCCCGCCGCTTGCTTTGGGCAGGAAGTGGCCATAGGCCTGCTTACATGAAAAAGCCTTCAAACAATCTCAGGGAACCGATCCCACCCCTCTGCACCTCTAAGGAAAACAAGCCTTTGCAATAATAGTGGAGAGCAACCATGCAGGTACAAGTCAACAGCAACCAGGTCACCGCCGGCGTAGGTTTGCACGACTGGGTAGGTAGCGCCGTGGAAGACGCCCTGGAGCGGTTCGATGACTTGCTGACCCGGGTGGAAGTCCATGTCAGTGATGAAAACGCCGACAAATCCGGCGCCCAAGACAAGCGCTGCCAGATCGAAGCCCGGCCCAAAGGCCATACGCCTGTGTCCGTTACCCACAAGGCAGAATCTCTGGACCAGGCCGTGCAAGGCGCTGCTGAGAAAATGTCCCATGCCCTGGAGCACCTGATGGGCCGCCTGGATGAGCCTGTGGTTTCCACCGGCCACCTGACCGCACCGCCAGTGCTGGAAGACTCGGAAGCAGAAGTGGATGCAATGCTGGAGGATGACTTCCTGGCCCGGCGTGAGGCGCTGGGTAAAGAATAAACAAGGGGAAGGGGCCTGGCTGCTGAGGTGGCTGGGCCTTGGCCTGACACGCTTTATTGCCTTTCTCTACCCCTTGCCAGCATCGGGTTGCCCCAGACCTCGCGCGCTAACCAGCGCCTTTAGCAACAGTCGTGTGCATTGCCAACTCGAAATAGGGCTTCGACATCGGCGTCAGCTATTTGGAAAGCCTGATAGTCGAATGATTGCCCATCATTCATACCTCTAGCGAATCCAATACGGGGCAGCTTCATGGCTTCCTCAGAAGGCGCCAGCCCTGAAGTCGGTTTACTGATTTTGGCGGTGTCAATGACCGTACCCGCTGCCATGTCTTCTGACATTCGCGACAAGTCTTCTTCGTTGGCACGTGTATGGCAGGTCTGCATGGTTCCTTCTCCCCTGTGCATGGCCCAAGTGTCTATGCGGCGATTGTAGCCGAGCACAATGTATTACCTGCGACATTGCCCGTGGAAGCAGGATGACCGCAAGCCAAAAGCGGTTTACACTCATTTGACGAAATATCAGCATCAAATGACGGAGGCTGCATGGGCGTCTCAATCACTGAAAAGCGCCGAGAAGCATTGCGTAGCGACGGGGAGAAGGCATTCTGGGCTTTCGCTAGTCGCCAGCATGCGCTCAGGGAATCTGAGCGGTTGGTTCATATTAAGAAAGGTTTTTCGGTACAACTTTTCCAAGCGATGCGGCTAACCTTCAACCTGCAACAAGAGGTTGTAGCCGTTCTCTTCAATGGTTCGACCTCTACCTTTGAGCGTCGAATTCGTGAAGATCAAGCGCTTGATACCGTAGCTTCCGAGCGCCTGGACCGCATAGCATCGGTGTCCAACCTCGCACACGAGGTGTTTGAAGACCAGGATGCCGCTGCAAGGTGGATGTCGGTGCCTAATAAAGCCCTCGGGAATGTTGCGCCTATCCTGCTGTGTGAAACCGAGATCGGCGCAAAGCAGGTACGTCGGGTGTTGCATGCGCTGGAGTGGGGCGGGGCGGCCTAATGCGGGCATGGCGAATAGCGAAAGAGAAACGTGCGACAGACCTTTCGGGCAAAGGCGCTGCTATTGAAGGCGGTCGGTGGAATGATCAGGATGTGCCTGCGGTGTACATGGGCATGACCCCAGCTATCTGCTGCCTGGAGACCTTCGTTCACGCAACCGGCCAGCCGACGTTCCCACTCAAGATCACGTGTTTCGAACTGCCCTCAGACCCTTCACTGTACAGGACACTAAGCGCCGCTGATTTGCCCGAAGGGTGGGCAAGCCTGCCAGCCGACCGGCCCAGCATGGACCTTGGCACTGCGTGGCTGAAATCCAATACGCATCTGGGGCTGATCGTTCCGTCTGCCATCATGCCGCTGGAGTTGAACGTCGTCGTCAACCCCAATCATCCCCAAGCGAGCCAGATTAAAGTCGTTGAAATGTACGACTTTATGTATGACCCGCGGATGTTTGAGGTGGGTAGGGGGTTGTGATTTCCCTGGATGCTTTTAGGCTAGGGCTGAGCAGTCTGCTGCTTGTGGAAATGGGCAGGCCCAGCAGGTGTTTGGCCACTAGGCCATGCATTTCCTGACGCCGCTTAAGACTGTGAAAAGCCCGCCGCTGTCGAGAACGTGAGGGGCACTCTCTGAAAACCAAGCTGGAGACGATCTTTGTGCGTGAATCGCTTGAGTAAATACGGGCGTTGGTGGAGCAACTGCGCGGCCAATACGTCCATGGGATCAAAGGGCCTGCGGATTACAAGCGAGCTACCCTGCTGCTGGATGAGCTTACCGATGGGCACATACTTAGCCGGTATGAAGAGCAGATCTTGATTGAGGTGGAGAAGGCCATTCTGGGTTATGAGCAGGGCGAACGCTTCACCAATGCTGTTTACGGTAGCCTTTGTAGGGTGTATCTCCGGCCAGCTAAGGCACCGGGACTCCCAGGTATTTCGCGATTCGAGCAGTATCTTCTTTGCACCCATGAGCGAATGCCTGCCTCAGAAATTGGGCTTGGGTTGCTTTGGTTCGTTCGTCTATTCCTGACATTGCTAGTGTGTAATAACCCTCTGCCTGAAATTCTTCAGCGCTCAATGCTTGAGGACGTGCATTGTCCGCGATCCATTGGATAGCGTCTTCACCAGGCTGCAAAGCTGGCTTGTGCTTGGGAAAGCAGTACGGGTTTCGGGTCGTTATTGGGTATTCTGACAAGTAGGGATCTACGCCCTCAATTGTTGTTTGAAGGAGTTTCAACCGCCTGGAGTAGTCTTCGCTAGGTGGGTAAAAATCAATACACTTTGCATACTCCAAAGCGCCAGCCATTAGCCCTCGTTCGGCAGCCTGGCCGAGCAAATCACACATTTCTTTGTTGTTTTTAAAGGGTTTTTTTGCAAACAACAGGTTAGCCTTTTGGTACATAGCGACGCCGTTCCCAGCGGCGATGGCATTGTCTAGGTGTGTGTACATTCGCTTGTCAATTTTCACGAGTTCATCTACGAGCGCCCGCCCTTTCGCTACGTCAGTGTCATGCCGCGCAGCCATGTCCTGCAACTGTGCATAACCATTTTTTAGAACCTCCATGTCTTTTTGCGCTGCGAGCCATTCGGAAGCGGCTCTAGGTTGCGGTGCCTCGGCAAATGAAAAAGAAGATATCAGGCAAATGCCCAAGATTGATAAGCGACGGTAGTTCATGTAACAACCTTAAGTAAGCGGTGATTTTTTTTGTGTCCTTGCATTTCTACATACCTACGACAGGCGGCAACAGACGTACTGTTATCGACTTGGACGGAACAATCTGAATATGGCCTAGCTAAAATGGTTAGGCAGGCGCCGGCAACAAGAGAGGAACCAGACCATAAGCACTCTGATTGAAAAGCCTCATTTTGTGCGTGAATCGCTGGAGCAAATACAGGCGTTGGTGGAGCAGCTGCGCGGTCAATACGTCCATGGGATCAAAGGTCCTGCGGACTACAAGCGAGCTACCCTGCTGCTGGATAAGCTTACCGATGGGCACATACTCAACCGGTATGAAGAGCAGATCTTGGTTGAGGTGGAGGAGGCCATTCTGGATTATGAGCAGGGCGATGCGACCTTCAGCCGTTTCAGTGCTGAAGCACAAGCTGCCGCCACGCCTATACAGCTGCTGAAGGATCTGATGGAAACCCACACTCTGTCCGGCTCAGACCTGCCTGAAATTGGCGACAAAACGTCTGTATCCAAGGTCCTGAACGGCGAGCGCCCGATCAGTCACAAAAAGCTTTTGCATTGGCTGAACGATTTGGCATTGACCCGAAAGCATTCATCGCTGCGCAGGTTCGAGCCTCTGCTAAAACGTCGAGCATTGCTGTAACCATGTAGCAGAATCCTGCATCGGTTCTGGTTGGCAGGCAAAGCAGGCTACTGGCACATGGCTTTCCGCTTTATCGACACGGCTGCGGAACTGGTTCTTTACCTTGATCAGCACTGAAAGGGTAGCGACAGATGGCAATGCACAACCCACCTCATCCGGGCGAAGCGCTGCGCGAAGATGTATTGCCGGAACTCAAGTTATCTACTACGGACCTAGCCAAGCAGATTGGCTATTCTAGAAGGCGTCTATCCACACTACTCAATGGCCGTTCTGCCGTTAAAGCAGACCTGGCGTGGCGTCTGGAGTTAGCAGGTGTAGGCAAGGCCCATATGTGGCTTGCTCGCCAGTTGGCCTATGATTTGTGGTGCGCTCAGCACAAAAGCATTCCACCGATCACTAAGCCAGGTGCCCAGCAATCTAAGGCAATTCTGAGTGTAAACCAGATAGATCAACTACAGCGAAGGGGCTCGAAAGCCAGGTAACGCGAGGGCTTGAAGAGGAAAATCTGGAGCGGGTAGAGGGAATCGAACCCTCAACTAAAGCTTGGGAAGCTTTCGTTTTGCCACTAAACTATACCCGCTCAAGGGCGTACTTTTTACCAGAAAGCGTTTGAAAACAGAACCTTTTTTTTCGCCAAAGCGAAACGCCTGCCCTCCGCTTTACCCCTTACCCCTCCAGCGACGCCTGCAGGCTGGCCAGCTCCCCCTCGGTCAACGCCCGATAGGCCCCAGGCGCCAAGGCCGGGTCCAGCGCTAAAGGGCCTATGGCCACCCGGTGCAGTCGGGTCACTTTGTTTTGGAAGTGGCCGAACATACGCTTGACTTGATGGTAACGCCCCTCCACCAAACTTAAGTGGGCCGAGTGCGACCCTAGCAGGGTGAGGTGGGCGGGCAGGGTGGTGAGGCCTTCGTAGGCGAAGTACAGGCCTGCCTCGAACACGCTGGCATAGTGCGCTTCGATGGGTTGCTCGGTTTCCACGTAGTACAGTTTGGGCAGCTTGCTGCCGGGCTGTGTGAGGCGGCGGGACCAGTGGCCGTCGTTGGTCAACAGCAGTAGCCCAGTGCTGTTGTAGTCCAGGCGGCCTGCCAGGTGCAGGTCGGTGCGTTCGGCTTCTGGCAGCAGGTCAAGCACCGTGCGGTGCTCGGGGTCGCTGGTGGCGCTTACGCAGCCCTCGGGTTTATGCAGCATCAGGTAGCGCGCCGGGTAGCCGTGCTGCACCACTTGGCCGCGGACGCTCACGGTCGCGAACGGGCGAATGTCCCAGGCGGGTTCCTGTACCACGCACCCGTCCACTTCAACCTCGCCCATGGCCAGCGCTCGCCTGGCCTGCTGGCGGTTGTAGCCCGGAAGGTTGGCAACCAGGCGGTCAAGGCGCATCGGTAGGCTTAGCCGATACAGGCGCTAACCCAGCGGCACAGCGTGGGCACAGGCACGCTGCGCCCCGTGGCGCATCCGGCAGGGCAGCCAGCACCTTGGCGTCTACGGTCACGTTGAAGCACCAGCAAGGGGCCGTGCTGGGCATGGTCATGGCGCACTGGTTCGAACAGCCACAGGCCGGGCAGGTGGAAGGGTCTGGCATGGGGAAGGGCAACCTTATGAAGCGATCACGCGTGTGCGCATTGTCGCATACGTGAGGGTTGGCTTCAGGCTGTAACGCGCAGGTTCTGCAGCACGATTGGCCGGGCCCAGCCGGTATCGAAGTCGAACTCGCGCTGCTGGTAGATCAGTGTCTGCTCATCGAAAGGCACGTTGGCCGGGGGCAGCAGGTCCGTTTCGAACTCGGCGATCGGTAAGTACAGGGCACGTGGTTTGGGCGCAGGGCCTGGCTCGGGCAGCGGCTTACCGTTGGCAAACACGATAGGCCGGCGCCAGCCGGTGTCCAGGTCAAGCTCCAGCTGTTGAGCTTGCAGTTCTTCAGCCGGGTAGGGGACTGCTGCGGGTGGCAACAGGTCGGTGTCGAATTCTGCGATGGGCAGGAACAGGGGCTTGGGCGGCTCTATCACCTGCTCGGCAATGTCACAGCCCCGTTGCTCGTGCACTTGCTGCAGCCATTGGGCGCCGGCAACCGGTTCGCCGTCGGCGTTGACGGGGGCTGGCAATACAAAGGGTGGTGCGTCAGTGGCCGTATCAGAATCACCTTCAGGTGCAGGCTTGAGCGCGCTGGCGAAAAAGTCCTGCCAAAGGTGGCTCACCCCGCCCAGGGTCTGGGTATTGCGCCGGCTGAAGTTGCCAACCGGTGACAGATAACCAACAGGTGGGGAAATGAGATCGGTCATTGGCGTTCAGGGGACCCAAAGCTCTGGCAAAATATCGCACACAGTCACTATCGGCCGCTTGCGGCGAAGATTTAACCTTTTTCGAGTACAGGTGATGCAAGAGCGACAAGCGGCGTGCCGCATTCAGGTGGTGCCCATGGCTGAAGCGTTCCGTGAAACCGCCCAGGCCTTGGCGACGACGCTGGGCCTGCCTTTGGTGCTGGAGGCAGCGGATTTTGCCCTTCAGGTAGGGCCCGCCGGTGTGCAGTTGCAACAGCTGGGGGCGGAGGCACCCGGCCCGGTGTGGGTGGATTTTCTCCAAGGCGGCGCGGCACACCGGCGCCAGTTCGGCGGAGGCAGCGGGCAGATGATCGCCAAGGCCGCTGGCCTGCAGCCCGGCGTACGCCCCCATGTGCTGGATGCTACGGCAGGGTTGGGGCAGGACGCTTTTGTACTGGCGACCTTGGGCTGCCGCCTGGACCTGATCGAGCGCCAGCCCATTATTGCCACCCTGTTAAGGGATGGCCTGGCACGCGCCAGCCTGGATCAAGAAGTAGGCCCTATCGTAGCCCGCATGGCGTTGCACCAAGGCAATGCTATTGAACGGATGAGCCACTGGGAGGGCGAAGCGCCACAAGTGGTGTACCTGGACCCTATGTTCCCTCACCGGGACAAAAGCGCCCTGGTGAAAAAGGAGATGCGCCTGTTCCGCCCGCTGGTCGGTGATGACCTGGACGCGCCGGCCTTGCTGGAAGCAGCGCTGGCGCTGGCCACCCATCGCGTGACGGTAAAGCGCCCGCGCAAGGCGCCACCGGTTGAAGGGCCGAAGCCAGCGCTGTGCATTGAAGGTAAATCCAGCCGCTATGACATTTACCCGAAGAAGTCCCTGAAACCCTAGCGCATGGGCTCCACTTTCACGCGCAGCGGCTGCGGGTCGTTGCCATCGAGCGTGACAGGCACCGCCTGGGTATTGATCCACAGCAGCTTCCCCGCCGATTCGATACGGGCAGTGATTGCATAGCGGTGACCACTGGCCAGCTGTCGACGGTCGTAGCTCAGCTCGAAGGGAATGGGCACCTGAGCACCGGCGGGGCCGGTATAGCGCGCCAAGGCAACCGCCGGGGCGTCGGCCATGGAGACATCCGCCAGGGTTACGTTCAACACGGCTGTGGGCGGTAATGCGATCCGTTGCAGGTAATAGGCCTGGCCTTGCAGCACGGCGGTGTCAGGCCAGTGTTGGCAACCGCCGAGCAACAGGGCGGCTAGAAGAGGGAAAAGTCGTTTCAAGAGGGCACTCCAGGCCATGATCAGAACGCTGAATGTAGCGGATCGATAGGGCCTGTGCAGCAGGGGAAGCTCTGAAGCAGGAGGCGTACCGAAGCATAGGGGGGCTGCGCTTCGGTATCCTGGGCCTTATCGCACGTCGAACGGCAGGTCGTCCTCCGGCACAATCCCGCCTGGGCAGAAGACAGCTGATTGCACGTTGACCACTTTAATGTCCGCCGCCTTGGTTTCAGGCAGTGGAATGACTAGTTGAGCTTCGCTGGCTTTGAATAGATGGTCATCCAAGTACAGCTTGGCGGACAACGCGTAGCTATGGGTAGGGGCCAGGGCTGCAGGGTCGTAGGCCAGGCTGTAGCTCAACGAACCCCAGGCAGGCACGGCACGCGAAGTGCTGGCAACCAGTTTGGCTTCTTTGTTCTCGACAGACAATTCGTGCAATTCCACTACCAAGGTAACCGGAGGCAAGGCCTCGCGGGTACGGTAGGTGACATGGCCGGTCAGTGTTGCTGTAGTCATCGCAGTAAGCTCCGTAAGTAGCCCGGCCCTATGCCGGGGTTGCTACGTTACTCAGTTGCGTCAGGGCCCTTGCGGTGCATATGTGACACAAGCGCCTCAGCAGGCGCGTCTGCCAACAACGCCTCAGGCGCCGCCTCCGTTTCACGCACCGCCAGCTCTTCGTTGCGGTGCAGGGTCACCTGCCGAATGGACAGCCGCACTTCAGCGGACAGCACGCGCTTGGCTGCACCTTCTGCCAGTTCGCCTAGGCCGCTCTGGTAGCCCAGCTTGCCTTCCTCGTTGCGGTGCACCACACCGGTATCGACCAACGCCTGGATAAAATGCCGGAACAGCATTTTGTCGAAAAACTCGGGTGCATTGAGCCCATGGAGAATGGACAGCCGCTGGGCCATGACCGTGGCCAGGTCTTCCAGGGCCTCAGCGGTAAGCCCGTATTGCCCATGGTTAAGCAACAGCGCAATAGCCATATAGAAGCGTTGCAGCGTTTGGGTAATGCCCCGGGCAAGTAGGGTGAGCAGTACGAACTGCCGGGAGCTGGGGGCGGGCCTCAGGTAGTTTTCCCCTTCCTGGCGCAGCAAGCCGTGGCTCACAAACGCCGCCAGCCACTGGTCCATCACGCCATCGAGTTCTTCCACCGACCAGCGAATGAACAGCTCTGCCCGCAGGTAGGGGTAAAGGGCGCGCGTGAAGCGCAGTACCTGCTCCCGGTTGATACGGGCTGAGCTCTGGAACAGGCTTGCCAACAACGCGGGCAGGGCGAATACGTGCAGCACGTTGTTGCGGTAGTACGTCATCAGTACCGCATTCTGTTCGTTCAAGTACAGGATGCGGCCCAAGGCATCCGATTGCTCGGCTACCAACCCCATACCCTTCACATGGGCAATCAGGGCCAGGCCATCGCCCTCGGGCAGGGTGGTATAAGGCGAATAGGGCACCTCGCGCATCAGCCCCAGGAACAGGTCCAGCACCCGTGCCAGTGCGCTTTCGTCCAGCGCCTGGCGTGCAGTGGACAGCAGGGCCAGGGCCACCAGGTTGGCCGGGTTGATGGCCGCGGCTTCGTTGATATGGCAAGCCACCTGCTCGCCCAACTGGTGCGTGACCCGGTTCAACCAGGCGGGTTTGAAATCCTCGGCGGGTGGTTCGGCGCGCCAGCCAGGTTGTTGGGCGTCCAGGAACTCCGTGAGGCGAACAGGCCGGCCAAAATTGACCGATACCTGCCCGAAGCGCTGCTTGAGGGCGCCAATCACCTTGAAGATATCGAGCACCGACTCCTTCTTTTTGGCCGCGCCACGGAGTTCGCCCAGGTAAGTGCGGCCCTCCAGCACACGCTCGTAGCCGATGTACACCGGTACAAACACGATAGGCGTGCGTGACGAGCGCAGGTAGCTGCGCACGGTGATGGCCAGCATGCCCGGCTTGGGGCGCAGCATTCGCCCAGTGCGCGAGCGCCCGCCTTCCACGAAATACTCGACCGGGAAACCCTTGGTGAACAGGGTGTGCAGGTATTCGTTGAACACCGCCGCATAGAGGGGGTTGCCCTTGAACGTGCGGCGCATGAAGAACGCGCCGCCCCGGCGAAGGAGGCTGCCAATCACAGGCATGTTCAAGTTGATGCCGGCAGCAATGTGCGGCGGCGTGAGGCCATGACGGAACAGCAAGTAAGACAGCAGCAGGTAGTCGATATGGCTGCGGTGGCACGGCACATAGATCACTTCATGCCCTGGCGCCAGGGCCTGTACCTGCTCGATCTGGCTGACCTTGATGCCATCGTAGATCTTGTTCCAGAACCAGCTCAGTACCACCTCAAGAAAGCGAATGGCCGTGTAGGTGTAATCCGAGGCAATCTCGTTGCCATAACGCAGTGCCTGGCTTTCGGCCCGTTCCAGGCTGATGTTCTCGCGGGCAGCTTCGTCGGCGATGGCTTGGCGAACAGGCGCTGCGTGAACCAGGCCTTTGACCAGGTGGCGGCGATGTGAAATATCCGGCCCGATCACGGCCGCCTTTTGCTGGCGGAAATGGACCCGCAACAAACGTTGCGCCATGCGTACGGTGCGCTCCGGGCCTTTGCCCGCGTCCACCAGTTCGCGCAGGGAAAGGGCCGGTGCAAACTGGACGCGGGTCTTGCGACCCAGAATCAGTACCGTAACCAGCCGACGCAGGCGCCCGGTCACTGCCCAACTGTCGGCGAACAGCAGCTTCCAAGGGCTGGACTCGCTGTCAGGTGACAGCCCCCAGAACACGCTTACGGGCACAATCAGTGCATCCTCGCCAGGGCGTTGGGTACAGGCCTCTACCAGGCGCTGCAGCGCCGGCGGGGCACCACGCTTGTCTCGCCGCCCTAACCAGTCTGCCGCAGGGGTGAGGTAGAAATGGGCGCGGGGTTCCAGTAGCGGGCCCACTGCCACTGGCCGAACCGGGCGCGGCAGCCCCAGGCGCCGACATTCGTGGTCTACCACGGCCAGGTCCGTCGTCGCTGGGCTTTCCAGCACATAGATGACAGGGCGGCTGCGGTCCAGGCTCGTGCCGGCGCCTGGGTTGATGGTTTCCGAGCGGACCCACAGGTAGAGGATTCTACGCAATGCACTGGCGACAACACGGTGCAAGACAGAAGGGGACATAGGGGCAGGCTCAGGTAAACCCGTATTGTAGAAGCTGGCGTAGCCTGCGAACAGCCCGTGGCCTCAGGTTCGCCAGGTGATCTCTTCTTCCCCGTCGGCGCTTACCCGAATCCAGCGGTCGGCCTGCTCGTCGCTTTCCTCTTCGACCCAGGTGCCCGGCGCGCATCTTACCTCGACCTTGAGGGCCTGGTGCGCGGCTCGCGCGCACGCAAGGTCATCCGCCCATGGCGTGCGGTCACTTTCGAGAAACAGGCTGTTCCATTTGCCCACGGCCAAGGGCACCCAGGTGACAGGGATGTCGCCTGCGCTGCATTTCCATACCTGCCCTTTTTGTGCCCAGGCGGTGCATGGGCCCAGGGCTGTGGACAGCCAGGTGGTGATCGCCTTGTGATCGACGTCCGCGTCCTTGAGGTAGATCTCGATATCCGGTTGCCGCATGGTGGGTTCGCTCGATGAAGGGGTCATTGGGCTACCGAAGCAGCATCGTTGGCATTGACAAAATAATCGTACCGCATGGATACCGTTACCGCGAAGGGGCCGGGCCGCTCGATCAAGGCCTTGCGCTTGTCAGCGCTGGCGCGCCAGCCATGGGGTGTCATGGCCAGCAGGTGGGCACGGCTGTCACCGGCCGGCAGGTGCAAGGGGTACGTCAGCACCTCGGAGTGGGCCAGCGTCATGCCGTCGGGCACCTTAGCAAGGTGCTTGTCATCCACGTATTCGCGCACCTGGTCGTACAGCTGTTCACGCAGCTCCATCAGGTGGTCCCGGTTGGGCCCCACGCGCATCAGGCCGCCACCGGGGCGCAACACGCGCTGGGCCTCCTGCCAGTCCAGTGGGCTGAACACACTGGCAATGAAATCACAGCTGGCCGAGGCCAAGGGCACCCGCGCCATGCTCGCCACCAGCCAGGTCACCGTGGGGGCGCGGCGACAGGCGCGCTTGACGGCCTCACGGGAAATGTCCAGGCCATAACCCTGTGCTTCCGGCAGGGCCTGAGCCATCTGGGCGGTGTAATAGCCTTCACCGCAGCCGATGTCCAGCCACTGGCCAGGGTGGCGCTCGTGGGCCAGTGCAGCCAGGCGCGCAGCCACCGGGGCATAGTGGCCTTCCTCAAGGAAGGCGCGCCGGGCATCGACCATGGCCTGGTTATCCCCTGGCGCGCGGCTGTTCTTGTGCTGAACGGGCAGCAGGTTCAGGTAGCCCTGGCGGGCGCGGTCGAAGCGGTGGCCCGCTGGGCAGGCCACGCCGTTATCGGCGAGCAGCAGTGGGGCGGAACACAGGGGGCAGGTCAGCATCAGGCAAGCAGCTTCACAAGGGTGTGGTAATAGATATCGGTGAGCAGGTCCAGGTCGCTGGCTAGTACGCGTTCATCCACTTGGTGGATGGTAGCGTTCACCGGCCCGAGCTCAACCACTTGGGTACCCAAGGTGGCGATAAAGCGGCCATCGCTGGTGCCGCCACTGGTGGAGGGCTGGGTTTCACGGCCTGTGACGTCTTTGATGGCACCGGCCACCGCAGTGAGCAGGTCGCCAGGTTCGGTCAGGAACGGCAACCCCGACAGCGCCCAATCGATATGCCAGTCCAGCCCATGTTTGTCGAGGATAGCTGACACCCGCTGCTGCAAGCCTTCCACGGTGGATTCAGTAGAGAAGCGGAAGTTGAATACGACCGTCAGCTCGCCAGGAATCACGTTGGTGGCGCCTGTGCCCCCATTGATGTTGGACACCTGGAAGCTGGTAGGCGGGAAGAACGCATTGCCGTCGTCCCAGTGCTCGGCGGTCAGCTCGGCCAGGGCAGGGGCTAACAGGTGAATAGGGTTGCGCGCCAGGTGAGGGTAGGCCACATGACCTTGCTTGCCACGCACCAGCAAGGTAGCGCCCAGCGAGCCGCGACGGCCGTTCTTCACCACGTCGCCCACCAGTGTGGTGCTAGACGGCTCACCCACGATGCACCAGTCCAGCCGTTCGTTGCGAGCTGCCAGGCGCTCCACCACAGCCTTGGTCCCATGGTGAGCCGGGCCTTCTTCATCGCTGGTAATCAGGAAGGTAATGGCGCCTCGGTGGGCCGGGTAATCCGCCACGAATCGCTCGGCGGCCACCACCATAGCGGCCAGGCTGCCTTTCATGTCCGCCGCGCCGCGGCCACACAGCATGCCCTGTTCATCGATCAGGGCATCAAAAGGCCCGTGTTGCCATTGAGCGGCGGGGCCGGTGGGTACGACGTCCGTATGCCCTGCAAAGCACAGCACCGGGCCGTCCTGGCTGCCATGGTGTGCCCAAAAGTTATCCACATCCTGGATGCGCATGGGTTCCAAGGCAAAGCCGGCGGCACCCAAGCGCTGCATCATCAGGGCCTGGCAGTCGGCGTCCAGCGGCGTAATCGACGGGCGCCGGATCAGCTCGCAGGCCAAGGCAAGGGTAGGCGACAGGTCAACAGCGGCCGACATGGTGTTACTCCGGGCAAGGCGGGAAAAGGCTGCGTATGGTAAAGCAAAAACGCCTGCCGGGCTTGCCCCTCAAGCATCGCTCATGGCGACCTTGGCTGCCCGGTGCAAACGGGGTGCTGTGGACACCAGCGCCATGATCACGGCCGCCAGGTAGGGCAGGGATTGCACCAGTAGCATCACCAGCCACCAGCGTGCGTCCGAACTGGGCAGCCCCTGAATCAGGCAGAGGCCGGCTGCTGCACTCCATAGCAGCACCAGTACGTACAACTCTTCACGTGCCTCACCTAATGCGGTGGCCACGCCATGGGTGCCGGCCAGCTTGGGTGTACGTACAAAGGGCATGCTCTTGGTGAACACGCCATAGAGCACCGCTTTACCAATGGTATGTGACAGCGCCAGCCCGGCCACAGCCGCGTACAGGCCCCGACGCAAGGGCAGGCCCAAGGCACGTCGGTACAGGAATAGCAGCTTGCCGACCTTGAACACAAACAAGGCCAGGGGTGGAATGGCAAAGATCAGCAGAGGAGGGGCGACCCGATTGGGCACGATGATCATGGCCCCACTCCACAGCAGGGCGCCGAAGGTGAAGTAGATGTTCATGCCGTCGGCGATCCAGGGCAGCCAGCCGGCCACAAAGTGGTAACGCTGGCCTCGCGTGAGTTTGCCTTTACCCAGTAGCAACGTGGCGGCATGGCGCTTGAGAATTTGCACAGCGCCGTAGGCCCAGCGCACTCGTTGTTTCTTGAAGGCGCTGAAGGTATCTGGCATCAGGCCTTTGCCGTAGCTGCGCGGGTGATAAGCGGCAGACAAGCCTTCTTCGAATACGCGCAACCCCAGTTCGGCATCCTCGCAGATACACCATTTGGCCCAGCCGAGCCGGTCCAGCACACTGCGGCGGGTGAGTGTCATGGTGCCATGCTGGATAATCGCATCCCGGTCGTTGCGGGTAATCATGCCGATGCGGAAAAAACCCTGGTACTCCAAGTGGCACAGGCGCTTGAACAGGCTGTCGTGCTCGTCCCGGTAATCCTGAGGGCTTTGCACGATGGCAATTTTCGGGTCCGCGAAATGCGGCACCATGTGCTTGAGCCACTCCGGTGCCACGCAGTAGTCGGAGTCGATGACCGCGATCACCTCGGCATCCTTGGCCGTGTGTTCCAGCAGGTAATTAAGCGCGCCGCCCTTGAAGCCTTCCAGGGGGGCCACGTGGAAGAACCGGAAGCGGGGCCCCAGGGTGGCGCAATGGGCTTCTACCGGTTGCCATACGGCAGGGTCTTGGGTGTTGTTGTCGATCACCAGCACTTCAAAGTCGGGGTAGTCCAGTGCCGCAAGGGCGTCCAGCGTGGCATTCACCATGGCTGGCGGTTCGTTGTAGCACGGCACATGGACAGACACCTTGGGCCGATACGCTTCGCTCGCCTCTACAGGAGGGAACGGCCGGCGACGCTTTCGCGTCCACACTGCTTCGGCCAGTTCATGGGCCTCGGTGAGCAGCACAATGGCTACGCCCAGCACTCCAAGGGCCAGCAGCCCGCCCACGATCAGGCTGAACCAGGTGCTGTATTGCTGGCTGTAGTCGTAGGCGATCCACACCAGCACCGACCCGCACAGGAACGCGATAAACGTGAGAAAGGTACGGCCGCGCTGGCGCAGGGCTGAACCGTCAATCAGAAGCAGGGCCAGCGCTACCAGTGCCAGCACGGCCGAGGCCGTGGCCAGCAGCCGCCATTGTGGAATGGCCACGACGGGGCCGGCGAAGTTGAACTTGGGCTGGCGGGCGGCATTGAAGACGCCCCAGTAGGCGCCTACGGCGCCTTCATCGTTGGCTTTCCACGGCTGGTCGTAGGCTTCGATCACAAAGTAGTCATAGCCTCGGCGGTTAAGGGTGTTGACCAGCTTGCGCAAATAAAGGGCCTGGTCTGCCTGGCTGGCATCGGCGCCGCCCCGCATTCGCCCATTGCTGGGCCAGCCCACTTCCGAGAGCAGCAGTTGTTTTTTAGGGAATTGCTGCCGCAGCTCGCGGGCGCGGGCCAGCACAAAGCTGCCGGCGTCCTCCATCTTCACGAATTCCCAGTACGGCAGAATGTGCGCGGCAATCAGGTCCACATGGGCAGCCAGCTCAGGGTGATGGTTCCAGATGTGCCACTGTTCGGAGGTAGTCACCGGCACCTTTACCGCTGCGCGTACCCGATCCAGGTAAGCAGCCAGTTGTTCTGAGGTCACCTCTTGGCGAAACAGCGCCTCGTTGCCGACGATCACCCTCACCACACTGCGGTAACGGTTGGCCAAGTCGATCCCGGTGGCTATTTCTCGCTCGTTGCGGGCCGTGTCGTTGCCGATCCAGATGCCCAGCGTCACTTGCAGGCCGGCCTCCTCAGCCAGGCGCGGAATGTCTGCCTGGGTACCAGCCACTGAATAGGTCCGCACACTCTCGGTGTATTGGCTGAGCTGGTTCAGGTCTTGGAGGATTTCAGCATCACTGGGGTAACGGTCCGCTTGAGGGTTCTGCCCCAGGCGGAAAGGGGAGTAGGAGAACCCGCCGATGCGGTCGGGCCAATCCGGGGCAGACACCGGGCGGTTGATCAGTGCCCAGCCGCCAATGAACAATGAGGCAATGGCCAGCACGGTCATCAGGTTCAGGCCCAGCTTGCGGGTAGGCATTTAATTGCGACGTCCTTGCAGTGCGTGAACAGCTGAAACCAGGCGGCCAGGAAAGTTGCCCTGTCATGAAGAATATCGGCGGCGGGTTTGCCTTGTCGCCACTATCCGTATAATTGCCGCCTGATCAATGAGGTAAGCAATGAGCAGTGACGATCCAAGGTTTGGCGGGGTAGCTCGCCTGTATGGCGTAGCTGGCCTGGCACGATTGCAGGGTGCCCACGTGGCCGTGGTGGGGGTGGGCGGCGTGGGGTCGTGGGCCGCCGAAGCCTTGGCGCGCTCGGGCGTGGGTGAAATTTCCCTGTTCGACCTGGACGACACCTGTGTGAGCAATACCAACCGCCAGTCCCATGCCTTGGCCAGCACCATCGGCCAGCCCAAGGTGGAGGTATTGGCCCAGCGTTTGCGGGACATCAACCCTGCCTGCAAGGTGCACGCGGTGGTGGACTTCGTGACCCAGGAGACCTTGGCCGACTACCTGACCGACCAACTGGACTATGTACTTGAATGCATCGACAGCGTGATCGCCAAGGCTGCTGTGATTGCCTGGTGCAAGCGACGCAAGCTGCCCATCGTGACCACAGGGGGCGCGGGGGGCCAAGTGGACCCTACCAAGATCGACATCGTGGACCTGAACCGTACCTGGAATGACCCACTGGCCTCCCGGGTACGGTCCTTGTTGCGCAAAGACTACGGCTTTTCCCGCAACACGTCGCGCAACTATGGCGTGCCCTGTGTGTACTCCACCGAGCAGTTGCGCTATCCCGCTGCGGACGGGACCGTCTGCGCGACCAAAGCGTTTGTAGGGGAAGGCGTGAAACTGAACTGCGCCAGTGGTTTTGGCGCCGTGATGATGGTCACGGCTACGTTTGGCATGGTGGCGGCCAGCCGGGTAGTGGATAAGCTTGTGTCGGGCGTTGGCCGGCCGCAGTAAGCGGTAGCGCCGTTCGTGGTTGCAGGCGGGCGCCTACTCCCTCATCAGAAGGGTTGGGCTGAATATTCCGGCCTCACCCAGCAATGGCTTTTATACGCTGCAGCACGGCATTGAGCCCATTGCTGCGCGACGGAGTAAGCTGGCGTTGCAACCCTAGCCCCTCAAACCAGGCTCCCAGGTCTACGGCTTGCAGCTCATCCGTCCCAAGCCCGTTCACCCGCACCAGCAACAGGGCCAGCAAACCGCGCAGCAACCGGGCGTCGGTGTTAGCGCGGAAATGCCATTGCCCGTTTTCCTGCGCACCGGCCAGCCACACCTGGCTCTCACAGCCGTGTACCAGGTTCCTGTCGGCCTGGTCTTCCGGGGCCAGGGCTGGGAGGTGGTTGCCTTCCTGCATCAACAGCCGGGCACGGGCCTCCCATGAACTACAGCCCGCGAACCGCTCTACGGCCGCGAGCGCTTGCGGGGACAGGCTCATAGCAGTAGCTCCAGGGCGCGGTCCAATGCCTCGAAAAAGCGCGACAGGTCGCTGGAATCGTTGTACATCGCCAGGGACACCCGTATCGCTCCATTCAGCTCCAGGCCCTTGAACAAAGGCATCGCGCAGTGCTGGCCTGCGCGTATGGCAATACCCTGGTCGGTTAGCAGGTGGGCCAGGTCAGCGTTGTGTACACCTTTGACCCAAAAACTGGCCAAGGCGCTGTCTGGCGTACCCAGTACCTGAATGTCGTCGCGGTCATGCAGCCCGCGCAGCAGTTGCTGGTGAAGCGCCTGCTCATGGGCCAGCACGGCGCTGCTGTCCAGAGACCCGAGCCAGTCCAGGGTAGCGCCCAGTGCAATCACGCCGGCAATGGGTGGCGTACCGGCTTCGAAGCCTAACGGGGCAGGGTGGAAGCTGGCGTGATGGTAGCCGGCCTGGTGCACCATTTCCCCACCGAACTGCCAATGGCGCAGCCTACCCAACGCCTCGCTGCGACCATACAACACGCCTACCCCTTCCGGGCCATACAGCTTGTGGCTGGAAAACACGTAGAAATCACAGCCTAGAATGGTCACGTTCTGCCGGCCATGCACTACACCTTGAGCACCATCGACCACGGACAGCGCGCCGTGCTCGCGAGCCAGCGCCAGCAAGGGGGCCAGTGGCTGTGCCGTGCCCATCACGTTGGACAGTTGGGTAACGGCCACAACCCGAGTGCGTGGCCCAATCAGGGCCTGGGCCTGGGCCAGATCGACCCGACCATCGGTATCCACAGGCAGAATCACCAGCCGGGCGCTGCGCCGCTGCGCCAGTTGCTGCCAGGGCAGCAGGTTGGCGTGGTGCTCAAGGGCGCTGACAACGATTTCATCGCCTTCGGCCACCTCGTGCTCCAGCCCATAGGCCAGCAGGTTAAGCGCCGAGGTGGCGCCATGGGTGAAGATTACCTGGGCGGGAGCGTTGGCCTGCAGCCACTGGGCAACTTTCTCGCGGCTTTCCTCGAACGCCTGGGTGGCGAGTGCACCGGGCAAATGCTGCGCACGGTGCACGTTGGCAGCACCATGGGCGTAGTAATGGGCCATCGCATCCAGCATGGCCTGTGGCTTTTGCGTGGTGGCGGCGCTGTCCAAGTAGGTTTGTTGCTGCCGCTCCAAGGCGGCGATTGCGGGAAACTCGCCCCGCCAGGGAGATGGCTGAAACATGTTTTTAGGCCTTGGTGCCGGAGCGGGGAGCAACGCCGCCCCGGCTACCCTCATCAGTTATGGGCGTGCAGCGCTTCGTTCAACTCGATGGCCGACTTATGCGTTTTGCATTCCACCGCGCCGGTTTCGGAATTGCGACGGAACAGCAGGTCATTCTGGCCAGCCAGGTCGCGTGCCTTGACGACCTTGACCAACTGGTTGGCGTCATCCAGCAGGCGCACTTTCGTACCCGCGGTAATGTACAGGCCTGCCTCCACCGTATTACGGTCGCCCAGCGGTATGCCGATACCGGCATTGGCGCCGATGAGGCAGCCTTCACCCACCTTGATCACAATGTTGCCGCCGCCGGACAGCGTACCCATGGTAGAGCAGCCGCCGCCCAGGTCCGACCCTTTGGCCACGAATACGCCAGCCGACACACGGCCTTCGATCATGCCTGGGCCTTCGGTGCCGGCGTTAAAGTTCACGAAGCCTTCGTGCATGATGGTGGTGCCTTCACCGATGTACGCGCCCAGGCGAACCCGTGCGGAATCGGCAATACGCACGCCGGCCGGCACCACGTAGTCGGTCATTTTCGGGAACTTGTCTACCGAGAACACTTCCAGTAGCCGCCCCTTCAGGCGTGCTTCGAGCTGCAGTTCGGCCAGCTCGGCCAGGTCCACAGCGCCTTGGCTGGTCCAGGCCACGTTGGGGAGCAGCGGGAAGATGCCGGCCAGGTTCAGGCCGTGGGGCCGTGCCAGGCGATGAGACAGTAGGTGCAGTTTGAGGTAGGCCTCTGGCGTGGAGGTCAGTGCTGCGTCTTCGGCCAGCAGCGTGGCTACCAGCGGCTTCTGGCTTTCGGCCAGGCGGGTGAGCAGCGCGGCTTGTGCCGGGTCGATGGCCTTCAAGGCTTCAGCCAGTTGCGAGGCCTGAGTGCTGCTGAACGTAATGGCCTGGTTGCCGCCGGTGTAGCCCAGGGGGCCACTCACCGCATCGACCAATGCCTGGGAAGGCGAAACCAGCGGTTGCGCGTAGAACACTTCCAGCCAGTTGCCTTGACGGTTCTGAGTGCCAACGCCGAAGGCCAGGCTGAACAGGGTAGTAGACATGCACGATTCCTCTTGAAGGGCGGGGCCGGCTGATCAGCTCAGGGCCGCCGCGTAGTGATCTGGCTTGAACCCCACCAGGGTGCTTTCACCCAGGTCGAGTACCGGGCGCTTGATCATGGAGGGCTGGGCCAGCATCAGGTCGATTGCCCGTGCCTGGTCCAGGCCTGCCTTGTGGGCGTCCGGTAATTTGCGAAAGGTGGTGCCCGCACGGTTGAGCACGGTTTCCCACCCGTGGGCATCGCACCAGCGCTGCAGGTGCTCGCGGTCGATGCCTTGGGTTTTGTAGTCATGAAAGGCGTAGGCGATGCCGTGGTCGTCGAGCCAGCCACGGGCCTTTTTCATGGTGTCGCACGCCTTGATGCCGTAAAGAGTGTAAGCCATGGGACGCAGCAGCCGCCTGGGCAGGCGCTTGCCTGTACTCCGAATTGAAGGGTTGTGAAGTATGCGGCATTAGCCTTTTTAACGCCATGACTATGTACTTCGATAGGCGCTACTGTGCATTGGTCATAAAAGTGTGTATTTGTGTGTACAACATTCCATACGCTGTGAGGCCATATTCAAGTAGTTGGGGCCTGTCAATACTTCAATCTATCTATGCGTGCGCGTGTAGCACGGATGGCTTACTTAGCCTGAACGTTTTTATGCATCTGGTAGATAGAGAGGTTTGATTATAGTTTCAGCCGGTCCGCTCCCTAGGATTCATAGGCAGCCGCTGTGAGCTGCTTATAATTGTCCATGAGGGATACCATGCTACTTTCCAGCTTTAATGGCAGAGCCTTCACTGCGGTTGCAGTGGGTGCCCTGGCGTTTTCTCCGGCCTTTGCCGATACCCTGACCCGGGATAACGGCGCCGCAGTAGGTGACAATCAGAATTCGCAGACGGCAGGGGCTAACGGCCCTGTGCTGCTGCAGGATGTTCAGCTGATTCAGAAACTTCAACGCTTTGACCGTGAGCGCATCCCGGAGCGTGTGGTGCATGCGCGTGGCACCGGAGCAAAAGGTGAGTTCACCGCGACGGCAGACCTTTCAAGCCTCACCAAAGCCAAGGTGTTCACCCCAGGGGAGCACACCCCGGTATTTGTCCGATTCTCCGCCGTGGTGCATGGCAACCATTCGCCAGAGACCTTACGGGACCCGCGTGGCTTTGCGACCAAATTCTACACCGCCGATGGCAACTGGGACCTTGTAGGCAACAACTTCCCCACATTCTTTATTCGCGATGCCATCAAGTTCCCGGACATGGTACATGCGTTCAAGCCAGACCCACGTACCAACCTGGATGATGACTCGCGGCGTTTCGATTTCTTCTCTCATGTGCCCGAAGCCACGCGCACACTTACCCTCTTATACTCTAACGAGGGCACGCCCGCCGGCTATCGGTTCATGGATGGCAACAGTGTCCATGCCTACAAGTTCGTGAACGATAAAGGCCAGGTGCATTACGTCAAGTTCCACTGGAAAAGCCTGCAAGGTATAAAGAACCTGGACCCTGCCCAAATGGCCAAGGTGCAGTCAACCGACTACAGCCACATGACCCATGACCTGGTAGGTGCCATCAAGCAGGGCGACTTCCCGAAATGGGACCTGTACATTCAGGTGCTCAACCCCGAAGACCTGCCTACGTTTGCCTTCGACCCGCTGGACGCGACCAAGATCTGGCCGGATGTGCCAGAGCGCAAGGTCGGGCAGATGGTGCTGAACAAGAACGTAGACAACGTGTTCCAGGAAACCGAGCAGGTGGCCATGGCACCGTCCAATGTGGTGCCAGGCATCGAGCCGTCCGAGGACCGTTTGCTGCAAGGCAGGTTGTTCTCTTATGCCGACACCCAGATGTACCGTATTGGTGCCAATGGCTTGAGCCTGCCAGTCAACCGGCCGCGTGATGGCGTGAACAATGGCAACCAGGACGGCAGCCTGAACAGTGGGCATACCACTACCGGTGTTAACTACGAGCCCAGCCGCTTGAACCCACGGCCGAGCCAGGACAGCGCCCGCTACAGCCAACTGCCGCTTACCGGTACTACGCAGCAGGCAAAGATCCAGCGTGAGCAGAACTTCAAGCAGGCCGGCGATCTGTACCGTTCCTACAGTGAGAAGGATCGCAAGGACCTGATCCAGAGCTTCGGTGAGTCCTTGGCGACCACAGACGCCGAGAGCAAGAACATCATGCTCTCCTACCTGTACAAGGCCGATCCGGAATACGGAACAGGCGTTACAAAAGTGGCCAAGGGCGACATGGCCAAAGTGAAGGCACTGGCGGCGCAGCTGCAGGATTGACGCCTGCCCAGGCTTACCCTCTGAAACCGGGGTAAGCCTATCGGCGTGCTTTCACGAATGCCCGCACCCGCTGCGCCGCCTCGATGCACTCGGCCAGCGGGGCCACCAATGCCATGCGTACGCGATTGGCCCCCGGATTTACCCCGTTGACCTCGCGGGAAAGGTACGAACCCGGCACCACGGTGACGTGCTGTTCGCAGAACAACTCACGGCAGAAGGCTTCATCCCCCATGGCTACGCCTGCCCAGAGGTAGAAGCCACCATCCGGCCGCTGTACATCCAGCACCGGGCCGAGGATGTCCAGCACGGCACCGAACTTTTCCCGGTACAGGTCGCGGTTTTCGCGTACGTGGGCTTCGTCCTGCCAGGCGGCGATGCTTGCCAATTGGGTTGGGATGGACATGGCGCAGCCGTGGTAAGTGCGGTACAGCAGGAACGCTTTGAGAATATCCGCATCACCAGCCACGAAGCCTGAGCGCAGGCCGGGCAGGTTGGACCGTTTGGACAAGCTATGAAACACCACACAGCGCTTGAAGTCCGAACGCCCCAAGGCAGCACAGGCGCTGAGCAGGCCAGGCGGTGGCGTACCTTCGTCAAAGTACAGTTCGCTGTAGCACTCATCGGCGGCAATGATGAAATCGTGCTGGTCGGCCAAGGCAATCAACCGCTTCAGCGTATTCAGTGGAATCAGCGCGCCGGTCGGGTTGCCCGGCGAGCACAGGAACAACACCTGGCAGCGGTCCCATACCTGAGCAGGTACCGCATCGAAGTCCGGGTTGAAACCCTGCGCTTCGAGGCAGGGCAGGTAATGGGGCTGCACACCCGCCAGAATCGCAGCCCCCTCGTAGATCTGATAGAAGGGGTTAGGGCTGACGATCAGCCCCTCCTGGTCCCGCTCGGCGACGGTTTGCACGAAGGCAAAGAGCGCCTCGCGGGTGCCATTGACCGGCAGCACGTGGCGCGCAGGGTCCAGCCAACTGGTGGGGATGCCGAAGCGCTGAGCGCACCATTGAGTGATGGCTTCGCGCAGCGCAGGCAGGCCGGCCGTGGTGGGGTACACGGACAGCTTGTCCAGGTTGTCTGCCAGTGCCTTGGCAACAAAGGCCGGCGACGCATGCTTGGGCTCGCCGATGGACAGTGCGATGTGTGCCTTGCCCTCGGGTGGCTGCGCGCCGGCCATCAGGGCGCGGAGCTTTTCGAACGGGTAGGGCTGCAGGTGGCTAAGGGCTTGGTTCATCGGTAGCTCGGCTTCAGATGCTTAAACGGGACAATTCGATGCCTTGCGGCTGGCTTACGCTGAGCTGTTCGACGATGGCGTCTTGCAGGCGCAGGCACAACTGCGGGTCGGACAATGGCTGGTTGTTGGCGTCGGTCAGGAAGAACACGTCTTCTACACGTTCACCCAAGGTGGCGATTTTTGCGTTCTGCAGGGACAGGTCGAACTCCAGGAAAATCTTGCCCAGGCGGGCCAGAAGGCCGGGGCGGTCTGGTGCGCTCAGTTCCAGGATGGTCACTGGCCGCTGTGCATCAGTCAGGATGGTCACCCGGGGGGCGAAAGCGAAGTGCTTGAGTTGGCGCGGCACGCGGCGCTGGATGATGGTGGGGTAGTCATCCGGATTGCGCAGCGCGTCGGTGAGGCCTTCGCGAATCTGCTGGATACGCTGTGGATCGTCGCCAATGGAGCCGCCGTCGTTGTTCAGCACAATGTACGTGTCCAAGGTGAACTGGCTGCTGGACGTAATGATGCGGGCGTCGTGAATGTTCAGGTTCAACTGGTCCATGGCCGCGACGGTCACGGCGAAGAAGTCGTGCTGGTCCGGCGCATAGATGAAGATCTGGCTGCCGCCCTCGAAGTCCCGTTGGGTGGTTTCACGGATCAGTACCAAGGGGCCGCCATCGGCCGGTTGCTGCAGAATGGCATCGGTATGCCAGGCCACGTCTGCCGAGGTATGGCGCAGGAAATAATCATCGCCCAGCTGGCTCCACAGCTGCTCCACGTCATCCTGGTCCGTCCCGCCACGCACCAGCGTGTCCAGTGCGGCGGCCTGGGTCTGGCGAATCTGCTCCTCGCGGTCGAGCGGGTTTTCCAGGCCCCGGCGCAGTGCGCGCTTTGTTTCGGTATACAGTTGGCGCAGCAGGCTGGCCCGCCAGGAGTTCCACAGGCTGGGGTTGGTGGCGTTGATATCGGCCACCGTCAGCACGTAGAGGTAGTCCAGGTGCGTTTCATCCCCCATCAGCTGAGCGAAGTCATGGATGACCTGGGGGTCAGACAGGTCTTTGCGTTGGGCCGTGGTGGACATGACCAAGTGGTTCTGCACCAGCCACACAATCAGGCGACTGTCCCAGGGTGGCAGCTGATGGCGGGCGCAGAACGCCTGCGCATCGATGGCCCCCAGCTCGGAATGGTCACCGTTACGGCCTTTGCCGATGTCGTGGTACAGCCCCGCCATGTAGATCAGTTCAGGCTTGGGGAGCTTGCCCATTAACTTGCTCGCCAGGGGGAACATCTCCGAGACCGGCGTGTATTGCAGTTTGCGCAAGTGCTTGATCAGGTTCAGCGTGTGCGCATCCACGGTATAGATGTGGTAGAGGTCATGCTGCATCTGGCCCACGATATGGCCAAACTCGGGCAGGTAACGCCCCAGAATGCCGTAGCGGTTCATGCGCCGCAGGTTGCGATGAACCCCTTTTTCGCACTTGAACAGCTCCACGAACAGGCTGGTATTGCGCAGGTCATGCCGGAAGGCGTCGTCGATCAGGTGACGGTGCTCGCGCAGCAGCCGAATGGTGTCTGCACGCACGCCCTTGATCTCGGGGTTCTGCGCCATCAGAACGAATATTTCCAGAATGGCGAAGGGGAACCGGCGGAAAATATGAGGTGCCGTGGCTTCTATGTAGCCGTCATGCAACTGGAACCGGGTATTGATAGGCGTAATGCATGTGCCTGCGTCTGCTGCCAGAATTTCTTCTTCGAAATGCTGGATGATCAAGTCGCTCAACTTGGCGATACGCATGACCACACGGTAATACCTTTGCATCAGCGCTTCGATGGCAAGCCTGGCATCGCTGTCCTGGTAGCCTAATAGCTCTGCAATTCGCCGCTGGTAGTCGAACAGCAGGCGGTCTTCGGAGCGCCCGGCCAGCATGTGCAGTGCATAGCGTACCTTCCAGAGGAATTCCTGAGAGGCTGCCAGCAGGTCACCTTCGTTTTCCAGCAAAAACCCTTGGCCTGCCAGCGCCTGCAGGTTCAGCGTGCCGTACTGGCGCCGGGCAACCCACAGGATGGTCTGGATGTCCCGGAGCCCTCCAGGCGAGCCTTTCACGTTAGGCTCCAGGTTGTATTCGGTGTCGTTGTATTTATGATGCCGCGCCTGCTGCTCGGCACGCTTGGCCAGGAAAAACGCCTTGCTGGGCCACATGCGGTCGGGTGCCGTCACTTCCAGCATGCGTTTGCGCAAGCGTTCGGGGCCAGCAATGGTACGGCTTTCCATCAGGTTGGTGATCACCGTCAGGTCCGCTTCGGCCTGCTCGGCGCATTCTTCGATGGAGCGAACACTCTGGCCGACCTCCAGGCCGATGTCCCAGAGCAGTGTCAGAAAGCGCTCGATGGAATCCCGGAATACTTCGTGATCGGCATGTTCCAGAAGGATGAGCAGGTCGATGTCCGAGTAGGGGTGCAGTTCGCCGCGCCCGTAACCGCCTACGGCTACCAGCGCAATATCGGCTTCTTCATTCCATTCGAACTGGTCCCAGGCCTGCTGGAGGATGTTATCCACGAACCAGGCCCGGTCTTCAACCAGCCGGCGCACGTTGCGGCCTGCCGCAAAGCGTGCGTCCAATACCTCACGGGCCCGGCGAATGGCCTTCTTGAACGCCGTCACAGGGCTGGCCTTGAGCGCCAATTCCGCCTGGAACTGCCCGCGATCAAACAATTCCGGGTCCACCTGGGGCATTAATAGCCTTCCTTTTATAGGGCAGGCGCAGCCTGTTACTGCGCAGAGGTGCGGGGCAGGGTGTCGTCCTGGCGCAACGTAAGGATTTCATAGCCGTCGGCGGTCACCAGTATGGTGTGCTCCCACTGGGCCGACAGTTTGCGATCCTTGGTGATTGCGGTCCAGCCATCGCCCAGCAGGCGGGTATCGGCCTTGCCCTGGTTGATCATCGGCTCGATGGTGAAGATCATGCCTTCCTTGAGCGCGATGCCAGTGCCGGCGCGGCCATAGTGCAGCACCTGAGGCTCTTCGTGGAAGACCTTGCCAATGCCGTGGCCACAGTATTCGCGCACTACCGAAAAGCCGTTCTTCTCGGCATGCTTCTGGATAACCTCGCCGATGTCACCCAGGTGGGCACCGGGGCGCACCACTTCGATGCCCTTGTACATGCATTCCTGGGTCACGCGTGACAACCGGGTGGCCCACTCGGGCACGGTGCCCACGTGGAACATGCGGCTGGTGTCGCCGTGGTACCCGTCCTTGATGACGGTGATATCGATGTTCAGTACATCGCCGTCCTTCAAAGGCTTTTCGTTGGGAATGCCATGACACACCACATGGTTGATGGAAGTGCAGATGGACTTGGGGAAGCCCTTGTAATTAAGGGGCGCCGGGATGGCCTTCTGTTCGTTCACGATGTAGTCGTGGCACAGGCGGTCCAGTTCGTCGGTGGTAACCCCAGGCTTCACATAGGGCTCGATCATTTCCAGCACCTCAGCGGCCAAGCGGCCGGCGACGCGCATTTTCTCGATGTCCTCGGGGGTCTTGATGGTTACGGTCATACAGGCTCTCTGGGCACCTTTGGGTGCGGTATCAATGTGCAAGGCCGTGATTCTACCATAGGCCAGGGGCTGGGAACCGTGCATGGGGAAGGGGGTACGGTTACGCACCCGCGTTGCGGTTTCTCTTTGCCCGATTGTGTGATATAAAGTGCGCCGCTTTGCGGGGGTGCCCGCAGGGCTTAACCCACACACGTATCGACACGATGACCTGGGTGCCCAGGCCGCAAGGCCGTGGGTTGGATCATTGGGATACGTGGAGGCCTAACCCGACTTATCAAGGAACTACCATGTCCCAAGTCAACATGCGCGATATGCTGAAGGCCGGTGTGCACTTCGGTCACCAGACCCGTTACTGGAACCCAAAGATGAACAAGTTCATCTTCGGCGCGCGCAACAAGATCCACATCATCAACCTGGAAAAAACCCTGCCGATGTTCAACGAAGCGCTGAGCTTCGTCGAGAAACTGGCCCAGGGCAAGAACAAGATCCTGTTCGTCGGCACCAAGCGTTCCGCTGGCAAGATCGTTGCCGAAGAAGCAGCACGTTGCGGTTCGCCGTATGTGGATCACCGCTGGTTGGGCGGCATGCTGACCAACTTCAAGACCATCCGCGCTTCCATCAAGCGTCTGCGTGATCTTGAAGTACAGGCCGAAGACGGTACCTTCGCCAAGCTGACCAAGAAAGAAGCCCTGATGCGCACCCGCGACCTGGAAAAACTGGATCGCAGCCTGGGTGGTATCAAGGACATGGGCGGCCTGCCTGACGCATTGTTCGTGATCGACGTTGACCACGAGCGCATCGCGATCACCGAAGCCAACAAGCTGGGCATCCCGGTCATCGGCGTTGTCGATACCAACAGCAGCCCAGAAGGCGTGGACTACGTGATCCCAGGTAACGATGACGCCATTCGCGCCATCCAGCTCTACATGGGTTCGATGGCTGACGCCGTCATCCGTGGCCGCAACCATGTTGCGGGCGGCACTGGCGAATTCGTCCAGGAAGCTGCTTCCAGCGAAGCCGCAGAAGGCTGAGTCTGCCGCGCCTGAAAATGGCATGGTAAGCAAAAAGGGGGCTAGGCCCCCTTTTTGCCACCCGCACCGGCCAAGCCGGCATGTTGGGTCCGAATTTCAATGCCCGCCGATGCGCGGGTGGTATGGCCGAAAACCTGTTCGAGAGGATTTTTGAAATGGCAGAAATTACTGCAGCGCTGGTCAAAGAACTGCGCGAGCGTACCGGCGAAGGCATGATGGATTGCAAGAAGGCCCTCACCAAGGCCGGCGGCGACATCGAAAAAGCCATTGACGACATGCGTGCTTCCGGCGCCATCAAGGCTGCCAAGAAGGCTGGCAACGTTGCCGCCGAAGGCGCCATCGCCATCAAGGACGACGGCAAGACCGCTGTCCTGCTGGAAGTCAACTCCCAGACCGACTTCCTGGCCCTGCAGGAAGACTTCAAGGCCTTCGTTGCCAAGGCAGTCGAGCAGGCCTTTGCCGAGAAACTGTCCACCGTCGAGCCTCTGGTAGAAACCATGGAAGCCGACCGTCTGGTACTGGTTGGCAAAGTGGGCGAGAACGTCAACATCCGCCGTCTGGTGCGTGTCGAGGGCGACGTGGTAGGTACCTACCTGCACGGCAACAAGATCGGTGTGGCCGTTGTCCTCAAGGGCGGCGACATTGAACTGGCCAAAGACATCGCCATGCATGTGGCGGCCAGCAACCCCGAGTTCCTGCTGCCATCGGAAGTCTCTGCCGACGCGATCGAGCGTGAGAAGGGCGTGTTCCTGTCGCTCAACGAAGAAAAGATCAAGGGCAAGCCTGCCAACATCGTGGAAAACATGGTGGCCGGTCGCATCAAGAAGTTCCTGGCCGAGGCCAGCCTGGTAGAACAGGCGTTCGTCAAGAACCCGGAACTGACCGTGGGTGCCCTGGCTCAGAAAGCCGGCGCGGAAATTGTTTCCTTCACTTACTTCAAGGTAGGCGAAGGCATCGAGAAGCCCGTCGACAACTTCGCCGATGAAGTTGCCGCACAACTGGCTGCCGCCAAGCAGTAAGACAGGTTCACCTCTGTCACCCCAGAGAGGCTGCCCGCTCACGCGCGCAGCCTCTTTGTCAAAGTAGGACCCGTGGAAGCCGGAAGGCAACCATGGCGGGCACCAGAAGTGCCCAAGGTGCAACACAGGCCAAGGCCTGAACTATTCAAGAACGCCGCAGGAGAGATACGCAATGGCCCAGCAGGTGAGTGGTCGTCAACCTCGCTATAAACGCATTCTGCTCAAACTAAGCGGCGAGGCCCTCATGGGCTCCGAAGAGTTCGGTATCGACCCCAAGGTGCTTGATCGCATGGCGCTGGAAGTGGGCCAACTGGTAGGCATCGGCGTGCAGGTGGGGCTGGTGCTTGGTGGCGGCAACCTGTTCCGCGGCGCGGCACTGAGTGCAGCCGGCATGGACCGCGTTACAGGTGACCACATGGGCATGCTGGCTACCGTGATGAACGGCCTGGCCATGCGTGATGCGCTGGAGCGGTCGAACATTTCCGCCATGGTCATGTCAGCCATTTCCATGGTCGGCGTGACCGATCACTATGATCGCCGCAAGGCTATGCGTCACCTCAACAGCGGTGATGTGGTAATTTTCTCTGCCGGCACTGGCAATCCGTTCTTCACTACGGACTCAGCAGCCTGCCTGCGCGGTATCGAAATCGACGCCGATATTGTGCTCAAGGCCACCAAGGTGGACGGCGTGTACACTGCAGACCCGTTCAAAGACCCCAATGCCGAGAAGTTCGAGCGGTTGACCTACGACGAAGTGCTGGACCGCAAGCTGGGCGTAATGGACCTCACTGCCATTTGCCTGTGCCGCGACCACAAGATGCCGCTGCGGGTCTTCAACATGAACAAGCCTGGCGCCCTGCTGAACATCGTAGTCGGTGGCGGCGAAGGTACCCTGATCGAGGAAGGCATGTAATGATCGACGATATCAAGAAAGACACCAAAGGCCGTATGGACGGCGCCATCAATTCCCTGTCGCATAACCTGGGCGGTATCCGTACAGGCCGCGCGCACCCCAGCATTCTGGAAAGCGTGAAGGTGCCAGCCTGGGGGAGCGAAATGCCGCTCAACCAGGTCGCATCGGTTACCGTTGAAGATGCCCGTACCTTGAAGATCGTTGCTCACGACAAAGACCTGGGCAAAGCCATCGAAAAGGCTATTCTCAACTCGGACCTGGGCCTGAACCCCAGCAGTGCCGGGACCACCATCCGTGTGCCAATGCCCGCCCTCACTGAGGAAACCCGCAAGGGGTACACCAAGCAGGCACGTGGCGTCGCCGAAGATGCTCGCGTGGCCGTGCGCAACGTTCGCCGTGACGCCCTGGCCCAGTTGAAGAAGCTGGTGAAAGACAAGGAAATCAGCGAGGACGAGGAGCGTCGCGCTGCCGATGACATCCAGAAGCTGACGGACAAGTGCGTGGCCGAGGTAGACAAGAAGCTGGAAGAAAAGGAAAAGGACCTCATGGCCGTTTGAGGGCAGCGTTGTGCGCAAGGAAAAGACCAAACAGCCGGCACTGCCAGCCACCGTGCCTCGACACGTGGCAATCATCATGGATGGCAACAATCGCTGGGCCAAAAAGCGCCTGCTGCCTGGTGTGGCAGGCCATAAGGCTGGCGTGGACGCTGTTCGTGCAGTGATCGAAGTCTGTGCCGAGGCCAAGGTCGAGGTACTGACGCTCTTTGCCTTCTCCAGCGAAAACTGGCAGCGGCCTGCCGAAGAAGTCGGTGCATTGATGGAGCTGTTTTTCACGATGCTTCGGCGCGAAGCGCGGCGGCTCAACGACAACGACATCAGCCTGCGCATCATTGGCGACCGCAGCCGCTTTCATCCTGATCTGCAAGCGGCCATGCGCGAAGCCGAAGCGGTGACCTCCGGGGCAGGGCGGTTCGTTCTGCAGATCGCTGCCAACTATGGTGGCCAGTGGGATATTGCCCAGGCTGCACAGCAGCTTGCGCACCAGGTTCAGGCCGGCAAGCTCAAGCCGGAAGACATCACGCCAGCGTTGCTCCAGGGCAATCTGTCTACCGGTGAACTGCCCGTGCCAGACCTGTGTATCCGCACGGGAGGCGAGCACCGTATCAGCAATTTCCTGTTGTGGCAGCTCGCCTATGCCGAGCTGTATTTCTCCGACCTGTTCTGGCCGGACTTCAAACACGAGGCCATGCGCAGCGCGCTGGCCGATTTCGCCTCCCGGCAGCGTCGCTTTGGTAAAACCAGCGAGCAGGTGGAGGCTGGAGCCCGTGCCTGATGCTTAAACAACGCATACTCACCGCGCTGGTGTTACTGCCCCTGGCCCTTTGCGGGTTCTTTCTGCTCAATGGCGGGGCCTTTGCCCTGTTCATTGGTGCGGTAGTCACACTGGGCGCCTGGGAGTGGGCGCGCCTGGCCGGGTTCGAAGCCCAGGGGCTACGGGTCGGTTTCGCAGCCGTGGTGGCGATCCTGCTGGCCGTGCTGTACAGCTTGCCAGGCCTGGCACCGTGGCTGCTGGGGCTGGCTGTCATCTGGTGGGGGCTGTCCACCTGGCTGGTGATGACGTACCCAGCGTCTGCCCGCTACTGGACCACAAAAGGCGCCAAGGTCGTGATCGGGCTGCTGGTGCTGCTACCGGCCTGGGAAGGGTTGCTGCTGCTCAAGCAATCCGCTTCCGGCATGGGAAACCTGCTCATCGTGGCGGTCATGGTGCTGGTATGGGTGGCTGACATCGGCGCCTATTTCTCTGGCCGTGCCTTTGGCAAGCGCAAGCTTGCACCGGCTGTCAGCCCTGGAAAGAGCTGGGCGGGGCTGTATGGTGGCTTGGGCATTGCCTTGCTGGTGACGCTGGTCACCGGTTGGGTACGTGGCTGGGCGGCCAATCAAGTGCTTGTCGCGTTGCTCATTACAGCGGTGGTGGTGCTCGTTTCAGTGGTGGGTGACCTGACGGAGAGCATGTTCAAGCGCCAGGCCGGCATCAAGGACAGCAGCCAGTTGCTGCCGGGTCACGGAGGCGTGCTGGACCGTATCGACAGCCTGACTGCAGCGATTCCGGTATTTGCGGTGCTGCTGTGGATGACGGGGTGGGGGCTGCTGTGAAGGCACTGCAACGTATTACCGTACTAGGCGCTACCGGTTCGATCGGGCAAAGCACGCTGGATGTGATTGCTCAGCATCCGGAGCGGTACGAAGTCTTTGCTCTCACGGGCCACGCTCGGCTCGACGAGCTGTTTGCGCTGTGCCAGCAGCATCGGCCTAAGTGCGCTGTCGTGGCTACAGCGGCCGATGCCGCCCTGTTCAGCCAGCGACTGCGTAAAGCAGGGCTGGCGACAGAGGTGCTGCATGGCGAGCAGGGGCTGAGCGAAGTGGCCAGCGCTTCGGAGGTCGATGCCGTGATGGCGGCGATCGTGGGCGCAGCCGGGCTCAAGCCCACGTTGGCGGCAGTGCGGGCTGGCAAGAAAGTGCTGCTGGCCAACAAGGAGGCACTGGTGATGTCCGGTGGGCTGTTCATGCAGGCCGTGCGGGACAGCAAGGCGGTATTGCTCCCCATCGACAGCGAGCACAATGCCATCTTCCAGTGCCTGCCTGGCAACTATGCACAAGGGTTGTCCCAGGTAGGCGTACGCCGAATTCTGCTCACGGCTTCGGGTGGCCCGTTCCGTGAAACGCCCTTGGCAAACCTGGAAGCGGTAACGCCCGAACAGGCGTGTGCGCACCCTAATTGGTCCATGGGCCGCAAGATTTCAGTGGACTCGGCCACCATGGCGAACAAGGGGCTTGAGCTTATCGAAGCGTGCTGGCTGTTCGACGCGCATCCGTCCCAGGTCGAGGTGGTCATTCATCCCCAGAGTGTGATTCATTCGCTGGTGGACTACGTGGATGGTTCGGTGCTCGCCCAGCTGGGTAACCCGGACATGCGAACGCCGATTGCCAACGCGCTGTCCTGGCCGGAGCGAATAGCTTCCGGGGTAGCCCCATTGGACCTGTTCGCTATCGCACGTCTGGATTTTCACGCCCCGGACGAACACCGGTTCCCCTGTTTGCGCCTGGCCAGGCAGGCCGCGGAGGCGGGCGGGAGCGCGCCTGCTATGTTGAACGCCGCCAACGAAGTAGCGGTTGCTGCCTTTCTCGACCGGCGCATCCGCTACACCGAAATCGCGCGTATCATTGACGCTGTTCTGAGCCAGGAGCCAGGCGGTAGCCTTGAAAACCTGGATGCCGTATTTGAAGCCGATGCCATTGCTCGGCGTACTGCCGTGCAGTGGTTGACTCGGCAGGGCCGATGAGTTCCGATTGGTGCGCCCCGGGGTTGCATGAAGGCACCCGGGTGCTGCGGAGATACCTATGAGCGCGCTCTATATGCTGGTCGGCACCCTTGTTGCGTTGGGTGTGCTGGTGACCTTTCACGAATTTGGCCACTTCTGGGTCGCCCGCCGCTGTGGGGTGAAGGTACTGCGGTTTTCGGTAGGGTTCGGTACGCCACTGGTACGCTGGTCAGACAAACAGGGTACAGAATATGTAGTAGCGGCCATTCCTCTGGGCGGCTACGTGAAAATGCTCGATGAGCGTGAGGCCGAGGTTCCTGCTGAGCAGTTGAACGAAGCGTTCAACCGCAAGCCGGTTCGCCAGCGTATCGCCATCGTTGCAGCCGGTCCCATTGCCAACTTCCTGCTGGCCATCGTGTTCTTCTGGTTCATTGCCATGCTGGGCAGCGAACAGGTGCGCCCTGTGATCGGCGCCGTCGAAAGCGGCAGCCTGGCAGCAAGCGCAGGCCTGCAGCCTGGGCAGGAAATAACGTCCATCGACGGCGAACCTGTAACAGGGTGGTCCGGCGTGAACATGGAGCTGGTACGGCGGTTAGGCGAAACAGGTCGGCTGCAAGTAGGTGTGGTCAGCGATGGCGCCGCCAGTATTCACGACCTGAACCTGGTGGAATGGCTCAAGGGCAGTGACGAGCCGGACCCTGTGCGTTCCCTGGGCATTCGGCCCTGGCGCCCTGTGCTGGCGCCCGTATTGGCAGAAGTCGAGCCAACGGGGCCTGCCCACGCAGCCGGGTTGAAGTCCGGAGACCGGCTGGTCTCCCTCGACAACGTGGCCTTGGCGGACTGGCAGCAGGTGGTGGATGCCGTACGTCAACGCCCCGGCCAGCAGGTGCTGCTGCACGTTGAACGAGAAGGGCAGGGCCTTGATGTGCCAGTGACCCTGGCCAGGAAAGGGGACGGTGAAGCAACGACCGGTTACCTGGGGGCGGGAGTAGCGGCAGGGGCCTGGCCACCGGAAATGCTGCGTGAAGTACGGTTCGGCCCGCTGGACGGCTTTATCGAAGGCGCCCGCCGTACCTGGGAGATGAGCGTTCTGACCCTTGATTCGCTGAAGAAAATGCTCTTTGGCGAGCTCTCGGTAAAAAACTTGAGTGGACCGATAACCATTGCTAAAGTGGCGGGCGCTTCGGCCCAGTCGGGCCTTGGGGATTTCCTGAATTTCCTGGCTTATCTGAGTATCAGCCTGGGGGTTCTCAATCTGCTGCCCATTCCTGTCCTGGATGGGGGGCATCTGCTGTTCTACCTGATCGAATGGGTCAGGGGTCGCCCGGTTTCGGACCGGGTACAGGGCTGGGGGGTTCAGATCGGTATCAGCCTGGTGGTGGGCGTCATGCTCCTCGCGTTGATAAACGATCTGGGTCGGTTGTAATGAGTCGTACAATTGCGAACCTGCCGCCTATGCGGCAGTTTGTTTATTGCCAGTTGGAATAAGAAAGGACTTCATGAAACGTCTGCTGCTTACTGCGGTGCTGTCCGCACTGATGGTCACCGAAGTTCACGCCGAGTCCTTCACCATCTCCGATATCCGAGTCAATGGCCTGCAGCGCGTCTCTGCCGGCAGCGTCTTCGGCGCCTTGCCCCTGAACGTGGGCGAGCAGGCCGACGACAGCAAGCTGGTGGATTCCACGCGCGCGCTGTTCAAGACCGGTTTCTTCCAGGACATTCAACTGGGCCGTGATGGTAACGTCCTGGTGATCAACGTGGTGGAACGGCCATCGGTTGCCAGCATCGAGATCGAGGGCAACAAGGCCATTTCGACCGAAGACCTGCTCAAGGGCCTGAAACAGTCCGGCCTGGCCGAAGGCGAAATCTTCCAACGCGCTACCCTTGAAGGCGTGCGTAACGAGCTCCAGCGCCAGTACGTGGCCCAGGGTCGTTATTCCGCCACGGTGGACACCGAGGTGGTCACCCAGCCACGCAACCGCGTAGGCCTGAAGATCAAGATCAACGAAGGCACGGTCGCGGCCATCCAGCACATCAACGTGGTGGGCAACACCGTGTTCCCCGAAGACGACCTGGTCGACCTCTTCGAACTGAAAACCACCAACTGGCTGTCGTTCTTCAAGAACGACGATAAGTACGCGCGCGAAAAACTGTCGGGTGACCTTGAGCGGCTACGTTCCTACTACCTGGACCGCGGCTACATCAACATGGACATCGCGTCCACCCAGGTGTCGATCACGCCGGACAAGAAACACGTCTATATCACGGTTAACGTGAACGAAGGCGAGAAGTACAAGGTTCGCGACGTCAAGCTCAGTGGTGACCTGAAGGTCCCCGAAGACCAGATCAAGGACCTGTTGCTGGTCAAGCCAGGCCAGGTGTTCTCGCGCAAGGTCATGACCTCTACCTCGGAACTGATCACTCGGCGCCTGGGCAACGAAGGCTATACCTTTGCCAACGTCAACGGCGTGCCACAGCCTCACGATGACGATCACACCGTAGACATCACGTTCGCGGTAGACCCCGGCAAGCGCGCCTACGTGAACCGTGTGAATTTCCGCGGCAACACCAAGACCGAAGACGAAGTGCTGCGCCGTGAAATGCGCCAGATGGAAGGGGGCTGGGCGTCCACCTACCTCATCGACCAGTCCAAGACGCGCCTGGAGCGTTTGGGCTACTTCAAGGAAGTGAACGTCGAAACACCGGCGGTGCCTGGCACCGACGACCAGGTGGACGTGAACTACACCGTCGAAGAGCAACCTTCCGGCTCGATCACCGCCAGCGTGGGCTTTGCCCAGAGCGCCGGCCTGATCCTGGGCGGTTCGATCAGCCAGAGCAACTTCCTGGGCTCGGGCAACAAGGTCAGCATTGGCCTTACCCGTTCCGAATATCAGAGCCGCTACAACTTCAGCTTCGTGGACCCTTACTACACGCCAGACGGCGTGAGCCTGGGCTACAACGCTTTCTACCGTAAAACCGACTACGACGACCTAGACGTCGACGTGGCCAGCTATGCAGTGGATAGCCTGGGTGCCGGCCTGAACTTCGGCTACCCCATCAGCGAAACCTCGCGCCTTACCTTCGGCCTTACCGTACAGAAGGATGAGATCAACACCGGCACCTATACCGTTGGCGAGATCTACGACTTCATCGAGCGTGAGGGCGACAGCTTCACTAACTTCAAGGCATCCGTAGGCTGGTCGGACTCCACCCTGAACCGTGGCACCCTGCCAACCCGTGGCCACTCCCAGAGCCTGACCCTGGAAACCACCACGCCGGGCAGCGACCTGTCGTTCTACAAGGTGGACTACCGAGGGCAGCTGTTCACGCCGGTGACTGAGAACTACACGCTGCGCTTCCATACCGAGCTGGGTTATGGCGACGGCTATGGTTCCACCGATGGCCTGCCGTTCTACGAGAACTACTACGCCGGCGGCTTCAACTCCGTACGCGGCTTCAAGGACAGCACCCTGGGCCCGCGCAGTACAGCGGCCCTCAATGACCCTGATCAGGATTCCCTGGCCTTCGGCGGTAACGTAATGATCACCGGTGGTGCTGAAGTGCTCTTCCCGATGCCGTTCGTGAAGGACCAAAAGTCCTTGCGCACCTCGCTGTTCTGGGACGTGGGCAATGTGTTCGATTCCAAGTGCCAGTACACCACCAAGAGTGCTCAATACCCGGTCAACACCAAGGACTGCGGTTCCATTGACTTCTCCAACATGGCGTCGTCGGTCGGCTTGGGTGTGACCTGGATCACCGCCCTTGGCCCGTTGAGCTTCAGCTTGGCAATGCCGGTGAAAAAGCCCGAAGAAGCCGAAACCCAGATCTTCCAATTCTCGTTGGGGCAGACGTTCTAAGCGTCACGCCCTGGCACCTACACAACGACTTCGCAGGAGTTCTACTGTGCGCAAGCTGACTCAACTGGTTATCGTGGCCGCGGCGCTGTTCGCAACCCCGGCCTTCGCAGAAATGAAAATTGCGGTGCTGAACTATCAAATGGCCCTGCTCGAATCGGACGCGGCCAAAAAGTACGCGGTTGATGCAGAGAAGAAGTTCGGCCCTCAGCTGACCAAACTTAAAAGCCTGGAAAGCAGCGCCAAGGACATCCAGGACCAACTGGTCAAGGGTGGGGACAAGATGCAGCAGCCTCAGCGCGAGCGCCTGGAGCTTGATTTCAAGCAAAAAGCTCGTGACTTCCAGTTCCAGTCCAAGGAGCTGAACGAAGCCAAGGCCTCGGCTGACCGTGACATGCTTAAGGTGCTCAAGCCCAAGCTGGATCAGGCGGTAGAAAGCGTGATCAAGTCTGGTGGTTTTGATTTGGTGCTTGAGCGTGGCGCAGTCATTGATGTCAAGCCTCAGTACGACATCACTCGCCAAGTCATCGAGCGCATGAACCAGACGAAGTGATGATGACGCCTAGCCTTACCCTCGGCGAGATCGCCGATACCCTGGGGGCCGACGTCGTCGGCGCCCGGGGGCAACTGATCGATGGGCTGGCCACCTTGCAGGAGGCCGGCCCTTCTCAGCTGAGCTTTCTGGCCAACCCCCAATACCGCAAGCACCTGGCGACCACGCAGGCGGGCGCCGTGCTGCTCAAGCGTGAGGATGCCGAAAGCTTTCAGGGCAATGCCCTTGTAGTGCCGGACCCTTACCTGGCGTACGCGCGCATCTCTCACCGGTTTGACCCGAAGCCCCGAGCCCCGGCAGGTATTCACCCCAGCGCGGTAGTGGCCCCTGATGCACAGGTAGACCCTACCGCCAGCGTGGGCCCGTTCGTGGTAATCGAGAGTGGGGCGGTCATTGGCGCAGGTGTAACGCTGAGTGCCCACTGCGTCATTGGTGCCCGCAGTGTGGTGGGCGAGGGTGGCTGGCTGGCGCCTCGTGTAACGCTTTATCACGATGTGCGCATCGGCAAGCGGGTGGTTATACAGTCGGGTGCTGTCATTGGCGGCGAAGGGTTCGGGTTCGCCAACGAGAAAGGCGTATGGCAGAAAATCGCCCAGGTCGGTGGCGTCACCCTGGGGGATGATGTGGAAATCGGTGTAAATACCGCCGTGGACCGCGGCGCCCTGGCCGACACCCTGATTGGCAATGGCGTGAAACTGGATAACCAGATCCAGATCGCCCATAACGTACAGGTGGGTGACCACACGGCCATGGCCGCCTGTGTAGGCATTTCAGGAAGCAGCAAGATCGGCAAGCATTGCATGCTGGCAGGCGGGGTTGGCCTGGTTGGCCACATAGAGCTGTGCGACAACGTCTTCGTAACAGGTATGACCATGGTCACGCGGTCCATCACCGAACCAGGGGCCTATTCCTCCGGTACGGCCATGCAACCGGCTGCCGAATGGCGCAAAAGCGCAGCGCGTATCCGTCAGCTGGACGACATGTACCGTCGCCTTGCTCAGGCAGAAAAGCGAATCGAGGCGGTGACCCAGGCCAGTGACGGATCATCAGATGGCTGATTGCTTTTCAATGTCAGTTGCGCATCACCGCTAGACCGCGCTGCTGAAGCAAAGGAGTGCCGCACCTGGCAACCCGCGGGCTTGGGCGCTCTCCCTCTTTTATACAGGCTTTCCCCCGATATGATGGACATCAACGAGATTCGCGAATACCTGCCGCATCGCTACCCCTTCCTGCTGGTGGATCGGGTAGTTGAACTGGATGTAGAAAGCCAGCGCATTCGCGCCTACAAGAATGTCAGCATCAATGAGCCTTTCTTCAACGGTCATTTTCCCGCGCACCCAATCATGCCCGGTGTACTGATCATCGAGGCCATGGCTCAGGCTGCGGGTATTCTCGGGTTCAAGATGCTGGATGTGAAACCGGCTGATGGCACCCTGTATTACTTCGTAGGTTCGGACAAGCTGCGCTTCCGCCAGCCAGTTACACCGGGGGACCAGCTGATTCTTGAAGCGCGCTTCATCAGTTGCAAACGGCAGATCTGGAAGTTCGATTGCAGCGCCTCCGTAGACGGCAAGCCGGTATGTTCGGCCGAAATCATCTGTGCGGAACGCAAACTATGAGCTTGATCGACCCTCGTGCAATCATCGACCCTTCAGCCGTACTGGCTGAAGGCGTCGAGGTGGGCCCGTGGTCGATCGTCGGCGCAGGGGTTGAAATCGGCGAAGGGACGGTCATCGGCCCTCACGTAGTGCTGCGTGGGCCCACGCGTATTGGTCGCCACAACCGCATCTACCAGTTCTCATCCATCGGTGAGGACACGCCAGACCGGAAGTACAAGGGTGAGGCGACCCGTCTGGTCATTGGCGACCATAACGTTATACGGGAAGGCGTGACCATTCATCGCGGAACGGTACAGGACCGGTTTGAAACGACCTTGGGCGATCATAACCTGATCATGGCCTATGCTCACATCGGGCACGACAGCGTGATCGGCAACCACTGCATCCTGGTCAACAATGTGGCGCTGGCCGGGCATGTGCATGTGGGTGACTGGGCCATACTCTCTGGCTATACCCTGGTGCATCAGTACTGCCATATCGGCCCTCACAGCTTCTCAGGCATGGGCACCGCCATCGGCAAGGATGTACCTGCCTTCGTCACGGTATCTGGCAACCCGGCCGAGGCACGCAGCATGAATTTCGAAGGCATGCGCCGGCGCAACTTCAGTGACACCACCATTCACCAGTTACGCAATGCCTATAAAGTCGTGTACCGCCAGGGGCTAACCATTGAGCAGGCGCTGGCCTTGCTGGAAGAACCCAGCAAGGCCTGTCCCGAAGTGGCCCTGTTCGCGGCGTCCATTCGCGAAGCCACGCGCGGTATCACCCGCTGATGCCAGCGCCCTTATGCGTGGCATTGGTAGCAGGTGAGGCAAGCGGCGACATTCTTGGCGCTGGCTTGATGCGCGCTTTGAAAGCCCGGCACCCCGATGTGCGCTTTATTGGAGTGGGTGGGCCATTGATGGAGGCCCAGGGGCTTGCGTCCTATTTCCCTATGGAACGCCTGGCGGTCATGGGGTTGGTGGAAGTGCTGGGCCGCCTGCGTGAACTGCTGGCACGGCGCAAGCTGTTGATCCAGACCTTGCTGGACGCGCGCCCGGACGTCTTCATCGGTATCGATGCACCGGACTTCACCCTTGCCATTGAGGCACGTCTGCACCAGGAGGGCATCAAGGCCGTGCATTACGTCAGCCCGTCCGTGTGGGCGTGGCGGCAGAAGCGTGTGCTGAAGATCCGCCAAGGCTGCGACCTCATGCTGACGCTGTTCCCCTTCGAGGCCAGGTTCTATGAAGAGCAGGGCATGCCTGTGAAGTTCGTGGGCCATTCGCTGGCAGACCAGATTCCCTTGCAGGCAGACCGTAGCCAGGCTAGGCAGGCCATCGGCTTGCCCCTTGAAGGGCCGGTGGTAGCACTGATGCCAGGTAGCCGCGGGGGCGAGGTGCGCCGGTTGGGCGCCCTGTTCTTTGAAACTGCCGAGCGCCTGCTGGCAGCCCGGCCGGGCCTGCGCTTTGTGCTGCCTTGCGCCAGCCCACAGCGCCGTGTGCAGCTTGAGGAGGCACTGGGTGACCGGTCCTTGCCTATCACCTGGCTGGACGGGCAGTCCCACGCGGCGCTTGCGGCCTGTGACGCGGTATTGATCGCCTCCGGCACTGCCACACTTGAAGCGCTGCTGTACAAGCGCCCAATGGTGGTGGCCTACCGCTTGGCACCCCTCACCTGGTGGATACTCAAGCGCATGGTCACCAGCCCCTATGTGTCCTTGCCGAACCTGCTGGCCCAGCGCGCCCTGGTGCCTGAAGTACTGCAGGACGCCGCCACCCCCCAGGCATTGGCCGAGGCCCTGCTACCCTTGCTGGACCAGCCTCAGGTACAGACAGCGGCATTCGACGCCATTCATCGCACGCTTCGTCAGGATGCTTCCAACCAGGCAGCCGAAGCGGTGCTGCAACTGCTGGCACGCTGACCAGGAACACCACATGAAACCGACACAATTACAGATGGGCCTGGATTACACCCTGGTCGAAGAACTGGTCTGCGGTGTAGACGAAGTAGGCCGTGGCCCCCTATGCGGGGCTGTGGTCACGGCAGCGGTCATTCTGGACCCTGCTCGCCCTATCCACGGCTTGAACGACTCCAAGAAGCTCACCGAGGCCCGGCGCGAAGCGCTGTACGAGGAAATCATCGAAAAGGCGCTCAGTTGGCACATCGCCCGGGCCGAGGTCGACGAAATAGACCGGCTGAACATCCTGCATGCCACCATGCTGGCGATGCAACGAGCAGTGACCGGCCTGCATATCACGCCACGCATGGCGTTGATCGATGGCAACCGGTGCCCTGCGCTGGCCGTACCCAGTGCGCCAGTGATTCAGGGCGACGCCAAAGTGCCTGCCATCGCAGCGGCGTCCATTCTTGCCAAGGTCAGCCGAGACCGTGAAATGACAGCCTTCGAGCTGATCTATCCCGGTTACGGTTTGGGCGGGCACAAAGGCTATGCCACGGCCGTCCATCTGGAAGCCCTGGCCCGGCTGGGGCCGACACCTATTCATCGGCGCTCGTTTGCGCCCGTGCGTGCGGCCTTCGAAGCCCGCGACGCAGGCTTTGCCCAAGCCTGACGCCTGAACGGCGGCTGCAATCGCGCGCCGCCGCCGGTACACTGCCCCGCTATCGTTTTCTAAGCCAACGGAACGTCCATGTCGGTTTCTTTCGTACATCTTCGCCTGCACACCGAATACTCCCTGGTAGACGGGCTGGTACGGATCAAGCCGCTGGTCAAATCCCTGGCGGCCATGAACATGCCGGCGGTCGCGGTCACTGACCACAGCAACATGTGTGCGCTGGTGAAGTTCTACAAAGCCGCCATGGGTGCGGGCATCAAGCCCATCTGCGGCACCGACCTTTGGCTGGCCGGTGCCGGGGCGGACTCCCCACTAAGCCGTATCTCCCTGCTGGCGATGAATGCCCAGGGCTACCGGAACATCACTGAGCTGATCTCCCGTGGCTACATTGAAGGCCAGCGCAACGGCCTTATCATCATTGAACGCGAGTGGGTGGCTCAGGCCAGCGAGGGTGTTATCGCCCTGTCCTGCGCCAGGGAAGGGGAAATCGGCCAGGCCTTGCTGGGCAACGATCCGGCTCAGGCTGAAACATTGCTTCGCCACTGGATGGGCGTGTTTCCAGACCGTTTTTATGTGGAAGTGCAGCGCACCAACCGGGCTGGCGATGAAGACTACCTGCATGCCGCCGTTGCCCTGGCTGATCGGGTGGGTGCCCCGCTGGTGGCCACCAACGACGTACGCTTCATCAAGGCCGAAGACTTCGACGCTCACGAAACACGCGTGTGCATTGGCGAAGGCCGTGCCCTGGACGATCCCCGCCGGTCGCGTAACTACAGTGACCAACAGTACCTCAAAAGCCCGGAGGAAATGGCCGAGCTGTTCAGCGACCTGCCCGACGCCCTGCAAAACACGGTGGAGATCGCCAAGCGCTGCAACATCGAGGTGAAACTGGGCACGCACTTCCTGCCGGACTACCCCATTCCCGATGGCATGACCATCGATGAGTATTTCCGCAAAGTGTCTTTCGATGGCCTGGAAGAACGCCTCAGTGTGCTACTGCCCAAGGACACGACCGAGGACTACGACGCCAAGCGCCAGGTGTATGTGGACCGGCTCAATTTTGAGCTGGATATCATCATCCAGATGGGGTTCCCCGGTTACTTCCTGATCGTGATGGATTTCATCCAGTGGGCCAAGAACAACGGCGTGCCGGTAGGCCCTGGCCGAGGGTCAGGTGCGGGCTCCCTGGTGGCCTACGTGCAGAAGATCACCGACCTGGACCCGCTCGAATATGACCTGCTGTTCGAACGTTTCCTGAACCCGGAACGGGTGTCCATGCCCGACTTCGACGTGGACTTCTGCATGGACGGCCGCGACCGCGTGATCGACTATGTGGCCGACAAATACGGCCGCAATGCGGTCAGCCAGATCATTACCTTCGGTTCCATGGCCGCCAAGGCTGTGGTGCGGGACGTGGCGCGGGTACAGGGCAAAAGCTACGGGCTGGCCGACCGCCTGTCCAAGATGATCCCGTTCGAAGTTGGCATGACCTTGCAAAAGGCCTTCGAGCAGGAAGAAATGCTTCGGGACTTCCTGGCGACCGACGAGGAGGCCGCCGAAATCTGGGCCATGGCCCTCAAGCTTGAAGGCATTACCCGTAACGTGGGCAAGCACGCCGGTGGCGTGGTAATCGCGCCGACCAAGCTGACGGATTTCTCGCCCATCTACTGCGACGAAGCCGGCGATGGCCTGGTAACCCAGTTCGACAAGGACGATGTGGAAGCCGCCGGCCTGGTGAAGTTCGACTTCCTGGGGCTGCGAACCCTGACCATCATCGACTGGGCGCTGCGCACCATCAACCGCGACCGCGCCAAGGTGAACGAGCCGCCGCTGGACATCGCGTTCATTCCGCTGGACGACAAGCCGACCTACAGCCTGCTGCAGAAGGCCGAAACCACGGCTGTGTTCCAGCTTGAATCGCGTGGCATGAAAGAGCTGATCAAAAAGCTTAAGCCAGACTGCCTGGAAGACCTGATCGCTTTGGTGGCACTGTTCCGCCCAGGCCCACTGCAGTCGGGCATGGTGGACGACTTCATCAACCGCAAGCACGGCCGCGCCGAACTGGCGTACCCGCACCCGGACTACCAGTACGAAGGGCTCAAGCCGGTGTTGGCCCCCACCTACGGCATTATCCTGTACCAGGAACAGGTGATGCAGATCGCCCAGGTGATGGCGGGGTACACGCTCGGTGGGGCCGACATGCTGCGCCGGGCCATGGGTAAGAAAAAACCCGAAGAAATGGCCAAGCAGCGCGGCGGTTTCATCGAAGGCTGTGCCAACAACAACATTGATGCAGACCTGGCCGGCAACATCTTCGACCTGGTGGAAAAGTTTGCCGGCTATGGCTTCAACAAGTCCCACTCGGCGGCCTACGGCCTTGTGTCGTACCAGACCGCCTGGCTCAAGACCCACTACCCCGCGCCCTTCATGGCGGCAGTGCTGTCAGCAGATATGCACAACACGGACAAGGTGGTCACGCTGATCGAGGAAGTGCGCAGCATGAAGCTGCGCCTGGACGCCCCGGACGTGAACACCTCGGACTTCAAGTTCACCGTGAATGATGACGGCCGCATCCTGTATGGCCTGGGCGCGATCAAGGGCGTAGGGGAGGGGCCGGTAGAAGCCATCGTGGAATCACGTGCCGGTGGGCCGTTCAAGGATCTGTTCGACTTCTGTGCACGGGTAGACCTCAAGCGCATCAACAAGCGCACGCTGGACGCCCTGGTTCGTAGCGGCGCTCTGGATCGCCTCGGGCCGCACTTCCATGACGAGCCCAAAGCCTACCAAGCCACTATCGACCGTAACCGTGCAGTGCTGCTGGCGGCCATGGAAGAAGCTATCAAGTCGGCCGAACAAACGGCCCGTACCCAGGACAGCGGCCATGTGGACCTGTTTGGTGGCGTGTTTGCCGATACCGAGGCCGACGTGTACGCCAACTACGGGAAAGCGCGCGCCCTATCGCTCAAGGAGCGCCTGAAGGGCGAGAAGGACACCCTCGGGCTGTACCTGACCGGGCACCCGATCGATGAATATGAAACCGAAATCCGCCGCTTTGCCCGCCAGCGCATCATCGACTTGAAGCCCGCTCGGGATACACAGACCGTTGCAGGCATGGTGGTCGCGCTACGGGTCATGAAAAACAAAAAGGGCGACAAGATGGGGTTCATCACCCTGGACGACCGTTCCGGGCGCATCGAAGCCTCTTTGTTCGCCGATGCCTTCCATGGCGCACAAGCCCTGCTGCAAACCGACACGGTGGTGGTGGTTGAGGGCGAGGTGAGCAATGACGATTTTTCCGGCGGCCTGCGCCTTCGGGTAAAACGTGTGCTAAGCATGGAAGATGCTCGTACCCAGCTGGCTGAAAGCCTGCGCCTGAAAGTGGACATCAAGGCGCTGGCGGGTGACCGTATCAACTGGCTGGGCACCCTGATCAACAAGCATCGGGGTGCCTGCCCGATCACCTTGGACTACACCTCCAGCGAGGCCCGGGCGCTGCTTCAGTTTGGCGAGCAATGGCGTATCGACCCGGCGGACAGCCTTATCCAGGCCCTGCGTGACCAGTTTGGGCGGGAGAACGTCTTTTTGAATTATCGTTGAACCAGGGCGAGTGACCCTGCCTCAGCCTGCGCTCTGGCCAGATCAGCACGCGCATTATTTTTTTACATCTCGACCTCAAGGCGCCACTTCCGTATGGTATGGCGCCAAACGGATCAACCGGCCAACTGGCCGTCGACCCTAGACGGAAGCCTATGAACCCGAATTTCCTGGATTTCGAACAGCCAATCGCTGACCTGCAAGCCAAGATCGAAGAGCTGCGCCTTGTCGGCAACGACAACTCGCTCAACATCAGCGATGAGATCTCTCGCCTTCAGGAAAAGAGCAGTACGCTGACCGAGAGCATTTTCGGCAACCTGACCAGCTGGCAGATCGCTCGCCTGGCGCGCCACCCGCGCCGGCCCTACACCCTGGATTACATCCCGCAGCTCTTCACCGAATTCGAAGAATTGCATGGTGATCGTCACTTCTCCGACGACGCGGCTATCGTGGGTGGCACGGCCAGGCTCGATGGGCAGCCTGTCATGGTGATCGGCCATCAGAAGGGCCGTGAGGTTCGCGAGAAGGTACGCCGCAACTTCGGCATGCCCCGCCCTGAGGGCTATCGCAAGGCCTGCCGCCTGATGGAAATGGCCGAGCGCTTCAAGATGCCCATCCTCACCTTCATCGACACCCCAGGTGCCTACCCAGGTATCGACGCTGAAGAGCGTAACCAGAGCGAGGCCATCGCCTGGAACCTGCGCGTGATGGCCCGCTTGAAAACGCCCATCATCGCAACCGTGATTGGCGAAGGCGGGTCCGGTGGTGCGCTGGCCATCGGTGTGTGCGACCAGCTCAACATGCTGCAGTACTCTACCTATTCAGTGATCTCGCCCGAGGGCTGCGCGTCCATCCTGTGGAAAACCGCTGACAAGGCGCCCGACGCTGCCGAGGCCATGGGTATCACGGCCGAGCGGCTCAAAGGCCTGGGTATCGTGGACAAAGTGATCGATGAGCCTCTGGGTGGTGCCCACCGCGACCTGAACAAGGTCTCCCAGACCCTGCAAGCTTCGCTTATCGAGCAGTTGGACATGCTCAAGGGGATGGACAGCAAAGCGCTGCTCGATCGCCGTTACCAGCGGCTGATGAGCTACGGCCTGTAAACCATTGCCTGCCGTGCTCCTTTGGGGTACGGCTGGCCTGGTGGTGTTCCAGTGAACCTTGCTGAGCACGTACTCGCGAGCCTTCACCCCTGGCGTGATGCCCCTGGCTGGGTCGTCGCGCTGTCGGGTGGCCTGGATTCCACGGTCTTGCTGCATGTCCTTGCCACGCTTTCTCGAAAGCACGCCTTGCCCCCTATCCGGGCTATCCATGTCCACCACGGCTTGCAAGCGGTCGCGCAGGGTTGGCCTGCCCACTGCGCCAAGCTGTGCGAACCCTTAGGCATCCCTTTCCAAACCCTGGCGGTACAGGTTGCGCCTGGCGCCAGCCTGGAACAGTCCGCCCGGCAGGCGCGCTATGCGGCCTTGGGTGCCGCGCTGGGCGAACGCGAGGTGCTGTTGACCGGGCAACACCAGGACGACCAGGCAGAGACCGTGCTGTTGCGGCTGCTGCGTGGGGCAGGGGTGCGGGGCGCCGCCGCCATGCCCAGCCATCGCCCGTTGGGGCGCGGCGTGCTGTATCGCCCTCTGCTCGATGTCAGCCGAACGGTGTTGGAAGGCTACGCCAAAGGCCAAGGCTTGAGCTGGATAGACGATCCGTCCAACGAGGACCATCGCCATCAGCGCAATTACCTGCGGCATGATGTCATCCCCCGCCTAACCTCATGCTGGCCAGCGGCTTCGCAAAACCTTGCCCGTAGTGCTGGGCATTTCGCCCAAGCCCTGGACCTGCTTGAAGCCGTGGCGCTGGACGACCTTGCGCCCGCACGCGACACCCCGCCTTTTCCCTGGCTGCCGCTGCCATCGTTGGCGCTGGCGCCCTTGCGGGCCCTGAGCGAGGCCCGCCAGCGTAATGCCTTGCAAGCCTGGCTGGCGCCGTTGACGCGGCTGCCAGACACCGCCCATTGGGCTGGGTGGTCAGCGGTGCGAGATGCGGCGGGCGATGCCCAGCCGCTGTGGGCATTGGCCGATGGCACCCTGTGCCGGGCAGGCGACCGTATATGGTGGTTAGCTTGTGCATGGCAGCACGTACCGGCGGCGCCCCCCGCCTGGGAAAATATAGCGGCGCCCTTGGCGCTCCCTGGCAATGGCAGCCTGTTCTGGGACGGCCCAGCCCTTTTGGGCGACCTTCAGGTGCGCTACCGCCAGGGGGGTGAGCGCCTGGCGTTGGCGCATCGGCGCCGTGACCTCAAGCGTTTGCTCAATGAGGCGAAGGTCCCTGGTTTTGTGCGGGGCCGCCTGCCGTTGCTGTTTGCAGACGGGCACTTGGTGGCTGTAGCGAACCTGCCCGCGTTGACTTCCGTGCCGGGCCAGTTGCGCTGGCAGCCACCGACGGTTGACCGGGTGTTTGAGATGAAAGGCGCTTTCCGGTAGACTACCCTCCCTTCTTGATACAGCTTCTGCGCGTTCATGTAACCGCGGGCGCTGGCCGATTACCCGGCAGTCTTTGCCGTGCACTGTTCGAACCTGCAACACGCGTTTGTCGGCGGCTTTCAGCCGGCGAGCCCGGCTGTGGCATTCATCGAGCTGTACATGGCAAGGTCGCGGGTATCGGGGTTCACGCAGGCGGGCACAGCCCCCGCGTTGAGCTTTCCTTGCTTTCCCCGGCGGCTCCAACCGCTTTAACGCAGACTTCTAGGGTTTTTCATGACGCGCTACATCTTCGTCACGGGCGGTGTTGTTTCTTCACTGGGGAAGGGCATTGCTTCGGCATCTCTGGCGGCCATCCTGGAGGCGCGGGGGCTGAAGGTCACCATGCTCAAGCTGGATCCGTACATCAACGTCGATCCTGGCACCATGAGCCCCTTCCAGCACGGTGAAGTGTTCGTCACCCACGACGGCGCCGAAACCGACCTGGACCTGGGTCACTACGAGCGGTTCATCCGCACCACCATGACCCAGAACAACAACTTCACCACCGGCCGTGTGTACGAGCACGTACTGCGCAAGGAGCGCCGGGGTGATTACCTGGGCGCCACCATTCAGGTGATCCCGCACATCACTGACGAAATCAAGCGCCGCATCATCAAGGGCGCCGGTGACGCGGACGTGGCCCTGGTGGAAATCGGCGGCACGGTGGGGGACATCGAATCCCAGCCGTTCCTGGAAGCCATCCGCCAGTTGCGCGTTGAAGTGGGCGCACGCCGTGCCATGCTCATGCACCTTACCCTGGTGCCGTACATTGCCACGGCGGGCGAAACCAAGACCAAGCCAACCCAGCACTCCGTGAAGGAACTGCGCTCCATCGGCCTGCAGCCCGATGTGCTTATCTGCCGCTCCGACCACCCGGTGGACGCGTCGTCGCGTCGCAAGATCGCCCTGTTCACTAACGTGGAAGAGCGTGCCGTCATCTCCCTGGAAGACGTGGACACCATCTACAAGATTCCAGGCGTGCTGCACGCCCAGGGCCTGGACGACTTCGTGGTGGAGCGCTTTGGCTTGCAGTGCGGCAGCGCAGACCTGGCCGAATGGGACAAGGTCATCGATGCCAAGCTCAACCCCGAGCATGAAGTCACCATCGCCATGGTCGGCAAGTACATGGAATTGCTGGATGCCTACAAGTCGCTGATCGAAGCGATGAGCCACGCCGGTATCCAGAACCGTACCCGTGTAAACCTGCGCTATATCGACTCCGAAGACATCGAGAACCAGGGCACCGGCCTGCTGGAAGGCGTCGACGCCATTCTTGTACCTGGCGGGTTTGGCCTGCGAGGCGTGGAAGGCAAGATTCGCGCAGTACAGTTCGCCCGTGAAAACAAGGTGCCTTACCTGGGGATCTGCCTAGGCATGCAGGTGGCGGTCATCGAGTTCGCTCGTAATGTGCTGGGCTGGGCCGATGCCAACTCCACCGAGTTCGAGCGCAACAGCGGCCACCCGGTCGTGGGCCTGATCACCGAGTGGGAAGACGCCACCGGCGCGGTGGAAACCCGTACTGAAACGTCCGACCTGGGTGGCACCATGCGCCTGGGTGCTCAGGACTGCCTGCTTGAAGCCGGTTCCAAGGTACACGCCTGCTACCAGAAAGACGTGATCGTGGAGCGTCACCGCCACCGTTACGAAGTGAACAACAAGCTGCTGCCTCAATTGGTAGACGCCGGGCTGGTGATCTCCGGCCGCTCTGGCGACGGTGCGCTGGTGGAAGTGGTGGAAGGCAATGACCACCCCTGGTTCGTTGCCTGTCAGTTCCACCCGGAATTCACGTCGACCCCACGTGATGGTCACCCGCTGTTCAGCGGCTTCGTCAAAGCGGCATTGGCACAACGGAACAAGGGCTGAACCATGGCACAGAAGACTATCCGCGTTGGCAACATCGAGCTGGCTAACGACAAGCCCATGGCACTGTTCGGCGGCATGAACGTGCTGGAGTCCCGTGACCTGGCCATGCAGATCTGCGAAGAGTACGTACGGGTCACCGAGAAGCTCGGCATTCCCTACGTGTTCAAGGCCAGCTTCGACAAGGCCAACCGCTCCTCAGTGACGTCCTACCGCGGCCCGGGCCTGGACGAAGGCCTGAAGATCTTCGAAGAGATCAAGAAAACCTTCAACGTGCCTGTGATCACCGACGTGCATGAACCGCACCAGGCGGCACCAGTGGCCGAGGTGTGCGACATCATCCAGCTGCCGGCCTTCCTGTCCCGGCAGACGGACCTGGTCGTGGCCATGGCCCGCACCAATGCAGTGATCAATATCAAGAAGGCCCAGTTCCTGGCACCCCAGGAAATGAAGCACATCCTCACCAAGTGTGAAGAGGCCGGCAATGACCAGCTTGTGTTGTGCGAGCGAGGGTCGAGCTTTGGCTACAACAACCTGGTCGTGGACATGCTGGGCTTCGGCATCATGAAGCAGTTCGAATACCCGGTGTTCTTCGATGTGACCCACTCGCTGCAAATGCCGGGTGGGCGTTCGGATTCCGCCGGCGGGCGGCGTGCCCAGGTGACCGACCTGGCCAAGGCCGGCATCAGCCAGGGGTTGGCTGGCTTGTTCCTGGAGGCCCATCCGGACCCGGACAATGCCCGCTGCGATGGCCCTTGTGCATTGCGCCTGAGCAAGCTGGAGCCGTTTTTGGCCCAGCTAAAGGCGCTCGATGAACTGGTCAAGCATTTCCCGATCATAGAGACCGCCTGACCGTCGTTCAGAGGGTCAGTACCGGCTTTCTCTGGCGTTGTGGTGGCTTAGGCCGCTTGCAGCGCCAAACCCGTTGCGTCGTTCTCGTCCAATCTGGAGTGTTTACAACAATGGCAAAAATCGTCGACATCAAAGGTCGTGAGATTCTGGATTCCCGTGGTAACCCGACCGTAGAAGCTGACGTGCTTCTGGACAACGGTATCATCGGCCGCGCCTGCGCGCCCTCTGGCGCTTCCACTGGCTCGCGCGAAGCACTGGAACTGCGTGATGGCGATAAAAGCCGTTACTTGGGCAAGGGTGTACTCAAGGCCGTTGGCAACATCAACGGCCCCATCCGTGATGCGTTGATGGGCAAGGACCCTGCCGACCAGAAAGCACTCGATCGCACCATGATCGACCTGGACGGTACCGAGAACAAGGCCAACCTGGGCGCCAACGCCATTCTCGCCGTCTCCTTGGCGGCGGCCAAGGCTGCCGCTGAAGACCAGGACCTGCCGCTGTACGCGCACATTGCCAACCTGAACGGCACCCCAGGCGTGTACTCCATGCCGGTACCCATGATGAACATCATCAATGGTGGTGAGCATGCTGATAACAACGTGGACATCCAGGAATTCATGGTGCAGCCGGTTGGCGCCAAGACCTTTGCCGATGGCCTGCGCATGGGCACCGAGATTTTCCATCACCTCAAGGCGGTGCTGAAAAAGCGTGGCCTGAACACAGCTGTTGGTGATGAAGGTGGCTTTGCGCCGAACCTGACCTCCAACGAAGATGCCTTGAAAGCGATTGCCGAAGCGATTGAGGCAGCCGGTTACACGCTGGGCACTGACGTGACCCTGGCCCTGGATTGCGCAGCCAGCGAGTTCTACGAAGGGGGCAAGTACAGCCTGTCCGGTGAAGGGCACAGCTTCGATGCCGAAGGCTTTGCCGAGTACCTGAAAGGGTTGACCGAACGCTACCCGATCATCTCCATCGAAGACGGCCTGGATGAATCCGATTGGGCAGGCTGGAAGGTACTGACCGACAAGATCGGCGACAAGGTGCAATTGGTAGGTGACGACCTGTTCGTGACCAACACCAAAATCCTGAAGGAAGGGATCGACAAGAAGATCGGTAACTCCATCCTGATCAAGTTCAACCAGATCGGCAGCCTTACCGAGACCCTGGAAGCCATTCAAATGGCCAAAGCGGCTGGCTATACCGCCGTGATCTCCCACCGCTCGGGCGAAACGGAAGACTCCACCATTGCCGACCTGGCCGTGGGTACTGCGGCAGGCCAGATCAAGACCGGCTCGCTGTGCCGTTCGGACCGCGTCTCCAAGTACAACCAACTGCTGCGTATTGAAGAACAATTGGGCGAGAAAGCCCCTTACCGTGGCCGTGCCGAGTTTCGCGGCTGATCAGGAAGTGGTAAAAAGGCGGCAGGGAAGGGGTAGCCCGGCCGATGTCGCCTTGATCGCTTCCCGGCGATGCTGAAATGCTGAAGCCTGGCGCTCGCCAGGCTTTATGCTATCCGGCAAGCGACTGAATTTTTTCCTGGATCTTTCGATGCGCAGTCCTTATTGGTTATTTCTGGTGCTTGGTCTGTTGCTGGCAGGGTTGCAGCATCGGCTGTGGGTAGGCACGGGTAGCTTTGCCCAGGCCGCTGACCTCAGGCAGCAGATCGCGGATCAGAAAGCCGAGAACGAACGCCTGTTCGAGCGTAACCGTGTGCTTGATGCTGAGGTGCTCGAACTCAAGAAAGGCATGGAAACCGTTGAAGAACGTGCCCGTCATGAGCTGGGCATGGTCAAGGACGGCGAAACTCTCTATCAGATTACCCAATGACCCCTCCTGTTTCTTTCTGGGTGGTTATCCCTGCTGCCGGCATTGGCACGCGCATGAGAGCCGACCGCCCGAAGCAATACCTTAGTTACGCGGGCAAAACCCTGCTGGAGCACACCTTGGCGTGCTTTCTCGGGCACCCAGACCTGCGCGGCCTGGTGGTGAGCCTGGCGCCCGGTGACACCTGGTGGCCTGCGCTGGCCTGTGCGCAGGATCGCACCCTGCACAGCGTCATCGGTGGAAGCCAGCGCTGCGACTCAGTACTGAACGCCTTGCTCAAGCTCAATGAGCTGGGCGCCGGCAGCCGGGATTGGGTACTGGTTCACGATGCGGCCCGGCCTAACCTGGCGGCCAGTGACCTGGAACGTTTGCTGACGGAGCTGGGGCACGACGACGTAGGTGGCCTGCTGGCGGTCCCCGCCAAGGATACCCTCAAGCGCGCAGGCCCCGATGGCCGCGTGGCCGAGACCCTCGACCGTAGTGTGGTCTGGCAAGCGTTCACGCCCCAGATGTTCCGCCTGGGCCCTTTGCAACGTGCACTGGCAGACGCCTTGGTGGCAGGGGTAAACGTGACCGACGAAGCCTCGGCCATGGAATGGGCTGGCCATGCACCCCGGCTGATCGAAGGGCGCGCCGACAATATCAAGGTCACACGGCCCGAAGACCTGGCCTGGTTGAAGCGCTAACCTACGGCCTGAATCCTGCTGTAGGACCGGGCGTAGCCGAAGGCGAAGACCGGGAACCTGCCCGGCACCTTCCGCATGCCATATAGCTAAGCAATCCTCCCAAGCCCCTCACGCAAATGCTCGATCAACCCTCGTACTTTGGGCGACAGGTGCCGCTGTTGCGGATAAAGCGCCCATACCGCTGTGTTGGGAGGCTGATGGGCTTCGAGCAGGGCGACCAGCGCGCCACTGCGCAAGTGCTCCTGCACATAGTAATCCGGCAATTGGCACAGCCCGAGGCCTTTAAGGGCGGCATCCAGTACCGCCTGGCCGCTGTTGCAGCGCCAGTTGCCCTCGACCCGTACCGTAATTTCCCGCGTGTCCTGCAACAGCAGCCACTGGTCGGTACTGCCAATCAGGCAATTGTGTCGGTTCAGTTCGGACAGGCTATGGGGCCGCCCATATTGCTCCAGGTAGGCGGGTGCAGCGCACAGGTACATGCGCCGCGGCGCCAGGCGGCTGGCCACCAGGCGAGAGTCCTGCAGCCTGCCTAGCCGAATGGCCAGGTCCAGGCCTTCATCGAGCAGGTCCAGTGGCCGGTTCGTCAGCTCGATATCCACCTGCAACTGCGGGTGCCTGGCCTGGAAATCGGTGACCAGAGGCACCACGAAACGCTCGCCGTAAGCGACCGCACAGGTCATGCGTAACAGGCCCTTGGGCGAACTTCCCAAGTCCTGTACGGCTCGCAGCGCTTCTTCGCGCCCGTCCTGCAGGCGTTGGCAATGCTGAAGGAACGTATGCCCCGCTTCGGTCAGGCTGACCCGGCGAGTACTGCGATAGAACAGGCGCGTTTGCAGGCGCTCTTCCAATTGGGACACTTGGCGGCTGACATGCGATGAAGACACGCCCAACTGAACAGCCGCAGCGTTGAACTGCCCTAATTCAGCAACTGCCACGAATTCATCCATACCCTCCCAGCGCAAACCGGCCATATTGTCCCTCAGCAGCAATAATGTTTCCCTTGCTGGCCGATTATCCACTGGAGTGCGGTGAATTACACTGTCTTCTTTGTTTCTACCAAGGAATTTCCCATGATCAAGTCCCGGGCCGCCGTTGCCTTCGAAGCCAAGAAGCCGCTGGAAATCGTAGAGGTAGAGGTTGCCATGCCCAAGGCGGGCGAGGTACTGCTGCGCGTGGTTGCCAGTGGCGTGTGCCATACCGACGCCTACACCCTGTCAGGGGCTGACCCAGAGGGTATTTTCCCGAGCATCCTGGGCCATGAAGGTGGCGCGATCGTCGAAGCCGTGGGCGAGGGCGTCACGTCGGTGGCTGTGGGGGATCACGTGATCCCGCTCTATACTCCCGAATGCCGTCAGTGCAAGTTCTGCCTGTCTGGCAAGACCAACTTGTGCCAGGCCATTCGCGCGACCCAGGGCAAGGGCCTGATGCCCGATGGCACCACGCGGTTCTCCTACCAAGGCAAGCCGCTGTTTCATTACATGGGCACCTCTACGTTCTCCGAGTACACCGTGCTGCCGGAAATCTCCGTGGCACGCATTCCTAAAGAGGCGCCGCTGGAAAAGGTGTGCCTGCTAGGGTGTGGCGTAACCACTGGTATCGGCGCGGTGCTGAACACCGCCAAGGTCAAGCCAGGTGATACGGTGGCCATCTTCGGCCTGGGCGGCATCGGCCTGTCAGCCATTCTGGGCGCCGTGAAGGCCAAAGCCAGCCGTATCATTGCCATCGACATCAACCCCGCCAAGTTCGAGATCGCTCGCCAACTGGGCGCTACTGAATGCGTAAACCCTAAGGACTTTGACAAGCCCATTCAGGACGTCATCGTCGATATGACCGATGGCGGCGTGGACTTTTCCTTCGAGTGCATCGGCAACGTGCAATTGATGCGCGCCGCACTGGAATGCTGCCACAAAGGGTGGGGAGAGTCCGTGATCATTGGTGTGGCCGGCGCAGGCCAAGAGATTGCTACGCGCCCCTTCCAACTGGTTACCGGCCGGGTCTGGCGGGGTAGCGCGTTTGGCGGTGTGCGCGGCCGTAGCGAGCTGCCCAGCTACGTGGAAATGGCCGAGCAGGGTGAGATCCCGCTGGATACCTTCATCACCCATACCATGCCGCTGGAAGACATCAACAAAGCCTTTGACCTGATGCATGAGGGCAAGAGCATTCGCAGCGTTGTCCACTTCTGAGGTGCACGCCATGAGCCTTGAAAACCTGTCGTGCCAGAAAAGCTTTGGTGGCTGGCACAAGCGCTACAAGCACCGTTCGAGCACCCTGGGATGTGACATGGTGTTCGCGGTGTACCTCCCGCCCCAGGCCGAATCCGGCCAGAAGCTGCCGGTGGTGTATTGGTTGTCCGGGCTTACCTGCACGGACGAGAACTTCATGCAGAAAGCTGGCGCTCATCGCTTGGCCGCCGAGTTGGGGCTGATACTGGTGGCGCCCGACACCAGCCCGCGTGGCCCAGATGTCCCGGGCGACCCGCAAGGCGCCTGGGACTTTGGCCTGGGAGCCGGGTTCTACCTCAATGCCACCCAGGCGCCCTATGCCCAGCATTACCAGATGCATGACTACGTGGTCACTGAACTCCCGGGCCTGATTGAAGCCAACTTCCCGGCTAGCGATGCGCGGTCCATCGCTGGCCACTCCATGGGAGGGCACGGTGCCATGGTGTGTGCATTGCGCAACCCTGGTCGCTACCGGTCGATATCGGCGTTCTCGCCCATCTGCAACCCCATGGATTGCCCATGGGGGGAGAAAGCCTTCAGCCATTACCTGGGCGAAGACCGCAGCCGGTGGCGTGAATGGGACAGCAGCGTGCTCATGAGCCAGGCCGAGGAGCAGTTGCCACTGCTGGTCGACCAAGGGGACAAGGACGATTTTCTGGCCAACCAGCTCAAGCCCGAGGCCCTGCAAAAGGCTGCCAAAGGTGTGGGTTACCCCCTGGTATTGCGCCACCAGCCGGGCTACGACCACAGCTATTATTTCATCGCCAGCTTTATCGATGACCACTTGAAACACCATGCGGCCGCTCTGGGCCTAGGCTAGGTTCCACTACAACGGTGCCCAATACCGCCCCGGCAAGGTAGAATCGCGCCCTGACTCAAACAGGGCGTTTTTCTATGCGTATCGGCCATGGCTACGATGTGCACCGTTTCGGTGATGGCGACTTCATTACCTTGGGAGGGGTGCGCATTGCCCACACCGCCGGGCTGGTGGCCCATTCCGATGGTGACGTAGTGCTGCATGCACTCAGTGATGCCTTGCTCGGGGCGGCTGCCCTGGGTGACATCGGCAAGCATTTTCCCGACACAGACCCCCGCTTCAAGGGCGCTGACAGCCGCGCATTGTTGCGCCATGTGGTAGCCCTGGTGCAGGCCAAAGGCTGGCGAGTGGGTAACGTGGACGCTACGATCGTGGCTCAAACCCCGAAAATGGCCCCTCATATCGACGCCATGCGTACTGCAATTGCCCAAGACCTGCAGGTTGAACTAGACCACGTGAATGTCAAAGCCACCACAACCGAGAAGCTGGGCTTTACCGGGCGCGAGGAAGGCATTGCCGTTCATGCGGTCGCCTTGTTGCTGACGGCATGAACGACGCTTACCTGCTAGGCCCGCGTGCCTGTGGCGATACCTTGGGTAGCGCTGTGCTCAAGGCCACAGCGGAAGATTTCCAAGTCAATGAGGTGCTGGACATTCCCCTGGAGGGAGCAGGCGAGCACCTGTGGTTGTGGGTGGAAAAGCGAGAGCTGAACACCGAGGAAGCCGCCCGCCGTTTGGCGAAGGCTGCAGGTGTGCCGGTCAAGTCCATCAGCTATGCAGGGCTCAAGGACCGCCAGGCCTTGACGCGACAGTGGTTCAGCCTGCACCTGCCCGGCAAGGGCGAGCCCAACCTGGACGCCGCCCAGGACGCCAGCCTGCGCGTGCTCCAAGCCACACGGCACCGTCGTAAATTGCAGCGCGGCGCTCACTCGGCCAATGGTTTTTCCCTGCGTCTTACGTCCCTTGCAGCCGACCCTGCTGCCATAGAGCAACGGTTGCAATGGATCAGGCAGCAGGGTGTGCCCAATTACTATGGCCCACAGCGTTTCGGCCATGAGGGCGGTAACCTGGCGCAGGCACGGCACTATGCCGCTAACCAGCGGTTACCTGAACAGCGCAACGTGCGCTCGCGCATCCTGTCCGCCGCACGAAGCTACTTGTTCAATCAGGTGTTGGCCGAACGCGTGCGCCAAGGCAACTGGAACCAGGCCCAAGTGGGGGATGTGTTGGCGTTTACCGATAGCCGCAGCTTTTTCGGCGCTGGTGAGGCCGAGTGCGCAGACCCACGCCTGGCGGCACTGGACCTGCACCCCACTGGGCCCTTGAGCGGCCGGGGGGGCTCGCCTGCGGTAGGTAGCACGCTGGCCGTGGAACAACGCATCGAAGCAGGCGAAGCGGCACTGTGCGCTTGGCTGGCCGAAGCGGGCCTGGATCACGAACGGCGCATTCTGCGGCTGCCCATCCGGGAGTTGACGTGGCATTATCCCGAGCCTGACATTCTGCAACTGGACTTCATCCTGCCCACCGGATGCTTCGCCACGGTCGTGGTTAGAGAGCTGTTCGAATTGGTGCAGACAGGGTAGATGGAAAGCCCATGCGTATCTTGATCTCCAATGACGACGGGGTCACCGCCCCAGGCATCGCCGCGCTCCATGCTGCGCTGGCGGAATTCGCCCACTGTACGGTGATAGCGCCAGACCAGGACCGCAGTGGCTGCAGCAGTGCATTGACCATCGACCGGCCGTTGCACCCGGTAACGCTCGACAATGGCTTTATCAGCGTGAACGGCACCCCGGTCGATTGCGTTCATCTGGGTTTGAACGCCTTGCTGGAAGACGCACCCGACCTGGTTGTCTCCGGTATCAACCTGGGGGCTAACCTGGGGGATGACGTGATTTATTCCGGCACCGTGGCTGCTGCCCTGGAAGGCCGGTTCAATGGCAGTACCTCCTTCGCTTTTTCACTGGCCTCCCGGCAGTTGGACAACCTGCCTTCGGCAGCCTGGTATGCTCGCACCTTGATACAGGCACAGGCCGAGCTGGCGCTACCCCCACGTACCCTGATCAATGTGAACGTGCCCAACCTTCCCCTGAGTGCAATCCGTGGCATCCGCCTTACCCGGCTGGGGCATCGCGCACGCGCGGCCCGCCCTAGCCTGGTGGTAGACCCGCGTGGCAAGCCAGGCTACTGGATAGCCGCCGCTGGGGATGCGGAGGATGGCGGGCCTGGCACAGACTTCCATGCACTGATGCAAGGCTATGTGTCCGTGACGCCGCTGCAGCTGGATCGCACCTTCTACCCGGCGTTCGAAACACTGGGTGCCTGGCTGGAGGGGCTGAACTGATGCGTGGGCAGAACGACCTGCTTCACCGGGGCATCGGGATGACCTCCCAGCGAACCCGTGAACGCCTTATTCAGCGCCTGCACGAAGAGGGGATCAGCAACCCGAATGTGCTTGACGTGATCCGCAAGACCCCACGGCATCTGTTTGTCGATGAAGCGCTGGCCCACCGCGCCTACGAAGACACAGCCTTGCCCATTGGCAACAACCAGACCATTTCCCAGCCCTACATCGTGGCACGCATGAGCGAACTGCTGTTGGCAGCGGGGCCTTTGGATAAGGTGATGGAAATCGGTACAGGCTCGGGTTACCAGACCGCGATTCTCTCCCAGCTTGTGGAACGAGTGTTTTCCGTGGAGCGCATCAAGGGCCTGCAAGACCGTGCCAAAGAGCGCATGCAAAGCCTGAATGTGCGCAATGTGGTGTTCCGATGGGGAGATGGTTGGGAAGGGTGGCCGGCGCTGGCGCCCTATAACGGAATCATTGTCACAGCCGTAGCGGCCGATGTACCTCAAGCGTTGCTGGACCAGCTGGCGCCGGGAGGCCGAATGGTCATACCGGTGGGGGCTGGCGACGTGCAGCAACTGATGCTGATCGTACGCGAAGACGCGGGTTTCACCCGGCACCTGCTTGGGTCGGTTCGATTTGTGCCCCTGCTCAATGGCCCCCTGGCATGACACGCTATCCACCTGGAATTCTGCTGCCTGGGGCCTGTCATACGCGGGGTTCTAACGTCTTCTCATCCCTTGGCGTGCAACAACGCCTTCCACGGCATGGCCATTGACCACCTCGGTTATACTGCCAGCCTTGTTTCAACCATCATCCAAAGGGAGTAGCGGGTGAGTCCGACAGTTATTGGCCAGGGTGCGGGCATGCGGCTCCAGAAAAGCGTGCTTGCGGCACTGGCAGCTGCTGTTTTGCTGGCAGGGTGCTCAAGCACGCCCAGCAGTAGCGTACGGGTTGTGGATCGCGCAGCGCAGAAGCCTCAACGGCCCCAGGTCACTACAGGCCAATACGTCGTGAAGCGGGGCGATACGTTGTATTCCATTGCCTTCCGCTATGGCTGGGATTACAAGGCACTGGCTGCCCGTAATAATATCCCGCCGCCCTATACCATTCGTCTGGGCCAGGCCCTGCGGTTCGATGGTCAAAACGGGGCCGCCACAGTAGCAGCCACGGCGCCGTCCACTGTTGTGACCCGCAGCAACTCAACGTCCTCGTCAAGTACCACCACAGTCACGCGCCGGCCAGAGGCCCCTCCCATAGCGGTAGCACCGGGCATTTCCGAGTCCTCAACCGCTTCGGTAAACACGCCAACTCCGGTTCCTGCAGCTGCTGGCCAAACAATGGCAGGCGGTTGGACATGGCCGTCCAATGGCGTTTTGATAGGAAAATTTGCTTCAAACGGTAGTTTGAATAAAGGAATTGATATCGCCGGAGATTTGGGACAGCCTGTTTTCGCTGCGTCTGATGGATCCGTGGTGTACGCCGGGAGTGGCTTGCGGGGCTACGGCGAGCTGGTAATCATCAAGCATAGCGATACCTATGTAAGCGCCTATGGCCATAACCGTAGGCTGTTGGTTCGGGAGGGGCAGCAGGTCAAGGCCGGGCAGGCAATTGCCGAAATGGGCTCCACAGGTACCGACCGGGTGAAACTTCACTTTGAAATTCGCCGCCAGGGCAAGCCAGTAGATCCCATGCAGTTTCTGCCACGACGTTGAATGCCGCTGCAGCCTGTCGCTAACCACGTAGGGGGGACAGGCTCCTGCGTAGCCATGGAAACCAGGCACGCTTGGGCTTGAGGTCGAACTCAGAAAGGGACTACAACAATGGCTCTTAACAGAGAAGCGCCGGAGTTTGACATCGACGATGAGGTGCTGCTGGTTGAAACCGGTATCGTCCTTGACATGGCGTCCGACGAGGACGCTCCGGTAGCAGCGGTACGGTCAAAGGCCAGGCAAACCTCTTCGCTCAAGCAGCATAAGTACATCGATTACACCCGTGCGCTTGATGCCACCCAGCTGTACCTCAATGAAATCGGCTTTTCCCCCCTGCTTTCTCCTTCCGAAGAAGTGCATTACGCACGCCTCTCGCAAAAAGGCGACCCGGCAGGTCGCAAGCGCATGATCGAAAGCAACCTGCGGCTGGTGGTCAAGATTGCCCGGCGTTATGTAAACCGTGGGTTGTCGCTGCTGGACCTGATCGAAGAGGGCAATCTGGGCCTGATCCGAGCCGTCGAGAAATTCGACCCCGAACGCGGGTTCCGCTTCTCCACGTATGCAACGTGGTGGATTCGTCAGACCATCGAACGGGCCATCATGAACCAGACGCGCACCATTCGTCTGCCCATTCATGTGGTTAAAGAGCTGAACGTTTACCTGCGGGCGGCGCGTGAACTGACACAGAAGCTTGATCATGAGCCTTCGCCTGAAGAAATCGCTGCACTGCTTGAAAAACCAGTAGGCGAGGTCAAGCGCATGCTGGGCCTGAACGAGCGTGTGTCTTCGGTAGACGTGTCGCTAGGGCCGGATTCGGACAAGACCCTGCTGGATACCCTGACGGACGATCGCCCTACGGACCCGTGTGAATTGCTTCAGGACGATGACCTGTCCCAGAGCATCGATCAATGGCTTTCCGAGCTCACTGACAAGCAGCGGGAAGTGGTTGTACGGCGCTTCGGCTTGCGCGGCCATGAAAGCAGCACGCTCGAAGATGTAGGCTTGGAAATAGGCCTGACCCGCGAGCGCGTCAGGCAGATTCAGGTAGAAGGCCTCAAGCGCCTGCGTGAGATTCTGGAGCGCAACGGCTTGTCCAGTGAGTCCTTGTTTCAGTAGCGTATAGCTGCACCACAAGCCCCGCCATAGCGGGGCTTTTTTTGACCATTGGAAAGACGACGTGTGTGCTTAAGCTGCTGTAGGAAAACACTTACAGTACGCGTAAGCCTTAGTCATAAAGTAGTGTAGAAAATACCGAAAACTCAGTAGGTAAAAATATAAATTACTGAAATATAAGAATTTTAAAAGTGTCATGGCAGTGCAATGACTTTTTTTGAAAAACCCTTCGCCTTGCTCCGCACAACCAAAAGTCTATTATCTGAACTGTGTCCAGGGACAGACACAGGCTTCCATGGACGGCAGCCAGGACATCGCACGACGCGATTCATCAGGACGATGAGAAGGAAATACAAGGACCACGGAAGATGATACAGGGGGGCTTGATGCCCCCCTTTTTCGTGCGCGCCCGAAAGGCCTGCTAGGGTCAGCGAGCCAGGTCGGCAATCTTGCCCGGTTTGCCATCCCATTCTTCAGCGTCGGGCAGGGCATCCTTTCGTTCGGTAATGTTGGGCCATACGTCGGCCAACTCCGCGTTCAGCGCAATGAACTCCTGCATGTCGGCCGGTACTTCATCTTCGGAGAAGATGGCCTGCGCCGGGCATTCAGGTTCGCACAATGCGCAATCGATGCACTCGTCCGGGTGAATGACCAGGAAATTCGGGCCTTCGTAAAAGCAGTCCACCGGGCATACTTCTACGCAATCGGTGTATTTGCACTTGATGCAGTTGTCGGTGACGACGAAGGTCATTGCTGATGTTCTCCTCAGGCGGCTGTCGCGGGCCCCACGGCAAGGGCCCTGCAGGTTTCGGAGCTGGCTTGCAGCCAGCTGATGATCACGGGTGTCCGGACCCTGGTCCGAGCCTCTAAGAAGTGGACTTCCCAAACCGCGCGGGATTCTATCAGCTTGCGCCTTTAGGTGTTAGACCCGCTTTTTCAACGTGTACAGCAGGTCCAGCGCAGCCCGTGGCGTCATGTTGTCCAGGTCGGCCTTGGCCAGGTCGTCCAGTACCGGGTGCGGCAGTTGCGCGAACAGGTCACTCTGGTGCGGCGGCTGGGGGGTTCCAGGCTTTGCCAGAGCAGGCTCTTTTGGCAGGCTGGCTGTTTCGAGGCGGCCCAGATGTTCCCGTGCGCGCTGGATAACGGCTTCTGGTACGCCCGCCAGTTGCGCGACGGCCAGGCCGTAGCTTTGGCTGGCTGGGCCTGGCAACACGTGGTGTAGGAAGACGATGCGCTCCTTGTGCTCGGTTGCGTTCAGGTGAACGTTCGCCACCACCGGTTCGTTTTCCGGTAGCACGGTCAGCTCGAAATAATGGGTGGCGAACAAGGTAAAGGCTTTCAAGCGCGCCAACCGCTCCGCAGCTGCCCAGGCTAGCGACAGGCCATCGAACGTACTGGTGCCACGGCCTACTTCATCCATCAGTACGAGGCTGGCGTGGGTCGCATTGTGCAGAATGTTGGCGGTTTCGCTCATTTCCACCATAAAGGTAGAGCGGCCCCCTGCCAGGTCGTCGCTGGAGCCGATGCGTGTGAAGATACGGTCCACCAAAGACAGTTCGCACCGGGCGGCCGGTACAAAGGCGCCGATGTGAGCCAACAGTACGATCAGGGCTGTCTGCCGCATGTAGGTGGATTTACCCCCCATGTTGGGGCCGGTGATTACCAGCATGCGGGTCTGGTCATCGAGTGACAGGTCATTGGCCACAAACGGCGTGCTCAGCACCTGTTCCACTACAGGGTGCCGGCCTTGTTCGATACGAATGGACGGCTCGCTTACAAAGGTGGGGCAGTTCAGGTCCAGGGTGAGCGAGCGCTCGGCCAGGTTGCCCAGCACGTCCAGCTCGGCCAGCGCCGCTGCCGTGTCCTGCAGGGGCGCCAGGTGCCCTATGAGGGTTTCCAGCAGGGCCTCGTACAGCATCTTTTCACGTGCCAGTGCGCGGCTCTTGGCGGACAGCGCCTTGTCCTCGAAGGCCTTGAGCTCGGGTGTGATAAAGCGCTCGGCGCCTTTAAGGGTCTGGCGGCGAATGTAATCGCCAGGGGCTTGCTCGGCCTGCTTGCTGGGCAATTCGATGAAGTAACCGTGAACGCGGTTGTAGCCCACCTTGAGGTTGGCCAGCCCAGTGCGCGCCTTTTCGCGGGCTTCCAGGTCGATCAGGAACTGGCCAGCGTTCTCGCTCAGGGCCAGCAGCTCATCCAGTTCGGCGTCGTAACCGGTCTTGAGCACGCCGCCGTCACGGATAACGGCAGGTGGGTTATCGATGATAGCGCGCGCTAGTAAAGCAGCCAGCTCGGGATAGGTGCCGGCGATGGTGGCCAGCTGCGCCAGGTGCGGTGCTTCCAGGTCGGTCAGGTGGTTTTGCAATTCCGGCAACGCCGCCAGGGCATCGCGTAACCGTGCCAGGTCCCGTGGGCGCGCGTTGCGCAGCCCGATACGGGCCAGGATGCGCTCCAGGTCGCCAATGTCCTTGAGCTGTGGCTGCAGCCCCTCGAACCGATACCCTTCCAACAGGCAGCGGATGGAGTGCTGGCGCGCCGACAATACCTTCAAGTCACGCAACGGGCGGTTGAGCCAGCGGGTCAGCAAACGGCTGCCCATGGCGGTCTGGCACCGGTCCAACACAGACTGCAGGGTGTTGTCGCGCCCCCCTGCCAGGTTGATGTCCAGTTCCAGGTTACGCCGCGTGGCCGCATCCAGCACTACGGTGTCGTCCAGCCGCTCGTGCCGCAGGCTGCGCAAGTGGGGAAGGGCCGTACGTTGTGTTTCGCGTGCGTAGGCCAACAGGCAACCCGCGGCACTGATGGCCAAGGTTAGCTGTTCGCACCCGAACCCTTTCAGGTCCTGAGTGCCGAACTGCTGGCACAGCAGTTTGCGCGCGGTATCGCGTTCGAACTCCCAGGGCGCGCGGCGCCGTGCGCCTCGACGTTTCTCCGCTGGCAGGCCCTGGGGCCAGTCGTCCGGGATCAGGAGTTCTACGGGGTTGATGCGCTCGAGTTCGGCCAGCAGGTGCTCCCAGCCCTTGACCTCCTGAACGATGAACTGGCCGCTAGTGATGTCCAGCACGGCCAGCCCGAACAGGCGCTCGTCCCCGAGCAGGGCGGCGATGAGGTTGTCTCGGCGCTCGTCCAGCAGGGCCTCGTCGCTGACGGTGCCTGGTGTGATGATGCGCACCACCTGACGCTCAACTGGCCCCTTGCTGGTTGCCGGGTCGCCGATCTGCTCGCAGATCACCACGGACTCGCCCAGCTTGACCAGCTTGGCCAGGTAGCCCTCGGCAGCGTGATAAGGGATGCCGCACATGGGTATCGACTGGCCTGCTGACTGCCCCCGCGCGGTCAGGGTGATGTCGAGCAGCTTTGCGGCCCTCTTCGCGTCTTCGTAGAAGATCTCGTAGAAGTCGCCCATGCGGTAGAACATGAGCTGGTCAGGATGCTGGTTCTTCAGCTTCCAGTATTGCTGCATCATCGGGGTATGGTTGGACAGGTCAGACATTCAGGGGCTGGGCTCGGCTGTCGGCAGTAACAAAGGGCGAAAGCGGCCAATGGTACAGGGATTTTTTCCGCGTCGCTAAAACGGGGCAAATGAACTTTGGCGTGCTTGGAGGCTCATCCTCCTGCACCCTGCGTGTAGCGCCGCAACGAATGGTTGCGTATCGGCCATGGACAGACCTCGCCAGCCGGGGGAAAGTCTGCCCGGCCCGCCTGCTGCCAGGCGGCTTGACCCGAACAAGGAGTTTCCATGGATGACATCACCCACCTGGCCACTGCCTTGGGCAACCGCCTCCAGGCGATAGGCGCCCACGTGACCACCGCCGAATCCTGCACAGGCGGTGGCATTGCCGAGGCTATCACGCGGGTGGCCGGTAGCTCGGCCTGGTTCGAAGCTGGCTACGTGACCTACTCTAACGCCCAGAAAACAGCGCAACTGGGCGTACCCGGCACACTGTTCGAGCAGGTAGGCGCCGTCAGCAAGGAGGTTGTCCACGCCATGGCCATTGGCGCGGCGCAGAGGGCACAGGCCAGGTTTTCAGTGGCTGTGAGCGGTGTGGCAGGGCCCGGCGGCGGGTCGCCAGACAAGCCTGTAGGCACCGTGTGGCTGGCGTGGGCAGACGGCTCACGCATTTTTACCGAACGCCAGCAATTCCCAGGTGATCGACATGCTGTACGGCAACAAACCGTTGCCGCCGCGCTTCATGGATTGCTTGCCTTGGCCAATGGAGAAATACCAGGGCAGGGGTAGTCGATCCGTTGAAGGTGTGGAATAATACTGTTCACTTATACAGTTATTGGCCAGTACAGGGCGCGAACAGCGTAATGGCGGCCCTATCGAAATCGTGAGGACATCAATGGACGACAACAAGAAGCGTGCCTTGGCTGCGGCCCTGGGTCAAATCGAGCGTCAATTCGGTAAGGGTGCCGTCATGCGCATGGGCGACCATGAACGCACAGCCATCCCTGCTATCTCGACCGGCTCCCTCGGCCTGGACATCGCACTGGGCATCGGCGGGCTGCCAAAAGGCCGTATCGTCGAAATCTACGGCCCGGAATCTTCGGGTAAAACCACCCTTACGCTGTCGGTCATCGCTCAGGCGCAACGTGCGGGTGCTACCTGCGCCTTCGTCGACGCCGAACACGCCCTAGACCCTGAATACGCCGGCAAGCTAGGGGTAAACGTCGATGACCTGCTGGTCTCGCAGCCAGACACAGGTGAGCAGGCGCTGGAAATCACCGACATGCTGGTGCGCTCCAACGCCGTAGACGTGATCATCGTCGACTCCGTGGCTGCATTGGTACCCAAGGCAGAAATCGAAGGTGAAATGGGTGACATGCATGTGGGCCTCCAGGCGCGCCTCATGTCCCAGGCGCTGCGCAAGATCACCGGCAACATCAAAACTGCCAATTGCCTGGTCATTTTCATCAACCAGATCCGTATGAAAATCGGTGTGATGTTCGGCAGCCCCGAAACCACCACAGGGGGTAATGCCCTCAAGTTCTACGCGTCTGTACGCCTTGATATCCGCCGCACTGGTTCGGTGAAGGAAGGCGACGACGTGGTGGGCAGCGAGACCCGCGTGAAAGTGGTGAAAAACAAGGTATCGCCACCGTTCCGTCAGGCTGAGTTCCAGATTCTCTATGGCAAGGGCATCTACCTGAATGGCGAAATCATCGACCTGGGTGTCGCCAATGGTTTCGTAGACAAGTCAGGCGCTTGGTATGCCTACCAGGGCAACAAAATTGGCCAAGGCAAGGCCAACGCTGCCAAGTACCTTGAGGAGAACCCTGAGGTCAAGGCTGCACTGGAAAAGCAGATCCGTGACAAGTTGCTTAGCGCAGGCCCAGCGCCTGAAACAAAGGACGCTAAAGAGGTGAAGGACGAGAAGCCCGGCCGTAAAGGTGCTGCGCCTGCAGCAGCAGCGGCTGATGAAATGGCTGACGCCGAAAACGATCTGTAAGCGTGAAGTGTTGCGTGGCTCATGAAGAGGGCTGCCCATGCCTGCGGTAGCCCTTGATACAGCGGTTGCCGTACGGCGCGTGGCAATGGACCTGTTGGCCCGGCGGGAACACGGCCGGGTCGAGCTGGAGCGTAAGCTGCGCCAGCGGGGCGCTCCCCCCGAACTCATTAGCTCAGCACTGGACCGCCTTACAGAGGACGGGCTTCTTTCCGAAGCCCGCTACCTCGAAAGCTTCATCAACTACCGTGCCCGTTCTGGGTATGGGCCTGCACGTATTCGTGAGGACCTGGCGCAACGCGGCCTATTGCGCGCTGACATCGACCAGGCCTTGCGGGAATGCGGCTTTGATTGGTCTGCGCTCCTGCGCGATGTTTGGGAGCGCAAATTCTCAGGCGAGTTGCCTATAGACCAAAAGGAACGTGCACGGCAAACGCGTTTTCTGCTGTACCGCGGTTATCCCATGGACTTGGTCGGGCGTTTGTTGAGCGGGCGAGATTGAGCGATCAGCCAGCTTGAACCCAATGCTCTGGCTGGTTGATATAGTCCACCAACTCCCGAAGTCGCCCTTGGTTTCGGCCGGTAAAGGTAAAGGCCAGCCGAACCAGGTGTGCCAGCTCTGGCTCATCAGCCGCTTCAGGTATCACCTCATGCTGCTCGAATTCGCCGCTGAGCTTCAAATCCCCGAATAAGGCATCCAACTTGGCGAGCGCAGGCGCGTTCAGCGGATGGCGCATGCGCACGATAAAAATGTTCTTGTGCCAGCGCGTGGAGTGGAAGTTGGCGTAGAAGCGGTTGATTTCAGCCACAGCGTCTTCGGCACTGTGCACCAGCCGCATCAGTTTCAGGTCGCTGGGCAAAATGTAATGGTTGGCTTCCAGTTCACGGCGCATGAAGCCCAGCGCTTCTTCCCAGAAGGTATGCCCTGGTGCATCCAGCAACACCACAGGTACTAAGGGGCTCTTGCCCGTCTGGATCAAGGTCAGTACTTCGAGTGCTTCATCCAGCGTGCCAAAGCCGCCAGGGCATAGCACGAGCGCATCCGCCTCTTTGACAAAGAACAGTTTGCGCACGAAAAAGAAGTGGAATGACAGCAGGTGATCGGAACCATCGATGGTGGCATTGGCCCGCTGCTCGAAGGGCAGGGCGATGTTGAACCCCAAACTGTTGGCCCGGCCAGCACCCTCGTGGGCTGCCGCCATGATGCCTCCGCCGCCCCCTGTGATCACCATCAGACCTGAACGGGCAAGTGCCGCCCCCAGTTCCTGGGCAATAGCATAAACGGGGTGTTCGCGTGGTGTGCGCGCCGAGCCGAATACGGTCACCTTGCGTTGCCCTTTATGGGCCTGCAACACTCGGAAGGCATGGTCCAGCTCACGCAGGGTTTGTAGCGTGATCTTGGCGTCCCAGCGGCTGCGGTCTTCTTGCGCCATGCGCAGTACCGTCAACACCATGTCCCGGTACAAGGGGAGGTTGGCGCTGCCCGGTGCAAGGCGCGCCAGTTGCGCATCTACTTGGGTTACCAAGGCGCTGTCATGCGCCGCGAAGTGTTCGTCCAGTGTTCTATCGGGCTGGTACGCCATGCAACCGCTCCTTGGTGCCTGCCGGGGGATCAGCAAGAGGCCGACCCCCCAGCACGTGAAGGTCAGTGCTTCAAGCCACAGTCTGCGGCCGTATACCGGTGGGTCGCCACCGGCTTCTTGGTCTTGTACTCGGTAAATTCATAACGCATCACCGCGCCACGGGCCATCAGCTTCTGGTAGCCGGGGTTACGACAGACGCTGGCCCCAAGCTGCAAATAGACTTCCTGGGGGTTCTCACGCATTTGTGCGGCGTGGCCAGGCTGTACGGCCAGGTGGTCGATAAGTTCGTTGCCTTTGACCGTGTAGCCTTGGTCAAGGATGTCTTCGTTGATGGCCCTGGGCGTACCCACACTGCTGTCCTTGGCTACCTGTTCGAGCGCTTTGGTCAGCTCGAAATCCTGTAGCGATGCAGCTTGAGCAATGCCCAGCGGCAAAGCCAGCAGCAGGGAAACAGCGATGGTGAAGCGTGGCATGAAACCTCCTCGATCTGATGGCGCCCTTGGCGCAAGCCCGTTGGACCGGCAATGCCTGCCTGTGTTCCAGGGTAGGGGATGAGGCGCAGTATATACCGCAGCTTGCACGCCCTGTGCTGCAGCCAGTGGTAGACTGCCTCCCTTCCTACTGTCTGCCTGGCTGCACCATGCCCCACGCCGTTTTTCGCCTACGCGCCGAGCGCCTGGCGCGCAGTACCCGGCCTTTTGTGGCCCGCGGCTCGAAAAGCCCGCGCTGCCCACACTGCCGCGTGATTCCCAGCCATTGCCTGTGCGCTGAGGCACCCCAAAAACACAGCGGCCCGGCGATATGCCTGTTGATGCACGATGTAGAAGCCCTCAAGCCGACCAATACGGGCTGGCTGATTGCAGACGTGATTCAGGACACCTATGCCTTTGAGTGGAGCCGAACCCACGTAGACCCTCAACTGCTGGCATTGCTTCAGGACACGCGCTTCAGCCCGGTTCTGGTATTCCCAGGTGAGTTCGTACAGCCGCCTTCGCGTGTGGTGAGTGATGTACCGCCGTTATCGGGCAAGCGCCCCTTGTTCGTGCTGCTCGATGCCACCTGGAGTGAAGCGCGCAAGATGTTCCGCAAAAGCCCTTACCTGGACGGATTGCCGGTACTGAGCCTGGCACCTGAAGCCATCTCCCGTTACCGGCTTCGCCGATCTCGCCGGGACGACCATTTCTGTACCGCTGAAGTGGCTGCCCTGTGCCTGAGCCTGGCAGGGCATGAACAGGCGGCAGACACCTTGGACAACTGGCTCGACCTGTTCAGCGCACACTATATGGCGGCAAAGCGCGGCTTGCCCAGGCCGCGGCCTGGAGTGCCTCAGGCCAGCGCAGGGGTAGCGCGTGACGGCCATAGCTGAGCCACCAGCATACCCGTGAGCATCACTGCGCAACCTACATAGCCCCGTGGCGTGAGCACCTCGCCCAGGAACAGCGTGGCAGCGATGGCCGCAAATACTGCTTCCAGCGAAAAAATGATGGCGGCATGGGAGGTAATCGCATCCTTCTGGGCGATTACCTGCAACGTATACCCCAGCGCCGCTGCAACCATGCCCCCGTAGGCCACCGCAGGCGCAGCGGCCATGATTGCGGCGATGTCGAAGTGCTCGAACACCAGGGAGAGCATCAGGCTGGCCACCGCGCACACCACGAACTGAATGAAGGCCAGGCGTATCACGTCGTGGCGGCTGGCAAAATGCCCTACCAGCAACACGTGGCCTGCCCATACGAAAGCGCCGGCCAATTGCAGCCAGTCGCCTGGGGCTACCTGGAAGTGTTCGTTCACGCTCAACAGGTACATGCCTACCACCGCCAGGCACGCGCCCAGCCAGGTGCCTGTACCCGTGGCATGCCCCAACAGCAGCCCCACCACTGGCACCACAATCACATACAGGCCCGTGATAAACCCGGCATTGGTGACACTGGTGAACTGCAACCCGAACTGTTGCAGGTTGATGCCTATCGCCAGCGCCAAGCCCATGGCGGCGCCGGCGTACCACTGGCCTCGCGTGGCAGGCTGCGGGGCGGTGCGGCTGCGCCAGTACAGCAAGGGCAGCAGGCAGACCGAGCCCAAGGCAAAGCGCAGCCCTGAATAGAGGAAAGGCCCGATATGGTTCATGCCGGCGGTTTGTGCAACAAAGCCAGACCCCCAGATCATTGCGGTCAACAGCATCAGCAGGTCGGCGCGCAGGGCATGGCGTTGCATCATTCGCTCCATGAATTATTTCCGGGGGGCGAAACTGTGCCTCAATGCAGGCAGCTTGACCACCCCTGCCGGCCTCGGCATGCTTGGCGCCGTCCCAGCTGCGGCAGTTTGCCACGCATGTGGCTTTTTCAATTGGACCTTGCTTGTTTGAACAGGACGCCCGCCTGATGGCCAGCTACGACATCCTCATCGCCGATGACCACCCGTTGTTTCGCAGCGCCCTGCGCCAGGCGTTGGTCCTCGGGCTCGGTGACGCGGCACGGCTAGCAGAAGCCGAGAGCATCGCGGAGCTGGAAAGCCGCTTGGCCGGAGAAGCAAGCTGGGACCTGGTATTGCTGGACCTGAACATGCCTGGTGCCTATGGCTTCTCGGGCCTGGTGCTGTTGCGCGGGCAATATCCTCAGGTGCCGGTGGTGATGATTTCTGCCCAGGACGAACCGGCGGTGGTGGTACGTGCTCGGGAGTTCGGTGCCAGCGGGTTCATTCCCAAGTCCAGCCCATTGGAGACCATTCAGGCTGCTGTGCAAGCCGTGCTGCAAGGGGATGACTGGTGGCCGGCGCAGGCTTTCGAGCCCATTGAGGTCAGTGCCCAGGCCAAGGCGGCCGGAGAGGGGCTTGCCAGCCTGACGCCCCAGCAGTTTCGCGTGCTGACCATGGTGTGCGAAGGGCTGCTCAACAAGCAGATCGGTTTCGAGCTCAATGTGTCTGAAGCAACGGTTAAGGCCCATGTAACGGCTATTTTCCGCAAGCTGGGGGTACGCACACGCACCCAGGCCGCGTTATTGCTGCAGCAACTGGCGTCCCTCGGCGCCGGTTGACCTGCTGCATCCCGTGGGCCGATCAGGTAATGTGCAGCCCCCACTAACAGGGTGTGTCCATGTCTCCTTTCAAAGGCCAGAGCGGCCTCAAACGTATCTTCAACGCCGCTGGCTATTCATTTGACGGTTTGCGTGCAGCCTTTACGGGCGAGGCGGCCTTCCGCCAGCTGGTACTGCTCAATGCCGTACTCATTCCCGTGGCGTTCTGCCTGCCGGTGAGCCGGCTAGAGCGTGCGGTGCTGATTGCCGTGTGCCTGGTGGCGTTGATCGTGGAATTGCTCAACTCGGCCATCGAGGCCACGGTGGACCGCATCTCCCTGGAGCGCCACCCGTTGTCCAAGAATGCCAAGGACATGGGCAGCGCGGCTCAATTCATTGCACTTTCATTGATTGGTTTGGTGTGGGCGGTGATTCTTCTTTAGGCAAACGGCCGCAGCACGATTTCATCGCTGCGCTTTACACCGGCGGTGAACGTACGGCATAGCTCTAGAAACTCGCGCATGGCGCAGGTCTGGTATTTCTGTTTGTGCCAGATGAAGAAAAACTGCCGCGCCAGGTCCAGCTCCGGCGTCGCAATGTAGACCAGGCTACCCCGGCGCACGGCGTCGCGCAGGGCCAGGCGGGATACGCAACCAATGCCCAGGCCAGACTCCACGGCGCGCTTGATGGCTTCGGTATGTTCCAGCTCCAACCGCACGTTCAACGTGGAACGGTGGTGGCGCATGGCTTGGTCGAAGGTCAGGCGCGTGCCAGACCCTTGTTCCCGAAGAATCCAGGCTTCCCCCACCAAGTCTTCAAGGCTAGCACTGCCTTTGGCAGCCAGCGGGTGAGCGGGGGAGCAGAACACGGCCAGCTCGTCTTCAACCCAAGGGTGAACTTCAATATCGCTGTGGTAGCAATCCCCCTCGATCAAGCCTAGGTCCAGCTCGTGCTGCGCCACCTGCTGCACGATATGGGCTGTGTTGTGCACATGCAGTTTCACCTGGCTTTCCGGGTGGCGCTGCATAAAGCTGCCAATGAGCAAGGTGGCTAAGTAATTGCCAATAGTAAGTGTGGCCCCTACCGCCAGTGACCCAAAGCCAGACTTGCCATTGAGCAGGTCTTCGATTTCCTTGGCCTGGTCCAGCAGGGCAACCGCCTTGGGTAAGAGCTGATGCCCCAGCGCATTAAGGCTCAGGCGTTTGCCCGCACGGTCGAACAGCTGGCAGCTTGATTGCCGCTCCAGCTCTGTGATGGAGGTACTGGCGGCCGACTGCGACAGCGCCAATTGAGACGCAGCGCGAGAGACGCTTTCCTGCTGGGCCACGGCCACAAAAACCTGTAACTGGCGTAAGGTAAATCGCATATCTATATAACCGATTAGGTATATCTTGATAATTCATTTAACAGATATTATTACGGGCCCTAGAATACCGCGCAATCATGCCGCACTGTCGGCACCTGCCTGGCAGGGTACAGCGTTTTCAGGAGCTTTCTTTCAATGAGCAACTTCAACCACGAGCGCGTGCTCAGTGTTCATCACTGGAACGATACCCTGTTCAGCTTCAAGTGCACCCGGGACCCTGGGCTGCGCTTCGAGAACGGCCAATTCGTGATGATCGGCCTGCAGCAGCCCAATGGCCGCCCTCTGATGCGTGCCTACTCCATCGCCAGCCCCAATTGGGAAGAGCACCTGGAGTTCTTCAGCATCAAAGTGCCAGACGGCCCACTCACCTCGCAACTGCAGCACCTGAACGAAGGTGACGAGATCATCATCAGCAAGAAGCCTACCGGCACGCTGGTGCTCGATGACCTCAAGCCTGGCAAACACCTGTACCTGCTTAGCACCGGTACCGGCCTGGCGCCGTTCATGAGCGTCATCCAAGACCCGGAAACCTACGAGCGTTTCGAAAAGGTGATTCTGGTGCACGGTGTGCGTTACGCCAACGAAGTGGCGTATCACGAGTTCATCACCGAGCACTTGCCGCAGAACGAATTCTTCGGTGAAGGCGTACGGGAAAAGCTGATCTACTACCCTACGGTGACCCGCGACCCATACCGTAACCAGGGCCGGCTAACTGACCTGATGCGCAGTGGCAAGCTGTTCGCCGATATCGGCCTGCCCCCGATCAACCCGGAACACGACCGGGCCATGCTGTGCGGTAGCCCAAGCATGCTGGATGAAACCAGTGAAGTGCTCAACAGCTTCGGCCTTACCGTGTCGCCACGCATGCGTGAGCCAGGGGATTACCTGATCGAGCGTGCCTTCGTCGAGAAGTAAGCCACGTTGCTGCCTGCAAAGCCGCCGCGCGCTAGACGCCCGGCGGCTTTTTCATGCCTGCGGGACCACTTCCAGTACGCGAATGCCATGGGCATCCGGGTAGTGCCAGCGCACTTCCACGTCCCATAGCTTTACCCCGTACTGCCGCTCGGGGGGTGGCGCCTGATAGGCCGGGCGAGGGTCTTGGGCCAGGCATTGTTCGATCAGGGCTACCAGTGGCTCACCAAGGCGCCCAGCGTGCTGCTGAGCCTGATGCAGCGCCGCTTCGGTCCACTGCACCTGAATCAGAGGTGGGGCTGTGTCTGCCAAGGCATTGAATGCCCCTGGCACCTGATCGGCATAGGGTACATAGGGCTTGATGTCGAGCACGGGTGTGCCATCGAGCAGGTCGATGCCGGACAGCCACAGCTTGCCCGGCTCAACCCGGTCCAGCCGCACTACGGACTGGCCTATGCCATTGGGCCGATGGGTCGCGCGGCTGGCAAACACGCCAATACTGCGATTGCCGCCCAGGCGAGGCGGCCGGACCTTTAGCCGAGGTTGTGCCTCAAGGGCCTGGTGGAACACGAACAGCAGCCACACGTGGCTGACGGCTTCCAGCCCTTGAACGGCCTCGGGTCGGTCATAAGGGGCGATTAGCTCCAGGCAGCCACGCGCGGCGCTGGCCAGTGCAGGCTGGCGAGGAATGGCGAACTTCTCTTTGAAGCAGGACCGAACATAGCCCACCGGCACCATGCTGTAGGCCATGTCAGGGGCGCAGTCGCAGGGTCAGGCCTTTAAGGAAGTTGCGCAGCAACTGATCGCCACAGGCCCGGTAGTTGTCATGGCCAACCTTGCGAAAAAGGGCGCTCAGTTCCGGCTTGGATACCGGGAAGTCGACAGTGGCCAGGATCTGACGGATGTCATCTTCGCGCAGCTCAAAGGCCACACGCAGTTTCTTGAGGATGTCATTGTTCGAAACGGGCAACTGAACTGGCAGCTGCGGCCGGCTTTCGTCTTTGCCACGGCGGTGGAACACCAGCCCATCCAGGAAGTGGCCCATGACCGCATCTGGGCAACGAACGAACCCGTTTTCATCCTCTTTCTTGAGGTAAGTGCGTACAGCCTCGATGGTCACGGGTTGGCCACCCAGCTTGATCATGTCCACCAGCGCGCCATCGCTGATGGCCAGTGCATAACGCAGGCTGCGCAGTACATCGTTGTGAATCATAAGTGGTTACACGCCTTTGAGCAGGAAAGCAGGAAATGCACGTGCAGCGCGACCATGGCACCCTGCCTGGCCGCGCCGAGGGCGAGTCAGATGGCGGTAGCCCAGAGGTCGTATTCGTCTGCTTCGGTCACGCGGCACATGACCTTGTCGCCAGGGTGCAGTGGGCGGTCGGCTTCCACATAAACATTGCCGTCGATTTCTGGCGCGTCGTAGAAGCAACGGCCAATGGCGCCTTCCTCGTCCACCTCATCGATCAATACCTCGATTTCGCGACCCACACGGCTTTGCAGGCGGGCGGCGCTGATGGCCTGCTGGTGCGCCATGAAGCGGTCCCAGCGGTCCTGCTTCACCTCGTCTGGCACGATATCGGCCAATGCATTGGCCGGTGCGCCTTCCACAGGCGAATACTGGAAGCAGCCTACGCGGTCCAATTGCGCTTCGGTCAGCCAGTCCAGCAGGTACTGGAAGTCTTCTTCGGTTTCACCCGGGAAGCCTACGATGAACGTGGAGCGAATCACCAGCTCAGGGCACAGTTCACGCCATTGCTTGATACGGGCCAGGGTTCTGTCTTCGAACGCCGGGCGCTTCATCAACTTCAGCACCTTGGGGCTGGCGTGCTGGAAAGGGATGTCCAGGTACGGGAGGATTTTCCCAGCGGCCATCAGCGGGATCAGTTCATCCACGTGTGGGTACGGGTACACATAGTGCAGGCGTACCCACACACCCAACGTGCTGAGTGCCTGGCACAGCTCGGTCATGCGGGTTTTCACCGGCTGGCCGTTCCAGAAGCCGGTACGGTATTTCACGTCCACACCGTAGGCGCTGGTGTCTTGAGAAATGACCAGCAGCTCCTTGACGCCTGCCTTGACCAGGCGCTGGGCTTCGTCCAGTACGTCGCCCACTGGTCGGCTGACCAGCTTGCCGCGCATGGAAGGGATGATGCAGAAGCTGCAGCTGTGGTTGCAGCCTTCGGAAATCTTCAGGTAGGCGTAGTGGCGTGGGGTGAGCTTGATACCTTGTGGAGGAACCAGGTCGATGAGCGGGTTGTGGTCCTGACGGGGCGGCACCACTTCGTGAACAGCGTTGACCACCTGCTCGTACTGCTGTGGCCCACTGACCGACAGCACGCTGGGGTGCACGTTGCGGATGGCATTCTCTTCCACGCCCATGCAGCCGGTCACGATCACACGGCCATTTTCAGCGATGGCTTCGCCAATCACTTCGAGCGATTCGGCTTTGGCACTGTCAATAAAGCCACACGTGTTGACCACCACCACGTCTGCGTCCTGGTAGGTGGGCACAACCTCGTAGCCTTCCATGCGCAATTGGGTCAGGATCCGCTCCGAATCGACCAGGGCTTTGGGGCAGCCCAGTGAGACGAAGCCGACCTTTGGGGCAACGGCAGGCGCAGTGACAGTAGACATGACTAACCTCGGTATGGGGCAGGGGCACGGCCTTGCCCGTGTGCGCGTTCAACGCGCCTGATCAAAAAGTGCGCAATTCTAGCGATGCGCGCGCTGCATTTCCAGTGTTTAGCAGGGAAATACGACCGGCGCTGCGCTATGCTTCGCGCCCTCTGCGCGAAGGTGGCGACTCGTCAGACTTCAACGCGAACGAAACCAGGCCGGTATCAAGGGTAGCAGGAGAGGTGGATGGGTCAGGCAAGCAGTGAGGCACAGGGCGGTCACGCCGCCGCAAAACCGCTGGGTGTGCTGGTGGCAGCCGTGGGTGTGGTGTATGGCGACATCGGTACCAGCCCTTTGTACACCCTCAAGGAAGTGTTCATGGGGGGCTACGGAGTGACCGTCACCCATGAAGGGGTGTTGGGCGTGCTGTCGTTGATCTTTTGGGCGCTGATCTGGGTGGTGTCGATCAAGTATGTGCTGTTCGTGCTCCGTGCCGACAACCAGGGGGAGGGCGGTACCATGGCCCTGCTGTCCTTGGCGCGCAGGGCCGTGGCCGGTTACCCGCGGTTGGGTGCGGTCATGGTGATCTTCGGCCTGGTAGGCGCAGCATTGTTCTATGGAGACAGCATGATCACCCCTGCGGTGTCGGTGCTGTCTGCAGTAGAAGGGCTGGAGCTGGCCTTCGACGGCGTGGACCGATGGGTTATCCCCATTGCCCTGGTGATTCTCATCGGGCTGTTCGTGCTGCAGAAGCACGGCACCGCCAGCATCGGGAAGTTGTTCGGGCCCATCATGGTGTGCTGGTTCCTGGTATTGGGCGCCTTGGGGGTGTTGGGCATTTCCCATCATCCTGAGGTGCTGCACGCCATCAACCCGGTGTGGATGCTGCGCTTTTTCGCCAGCCACCCAGGCATGAGCGTCGCCGTACTGGGCGCCGTGGTGCTGGCGCTCACCGGTGCCGAAGCGTTGTATGCCGACATGGGGCACTTCGGTCGCAAGCCCATCGCCCGCGCCTGGTTTGCGCTGGTGCTGCCTGCACTGGTACTTAATTATTTTGGCCAGGGCGGGCTGTTGCTGGAAAACCCCGAAGCGGCACGCAACCCCTTCTTCCTGCTGGCACCGGGCTGGGCGCTGATTCCCTTGGTAGTGCTATCGACCCTGGCCACAGTGATCGCGTCCCAGGCAGTGATTTCTGGGGCTTTCTCGCTGACGCATCAGGCTATCCAACTGGGCTACATTCCGCGGATGCATATTCAGCACACGTCCAGCAGTGAACAGGGCCAGATCTACATCAGTGCCGTGAACTGGATGCTGATGGTGGGCGTGATTCTGCTGGTGCTGGGGTTCGAATCCTCCAGTGCCCTGGCCTCGGCCTACGGCGTGGCGGTGACGGGCACGATGTTGTGCACTACTGTGCTGCTATCGGTGGTAGTGGTACGCCTCTGGAATTGGTCGCCTTGGCTGGCCGTTCCGCTGATGGTCAGTTTCCTGCTGGTGGACCTGCTGTTCTTCGCCGCCAACGTGCCGAAGATTGTGCAGGGCGGCGCCTTCCCGGTGCTGGCTGGCGGGGCACTGTTCATCCTCATGACCACTTGGAAGCGCGGCAAGCAGTTGCTGGTCGAGCGCCTGGACGAAGGCAGCCTGCCGTTGCCCATCTTCATTGGCAGTATTCGTGTGCAGCCGCCTTACCGTGCCCAGGGTACGGCGGTATTCCTGACCGCGCGCCAGGATGCTGTGCCCCATGCGTTGCTGCATAACATGCTGCATAACCAGGTGCTGCATGAGCAGGTGGTACTGCTGACGGTATTGAGCGAAGACCAGCCTCGTGTGCCGGCAGAGCGACGGGTAGAAGTGGAGGCGTTTGGCGAAGGCTTCTACCGGGTGATTCTGCATTACGGTTTCATGGACGAGCCGGATGTGCCTGCTGCGCTGGGCTTGTGTCAGCTCGAAGATCTGGACTTCACCCCTATGCGTACCACTTACTTCCTTAGCCGGGAAACGGTGATCCCGTCCCGCCTGCCGGGCATGGCCCGCTGGCGGGAAGGGCTGTTCGCGTTCATGCTCAAAAACGCCAACGGCAACCTACGGTTCTTCCGCCTGCCGTTGAACCGGGTGATCGAACTGGGGACTCAGGTGGAGATGTAGTTCGCGGCCTGTTCGCTACAGGGCGCGTGCTCCACGCGTTTTGTGTACGAGCCTGTGAAACGCAGGCGAATGGGCCTCAGAGCCTATGCGCATTGTTCGCGGCCTACGACCGCTCCTACAGGGCCCGTGCCTGGCGCGGTTTGTGTAGGCACCTGTGAAGCGCGGGCGAAGCGGGCGAATGGGCCTCAGAGCCTATGTGTATTGTTCGCGGCCTACGGCCGCTCCTACAGGGCCCGTGCCTGGGGCAGTTTCTGTAGGAGCCTGCGAAAGCGGGCGAATGGGCCTCAGAGCCTATGCGTATTGTTCGCGGTCTACGACCGCTCCTACAAGGCCCGTGCCTGGCGCGGTTTGTGTAGGCACCTGTGAAGCGCGGGCGCAGCGGGCGAATGGGCCTCAGAGCCTATGCGCATTGTTCGCGGCCTACGGCCGCTCCTACAGGGCCCGTGCCTGGCGCGGTTTGTGTAGGCACCTGTGAAGCGCGGGCGCAGCGGGCGAATGGGCCTCAGAGCCTATGCGCATTGTTCGCGGCCTACGGCCGCTCCTACAGGGCCCGTGCCTGGCGCGGTTTGTGTAGGAGCCTGCGAAAGCGGGCGAATGGGCCTTGGAGCCTATGTGTATTGTTCGCGGCCTACGGCCGCTCCTACAGGGCCCGTGCCTGGGGCGGTTTCTGTAGGCGCCTGCGAAAGCGGGCGAATGGGCCTTGGAGCCTATGCGCATTGTTCGCGGCCTACGACCGCTCCTACAGGGCCCGTGCCTGGCGCGGTTTGTGTAGGCACCTGTGAAGCGCGGGCGCAGCGGGCGAATGGGCCTCAGAGCCTATGTGTATTGTTCGCGGCCTACGGCCGCTCCTACAGGGCCCGTGCCTGGCGCGGTTTCTGTAGGAGCCATGAGCACAAAACCTACTGCGCTTTGCGCTTGTCGATCTGCTGAATCAGCTTCTGCGCCAAGGCGGGGTAGTTCTCGTCGAAGTGATGGCCGCCGGGCAGCTGAAGCTTTTCGCCCAGGTCTGTGGCTTCGGTGCAGCCGCTTTCGTCCACTTCTTCCACGCCATACACGCACAACACCTTGGCACCGGGCACCTTGGCCAGTTCAGGCCCGGTAGGCGCTTCCTTGCCCTCGGCACCCAGCCAGCCTTCTACAGCGATTTCGAAGCTGCCGCTGCGGGCAAAGGCTAGCAGGATCATGCTGTCTACCCGAGCCTGTTCCTCGGCCGGCATACGGTTATAGATGGCCGGGAGTACGTCAGCGCCGAATGAATACCCTGCCAGCACAAAGCGCTTGGCACCCCATTTCTGGCGGTAGTACTGCATCACTTCCACCAGGTCCTCGGCACTTTCTTCCGGGGACTTGTGCTGCCAGTAGTAACGCAGGGTATCGATGCCCACCACCGGATAGCCGGTCTTGGCCATGTCTTCAGCCACGTCCTTGTCCAGGTCGCGCCAGCCGCCGTCGCCGGACAGGAACAGCGTCACCGTATCGTTTGGTTTGCTGGAAGGCACTTCCACCACTGGCATTTTCAGGCCGGTATCGTTTTCGCCCACCAAGGCCTGGGTCAGTTGCGTCTTGAGCAATTGCGGCAGCTTCACATCGTAGTCACTGATGCTGTTCTGGGCATTGGCTTGGCCGCGTACGAAGGTAGCACTCACATCATCGGGCCAGTCATTCCAGGCCACGGACCACTTGCCATGGTCGGCTTTCTTAGGCACGTCAAGCTTGCAGTTGGGCTGTTCCAACGTAAGGTCCACGGATACGGCGCGGGCCTTGTCATTGGTTTGCCCGGCCAGCCACGCCCACGCCAGCGATGCACCAGGGCCGATGCCGCCTACCATGTCTGGAGTGGCCGGTAGTTGCTTGAGCGCAGCCTGGAAGGCCTGTTGCTGGGCAACACAGTCGTCCTTGGGCAGTACCACCTGGAGGATCTTCGCTGCACCTGTACGGCTAAGGTCGGTGAGCTGACGTTCAGTCATCTGCTGGTCTACCGGCACAGCCACGGCTATGACCACCTTGGTGCGCTGGCCTGGCGTTACCAGCGTGGCCTGGCTGCCATCACTGAGTGTTACAGGTTCAGCCGTAGCAGGCGGAGTGGGCCGGTGGGTCCACCAGAAAGCCGCCGCAGCCAAGGCAATCACGATCAACAGCACAATCAGCGCCAGGCGCCAGTAACGTCGAATCATCAGCGTTTCACCAATCCAGTCAGGCCGCCTGCGATCAGGGCAGCGGTGTCAGCCAATGCCACCAGCGGGTCGAGGCCCGCGGGCACGGCCATGTAACGAGGCTCCCAGTCTGGCTGGAACTTGTCCTTGAACCGGCGCAAGCCCTGGAAGTTGTACAGTTGTTCTCCGCGCCGGAACACCATCGACCCCAAGCGTTGGGTAAGGGGCGCGCCGCGCCGCGGTTGCAACCCGGACAGCGGCACCATCCCCAGGCTGAAGCGCCCATAGCCCAACTGTTTGTAGTGCTGGATCAGCCCTACCATCATGAATTCCATGGTCAGCTTCGGCGCTTCGGGGTGTGAACGCATCAGGTCCAGGCTGGCCAGCTCATGGCTATTGGTTTCCAGCAAGTTGGCAAAGGCCACCGGGCGGCCCTGGAAATGAATGATCACGATACGGAAGTGCTTGAGGTAGTCCGGGCTGAAACGCCCGAGGGAGAACCCTTTCTCGCGCACATTCTTACCTGATAGCCAAGCGTCCGAGATAACTTTCAGTTCATCGAGCGGGGCTGTGCCCGGCTCATAGATTTCCATGCTCAAGCCATCTCGCGTACCCCGGTTCCAGGTATAGCGCAGGTCTTTCATTTCCTTGCCCTTGGCGTCCAAGTCGAAGCGGCGCAGGTCCACGCGCGCCTCTTCTCCCAGCTTTATCGCGGTCAGGCCAATGTCCATGTAGAACGGCAGGTTCTCGGCACGTACCTGATAAAACACAGGGCGCGCGTGATGGAAGTCGCACAGGTCCCGGAACTGCCAGATCATTTCTGCACGCGGCTGGGTAGGCCCGATAGGGTCGTACAGGGCTACCAGGCTGCGGCCACGGCGTGCATACATCAGGAAGGCTTTATCATCTGGGTGAAAGAGCAGCGCCTTATCGCCGGTCAACGCCAGGCCGCCATCGGGCTGATGCGAAGCCATCAGGATCTTGTGTGCCCGGTCCAGCTCATCCTTGGCAGGCAGGTGAATCACCGGCCGGGCGGTGCGTAGCAGCCACGTCAGCGAAACAATGATCAGCAGCACAGCGCTGCCCAGTGCCGAGCGCAGCGCCCGCGGTGCATCGGCATCAAGCGCGAACTGCCACCACAGGCGGTTGTTGTATGGCACGTCTTGATAAGCGAAGAACAGCAGCCAGATCGATGCGCCCACCACACAAGCCGCTGCCATGAGGTAGAACGGCGACAGCGGAAGCTCCATCAGGCGGCTTGGCCGATAGAACGAGCGGCGGAACACGGCAAGCAAGCAGGCGGTAAGGGTAAGGATGCTGGCCTCTTCCCAATCAAAGCCTTTGAGCAACGAGAGCACCGAGCCGGCCAGCAGCAGGATCATGGTCAGCATCCAGGCCGCGGACAGACGCCGCCGCAAGCCTTGGGCAAGCAGCAGGCAGAGCACGCCAATCAGGCTGGCAGCAAAGTGCGACGCGTCGATGAGGCGATGGGGAATCAAAAAGCCCATATGCCGCAGGCGGGTGTCAATTTCCGGGGTAGCGCCCGAGAACAGCAGCACCATGCCTGACAGGAACACCAGCACCGCCAGAATGGGCGCCGCCAGGCCTGATGCCACCCGAATGGCCTGACGGGCAAACAATAGCCGCCGTGCTTCGTTGGCCAACAGCACCAGGCAGGCCACCAGGAAGGGCAGCATTACGTAGATCAGCCGGTACAGGAGCAAGGCCGCAGCCAGTGGCGCAGCCCCCAGCTGATTGGCAAAGGCTGCCAAAAGAATGGCCTCGAACACCCCTACGCCGCCTGGCACATGGCTGAGGACGCCGGCGGCCAAGGCTAGCAGGTAGACCAGAAGGAAGGCCCCAAACGGCGGTGCTTCTGGCAACAGGCTGTACAGCACGGCAGCGGCCACGGCCACATCCAGCGCCGTGATTGCCAACTGCAGCAGGCACAGGCGCAGCGCAGGCAGGCGCAGCGTGCTACGGCCAGCCCTCACAATGAGGTTGTGGGGGAATGGCTGCGCGGGTGTGCGGCGACGGTACACGCCCACCGCCAAGCCACCGGCCAGCAGTAATACGGCAATAGCAATGGCTGCCAGCACGGTAGGCGGCAGCCGCAGCGCGGTGGAGGCTGCGCCCAGGTCGCTCAGGCATGCCAGCGCTGCCAGCGGGGGCAAGGCGCACCCTAGGGACAAGCTGGCAAACAGGGTCATGCGGGCCACTTCTGCAGGGCCCACGCCTTGGCGTGAGTACAGGCGGTAGCGCACTGAGCCACCGGACAGCAGGGAGAGGCCTACCGCATTACCAATGGCAAAGGCGGTAAACCCACCCAATGCAAGGGTGCGCGGGGGCAACGGGGCGTTGGCATAGCGGGCGGCCGACCATTCATAGCCCAGCAGCACGGCAAAACCTGCAACCGTGAAGCCCAGCGCTGCCAGCAAGGCGGAGGAGGGCGTAGCCGCGATCGAATCGTGCAGCGCGTAGAGGTCCAGGTCCCTTAGCATGCGGCGGCAGGCAATAAGGGCAATGGCAAACATGACCAAGGTTAGCCCGATACCCAATGGTTGACGGTACCGGCTTAGCAGTTCCAGCCAGCGCAGGCGGCGGGAGGGTAGAGGTTCAGGAGGGGTTGCAGTGTCGTTTACTTCAGACATTTCGGGGCGCATCAATGACCTCGCCTATTGAGCGCGACAGGATGGCGGTATCTGGGCAACTTACCAATCCCTGGAAAATGAAATTTTTGCGAAACTGGGATTCCTGCGCGCTCTTCGACCAGACCCCTCTGCCCGAGGGGAAGTTTCGTACTGGCGCCAATGCTGCCATACAAGCTGAAGATTGGCACAGGCAAAAAAAAAGGCCACTTTTTCAAGTGGCCTTTCTCTATTTGGTTGCGGGAGCCGGATTTGAACCGACGACCTTCGGGTTATGAGCCCGACGAGCTACCAGACTGCTCCATCCCGCGTCTGTGGTTGCGCATTATAGGGAAGTTTTGCGCCGTGTCAACACTAAGCCGTGTTTATTTATTCCGGTGCTGTAGCAGGCTGTGCTCAACTCACCATAGCGATCAAAAAGCACTGACCAAATGTAGCGGCCAAAAAAAAGGCCACTTTTTCAAGTGGCCTTTCTCTGTTTGGTTGCGGGAGCCGGATTTGAACCGACGACCTTCGGGTTATGAGCCCGACGAGCTACCAGACTGCTCCATCCCGCGTCTGTGGGGCGGATTCTACGCGTATCGTTGAGCTTGTCAACCCTTGATATGGAAAAAATGCTTTCCAGTCATACATTTAGCATGGCATGAAGGGCCCAGGCACTGTGATTCGAGCGGTTTGGTTACAAGTACTGTATATTCATTCACCTGTATCAACAGGTGTCGTTCAGCGATGGTGCAGCGAAAAATCCTTCATATCGATTGCGACTGCTTTTACGCAGCTATCGAAATGCGTGACGATCCCAGGCTGGCAGGTAAACCGCTGGCTGTAGGCGGTTCGGCGGAGCGGCGGGGCGTTATAGCCACCTGCAACTACGAAGCCCGTGCTTATGGTGTGCGCTCGGCCATGTCATCGCGTCATGCCTTGAAGCTGTGCCCGGACCTGACTATCGTCCGCCCCCGGTTCGATGCCTATAAAGAAGCCTCCCGCGAAATCCACCTTGTCTTCCAGCAATACACCGACCTGATCGAGCCACTGTCGCTGGACGAGGCGTACCTGGATGTGACGCAATCTCCCCATTTTCATGGCAGTGCAACCCGTATTGCAGAAGCTATTCGCCAGGATGTTTCAAGGCGATTGCACATTACAGTGTCCGCGGGCGTAGCGCCGAACAAGTTCCTGGCCAAGATTGCCAGTGACTGGCGCAAGCCCAACGGGCTGTTCGTGATCACTCCAGCCGAAGTGGAAGCCTTTGTGGCGGCATTGCCGGTGGCCAAGCTGCACGGTGTAGGCAAGGTCACTGCCGATAAGTTGGTACGCCTGGGCATCGAGCATTGTGCCGACCTTCTGGAGTGGCCACGGTTGAACCTGATTCGAGAGTTTGGCGGTTTTGGTGAGCGGCTGTACCAGCTCGCACGGGGTATTGATGACCGGCCGGTGCACGTGGACAGCCGCCGGCAATCCGCCAGTGTGGAAAATACCTACGACCAGGATTTGCCAGACCTAGAGGCCTGCCTGGCCAAGCTGCCGGAACTGATGGAGACACTGGCGGGGCGGCTGGCCCGGCTGGATGACAGTTATCGCCTTGGCAAGCCGTTCGTGAAGGTCAAGTTTCACGACTTCACACAAACCACACTGGAGCAGGCCAATGCGTCCAGAGACTTGCAAAGCTACCGAACGCTGCTCGGCCAGGCTTATGCCCGGGGGAACAAGCCTGTACGGTTGCTTGGGATAGGTGTGCGGTTACATGACATGAAAGGTGCGCTTACCCAGTTGGAGCTGTTTGGGGAAGCGGCCAGCGACAGGGCCTAGGCACAGGCCCCATACGTATTACTGATCCACAACGCGCCCTGCATCCCGTGCCAGTGCCTTGATTAAGTCCTGGTGAAGTTCCGGATCATTGCGGGTCAGCTCCAGCAGGCTTTGCTGCAAACCGTTGGCTTCGTCTTCAAACCCTAGCTGTGACAGGCGCTTGACTCGGTATACCCACTGGCTCACCTCGTCGTCCTCCAAGTCGTCATAGATCAGCCCACGGGCTTCGGCTACGCGTGTTCGCAGGGTGGCAGCAAGCTGCAGCGTTGCGTCGGCACGGGACGTCCCGTCATCATCCTTTGCCATCAACACAAGGCGGTTCACACGGCGCAGGTCCTGATCGGCAAAAGGCGCATCCAGCAGGTTCAAACGCAGGTAGCCCTTGCCGTCGGTGTTCAGCGCATACACTTCAGCGCCAGCCGTTACCTCTACAGGTTTTTCTACCCAAGGCTCGGTAAGCACCTCCTGGCGCTTGTCGCGCTGTACTTCCTCGATGCCTGCCAGGTTCTGTTCCGCACGGCCGTTGGATTGGGCGTTCATGAAAGGATTCACCCCGGCAAAGCCGTAGTTGATCCACCCATGGGTCACGTTTTCCGGCAGGCGCCCTAACAGCACAACATTCAACGCATTGGCGGCCACACCCGCTACCACCGCCACGGTCCCCAAGGGAACTTCGTAGAGCTCGCGCCAGGGTTGGTAGGGCGTGTAACGGTCATAGCGGCGGGTCACTTCGAAGTCTGTCACCTCGAATGTGGACTGCTCGGTGACGCGTACCCTCCGCTGTGGCTGCTCCATCAAGGGGTCCCCCACCTCCAGCGACAGGTGATGCTCAACGGGTTTGCGCTCGGTGCGTGCCTCCTGCTCGCTTCGTTGAGACATGTGGTTGGCGCAGCCGGCCAGCAGGCACAGGCCGCACAAGGCGGCCGTTCCAGACAGCGAAAAACGTGTGGTAAACATGAACGCCCTATGTGTTGATCAGCGGCCCAGGCGTGCGCGCAGGAAAGGCAGAACGTCCGCCACATCCATGCTTTGTGCGTCGCTTTGCGTGCGCTGCTTGTATTCCAGCTTGCCTTCGGCCAGGGACCGGTCGCTGATGACGATTCGGTGTGGAACGCCAATCAGCTCCATGTCGGCGAACTTGATGCCAGGGCTGGTTTTCTTGTCGCGGTCATCCAGCAGCACATCGATACCTGCTGCGGTCAATTCGCGGTACAGGGTATCCGTGGCTTCACGCACCTGTTCGGTTTCGTAGCGCAACGGCACTAGCGCCACTTGGAACGGCGCCAGGGTGTCGCTCCAGATAATGCCGTTGGTGTCGTGATTCTGCTCAATGGCGGCGGCCACTACGCGAGAAACACCAATACCGTAGCAACCCATGGTCATGGTCACAGGCTTGCCGTTTTCGCCCAGCACCTGTGCTTTCATGGCTTCGCTGTACTTGGTGCCCAGCTGGAAGATATGGCCCACTTCAATACCGCGCTTGATTTCCAGCGTGCCATTGCCACAAGGGCTTGGGTCGCCTTCCACCACGTTGCGCAGGTCTGCCACTTCCGGCACCGGCAGGTCACGCTCCCAGTTCACGCCAAAGTAGTGCTTGTCGTCGATGTTGGCACCGACGGCAAAATCGCTCATCAAGGCCACGGAGCGGTCGATGATGCAGGGCAGGGGCAGGTTCAAGGGGCCCAGGGACCCGGCACCTGCGCCGATAGCGTCGCGCAGTTCGGCTTCGCCTGCCATCACCAAGGGGCTTGCCACCAAAGGATGGTTGCCGGCCTTGATTTCATTCAGTTCGTGATCCCCGCGGATCACCAGGGCGATCAGCTTGCCTTCTTCGGCGGCCTGCACCACCAGCGTCTTCACGGTTTTTTCGATGGGCAGGTTGAAGCCCTCGACCAACGCAGCAATGGTTTTGGTGTCTGGCGTGTCTACCAGGCGCAGCGCTTCGGTTGCAGCACCGCGAGCGGTCTCGCGTGGCAGGGCCTCGGCCTTTTCAATGTTGGCGGCGTACTCCGAGCCATTACTGAACACGATATCGTCTTCGCCCGAAGAGGCCAGCACGTGGAATTCGTGGGAGCCGGCACCACCGATGGAGCCGTTGTCGGCTTCCACAGGGCGGAAGTTCAGGCCCAGGCGGGTGAAGATATTGCAGTACGCTTGGTGCATGCGGTCGTAGGTTGCCTGCAGGGAAGCCTGGTCGGCATGGAAGGAGTAGGCGTCCTTCATGATGAACTCGCGGCCACGCATCAAGCCAAAGCGTGGGCGGATTTCGTCACGGAATTTGGTCTGGATCTGATACAGGTTGATCGGCAACTGCTTATAGCTGTTCAGCTCGTTGCGTGCGATATCCGTGATCACTTCTTCATGGGTAGGGCCTGCACAGAATTCCCGCGCGTGGCGGTCCTTCAGGCGCAGCAGTTCGGGCCCGTATTGCTCCCAGCGGCCGGACTCCTGCCACAGCTCGGCAGGCTGGATACCAGGCATCAGCACTTCCAGGGCGCCGGCGGCGTTCATTTCTTCACGCACAATGGCTTCAACCTTGCGCATCACTCGCAAGCCCATCGGCAGCCAGGTGTACAGGCCGGAAGCGAGCTTGCGGATCATCCCCGCACGGAGCATCAGCTGATGGCTGATAACGACCGCGTCGGACGGGGTTTCTTTGAGTGTGGCGAGCAGGAATTGACTAGTGCGCATGGTAGGCCGTGTCGGTTGCTGAATTCGGATTTAGCGGGTCATTGTACGGAGCAAGCAGCGCCAATGAAAAGCCCGGCGCTAGGCCGGGCTGTTCGGTGGAGCTGGCTCGCCGCGATTCGGTTACAGAATCGAGATCGGGTAGTCCACGATCAGGCGGAAGTTGTTGGAGTTGCCGTCGATCTGCTCGGTACTGGCGCGGTGCCAGGCAAGGCGCGTACGGAAGGACAGGTTTTTGGCCGGGCCTTCCTGAACGACGTATTTGGCTTCAACGTTAGTCTCATGGTGGTCAGCATCGCTGGCGAAGCGGCTACCGTAATAGCCCTTGATGTCATCACCCTTGACATAGCGGCCCATGAAGGTAAGGCCAGGCACGCCGTAGGAAGCCATGTTGAGTTCGTATTGCAGCTTCCAGGATTTTTCGCCAGCGCCGTTGAAGTCCGAAATCTGGATGGAGTTGGCGAGGAAGATAGAGTCGCCGCCTTCCCCTGAACCGTTACGGCCTACGCCCAGGTAATCGAACGCCGTGCTGCCGTTCACTTTCTGGAAGGCCAGGGTAACGGTGTGAGCAGTCAGGAACGAATACGCCGCGGAGAGCGAGTACGTATTGTTGTTGATATCACCGGCCTTGGCGCTACCTTGATCCTGAGTGTTGTAATAGTTGGCGTCGAAAGTCAGGGATTGACTGTCGGCCAATGGCAACACGTAGTTCACGTTACCGTAGTACTGGTTCCACACATCTTTGAACTCGGATGCATAAGCACCCACGCTCAAGTTGTCGTTGATCTGATAACGGCCACCGCCAAAATCTACAGAGCTTGCAGTAACGCTGCCATAGGTAGCCCACAGTTCGCCGTCGCGGTTACTGTTGGATGCAGAGCTAGAGGAGTAGAAATGGCCTGCTTCCAGGTCCAGGCCTTTGATCTCGCTGGTCATCAAGCTGATGCCGCTAGCGGTCTGAGGCGTGATGCGTGAGCCGCCCACCGCAAAAACTGGAGAGGTGGAGGGCTGCATGTCGCCGATTTTGAGCATGGTTTTGGAGATACGGAACTTGGCGGCAGCACCCGCCTTGCCAAACGTATCATCCGTACGGCCATCGGAACCCACAGGAAGGTTGCCTGTGCCATGGCTGTTGTCATCGAGTTTGGCGGCGAAATAGCCGAATGCATCGACACCTACCCCAACGGTGCCGGTGGTGAAGCCGGAGCTGTACACGCCGTGAACACCGCCATACCAGCCCTTGCCGTCGTCACTGCGGTCCTTGTTGTCCTGGTTCCAATAGTAGCTGCGAAGCAACACGTTCAGGGTGCTGTCCTCAACGAAGCCCTTGGCGTCTGCCTGGTCGCTGACGAATGCTTCGGCCATGGCCAGTTGCGAGCCTGCCGCTGCAGTTACTGCCAGTGCAATCGCGCTCCACTTCATCACTTTCATCGTGACTTGCTCCTTTGGTTTTTAGGAAGTGCCGCCAGCCGCCTGTTTTTTATCTGGCCAGCTCTTTCTTTATCATGTGTGGCATGACGAGGGTCATGCTCACGGTTGTTCTGCAGCACCACTGATGGCCTTCCGGGCAGGAGGGTAAAATCTCGGGTGCTACGTTTATCCTTTGCGTCGTATCCGCTGCCTCGTATCTGTCGAGGCTCCTTGCCGGGGCCGACTGCCCTGCTGTGACCGGCTTGCTGAAGTATTTGCAACAACTGTGCTCAATCCAGAGGGTAGCTCACAAAATTTTCACTTTTTTTACTGAGGCAGCGTAAACCCCTGCTGTTATTAGGGTTAGGGCACTCCCAATGAGCCTTGACAGGCACAGCGCTTTAAGATGGTGCTCAGCCAATCCTCAGTAAAGTGTTACCAATGCTCCGTTACTCATTGATGAATAACGGCTCGCGCGCACCTAATGCGTTCACCTTGAACCTTTATGGTGCGAAAAGTAGCACTGGCGCAGCACAGGCTAGCTTAAAGTTTGTGCTTAGCAAGCCTTTGCTTAGTACCGTTTGGCTTAAGCACCTAACGAAGCGCCTAGGCTGTAGGGGTACTATCCCGGCGTTCACCCTGTGATGTGCCCCGATAAGGTGCGCGGGCCTACACAGACCAGGCCGGTTTGGCGCAGGCTATCCATCCTAATCAAAGTGCTGGCAGGTATGCTTGTGACGTTCGCCAATCCAGGCACTTGCCCTTTAGAGGAAGCAGCAATGTTTGAGCTTGATCCCCGCTTGCAGGCGGATACATGGGTACTGGGGGATTTCCCGCTGTGCAGGTTATTGCTGAGCAAGGACGCCAATTACCCGTGGCTGATCCTCGTGCCACGCCGATCAGGCATCACCGAGGCATTCGAACTGGAGACCGCTGACCAGGCGCAGCTTGCCCGTGAAACGGCGTTAGTGGCGCAGCACCTAAAAGCGGTTGTAAATGCCGACAAGATCAATGTGGCTGCCCTGGGTAACGTAGTCGCCCAGTTGCACGTACATGTGATTGCTCGCTATACCCACGATGTGGCCTGGCCTGCGCCAGTATGGGGAAGGGCGGCCGCGGCCAGTTATGAGCATGAGCGCCTTGAGCAGTTCAAGGTACAGTTGCGCGGTAGCCTGACAGACGACTTTGCATGGGCTGATACGAATGAACGTTGAAGACCGGGTTACAGAACTGGAAACACGCCTGGCATTCCAGGATGACACGATTCATGAACTCAACGAGGTGCTGGTAGAGCAGCAGCGGCAGCTCACATTGATGGCGGCGCAACTTGGCCAGTTGATAGAACGGTACAGGGAAATAGCAGGGGGGCAGTATGGGGAGGGTGGTGATGAAGCGCCGCCCCCCCACTACTAGATGTAGCGTTAGCGCCCTGGGGCTGCGGCTACCACGTCTTCGGCTTGAAGGCCTTTGTCGCGGTTCATGACAGAGAACTCCACGCGCTGGCCTTCAACGAGCACACGGTGGCCTTCGCCGCGGATAGCGCGGAAATGGACGAAGATGTCATCACCTGAATCCCGGGAAATGAACCCGAAGCCCTTGGAGGTGTTGAACCACTTCACTGTGCCGGTATCACGGTTGGCCGCATTGAAGTTCGCCGGTGCAGGCGCTACGTACTGCTTGGGCCGGCTGGCGGCCAGTTGAAGCACGACGGCCGCCAGCATCGACAGCAGGCCCAGCCATACTGCAGGTTCACCGGCCACCAGTGGCAGAGGTGCGTACAGCACCAGCGCCTGTAGCACAGCGGCGAGTACCAGTAGTGCGCTTACAAAGGTTTGCAAGGTTTGCCGGGGGTTGTGTTTCCATTGCGGAATCAAGGGGGCGAACAGCAGGTTGCCCAGGCCGATGAATGCCAGGTGAAAGGCATCGGTTTGCGAGAGGTAAGGCATGGCGCCTGGCATCAAGCCAGGCAAGGCGGCCAGCAGCAATGCGCCTGCGCCTGTCATCAGATGAACGGTTTTCAACATGGGTATGACTCACATTTTTCCAGAGGATCAATAAAGCGCGGATCCCTCGCAGTGCACGTAAACAATGTTGAACGAAAAACAGCTGGAGGGATTGGCCTATGCACCTGCGTGCCAACCCCGCACGGCAACCGCATGGAACAAGAAAGGAAGCGGCGACTCGAAAGGGATTGGCAGCGCGCCTTCGGCACCTGGCTATTTAACAGGAAATAGCCCCGCTAGCTCAATTGCATCTCGCGGATCGCACAGACTAATGACTTTTTTGCAGACACGCGGCGCCAGTGGCTCTGCCGTGACCGCTGCAGCCAAACGGCGGTCTTGCTACAGTAGCGTGTGCATTTTTTGAAACGTTTCACTCAACAAGGGAATATCCATGGCAATCGATATCGGTATCAGTGAAGAAGACCGCAAATCCATTGTAGAAGGCTTGTCCCGCCTGCTTGCGGACACCTACGTGCTGTACCTGCAGACCCATAATTTCCATTGGAACGTCAGCGGCCCCATGTTCCGTACCTTGCACCTGATGTTCGAGGAGCAATACAACGAATTGGCCCTGGCAGTGGATTCCATTGCCGAACGCATCCGTGCCTTGGGCTTTCCTGCCCCTGGCACCTATGCCACGTACGCACGCTTGTCCTCGATTACGGTAGAAGAGGGCGTTCCTGCCGCTGAAGACATGATCAAGCAGTTGGTTACGGGCCAGGAAGCCGTCGTGCGCACCGCCCGCAGCCTGTTCCCGCTGCTGGACAAAGTCAGCGACGAGCCAACTGCAGACCTGCTGACCCAGCGTATGCAAACTCACGAAAAAACCGCCTGGATGCTGCGGGCCATGCTGGAAGAGAAATAAGCCTCAAGCCTCAAGCTTCGAGCGGCAAGTTGGTGTACCGGGGGCTGGCCTCGCCGTAGGCCCCCGGCCATGCTGTGCCGCTTGCCGCTTGCCGCTTGCCGCTTGCCGCTTGCCGCTTGCCGCTTGCCGCTTGCCGCTTGCACCTCAGGCCGCCTTTTCCTACGGCCCTGATCGTTCCGCTCCCTACCTTTACTACGCCGCCAACGCTTTCATAGCCTCTGTCATGCATCCATGCATGGGAATAGAGCCAAGGAAGGTGTGGATATGTCTATGGAGTGTTCGAATTCCGATCGCGGTTGCAGCGCCGCTAAACTGTTGCTTGATCCGTTCCAGAAGGATTTCAACATGGCGCTGGCCCGGCCAACCGCACGGTCCGTGCGGCTCAATGGCTTCGCAACGTGCCTGCGCCTGGAACAGGTCTACTGGAATATCTTGCAGTCCCTTGCCGATCGAAACGGTTGTACGGTCAGTCAGTTGTTGTCCTATCTGGACCGTGAGGTACATCTGCGTTATGGGGGGGTGAAGAATTTCAGCGGGCTGGTCAGGGTCGTTTGCGTCGCTTATGCCCTGTCAGAGCACAATGCAGGCATGCCTGCGGACGCCTGAATAAGTGCAGGAGGCGATAAACATGGCTGCGGGGCGCTTGCAGGTGAGCGCGGTTAACCAGATATAATTCCGCGCTTGAGACCACCCGCGCCCTTTGCGCCCTGTTTGTAGCCGAGCACCTGTAAGATGCCTTTGTATAATTACCAATGCGAACGCTGTGATCACCAGCTGGAAGCTATCCAGAAAATCAGTGAAGCGCCTCTGGTCGACTGCCCGGCCTGTGCGGCGCCCGAATTGAAGAAGACGGTGTCCCGTGCAGGCTTCCGCCTTAGTGGAACCGGCTGGTACGAAACCGATTTCAAGACCGGTGCCAAGAAAAACCTGGCAGGCGGCGATAAGGCCGACTGAGTTGAACCCCTTCGCTGGGTGCTGCACACTTCCTGTAATGCGGCCCTGGCCGAACACGACTGACTAATAAGTGAACCGACCATCATGATGCGCAGCCACTATTGCGGCCAATTGAACGAGAGCCTGGACGGCCAGGAAATCACCCTTTGCGGCTGGGTACACCGCCGCCGCGACCATGGCGGGGTCATCTTCCTGGATATCCGCGACCGTGAAGGCATGGCCCAAGTGGTCTTCGATCCGGATCGTGCCGGCTCCTTCGCTGCAGCCGATCGGGTGCGCAGCGAGTACGTGGTACGCATTTCCGGCAAGGTGCGCCTGCGCCCTGCTGGCGCGGTGAACCCCAACATGGCATCCGGAGCCATCGAAGTATTGGGTTATGAGCTTGAAGTGCTCAACGAGGCCGAAACCCCGCCGTTCCCGCTCAACGAATACTCCGACGTAGGCGAGGAAACCCGCTTGCGCTACCGTTTCATCGACCTGCGCCGCCCGGAAATGGCCGACAAGCTGCGCCTGCGTTCGCGTATTACCAGCAGCATTCGCCGCTACCTGGATGAAAACGGCTTCCTGGATGTGGAAACCCCTATCCTCACCCGGGCCACGCCGGAAGGCGCACGCGATTACCTGGTGCCGAGCCGCACCCACCCCGGCAGCTTCTTTGCCTTGCCCCAGTCGCCCCAGTTGTTCAAGCAACTGCTAATGGTGGCGGGTTTCGACCGTTACTACCAGATCGCCAAGTGCTTCCGCGACGAAGACCTGCGTGCCGATCGCCAACCTGAATTCACCCAGATCGACATTGAAACCAGCTTCCTGGACGAAAGCGAGATCATGGGCCTGACCGAAGGCATGATCCGTAAACTGTTCAAAGAAGTGCTGGACCTGGAGTTCGGTGACTTCCCGCACATGACGTTCGAAGAGGCCATGCGCCGCTACGGTTCCGACAAGCCAGACCTGCGCAACCCGCTGGAACTGGTAGATGTGGCCGACCAGCTTCGGGAAGTGGAATTCAAGGTCTTCAGTGGCCCGGCGAACGACCCCAAGTGCCGCGTGGCCGCTTTGCGGGTGCCTGGCGGTGCGAGCATGCCGCGCAAGCAGATCGACGACTACACCAAGTTCGTAGGCATCTATGGCGCCAAGGGCCTGGCCTACATCAAGGTCAATGAGCGCGCCAAAGGCGTCGATGGCCTGCAGTCTCCGATCGTCAAGAACATTCCTGAGGCCAACCTGAACGTGATCCTGGATCGCGTGGGTGCAGTAGACGGCGATATCGTGTTCTTCGGCGCAGACAAGGCCAAGATCGTGAGCGAGGCCCTGGGTGCGCTGCGTATCAAGCTCGGCCATGACCTGAGCCTGCTCACGTGCGAATGGGCGCCAATGTGGGTCGTGGACTTCCCTATGTTCGAAGAAAACGACGATGGCAGCTTCAGCGCGCTGCACCATCCGTTCACCGCACCCAAGTGCACCCCGGCAGAGCTGGAGGCCAACCCTGCGGGTGCGCTGTCCCGCGCGTACGACATGGTGCTCAACGGCACCGAGCTGGGTGGCGGTTCCATCCGTATTCACCGCAAGGAAATGCAGCAGTCGGTATTCCGCCTGCTGGGTATCGAGGCTGCGGAACAGGAAGAGAAGTTCGGCTTCCTGCTGGATGCGCTCAAGTTCGGTGCCCCGCCTCACGGTGGCTTGGCCTTCGGCCTGGACCGCCTGGTCATGCTGATGACCGGCGCTCAATCGATTCGCGAAGTGATCGCCTTCCCGAAAACCCAGAGCGCCGCAGACGTGATGACCCAGGCGCCGGGCGTCGTGGATGCCAAGGCTTTGCGCGAGCTGCACATTCGCCTGCGCGAGCAACCCAAGGCCGAGTAAGCCGGTGCGCGTACGCGCGGCCTGGTAACCCCCGCTGCCCCCGCCGCGTTTCGCGTTCGGGGGCGGTTTTTTCATGAACGAGTTCGGAGTCTGTATGGCCGGTCATTCCAAGTGGGCGAATATCAAGCACCGCAAAGAACGCCAAGATGCCAAGAGAGGCAAGATTTTCACCAAGTGGATTCGCGAGCTGACGGTTGCGGCCAAGCAGGGTGGCGGTGATCCGGGTTCCAACCCGCGCCTGCGCCTGGCGCTGGACAAGGCCCTTGGCGCCAACATGAGCCGTGACATCATCGACCGTGCCATCGCGCGCGGCGCCGGTTCCACTGAAGGTGAGAACGTCGAGGAACTGGGTTATGAGGGCTACGGCCCCGGTGGTGTGGCCGTGATGGTGGAGGCCATGACCGACAACCGCAACCGCACGGCCGCAGCGGTTCGCCATGCCTTCAGCAAGTGCGGTGGCAACCTGGGTACCGATGGTTCGGTCGCCTACCTGTTCGAGCGCAAGGGGCAGCTCAGTTTTACAGCAGGCGTAGATGAAGAGGCACTCACCGAAGCGGCTATCGAGGCCGAAGCGGACGATGTGGTCAGCCATGAAGATGGCAGTGTGGACGTGTTCACTTCATTCGCCAGCTTCTATGGTGTGCGCACCGCACTGGAGGCGCAGGGTTTCAAGGCGGCCGATGCGGAAATCATTCTGGAGCCTAGTACCCAGGTGGACCTGGACCGCGAGGGGGCGGAAAAGGTGCTCAAGTTGATCGACATGCTCGAAGACCTGGATGACGTGCAGAACGTGTATTCCAACGCGGCCATTGCCGATGACGTAATGGAACAGCTAGGTTGACCCTTGTACTCGGGATTGACCCCGGCTCGCGCATCACAGGCTACGGCGTGGTGCTCGACCGCGGGCTGGGCCGCGGTTGCGAATACGTGGCTTCAGGCTGCATTCGCACAGGTACTGGTGAGTTACATGAGCGCCTGCAGGTGGTGTATCGCAGCGTACGTGAAGTCATCCAGGCCCACGGGCCTGTCACCATGGGTATCGAGCGAGTGTTCATGGCGCGCAACGCCGACTCTGCCCTCAAATTGGGGCAGGCGCGTGGAGCGGCCATCGTGGCAGGTGCCGAAGAGGGGCTGGAGATCGCCGAATATTCGGCCACCCAGGTCAAGCAGGCGATCACGGGAACAGGGGGCGCTAGCAAGGAACAGGTTCAGCTGATGGTCATGCACCTGCTCAAGCTCACGGTCAAACCCCAGATCGATGCCTCCGACGCCTTGGCCATCGCCCTGTGTCATGCTCATACCCGCTCCAGCCTGGTGCCCCATGGCTTGAGCACTGCCCGTAGCCGTGGCGGCCGGCTGCGCTTGTAAATAGCATCATTCCCTAAAACTTTTCTATTTGCCGATTCACACCAGGCTGCGATCATGCGCACTGGTTTGTGAACGGCGCCCGGTTCCCATGGGCGTCGGCATTACAGGACTTCTACGTGATCGGACGCTTGCGCGGCACCCTGGCGGAAAAACAACCGCCTCACCTGATTCTCGACGTGAATGGGCTTGGCTATGAGCTGGAAGTACCCATGACCACGCTGTATCGCCTGCCGCCGGTCGGCCAGGCGCTCACCTTGCATACCCATTTGGTGGTGCGTGAGGATGCACAGCTGCTCTACGGCTTCTACGAACGCCGTGAGCGCGAGCTGTTCCGCGAACTGATCCGCCTCAATGGGGTAGGGCCAAAGCTGGCGCTGGCGCTTATGTCCAGCCTGGAGGTAGACGAGCTGGTGCGCTGTGTTCAGGCACAGGACACCAGCGCGCTTGTGAAAGTACCGGGTGTAGGCAAGAAAACAGCCGAGCGCTTGCTGGTCGAATTGAAGGACCGGTTCAAGGCCTGGGAAACCGTGCCTGCCATGTTCGAACTGGTGCCAGATAACGGCGCTGCGCCTCGGGCGCCCCAGCCCACAGCGGAAACCGATGCGGTCAGTGCCCTTGTGTCCCTAGGTTACAAGCCACAGGAGGCCAGCAAGGCCGTCTCGGCGGTCAACGAAAAAGGCTTGTCCAGCGAAGACCTCATCCGCCGTGCATTGAAGGGGATGAACTGACGTGATCGAAGCCGACCGCCTGATCTCGGCCACTGGCAAGGACCGCGAGGAACAGCAGGACAGGGCCATTCGTCCATTGAGCCTGGCCGAATACATTGGCCAGCCTGTGGTGCGCGAGCAGATGGAGCTGTTCATCCAGGCTGCGCGCGGCAGGGCCGAGTCCCTGGACCACACGCTCATTTTCGGCCCGCCGGGGCTGGGAAAGACAACCCTGGCCAATATCATTGCCCAGGAAATGGGTGTGTCCATCAAGAGTACTTCCGGGCCGGTGCTGGAGCGGCCAGGGGACCTGGCAGCCATGCTGACCAACCTTGAACCCCATGATGTGCTGTTCATTGACGAAATCCATCGCCTTTCGCCCATTGTGGAAGAGGTGTTGTACCCAGCCATGGAAGACTTCCAGCTGGACATCATGATCGGTGAGGGGCCTGCTGCCCGCTCCATCAAGCTGGACCTGCCCCCGTTCACCCTGGTAGGCGCTACCACGCGTGCCGGGATGCTCACCAATCCATTGCGCGACCGCTTCGGTATCGTGCAGCGGCTGGAGTTCTACAGTGATGCAGACCTGGCCACCATCGTGGCGCGCTCGGCGCGAATCCTGAACCTGCACGTGGACCCTGAAGGCGCCTACGAAATCGCTCGCCGTGCCCGCGGTACCCCCCGTATCGCCAACCGCCTGCTACGACGAGTGCGTGACTATGCCCAGGTGCGCGGCAAGGGCGAAATCACCAAGGCTGTGGCCGACCTGGCCTTGAACATGCTGGACGTGGACGAGCGCGGCTTCGACCACCAGGACCGTCGCCTGCTGCTGACCATGATCGAGAAGTTCGATGGTGGGCCGGTGGGTGTGGACAACCTGGCCGCAGCCATCAGCGAAGAGCGCCACACCATCGAGGATGTGCTGGAGCCTTACCTGATCCAGCAGGGGTACATCATGCGTACGCCTCGGGGGAGGGTGGTCACCCGCCATGCCTACCTGCATTTCGGGCTCAATCGGCCAGAGCGTTTCGAGCCGGGTGCGTCGGAGGAGTTGCCATGATCTGCCTCAGGCTGGCCGATCAAATCCGCGTTTTGATGGTCATAGGGGCTGATGTGACGGTTGCGTTCCCAGAAGCCTCCAAGTCATTGAAAAAACAATTACCTGGCCGGATTGGCAACCCACGGAGTTCGCACTAGAGTATGGGCGCGCAAAACAGGCTTGCGCCGTTCGTTCATCACTGTCGCGTTTATTACGAAGACACGGATGCTGGCGGCGTCGTCTACTACGTTAACTACCTCAAGTTCATGGAGCGGGCACGCACCGAGCGTTTGCGCGAGCTGGGCTATGTCCAGTCCGTGCTGGCCGAGGAAAACCTGCTGTTCGTCGTACATTCCAGCGAGGCGCGTTACCACGCACCGGCGCGGCTGGACGATGAACTGCTGGTGAGCGCTCAAGTCACCGAACTGAACCGGGCAAGCCTGCGGTTTTCGCAGCACATACGGCGTGCGTCGGACCAACGGCTGATATGCGAGGGCCAGTTCCTGGTGGCTTGCGTACGTGCCGACACCTTCAAACCCCGAGCCATTCCCCCCGCCATGCATGCGGCCTTCGCCGATGATGGCTTGGGTACAACCAACAAGCAGGAGAACCAGCGTGGAAGCTAACGCCGTCGACCATACCTCCATGTGGAGCCTGGTCAGTAACGCCAGTATCGTAGTGCAGCTGGTGATGCTGATCCTGGTGGCCGCCTCGGTCACTTCGTGGGTCATCATTTTTCAGCGTAGCAACCTGATCCGGGCAGGCCGCCGGGCTCTGGATTCCTTCGAAGAACGCTTCTGGTCGGGTATCGACCTGTCCAAGTTGTACCGCCAGGCCGGCAGCAACCCGGATCCGGACTCCGGGGTGGAGCAAGTCTTCCGTGCCGGTTTCAAGGAATTCTCCCGTTTGCGCCAGCAGCCCGGTGTAGACCCGGATGCGGTCATGGAGGGCGTGGGCCGTGCCATGCGTGTGGCCATTTCCCGCGAAGAAGAAAAGCTCGAGCAAACCCTGCCGTTCCTTGCGACCGTTGGGTCTACCAGCCCCTACATAGGCCTGTTCGGCACAGTTTGGGGGATCATGAACTCCTTCCGCGGCCTGGCCGCCGTTCAGCAGGCCACGCTGGCCACGGTTGCGCCGGGGATCGCGGAGGCACTGGTGGCCACTGCCATCGGCCTGTTTGCAGCCATTCCCGCGGTAATCGCTTACAACCGGTTCGCTGCGCGCAGCGAAACCCTGATCAGCCGCTACTACACCTTCGCCGACGAATTCCAGGCGATCCTGCACCGCAAAGTGCACACCAGCGAAGAGTAGGCAGGTATTTCCAATGGCTCGAGTTCGGCAGAAACGCAAGCCGGTGGCCGAGATGAACGTGGTGCCTTACATCGACGTGATGCTGGTGCTGCTGGTCATCTTCATGGTTACCGCACCCATGCTCAATCAGGGCGTGAAAGTGGACTTGCCCAAGGTTTCCAGCGAAGCCTTGCCGCAGGACAACAACACTCAGGTGCTGACGATTTCGATCAAGGCAGACAAAACCTATTACTGGAACCTAGGCAGTGAAGTGGACACGGAAAAACAGATGGACCGTGCCCAGACCCTGCCCCAACTTACCCAGGCCGTGACTGCCCTTATCAACCAGGGCAACGCGAACGGCAAGAAAACCCAGGTGTTTATCCGTGGTGACAAGGCCGTAGACTACGGCGCCGTCATGGGTGCCATGGGCGGGTTGCAGAAAGCCGGCGTGGGTAATGTCGGCCTGATTACCGAGGCCCCCTGATGCGACCACGGGAGCATTCCGCCTCGGAAAACTACTTTTGGCCCAGCGTCTGGGCCATCGCGCTGCATGTGCTGATCTTCGGCATGCTGTTTGTCAGTTTTGCCATGACGCCTGAATTGCCGCCCGCACGGCCTATCGTTCAGGCCACGCTCTATCAGCTCAAGTCAAAAAGCCAGGCCACCACCCAGACCAACCAGAAGCTTGCAGGCGAAGCGAAGAAATCCGCTGCGCGCCAAACGGAAGTCGAGCAGATGGAAACCAAAAAGGTCGAGCAGGAGGAGATAAAGGCCGCGGAACAAAAGAAAGCGGACGCTGCTCAAAAAGCCGAAGCCGCCGCCAAGGCTGACCAGGCCAAGAAGGCTGAGGCTGCGGCCAAGGCTGCTGATGCGGCCAAGGCCGCGGAGGCCGCAAAAGCTGCGGACGCCGCCAAGGCTGCCGAAGCCAAGAAAGCCGAGCAGGCCGACATCGCGAAGAAGAAGGCTGAAGAAGAGGCCAAGAAGGAAGCGGCAGAAGAGGCCAAGAAACAGGCCGCTGACGACGCCAAGAAAAAAGCCGCTGCTGATGCGGCCAAGGCTGCTGAAGACGCGAAGAAAAAAGCGGCAGACGATGCCAAGGCCAAGGCTGCTGACGAGGCGAAAGCCAAAGCTGCTGAGGATGCCAAGAAGAAAGCCGCAGCCGATGCTGCCAAGAAGAAGGCGCAGGATGCAGCTCGCAAGGCTGCAGAGGACAAGAAAGCTCAGGCATTGGCGGATCTGCTGTCCGACAAGCCCCAGCGGCAACAGGCGCTGGCCGATGAGCAGGGTGATGAAGTGGCCGGCAATTTCGATGACTTGATTCGTTCACGTGCTGCCGAAGGCTGGGCTCGCCCACCGTCAGCGCGCAAGGGCATGACGGTTGTATTGCAGATCAGCATGTTGCCCGATGGCACCGTTACCAATGTAAGCGTTGCGAAGTCCAGCGGAGATGGGCCTTATGACAGCTCTGCAGTGGCTGCGGTGAAAAACATTGGTCGCTTGACTGAAATGCAGGGCATGAAGCCTGCCGACTTCAACCAGTACCGTTCATTCAAAATGACATTCACACCTGAGGATCTTGCGTTGTGATTAATCTTATCCGAGGCCTGCTTGCCGTGCTCTGCTGCGCGGCGGGGTTCGCCAGTGCCGATGAAAAAAACATCATGGTCACCAGCGGTTCCGACCGCGCCACCCCCATTGCGGTAGTGCCTTTCGGCTACCAAGGTGGCGCACTGCCGGACGACATGGCCCAGATCATTGGCGATGACCTGCGCAACTCAGGCTACTACGCGCCTATCCCGCGCCAGAACATGATCAGCCTGCCAGCCCAGCCGAGCGAAGTGATCTTCCGGGACTGGAAAGCCTTGGGCGCCCAGTACTTGATGGTAGGTAACATCGTGCCTTCCGGCGGTCGCCTGCAGGTGCAGTACACCTTGTTCAACGTGGCTACCGAACAACAGGTCAGCACCGGCAGCGTCAGCGGCGGTACCGATCAGCTGCGTGACATGGCGCACTTCATCGCCGACCAGTCGTTCGAAAAACTGACGGGCATCAAGGGCGCGTTCTCGACCCGTATGCTGTATGTCACAGCGGAGCGCCTGGGTGGCGCCAATGTGCGCTATACCTTGCAGCGTTCGGATTACGACGGCGCCCGTGCGGTAACGCTGTTGCAGTCGCGTGAACCTATCCTCTCACCACGTTATGCTCCAGACGGCAAGCGTATTGCGTACGTGTCGTTTGAACAAAAGCGACCGCGCATCTTTATTCAATACGTCGATACCGGTCGCCGGGAACAATTGACCAACTTCGAAGGCCTTAATGGTGCACCAGCGTTTTCGCCAGATGGTAATCGCCTTGCATTTGTACTTTCCAAGGACGGCAACCCTGAAATCTATGTGATGGACTTGGGCAGCCGTGGCATTACTCGAGTAACAAACAGCCCGGCAATCGATACTGAACCGTTTTGGGGCAAGGATGGTTCCACCATTTACTTTACGTCCGACCGGGGCGGGAAACCGCAGATTTATAAAACTACGGTGGGCAGCGGCAATGCTGAACGCGTGACTTTCGTCGGTAACTACAACGCCAACCCCAAATTGTCTGCGGACGAAAAAACGTTGGTGATGATTCATCGCAATGAAGGCTTCACCAATTTCAAGGTAGCGTCCCAGGACTTGCAACGTGGGAGTGTAAAGATACTTACGGACTCAAGTCTTGATGAGTCGCCTACTGTTGCACCCAACGGCACCATGGTAATCTACGCCACCCGCTCGCAGGGCCGGGGAGTCTTGATGCTCGTGTCCTTGAACGGACGCGTAAGGCTCCCGCTTCCTACTGCACAAGGCGAAGTCAGAGAACCGTCCTGGTCCCCTTACCTGAACTGATGCGGCGCACAACGTTACACTTAACACACTGGGGTTCATTAGGAGTTTTACGATGGAAATGCTGAAGTTTGGTAAATTCGCTGCACTGGCTCTGGCCATGGCTGTAGCTGTAGGTTGCTCCTCCAAGGGCGGTGACAACGCTGGCGAAGGTGCTGGCGGTGCTGGCGCAGTCGATCCAAACGCTGGCTACGGTGCAAACACCGGCGCCGTTGATGGCAGCCTGAGCGACGAAGCCGCTCTGCGCGCTATCACCACCTTCTACTTCGAATACGACAGCTCCGACCTGAAGCCGGAAGCCATGCGTGCCCTCGACGTACACGCCAAGGACCTGAAAGCTAGCGGCGCTCGCGTCGTTCTGGAAGGTAACACCGACGAGCGCGGTACCCGTGAATACAACATGGCGCTGGGTGAGCGTCGTGCCAAGGCTGTTCAGCGCTACCTGGTTCTGCAGGGCGTTTCCCCAGCTCAGCTGGAAATCGTTTCCTACGGCGAAGAGCGTCCTGTCGCCACCGGTAACGATGAGCAGTCCTGGGCTCAAAACCGTCGCGTCGAACTGCGTAAGTAATTCGTCATGCGAGCGTGCCGCCGTGTTGTAACTGTATTGGCGCTGTCCCTGCCGTTTTCGGTATGGGCAGCGGTTCCCGTGGTTGATGGAAGCGGTGCCGGCAACGGCAGTAGCTATCCACCCTCCGGTTATGGCACGAGCGGCGCCTATGCCGGGGCAGGGGCCTCATCGGCCCCTGTCTCGGCGCAGGGCGAGCTGTTCATGCAACTGCAACAAATGCAGGAAGACATAGCGCGCCTTCGTGGCCAGCTTGAAGTCCAGCAGAACGATATCCAGCGCATGAAGCAGGAAGCCCTGGATCGTTATCAAGACCTGGACCGTCGTATTGGCACGGGTACACCTGTGCAACAAGCGACAGCACCGGTCGACGCTTCTCAGAATTCCGCCACTGGCGGCGCCCCAGGCGCTGACATGGCACCCGCTGCGGCTGCTACTGATGCAGGCGCAGGCACCGAACCCGCAGACCCCGCCAAGGAAAAGCTCTACTACGAAGCCGCCTTTGACCTGATCAAGGCCAAGGACTTCGACAAGGCGAGCCAGGCGTTTGGTGCTTTTCTACGTAAATACCCCAACAGCCAGTATGCGGGTAACGCCCAATACTGGCTGGGTGAAGTAAACCTGGCCAAAGGCGATCTCCAAGGTGCTGGCCAGGCTTTTGCCAAGGTTAGCCAACTGTACCCCAAGCACCCCAAGGTGCCCGATGCCATGTACAAGCTGGCCGATGTGGAGCGCCGCCTTGGCCATACGGATCGCGTAAAGCCGATTCTGCAACAGGTCATTAGCCAATACCCAGGTACGGCTGCTGCACAATTGGCGCAGCGTGATCTGCAGAAACTGTAACGCTGGCCGATAAGCTTCATGAACGAACCCGCGCATGTCGCGGGTTTTTTCGTTAGAATCTGCGCCCTTTATCAACGACCTTCATCTGCTTTGGCCATTGGCTGGCAGGTACAGGTGCTAACGGAGGCGGGTGGCCTGTTCAGCTGCTACGCCCGTGGCGATCATGTCCGACACATTACGCATTACCGAAATCTTTCATTCATTACAGGGTGAAACACGTACGGCTGGCTTGCCTACAGTATTCGTACGCCTGACCGGCTGCCCGCTTCGCTGCCAATACTGCGACAGTGCTTATGCGTTCAGTGGAGGAACCCTGTTCACGCTGGACAGCATCATGGAGCAGGTTGCCTCGATGCGCCCGCGTTACGTGTGTGTCACAGGCGGTGAGCCTCTGGCCCAGCCCAATGCGATCCCTTTGCTCAAGCGCTTGTGCGACGCCGGTTACGAGGTATCGCTTGAAACCAGCGGCGCCCTCGACATAGGGGCTACGGATACGCGCGTGAGCCGTGTGGTGGACCTGAAAACACCCGGCTCACGCGAATCGCACCGCAACCTTTATGACAATATCAGGCTGCTCACCCCTAACGACCAGGTCAAGTTTGTGATCTGTTCGCGAGAGGACTACGACTGGGCTGTATCTAAAGTGATTGAGTACAACCTGTTAGAACGTGCCGGTGAAGTGCTGTTTTCTCCAAGCCATCATGACGTGAAGGCGTCTGACCTGGCGGACTGGATAGTGGCCGATAACCTGCCTGTCCGCTTTCAGTTGCAGTTGCACAAGTTGCTCTGGAACGACGAACCAGGCCGCTGACCGGCTTAACGAGGAGTGTGCTGTGTCTGATAAGAAAGCTGTGATCCTGCTGTCCGGGGGCCTGGACTCGGCCACCGTAGTCGCTATGGCCAAAGCTGAAGGCTATGCCTGTTACACCATGAGCTTTGATTACGGTCAACGCCATCGCGCCGAGCTGAATGCCGCTGCCCGTGTCGCCCAGGACCTGGGTGTAGTGGAACACAAAGTGATTGGCCTTAACCTCAACGGCATAGGCGGGTCGGCACTGACAGACGCCAGTATCGCGGTGCCCGAGGCGCCCACTGAAGGTATCCCCATTACCTATGTGCCGGCACGTAATACCGTCTTCCTGGCTCTGGCGTTGGGCTGGGCCGAAGTGCTCGAAGCACGCGATATCTTTATTGGTGTCAATGCCGTGGATTATTCCGGCTACCCCGATTGTCGCCCAGAATTCGTCGAAGCGTTCGAGCAGATGGCCAACCTTGCAACCAAGGCAGGCGTGGAGGGGCAGGGCTTCACCATTCGTGCCCCTCTGCAGAACCTTAGCAAGGCAGATATCGTGCGGGCAGGTATCGGGCACGGTGTGGACTACAGCTTGACCGTGTCCTGCTATCAAGCTGACGACGAGGGCCGTGCCTGCGGCAAATGCGATAGCTGCCGCCTGCGCGCAGAAGGCTTCACGGCAGCAGGTGTGCAAGACCCTACGCGGTACGCATGATTTCTATCCCTTAAGGGGTTGATTATTGCTTGAAAATCAGTATGATGCGCACCACCTGATGGGTCGTTAGCTCAGTTGGTAGAGCAGTTGGCTTTTAACCAATTGGTCGTAGGTTCGAATCCTACACGACCCACCATATTCTTCGAAAACCCTCCTTGTGAGGGTTTTTGCGTTTCTGGCGTTGCGGTTATCTTTGATACGTCGGAATAAACACCCTCAGTGCGCGTCTCTCCAGCTGATCCGATCAGCCTGGAGCCCCCCACAATGACAAAACCCCCACCCCTGAGTACAGGCGATACACTCGCCCGGTTCGGCCTGATTGGCGTACCGGTTGTGGTGCTTGCCGCTGCCATGGCCTATGTCCATGGGTGGCTGGACCCTGGTCGGCTTACCCCAGAGCGAATTGTCGATACCCTGCAGGCCAGTGGGGGAGCCCACCCGGGCTACCGGCGCAACCATGCAAAAGGTGTGTGTGTCAGTGGCTGGTTCGAAAGCAGCGGGCAATTGGCACAGTATTCAAAAGCTGAAGTGTTTGCGCCGGGCCGTACACCGGTTGTGGGCCGCTTTGCGCTGCCTGGCGGAAACCCCTATGCCCCTGACAGCAGTGTGCCCATTCGCAGTTTTGCCCTGCGCTTCACACAGGCCGATGGGCAGCAATGGCGCACAGGGATGAACAGCATGCCTGTGTTTCCGGTAGGCACAACCGAAGCGTTTTTTGCCAGCCTACAGGCGTCTCGCCCTGACCCTGCCACAGGAAAGCCCAACCCTGCGGCGCAGCAGGCCTTCTTTGCCAGCCACCCGGAAACGGCCCCGTTCCTGGCGTGGGTGAAAACTGCCAAGCCCTCCGCGAGTTTTGCGACCGAGCGTTACGACGGGCTGAATGCGTTTTACCTGGTGGCCGCTGACGGCAAGCGCCAAGCGGTACGCTGGGACGTCGAACCTGTAGGCGTCACTCCCGCCGCCACTGCAGGAGAAGGGGCAGATTTTCTAGAGCATGACCTTGAGCAGCGACTGGCTGCTGGCCCGCTACGCTGGGCACTGAAGATGACTTTTGCGGCGCCTGGCGACCCCGTAGACGACGCCAGCAAACAATGGCCGCAGGATCGGCAGGCCATAGTGGCTGGCACCGTAGTGCTGGACCACGCCGTATCGCAGATGGACGGCCCCTGCCGGGATATCAACTATGACCCCACCTTGTTACCCCAAGGCATTGAAGTGTCGGGTGACCCTTTATTGCCTGCCCGGTCAGCGGCGTATGCCGATTCCTACCTGCGCCGCACTGGCGAAGTCGAAACCCTTAACACCGCACAGGAGCGCCGCCCATGAGTACGCCCCCCCGTCACTTTGCGCCCGCTGCACGGTGGCTGCATTGGTCCATGGCCGTCGGGCTGCTGGCCATGCTATTCATCGGTGCCGGTATGGCCGCCTCAGTATCAGAACGGCATGAGTGGTTGCTTCAATTGCACAAACCTTTAGGCATTGCCTTGCTGGCGTTGGCTGTGATCCGCGTAGCGATACGGTTGTCGACGCGTCAGCCTCCGTTGCCTGCAGACCTTCCAGGGCCGCAGGCGCTTGCCGCCAAAGCATCCCACCTATTGCTGTATGGCTTGATGCTAAGCCTGCCACTCTTGGGATGGGCCATGTTGTCTGCAGCCGGTGACCCAGTCAGCCTGGGAGCAGGGGTGCAACTACCGCCCTTGATAGCCCCAGATGCGAAGACCTTTGCAGTATTGCGTACAGCACACGGCTACCTGGCCTACCTGTTGTTCCTGACGGTACTGGTGCATCTGGCGGCGGCCTTGTACCACGGGTTGATCCGGCGAGATGGGGTGCTACGAAGCATGGCGCGCGCCAGGTAATGCGGTACAGTGGCCTCCAAGTGCTGCCGCCCGGCAGTCCGTGGGGGCTTGGATTACAGGTTTTCCTTGTTCTGCCGATACAAAGGATGCCGACCGATCCCTTGCCCCTTTGGCAGGTCCGGCGCTGTCTGACATGTAGCGGCTGGACCTTATGCAAACTGCCTTATTGCCATCTAACGAAACTGCCCGCTTGCGCATGCTGCACAGCCTTGCGCTACTGGACACGCCGCCGGAGGAATGCTTCGACCGGGCGACGCGTGTGCTTGCGCAATTATTGCGTGTGCCTATCGCCATGGTTTCCTTGGTAGACGCCGATCGCCAATGGTTCAAGTCCAAGGTAGGGTTGGAGGTGTGTGAAACCTCTCGTGACGTGGCGTTCTGCGCTCATGCCTTGGCCTCTCCCCACATGATGCTGGTAGAAGACGCCTTGGCCGATGAGCGATTTGCGGACAACCCGTTGGTGACAGGTGAGCCTCATGTGCGATTTTATGCCGGTGTGCCGCTGACCAGCGACAACGGCCTGGTGTTAGGCGCCTTGTGTGCAATCGATACGAAGCCACGCACCCTGTCAGGCAGTGAACAGGCGGCTATGGTGGATCTAGCTCGCATGGTTGAGCGCGACCTGTTGCAGCGTTCCGTGGCCTACGACATGCGTTTGGTAAACGCCCATGAACGGCAGGCTCGCGCCGTAGTAGAAGCGCGCTTCCTGACCGTTTTCCAGCAGGCGCCTACTGGCAAGGCCTTGGTAAGCCTGGAAGGCTTCTTTACAGAAGTGAATGCCAAGCTATGCGAGCTTACGGGTTATACCCGGGAAACCCTGATGAGCAAGTCATTCGCCGATATCACGTACCCGGATGACCTGCCGGCGGACCTGGCCCTGGCGAACGAACTGTTGGCGGGGTTGCGCGATACTTTCACCTTGGAAAAGCGTTACATATGTCAGGACGGCAGCCTTGTCTGGGTAGAATTGAACGTGTCCCTGGTCAGGGACTCGGACGGCGAGCCCCGACACTTTATTGCCGATATTGTTGATATTTCCCTGCGCAAACACCACGAACGGCTGCTGCAGCAGCACCAGGAAGAGCTGGAACATCGCGTGGAAGTGCGCACGGAAGAGCTTTCACGCAGCAGGGGTACCTTGCAAATCATCACTGACAACCTCCCGATACTGATTTCCCATGTGGACCGGAACCTGCGCTACCTCTTCAACAATGATGTGTATCGTCAGGTGTTTGGTGTTTCCCCCCAAGCACTCATCGGTAAACGCATCGAGGATGTACTTTCCCCCGAGCTGTACACTGAGTTGCTACCTTGCTTCGAGCGTGCGCTGGCCGGGGAGCGGGTGGTATATGACCATGTGCACTACGCCTCAGACCCTTCACGGGTATGGGCGGCCAGCTACATTCCGGATATCCGGGAAGGCGAAGTGCATGGGTTTTTCGTAATGTCCCAGGATGTCACCGAGCGCAAGCTAATCGAGCGCTCCCTGCACGACAAGGCCATGCGCGATACGCTGACGGACCTGCCCAACAGGCGCGCATTGAATGAACTGTTGATTCAGCTGGCCCAGGCGCCTGCCCCTGAGTTCGCAGTGCTTTTCCTGGACCTCGACGGCTTCAAAGCCGTGAACGACAGCTATGGGCATGACCTGGGTGACGTATTGCTTCAGCAGGTGGCCGTGCGCCTGCAACACACCGTGCGAAAAGCCGACTTTACCTGCCGTTTGGCAGGTGATGAGTTTGTAGTGGTGGCTCAAGGGGTGAGCAGCGAGGCCATCGCCAGGCGTATTGCCGAGGGTATCTGCATGGCGCTGGCCGAGCCTTTCGTTCTGGATGGCAAGGTTGCGCGGATCGGGGCCAGTATTGGCGTTGCGCTCCATGTGCCTGGTTCAGGGCAAAGCGTAGAAGCCATTCTGGGCAAGGCGGATGCGGCCATGTACGCGGCAAAGCGTATGGGCAAGAACGGCTATCAGGTAGCCGGTCGAGAGCACACAGCTGCGTCGTGACAGGCTGCGGGGGTAGTTAGAAAACGAGTTTGAACAGCGCAATGACCACGATCAGGCCGATCAGGAAAATGATGCCAACAGTGCCGCCGAGGAATTTCAACATGGTCCTGCTCCTTGAGATTGAGTAGGAGGTAGACCCCGACTGCGCCGCATCGGTTTCCTTTAATCGAAGCGGCGGAGTTGGCGGGTGTGGTTCATTCGGCGTGAGGCGCACCTACAAAGGTCAGTGACGCAAAATAGGCACGGCTGTCGATGTGCTTGTCACCGGCTACAGGCATCAAGGTTTCCACGGCCAGCACATTCAGCCCCTCGTTACGCACAGGAATGCTTGCCTTGCCCTGCGCGTCGGTTTTCCCGCTCACTACGGAGGGCGCGCCCCGGTAGTCGCCGAAAACCTGAGCGTCGGCTACAGGCTTGCCATTGGACAGCACCTTGACGGTTAGCGATTGCCCAGGCTTGAGGGTGCTGGGGTCTACGTCCGGTACGATTACCAGCCCAAGTGTGTCCAGCGGGGGCAGCTGTTTATAAGGTGTATTCAGGGCAAGGCTGTACTTGAGCACTTCCATGGACTGCTTCGGGTTCTTGACCTCGGTACGGCCTTTGTTCTCCCACTTGCCGTCTGTGGTTTCCGTCCATAGGCCGGCATTGAATTCAACGGCCGTGACCGCGGCAGGCGTGGTGGGCGCCAGCCGGGCATGGTCCTTCAGTCGCTCGATATTCACGTTCAAAGGCTTGGCGTCTGCACTCCAGGCCCAGGCTGCGGTCACGCCTTTAGGGTCGAAGGCCTCGTCGTCGGCACCTTCACCAAAGACGACTTCGGTCATGCCGCGCCGCTGTTCGGTCCAAAGGCCATGGGCCTGTGCAACACTGCTGAAAAGGAGGGGAAGCGCAACGGCCAGGCCAAGCAAACGGACGGAGTTCATGGAATGCTCTCGAAAGTTGAGCTGGCGATGCTACCGAGAGAAAGCCCCCGGCGCCTCCGCTACACTGTTACCGAATATTTACCAGATTGCCGTCTTGCCAGAGCCAGAATGCTCTGCTAGCTTGAGCAATGTTAACGATGACATTCTGTACAAAAACAAAAAACGACAGGGTCTACCGCACATGAACAGCCTTCCACGGTTTCGCTTCGCCCGTACCTTTTTGCCCTTCGCCCTGGCTGCCGGCCTTCCTCTGGCGGCGCTGGCCGCGCCTGCGCCGTTGAAAGTGGGCGCCTCTTTCCAGGAAATCAACAACCCCTATTTCGTCACCATGAAAGGGGCACTGGAAGAAGCCACCGCCAGCATAGGCGCGACGCTCCTGGTCACCGATGCACGCCATGACGTTTCCAAGCAGCTCAGCGACATTGAAGACATGTTGCAGAAAGGCATCGATATTCTCGTCATCAACCCTACGGATTCGGTGGGGGTGCAGTCGGCTGTGAAAATGGCCCATGACAAGGGCGTGGTCGTGGTAGCAGTAGACGCACAAGCCGAGGGGCCGTTGGATGCCTTCGTGGGCTCCAAGAACTTCGATGCCGGGGTTCAGGCCTGCCAGTACCTGGGCGAAAAGCTGGGCGGTAAGGGTGACGTGGGCATTCTTGATGGCATTGCCGTGGTGCCCATCCTTGAGCGCGTGCGAGGGTGCAAAGAGGCGCTGGGCAAATTCCCAGGCATCAAGATCGCGAGCATCCAGAACGGCAAGCAGGAGCGAGACCAAGCCCTTACCGTGACCGAAAACATGCTTCAGGCCCAGCCCAACCTCAAAGGGCTGTTCAGCGTGAACGACAACGGCTCGCTGGGTGCCTTGGCCGCCATCGAAGCCAGTGGCCTGGATGTGAAGCTGGTTAGCGTGGACGGCGCGCCAGACGCAATCAAGGAAATACAAAAGCCGGACAGCAAGTTTATCGCCACCTCAGCCCAGTACCCGCGCGACCAGGTACGCCTCGCGCTGGGCATTGCCCTGGCTCGCAAGTGGGGCGCACAGGTCCCCAAGGCAGTGCCCGTGGATATTCTGCTGGTAGACCGCGACAAGGCCAAGACCTTCGCCTGGTAACCGCGCTATTGCGCACGGCACACGCGACAGGCGAGGTGAGTGATGGGCAGCCTTTTGCACCTGAGTGATATTTCCAAACGGTACCGCGGCGTGCAGGCGCTCAAGGGTATCGAGATGACCGTGGAGCGGGGCGAAATTCACGCGCTGCTGGGAGAAAACGGCGCGGGCAAGTCCACGCTGATGAAAATCCTGGTAGGCGTGGAACACCCCGACACAGGCACTATCGAGTTCGATGGCTCGCCCCGGCGCTTTGCGACCTACCATGACGCTATCGCTGTAGGCATTGGCATCGTGTTTCAGGAATTCAGCCTTATTCCCTACCTCAATGCTGTGGAAAACATCTTCCTTGGGCATGAACAGGTAGGGCGCTTCGGCCTGCTGCGCAAGCGGCACATGCGTGAACGGGCCGCACAGTTATGTGACCGGCTGGGCGTCACCATAGACCTGGACTGCCCTGTACACCACCTGAGTGTGGCGCAGCAGCAGTTCGTGGAAATCGCCAAGGCGCTGGCCCTGGAGGCGCGCCTGCTGATCCTCGACGAGCCTACGGCCACCCTTACACCTGGCGAAGCCGAGCTGCTGTTCAACGTGATGCGTGAACTCAAGCGTCAGGGCGTAGCGATGATCTTCATCTCCCATCACCTGGAAGAGATTTTCCAGGTGTGCGATCGCATTACGGTCCTGCGCGATGGGGCCAATGTGGGCGGCATGGCCACCGCCCGGAGCGACCTTGATCAACTGGTGGAAATGATGGTGGGCCGCAAGCTGGCCTCGAGCTTCCCCGTCAAGCCCGACGCGGCCAGCACTCCCCAGGAGGTGGTGCTGGACGTGAAGCGGTTGCAGCGTACTCATAACGGGCCGGTGAACAGTTTTTGCCTGCACCGCGGGGAAATACTGGGGTTTGCCGGGTTGGTAGGGTCGGGGCGCACGGAATTGGCCCTTGCGGTCATAGGCGCACTGCCCAGTGTAAGCCGCGACGTCTGGCTCAACGGTCAGGCCGTACACCTCAAGGACCCTGCGGTGGCGCTGGCCAACGGAATCGGGCTGCTTCCCGAAAGCCGCAAGACCGAAGGGTTAGTACTGGATTTCAGCATTCGGGAAAATATTTCCCTGAACAACTTGGGCAAATATGAGCGCGCCGGTGGCCTGATCGACAAAGGGCACGAGCGCGACAGCGTGACCCAGTTGATGAAAGCCTTGGCTATAAAGGCGCCGGGCCCGGAAAGCCTGGTGATCAACCTGAGTGGTGGCAACCAGCAGAAGGTGGTGATTGCCCGCTGGGTCAACCACCACTGCACCGTACTGATCTTCGACGAACCCACACGCGGTATCGACGTGGGTGCCAAGGCTGAAATCTACAGCCTGATGCGAAAACTGACCGAGCAAGGCTACGCCATCATCCTGATCTCCAGCGAGTTGCCGGAAATTATTGGCATGAGTGATCGGGTAGCAGTCTTCAACAAGGGCGCCATTGTCACCACCCTATCGGGCAGCGCCATTAATCCCCAAGAGGTTATGCGCCATGCGACCGCAAGCCAGCAATCTCGACACATCCATTAAGCCTGTTTCGGCACCTGGCGCCTCGCCTCGTGAGGACATGCTTCGACAACTGATCCGCTCTCCAGCGTTTTATCCCTTCGTGGGGTTGCTGCTGGTGACGACGTTCATGGTCTTTGCCAGCGACAACTTCCTCACCGGCGCCAACCTTGAAAACATCGTTCGCCAGGTCTCCATCAACGCCATCATCGCCGTAGGCATGACCTGCGTGATACTCACGGGCGGCATCGACCTGTCCGTGGGGCCGGTCATGGCGTTGTCCGGAACGCTCAGCGCCGGCCTGCTGGTGGCAGGTGTACCGCCACCCCTGGCCATTGGCGCGGGCCTGGCCATCGGTGTGGGCTTCGGGCTGGGCAATGGCCTGCTGGTGGCCTACCTGCAAATGCCCCCCATTATCGTGACCCTGGCCACCATGGGCATCGCCCGTGGCCTAGGGCTGCTGTATACCGACGGCTATCCTATTTCCGGCCTGCCGGACTGGTTTGCCTGGTTCGGCCGCGGCACCTTGCTGGGCGTACAGGTGCCGATCCTCATCATGCTGCTCACCTACCTGCTGGCCTGGGTGATGCTGCAACACACCCGTATGGGGCGCTATGTGTATGCCATTGGCGGCAACGAAGAGGCTGTTCGCCTCTCCGGGGTGCGTGCGGCGCGTTTCAAGCTGGCGGTCTACGCCATCAGCGGCTTTACCGCCGCGCTGGCAGGGCTGGTGCTGTCATCCCGTCTGATGAGCGGGCAACCCAATGCAGGCGCTTCGTTCGAGCTGGATGCCATTGCGGCCGTCGTGCTGGGCGGCGCCTCCATTGCCGGTGGCCGGGGCGTCATTCTGGGCACACTGGTGGGCGCCATGTTGCTGGGCGTACTCAACAATGGGCTGAACATGTTGGGTGTGTCGCCTTACGTTCAAAGTGTCATCAAGGGCGGCATCATCCTGCTGGCGATATTCATCAGCCGTCAACGCCGCCGCTAGTCGCTGTTCAACTTCGCTTCACGGCAGCCCTCTTAGCCTGCCGCGAGCTGTCTTGCCTCTAATAACAAGGACTACTGTCATGTCAGACGCTACCCCTACCACCATGCAGGCTGTTGTGTGCCACGCGCCCAAGGACTACCGCCTGGAACGGATCGGCAAACCCCAGGCGCGCCCTCTGGAGCTGGTGCTGCGCATCGGCGCCTGTGGCATCTGTGCCAGTGACTGTAAGTGCCACTCGGGTGCGGCCATGTTCTGGGGCGGTGAAACCCCGTGGGTAAAAGCACCGGTTGTACCCGGTCACGAATTCTTTGGTTATGTGGACCAGGCAGGCGAGGGCGCCGAGGAGCACTTCGGGGTGAAGGTGGGCGACAAAGTGATTGCAGAGCAGATCGTGCCCTGTGAGAAGTGCCGGTTCTGCAAGAGCGGCCAGTACTGGATGTGCGAGGTGCACAACATTTTCGGCTTCCAGAAAGACGTCGCTGAAGGGGGAATGGCGCAATACATGCGTATTCCACGCACCGGCATTGTGCATAAGATTCCGGAGGCCATCCCTCTGGAGGACTGCGCGCTGATCGAACCTATGTCGTGCGCCATCCACACGGTCAACCGAGGCGATGTGCAACTTGACGACGTGCTGGTAATCGCCGGTGCTGGCACACTCGGCCTGTGCATGGTGCAGGTTGCTCACCTGAAAACGCCCCGCAAGCTGGTCGTCATCGACATGGTGGATGAGCGCCTGGAGCTGGCCCGCCAGTTCGGCGCAGACGTGGTGATCAACCCTGCCCGAGAGGACGCTAAAGCCATCATCGCCGGCCTTACCGATGGCTATGGGTGCGACGTGTATATCGAAACCACGGGCGTGCCCGTCGGTGTGACCCAAGGCCTGGAGCTGATCCGCAAGCTGGGTCGCTTTGTGGAGTTCAGCGTGTTTGGCGCAGAAACCAGTGCCGACTGGTCCATCATTGGCGACCGCAAGGAGTTGGATGTGCGCGGGGCCCACCTAGGGCCGTATTGCTACCCTATTGCCATCGACCTGTTCGAACGGGGCTTGATCACCTCCAAAGGCATCGTGACCCATAGCTTTGGCCTGGACGACTATGCCGAAGCGTTTGCACTGGCCGATTCCACGCGCTCCATCAAAGTATTGCTCACGCCTGATGCCCAAGCCTGAGGGCGCTGCCATGGCATACGTGATCGGTGTAGACATCGGCACCCAGAGCACCAAAGCCTTGCTGGTGTCAGCAGCCGGTGAGGTGGTTGCCCAGCACAGCCAGGGGTACCGGGTGGACACCCCCAGGCCTGGCTGGGCCGAACAGTGGCCTCAGGTATGGCTGGACGCGGTGTATCACTGTGTAGCGGCTTGCACAGCCGAGGCGCAGGTAGACCCTGTACAGATCAAGGCCCTGTGTGTCAGTAGCCTATATGGCGGTTCGGGCATTCCAGTGAGCGAGGCCATGGAGCCCCTGCACCCTTGCCTGATCTGGATGGACCGCCGGGCCGAGGCGCAGGTGGCACAGGTTCAGGCAGGACCTGACCTGGACTTGGAGCAGCTCAAGGCAATTACCGGCAACGGCGTAGACAGTTATTACGGCTTCACCAAGATGCTATGGCTCAAGCAGCAGCGCCCAGAGGTATGGGATCGCACGCGCTGGCTGTTGCCCCCAAACAGCTACGTGAACCATGCATTAACTGGGGAATTGGCCATCGACCACAGCAGTGCTGGCAACATCGGTGGGGTCTACGACATTGTGCAACGTCGGTGGTCGCAGCCCCTGCTTGAGGCACTAGGCATCGATCCGGCATTGATGCCTTCGCGGCTGCTGCAGTCGGCTGAGATTGTAGGCGGCCTGCTGTCGGAACCTGCCGCGCGCCTTGGGTTATTGCCGGGCACCGCCGTACTGGCGGGGGGTGTGGATGCTGCCATGGCCACCTTTGCCGCGGGTGTCAATCGGCCAGGCAAGCATGTGGCCATGATCGGTACCAGCATGTGCTGGGGCTACCTTGATGCGCAGGCCGATGCCCGCCATGGGCTGGTCAGCTTTCCTCACGTTTACAACGGCGACCGTGACCTCTACAGCTTTGGCGGCGCATTGACCGCCGGGGCGTCAGTCACCTGGTTTCGGGAGCAGGTGTTCGACGTACAGTCGGCTCCAGGCGAAGACCCACACATGGCCTTGGAGCACATGGCCACCCAGGTTCCCGCTGGCTGCGAGGGATTGCTGTTTCTGCCCTACCTGATGGGCGAGCGCAGCCCAGTGTGGGACGCCAAGGCCAGTGGCGCCTACATCGGCCTGGGGTTGCAGCACGGCAAAGCCCATTTGTACCGTGCCGTGCTGGAAGGCGTAACCTACGCCCTGCGCCATAATATCGAGGCGGGCCGTGAGGCGGTGGGTGACCTGGACACCACCTTGATTGTGGTAGGCGGGGCCAGCCATTCGGACCTGTGGATGCAGATTATCGCCGACATCACAGGCTTTGACGTGGTGTCCATCGCCCAGGACGTCGAGGCGGCCTATGGCGCAGCGTTGCTGGCGGCCCACACGGCCGGGCTGGTAAGCGAAGCGGAACTGAACAAAGGCTGGGTGCGTCTACGCCCCAGGGCCAAGCCCAACGCGGCTGTGCGTGACCGCTACAATCGCCTGTTCGAGGCCTACCGGGCGTGCTACCCCGCGTTGAAACCCATCTTCCACCAGTTGCGGAGCGCCAGGGATGAGTAACTTCAGCTTCAAATTCACCGGCCAGCGGGTGCTGGTGACCGGCGCTACCAGCGGCATCGGGCTGGAAGTGGCCCAGCAGTTGCTCAAGGCCGGGGCGAGCGTTTATGCACTGGGCCGCGATGCAGAAGCGCTGCAACGGCTCCAGGCCGAGGGCGCTACGGTACTGCAGGTGGACATTGCCGACCCTGTGGCCGTACAGCACGCTTGCGCCGAGCTTCCCCCACTGCATGGGTTAGTCAATTGCGCAGGCATTGCCCTGTTGCACGCCGCGACCCATGTGGACCCCCTCACGTTCGACCAAACCATGGCCGTGAATGTGCGTGGTGCAGCCATGATCGCCGGCAGCGTGGCCAAGGACATGATCGTTGCCGGGATCGCCGGCAGCATTGTCAACGTATCCAGCCAGGCCTCTATGGTAGGGCTGGACGACCATCTGAGCTACTGCGCCTCCAAGGCCGCCATGGACGCCATGACCCGCGTGCAGTGCGGCGAATGGGGGCGCTACGGGATTCGGGTCAATGCCGTGAACCCTACGGTAACGCTTACGCCCATGGCCACCATGGCCTGGGGAGACCCTGCCAAGAGCGGTCCCATGCTGGCGGCCATTCCTTTGAACCGCTTTGCCAAACCCTCGGAAGTCGCCGCGCCCGTGATGTTCCTGCTCAGCGAGGGTGCTGCCATGATCAGCGGAGTATGTTTGGCTGTAGACGGCGGCTATACCAGCCGCTAGCTGGCACTACCCATTCACCAGCGCCCCCGTCACCACCTCCCTGGCTTGCCTCTTCAAGGGGTCGCGAATTTGCGCTATCAGCAGGCGCATGGCCAGGGCCCCGGCATGAGTGCCGTCATGGGCTACGCAAGGAATGGGAAACTCGAAAATGTCGGCAAACGGTAAACGGTCGATGCCACAGATGGCCAGGTCGCTTCGGTGGATGCCACATTCGCGTAGGGCTTTGAGCGCCCCTAACGTAATGAGCTGGTTGAAACCGAACAGAGCACTTGGCGCAGAATGCTGCTGCAGATAACCCAATGTCGCGTCATAGGCCGGTTGCAAGGTGTAGTCACCGGCCAGTACGTCCAGGGTCACGGCTCGGCCGCAGCCGGCAACTGCGGCCTTTACGCCCTCAAGGCGTTCATGGCTGATGCGTGAGCCTGCCGGGCCTGTAAGCACCAGCAATCGCTGCAGGTCAGGTACTTTACTTAACAAGTAATGCGCGCCTTTCAGGCCACTGTGATAATTGTCGAGCACTACTTGGCTGAAGGGGACACCCGCCAGGGCTCGATCCAGCTGTACCACAGGAACATCACCATTTTTCAAACGGCTCAGGTACGCGGGCTGGTACCCGGGCTCGTCGGAAACCGGCGACAGGATGATGCCGGCCACACGGTAGCCTAAAAGGGTTTCAATGGCCTTTTCTTCCACGTCAGCGAGGCCATCAGTATCGATCAGCATGATCGTGTAGCCCTGTGCCTTAGCCTCCCGAGAGATGGCCTTGATCATCTCACTGTAGAAAGGGTTGTCTACCGATGCAGTCACAACGCCGACTATCAGGCTTTCGCTGCGTTTGAGGCCGCGGGCGAAAGCGTTAGGCACGTAGTCCAGGTCACGGGCGGCGGCAAGAATACGCTCAAGGGTATCGGGCTTGACCAGATGAGGCTTGTTGAAGGCCCGTGACACGGTAATGGTCGTGACGTTGGCCTGCCGTGCAACATCGGTGATGGTCGCGGAGACCTTTTTATTCATGAGCCCAGGGCCCGACGGTGGCAACTGATGCGCCATGATCCTCACATACTGCAAGGCTCGCAAGCGGTGGATGGTCGCTTGCAGGGGGGGCATGCCGCTATGATGCTGGGCTTCGCCATCGCTTGTGGGTACGTCTCGATGAAAACCTCTGCCGCCGCCATCCTCGCTCTGGCCAGCGTTCTTTCTAATTCCGTATGGGCCCATGCCCACCTGCGCACGCCAAGCCCCGCTCCAGACAGCACCGTGGCTGCGCCTGCCGAGTTGCGCTTGAGCTTCAGTGAGGGCGTAGAGCCTGCGTTCAGCGAAGTCACATTGGTCAATGACAAGGGCGAGGTGGTGAAGACGCAGGTACACCGCGCAGACGGCGATGACAGTACCCTGATCGCAGCGCCGGCCTTGCCGCTAAGTACCGGGGCCTGGGACGTTCAATGGAAAGTCGTGTCGGTGGATACTCACCGAAGCGAGGGGCATTACCGGTTCACAATTAAATAGGTAGGCCAGGCCTGTGCCTTAAAAAACCTGAACCGTCCGGTAATCAGTCCGTCAGAAAGAGGGCGAGGTGCTGTTACAAGCGCCTGTTTGCCACTCATGAAAGGACGACCAACATGAACAAGACCCTCAAAGCCGGTATCTGCGGTGCATTCCTCCTGCTGGGCGCACACACCGCCTTTGCTGCCGATGCCGAGGACTTCGTGGACGATGCTTCGGCCAAGGGCATTGCCGAAATTGAAGCAGGCAAACTGGCCGAGCAGAAAAGCCAGTCGGCCGACGTAAAAACCTATGCGGCCATGATGATCAAGGACCACACGGCAGCTAACGAAAAGCTCAGGGGTATCGCGACGGCTAAGAAGCTTGAAGTCGCCTCCGATGCCATGCTGCTGGACAAGGCCAAGGCCATGATCTTGGACATCCGTGAAGACTCGTTCGACAAGTCGTACGCCAACAACCAAGTCAAGGCACATGAAGCGACCATCGAGATCTTTAAGAAAGAGATCAATGACGGCAAGGATGCAGAGCTCAAGGCCTTTGCCAAAGAGACCCTGCCCAAGCTGGAAGCTCACCTTGCAGCGGCCAAGAAACTGGCAGCTGCTCACGGTGGCGATGCCAAGTAACGCTTGATACCAAGCAACATCTGATAGCAAGCAACAGTTGCGAGGTTCGCCAGCGTACTGCTGGCGAATCAGCATTTACCAGGTAGCTACAGCCATTCCTGTGCAAACCCTACCAGCAACTTCACGTTCAACACTACGATCAGCGCTGTAATCACCCACGCCAGCACCGCAAGCCCACGGCCTGCCACCAATGCCCCCATCTTCGACCGGTCTGTGACGAACCTCACCAGCGGGATCACTGCCATGGGGAGTTGCATCGACAGGATCACTTGGCTAAACACAAGCAATTGCGAAGTGCCGCGCTCTCCATACAGCGCCGTAACCACTACCACCGGCACCACCGCTATTCCACGGGTGATCAGCCGCCGTGCCCAATCGGGGATGCGCAGGTGAAGGAAGCCTTCCATCACAATCTGCCCCGCCAGTGTGGCAGTCACGGTGGAGTTGATGCCTGAAGCCAGCAGTGCGACTGCAAACAGGGTAGAGGCGATACCAATACCGAGCATGGGGGACAGCAGTTCGTGTGCCTGCTCGATGTCCACTACATCTGTGCGCCCGGCAGAATGAAACACGGCAGCCGCTGTAATCAGAATGGCGGCATTGACGAATAGCGCCAGGCTTAAGGCAATAGTGCTGTCAGTGACCGCCCAACGCAGGCCCTGCCGCTTACCCGCATCGGTACGTTCGTAGGCCCGGGTCTGCACAATGGAGGAGTGCAGGTACAGGTTGTGGGGCATCACCGTTGCGCCAATGATGCCGATGGCCAGGTAGAGCGCTGCTGGGTTGGTGATGATCTCTTTCTGCGGAATGAACCCACGCAATACCTCAGCCAACGGCGGGTGCGACATCACCATTTGCGCGGCGAAACAGAGAAAGATCAAGGTCAGAAGCGCAATCACAAATGCCTCCAGCCAGCGAAACCCACGGCGCATCAGCAGCAGAATCAGGAAAACATCCAGCGCGCACAGGATCGCCCCCCAGATCAGTGGAATGTCGAACAGTAGCTTGAGCGCAATGGCGGTACCAATCACTTCGGCCAGGTCACAGGCAATGATGGCTAACTCACAAGCCAGCCACAGCGCAATTCTCACTGGCCGGCTGTACTGCTCCCGGCATGCCTGGGCCAGGTCCATGCCGGTAGCAATCCCCAAGCGGGCGGCCAACGCCTGCAGCACAATGGCCATCAGGTTCGACAGCAGAATCACCGATAACAGCATGTAGCCGAACTGCGAGCCGCCTGCCAGGTCGGTCGCCCAGTTGCCTGGGTCCATATACCCTACGGCGACCATGTACCCAGGCCCGGCGAAGGCAATCAACCGCCTTAGCCATCCGCCGTTCTGCGGCACCTGGATGCTGGCATTCAAATCCCCAAGGCTGGGCCTGGCACCTACACCAAAACGGCTGAGCAATGCTGGCTCGCCGTCATCGGCACGGAAATTGGGTCGGTCTTCAGGGTCCGCCACGTTCAAGCTCCACAAGATAAAAAAGCACGCACCTGGATAGGAACGCCGTAAAGGGCCAGCGTTCAGGTCCAGGACAAGGGTTGGCCGCTGGTCTGCCCAAAACTCTGACGGTCTGGCCTTCAACGGTAGTCTGTTCAAGTAACTGCTTAATCCTTATACAACTTTCCCAGTTTGATTAAATAGGGGTATTAGCCATGCTAAACCGTTTGTCAGCTGAGTCTGTATTTATGAAAAACTTATTTCCATAGGGTGCTTCCATAACTATGTAGCGACCCACATCCAGGAGGATATCGCCATGGCAGTTAAGAGTAAAAACGCTGGTAACTTCGCGAACAACCCAACACGTGCGGCTGAAGCCGGACGCAAGGGCGGCAGTGTGTCGGGTGGTAATTTTGCTAACGATCCTGCCAGAGCGGCAGAAGCGGGTCGCAAGGGTGGAAGGCGTAGCCATCGTGGTTCTAACAAGGACACCACTGTGACCAAGGGCTGAATGCTCTTGAACGTGCCAAAAGGTTCACGCAAGCCCTCTGGCACGTTCTACACACAGGCACTGTCGGGCTGCCAGATGAATGATCGGGCAGTTGTAGAATCACTTGTGCCGCTCTTGTGTGACATTTCATTAGTTAATGCTCAAACATTTAAAAAGGTAGGGGATCGTAAAATGCTCGCCCACGCTTTACACCGCTGAGCGCTAACAGATAGCGTTAGTGGGCAGGTGCAAAGCTTTTTCACATGAAGCTGGCGTAACCCTTTCCTAAAGCTTTACCCTTTCTGTATCACGGTTGTCACAGGGAGGTAGGCCGATGAACGCAACGCATGTCATGGACCTTAAATCTTCGATAAATACTGGAGATGACGGTATAGACAAGGCATTAAGGGCCTTGAGGACCCACTTGGGTATGGAAGTAGCCTTCATATCCAGGTTCCGCGAAAAGGATCGCGTATTTACTCACGTGGACGCCAAGGGCAATTCGCCTATCAAACGCGGCGACCATCTCTCACTCGAAAGCGGATATTGCAAAAAGGTCGTAGAGGGGCGCCTGCCCCAGCTTATCCCGGACACCTCAGTATTTCCCTTGGCCATGGCCATCCCTGAAACCCGTGGCCTGCCGATCGGGGCACACCTAAGCGTGCCTGTACAGTTGAGCAGTGGGCAGCTGTATGGAACATTGTGTTGTTTTTCAGGCCAGGCCGATCCTACCTTAGGCGAGCGCGACCTTGGGATGCTTAAGGTATTTGCTGAGCTGATTGCCGATCGCCTTGAGGCGGATCAACAGGCCAAGGACGAGCGGTTGCGCAAGCACCGCCTCATATGTGCCGCCCTGGCGACTGCGCAGCCTAACGTGGTCTACCAGCCTATCGTGAACCTTCGTCAAGGGCAGATTTGCGGGTGGGAGTCATTGGCGCGTTTCACCCATGAGCCTGTGCGCAGCCCGGACCTCTGGTTCAAGGAGGCAGCCGAAGCAGGCCTTGGGCTGGAAATGGAGCTATATGCGATAGAGAAAGCACTCAAGGGCCTGAGCCAGCTTTCCCACGGGCATTACCTCTCATTGAACTGCTCTCCACAATTGCTGTTATCCGGTCGGCTAACGCGCGCTTTGGCTGGCCATGATCCCCATCGACTGGTGCTGGAGCTTACGGAGCACTGCATCGTTTCCGATTATGACGCCCTTACCGCAACCATCGACCCACTGCGCGCTGCTGGGCTGCGCCTGGCCATTGACGACGCCGGTGCCGGCTATTCAAGCATGAGGCACATCCTTCAGCTGCGGCCCGACATCATCAAACTGGACATGGCCCTGACCCAGGGCATCGAGCATGATGCGCAACGCCGGGCCATGGCCTCGGCACTGATTGCATTTGCCAGAGAAACGGGCTGCCGGGTAGTGGCCGAAGGCGTAGAGAACCTTCCGGATCTAGTCACCCTTCGCCGCCTGGGCGCAGATAACGTGCAGGGTTATCTCACTGGAAAGCCCATGCCCTTACTGCTTGCTGCACATTGGCAGGTGCCGCGCATGGCAGAACTGTCTGATCCTGTGCCCTAGATACGCTTCGCCAGTGCCGTGGGTGTATAGTTGCGGCTTGCATCCACCCGTACCCTGTAGGCCCCGTCATGTCCCATATTTCCGAACGCTTGCTTGTCCAGGCCCACCTGGATGCACGGCAGCCCATGGTTCTCAGCGAAGCCGAACAGGCCCAGTATCGGCAGGCTATCGCGGATGAACTCAAGGCACGGGATGCCGTACTGGTAGCGCATTACTACTGTGACCCGGTTATCCAGGCCCTGGCTGAGGAAACAGGCGGTTGCGTGTCGGACTCGCTGGAAATGGCCCGCTTCGGCAATCAACACAGCGCTAGCACTGTGCTGGTTGCCGGCGTGCGCTTCATGGGGGAAACCGCCAAAATCCTCAACCCGGAAAAGCGTATTCTGATGCCGACCCTGGAGGCCACGTGTTCGCTGGACCTGGGCTGCCCGGTGGAGGCCTTTTCAGCCTTTTGTGATCAGCACCCAGATCGGACCGTTGTGGTGTATGCCAATACCTCAGCCGCCGTAAAGGCCCGGGCAGACTGGGTGGTGACGTCCAGCTGTGCGGTCGAGATCGTGGAAAGCCTGATGGACAACGGCGAAAAAATTCTCTGGGCGCCGGACCGCCACCTGGGGGGCTATATCCAGAAGCACACAGGCGCAGACATGCTGCTGTGGGACGGTGCCTGCATCGTCCATGAAGAGTTCAAATCCCGGCAGTTGGAGGACCTTAAGGCCCTGTACCCCGAAGCGGCCGTGCTGGTTCATCCTGAATCTCCAGAAGCCGTGATTGCCCTGGCCGATGCCGTGGGTTCTACCAGCCAGCTGATCGCTGCTGCCCAGCGCATGCCTAACCCTACGTTCATTGTGGCGACCGACCGCGGCATCTTTTACAAGATGCAGCAGCTTTGCCCGGACAAAACCTTTATCGAAGCCCCCACGGCGGGTAACGGCGCAGCCTGTCGAAGCTGTGCGCACTGCCCGTGGATGGCCATGAATACGTTGCAGCGTACCCTGGAGTGCCTACGCGAAGGCACTAACGAGATTTTCGTGGAGCCTGCCCTGATACCCCACGCCATTCGCCCGCTCAAGCGTATGCTGGACTTCACCCACGCTGCACGCTTACGCCTGGCGGGTAACGCCTGAGCCCTTCAGCCCCTTCGCAGGCTCTGCCCGCTCTTACAGGTTCACGACACAGCTACTGTAGGAGCGGGCAGAACCCGCCAATGAACTACCGAAGGCCTGTTTAACAGGTCAAGGCCGCCGGATCAGTGCTTCCCTGATAGCCGCTGTCTGCTCCAGCCAGTGAACGGGCTTGCCGCCGATCATGGCTGCCGCCGGCACGCCGTCCAGGTACACCAGCCGGTTGGCCGCCAGTGACGGTACTCGCGTACCCGGCAGCAAGGTGCCGCTGAGGTTCAAAGGGTCGATGGCACTCACCCCGATCACGCTGCCGTCCAGCGGCCTACGCCTGACTTCACGTAATAGAGGAATGGCTTCGGGCAGCGCAAAGTGCTCACCTGCCAACCCTTCGATAAAGCGCCCGCCGCGTATCTCGCCGCGAGCTTCCAGTCGCTGGAAGGTGCGTAACAGGTCGCGCCAGCTGGGCAGCCAGTCCGCCTCGCACTCCAGCAAGCGCCAGAACACCACCCCATAGCGACGTAGCAGGGTCATGGCCAGGTGTTCGAGTTGTTCGCTGGAGGCTGGCGGGTTTGCCGGGGGGCTTAGCAACGCCCAGCGCCCGGCGTCCTGCATACCGCCGATAAACGCTCCCAGCCCACGTCGGCTGCTGCGTTGCTGTCGGCTGCTGGCCGGTGTCACCAAGGCGCGCAGCCCTGCGAAACTGTCGGCACTGACGTGCCCGTTGGCGACCAGTTCGGCCAGTGCGTTTTCCAGCTCTGTGCGTAACAGCCGAGCCTGGTCCTGCAACTGATCGAAGAACAGGGCACCCTGCTGGCTCAAGGCGTCTACCACTTTCTGCGCGCGTGGGCTCACATCGGTGTCGCTCGGGTGATTCGCCAGTGCCTGCCATAGCCCCAGATGAGCCCGGGGCAACAGCATAATGGGCATTGTACGCAATGCTGTACCGCTGCTTTTCATGCCGCCGCCACGCCGTAACCATAGGGTTTTCCCTGAGCGGCAGGCAGCGTCCAGCCAGGTGCTGCTGTAGCCCTTGACACGTGCCGGCAGCAAATCGTTTTCCCAGGCACCGGCCGGTGCGTTGTACCCTTCCAGCTGCGCCAGGGCCTGCGCCAAGGCGGCCTGCCCTTCCAGGCGGGTGGCAGGGGATACGTGTTGCCAGTCAAACAGAAAACGCGTGAAGTCTTGCAACGACACCGGCTCGATGTCCTTGCGCAGCCGCTTGACCGTATACCGGTGGATACGCGCCAGCAGATGACGTTCGCACCACTGCGGCGTTTCCAGACCTGGCTGGAAACGGCCTTGCAGCAGGTAACCTTCGGCTTGCAAATGCGTTAGCGCCTGCACCACAACCTCGGCTGCCAACCCCAGCGACTGGGCAATGTCCATAGCCTGCTGAGGGCCAAGCCCTCCCAACCGGCTACGGATCAGTTCACGCCGGGCAGCGTCGATGTCCCAGCTTTGGATAAAACCGGGCAACACTGCCAGGGCGGGTTGCACCAAGCTGCCAGGGTAAGCGGCCTGTACGCACAGCAACCGCTCTCGGGCAAACCACAGGCACTGGTTGCCGGCGGTGATCAATTGCCCTGCACGGCCGGTTTTAGCCAGGGCTGCCAACCAATCAGGCCATCCGGCGTGGGCCTGGGCCTCAGCTTGGGTCACCACGCCCAGGTTCATCAAGGCCTCGTGCATTTCATCGGTGCTACGCGGCTGCGGCCAGGCCTGTAACCGCACAGCTTCAATGGCTTCAGGTGCCAGCGCGCCCAAGTCATCGGCTGATTCGGGGTCGGTCCAGCGGCGGCCCAGCACAGCCTGGGTTCGCCGCTCTTCCAACGGTGCATTGTCCAGAAACGCATAGGGGCGAGCGTTGAGGATGGCCGCGGCCAACGGGGAGGGTGATGGCAGGTCGTGGCTGATCAGCCGCACCTCGCCTGCTTCCATGCACCGCAGCAGTTGCAGCCAGCGGTCGCTGTCCAAGGCCTCGTGCAGGCAATCGTGTAGGGTCTGACGTACCAAGGGGTGATCCGGCACCTCACGTTCGCCCACGGCGTTTTCCATGCAAGCGGCCTGCTCCGGGAACACATGGGTAATCAGATCTTCGCTTTTCATCCGCTGCAGTTGGGGGGCCACCTTGCGCCCGCCTGCAAAACGCGGCAACGCCAGGGCATTGGCCGCATTCCACCGCCAGCGTACCCCGAACAAAGGCGCCTCCAGCACGGCCTGAACGAGGACAGCTTCGGCAGTAGCGCTGCGCAAGTACCCCCACACGTCATCCAATGTAAAACGAGGTTCGGTGGGCAGCGACACCACAATGGCATCCTCACTGGCAGCCGCTTGAAGCTCAATGTTGAACGTCTGGCCAAAGCGTTTGCGCAACGCCAGCCCCCAGGCGCGATTGACGCGGCTGCCGAAGGGGGAATGGACAACCAGTTGGGTACCACCGGACGCGTCGAGGAAGCGCTCCATGATCAGTGTGTCCTGGGACGGCAGAGCGCCCAGCACGTGCCGTGTGCGTGCCAGGTATTCCAGCAGCTGCTCAGCGCTCGCCAGGTCCAGCGCCAGCGCCTTGGTCATCCACGCCCTCACCGGGGCGTGCTGGCCCTCACTACAAGCCAATTGCTCGTCCACCGCGGCCTGTAGCCTGGCCACAGAGCGCGATAGCTCATCACTACGGCCCGGTGCCTCACCGAGCCAGAACGGCACATTGGGCGGCATACCCTTGGCGTCTTCTACGCGCACGCGCCCGCCTTCCACACGAATGATGCGGTAGGACGCATTGCCCAACTGGAACACGTCCCCCGCCAGGCTTTCCACAGCAAAATCTTCGTTGACACTGCCGATGTTCAGGCCTTGAGGCTCCAGCATCACGGCGTAGTCGGCATTGTCGGCAATGGTACCGCCGCTGGTTACTGCCGCTAGCCTGCTGCCGCGCCGTCCGCGCAAGGTACCGCCCACGGTATCGCGGTGAAGGTAGGCACTGCGCAGGCCCTGGCGGGTTTCATAGCCCTCGGCCAAGGTGGTCACTACTGCCTGGTAATCGGGTTGGGCAAGTTCGGCGTAGGGCGTTGCACAGCGAAACAGCGCAAGCAAGGCGGCTTCGTCCCACTCCCGGCAACTGACTTCAGCCACGATGTGCTGGGCCAGCACGTCCAAGGGCGCCTGAGGCACCTTTAGTTCGTCCAGCTCGCCTCGGCGTACGCAGTCCAGTAGGGCGACGCATTCAATCAGGTCATCACGAGACGTGGCGAACAAGCGCCCCTTGGGTGTGCCGCCGACTTGATGGCCTGAACGGCCTACTCGCTGAAGAAAGGCGGCGATAGAGCGGGGCGAGCTGATCTGGCATACCAGGTCCACCTCTCCGATATCAATGCCCAGCTCCAGCGACGCGGTGGCTACCAGCACGCGCAACTCACCCCGCTTAAGGCGCTGTTCGGCACTCAGGCGCTGGTCGCGCGCAAGGCTGCCATGGTGGGCGGCCACCTGCTCATGGCCAAGACGTTCACTCAGGTGACGGGCCAACCGCTCTGCCAAGCGCCGCGTGTTTACAAATACCAGCGTGGTGCGATGTTCTTTGGCCAGGGCTGCCACGCGATCGTACAACAGTGCCCAGACGTCGTTGGCCATGACTGCCTCAAGGGGCACGGGAGGCACTTCCAGCGCAAGGTCGCGCGGGCGGGCGTGGCCAATGTCCACGATTTCGCAAGGCTGCTGATGCCCTGCCAGGAACCCCGCCACCCGTTCGATAGGCGTTTGCGTAGCTGACAGGCCAATGCGCCTCAGCGGTGCGCCACTGAGGGCTTGCAGGCGCTCCAGGCTCAGCGCCAGGTGGCTGCCCCGCTTGCTCCCTGCCACTGCATGAATCTCGTCCACGATCACCGTGTGTACGCCGCTCAGCATTTGCCGCCCCCCGTCCGAGCCCAGCAGCACGTACAAGGATTCAGGCGTGGTGACCAGAATATGCGGCGGCCGCCGCCGCATGGCCGCACGGTCCTTCTGCGGCGTGTCACCCGTGCGCACAGCGGTACGCAGGGGCAAGGCAGGTAGCCCCATGCTTTCAAGTTGCTGGCTGATACCGGCCAGGGGGCCCTGCAGGTTGAGCTGAATGTCGTTGGACAAGGCTTTGAGCGGCGACACGTATACCACCAGCACCTGCTCAGGCAACCCTTCAGGCGTCAGCGCCTGGCATACCAGTTCATCGAGCACGGCCAGGAAGGCCGTGAGCGTTTTTCCAGAACCCGTAGGTGCGGCGACGAGGGTAGAACGCCTGGCACGGATCAGCGGCCAGGCCGCCGCCTGTGCCGGGGTCGTTGCCGGGAAGCTGTGCTGGAACCAGCGCTGTATGGCGGGGTGGAAGGCGCTAAGGGCTGGGTCTGGAAAGGGCAGGTTCATGACCCCTTTATGAGGCCACCGGCACGCGCTTGCAAGCGCCTGATGCACTATCGAACAGCGCTTACGCCATCGAGGGTCGCGAAGGAGGTGTCCTTGGCAGTCAACAGGAAATCGCGCATGAAAGGCGCTTCCAGCATGTCGGTACGCACGGCGGCATACAGGGTGGCGAACAACCCTTTTTCCCCGAGCCGTCGGCCTTTCACATAGCCACGTGCACTGTATTCGTGAAGGGCCCAGTGGGGCATCCCGCATACTCCGCGCCCACTGGCCACCAATTGCATCATCATCACGGATAATTCGGCGGTACGCACGCTGGCAGGCTCTACCTCGGCTGGTTCCAGAAAACGCGTGAAGATATCAAGGCGGTCCCGGTCAACCGGATAGGTGATCAGTGTCTGGTCCAGCAGGTCTTCCGGTTCGACCCAGGGCTTGCTGGCCAGAGGGTGCTGGTTGCCTACCGCCAGCATGGCCTCGAAGGTAAACAATGGCACATAGGTAATGCCATTGAGATCCAGAGGGTCGGAGGTTACCACCAGGTCCAGGTCGCCTCGTGCCAAGGCAGGCAGAGGCGCGAAGGCGAAACCGGAGGCCAGATCCAGCTCTACCTCCGGCCAGGCGTCACGGAACTGGTCTATTGTGGGCATCAGCCACTGGAAACAGCTGTGACACTCGATCGCCATGTGCAGGCGGCCTGCCGTACCACCTGCCAGGCGTGCCATGTCCCGCTCGGCGGCGCGCATCAACGGCAACGTAGCGTCAGCCAGCTGCAGCAGGCGTAACCCGGCACTGGTGAAACGAACAGGTTTGGTCTTGCGCACGAACAAGGTCATGCCGAGGCGGTCTTCCAGTTCCTTGAACTGGTGAGACAGGGCGGACTGGGTCAAATGCAGCCGCTCAGCCGCTTCGACCAGGCTGTCGGCCTCACGCAAAGCGTACAGGGTTCTAAGATGACGAATTTCAAGCATGCCGCACCATGAGCCAAGTTCCCGTTCCCAGAGAAAGGCATGAGTCTGGCTCATGGTGTGCAAGATGTCGACAGCTCAAGCCTAGGTGCGCCGTGAAGCCAGGGCGCGCACCAAGGGTCAATGGAACAGCGGTTCGAACAGTCTGGTTGCCAGCTGGCGGCTGATCTCACCGCGCCACACGGTCGCCTGGCCCGGTGCGCCCGTGCCTTGCAGGCGCTGGCCTGGCGTCTTCAAGTGAGCAGCTACAAAGTCCTGGAAACGAGGCTGTGCATTTGAATAATGGAAATGAGCATAGCCCCAAGGTTGGCCATTGTGGCTATCGACCACCTCATATTCCTGCAACCAGTTCCGGGTACGGGGGGTATTGCCAGAAGGCTTTAGCTCACCCAGTTTACGGATCTGGACTTCGCCTGCCTCGTACAGGTATTCCAAGTAACCACCGGTTGGCTTCGGGGACGCCTTGCAGTGCGCTATTCTGGCCTGTCGCCCTTCAGACGTAAGCATCTGCGCCTCTTCTTGCAGGCGCGCCGTCACCTGCGCGTAGTGGTGTTCAGTGTCGGCCAAGAGCAGCTGTCGGGCATGGAATTCCAGTTCCTGTCCCTCGCCTGTGAAGAGGTCTTCAAGGTCTGCTGCCGGTATGTCAGGCTGGGTGTAGCGACGAACACGCTGACGAAAGGCAGGCAGTTGCGCAAGCCGTTCCTGGGCGTGTCGGGCCAGTTCCGCAGCGGAGCGCTGAGGTACCGGAACAGGTGTGGGCGCCACAGGTGCCCAAGATTGGTTGGCACGACGTGCCCAGCGCTCGGTCCGGTTGTTGACCTCGCCAATGACCAGTATGTCAGGCTGGCCTTCCACGGGGTTGCCTACCAGCAGCAGGCCGTCGCCTTCGAACGTTCTGGGGCGAGTTCGCCCGCGGGGAAGGGTAGCCGGTGCCGATGGCGCAGGTGTCGCTTGGCGTAATGCCTGCAGGGCTTGCAACAAGCGCTCGCTATACAACGGATCGAACTGTTCCGGGTAGCTGAGAGTCAGGCGACGCACCTGCCGGGTAAACGCTTGGTTCTGCTCCCGCACCTGCGCCACCAGGCGATCACGCTGCTGGGGGCGAAGGTTAAGGTTTTCACCCTGGAAGGCCGATTGCATTACACGGTCATAACGCTCCCGCGCGGGTGTATACAACCGCCTCATGTAGGGCCATGAAGGCTTGGTAATGTCGTCCACCGGCGCGAGGTCCATCAGCAGCGCCATGCGTACCAGGCCCAGGCGCTTCTCTGAAAAAGTCTCCAGCAAGCCTTGCTGCTCGGTATGCAGTGCTCGCCGGTGTTCGGCAGATGTCACACGGCGTTGCCAGGCCTTCACACGCTCCAGGCAACGCTCGACGAAGTCGTACCGGTCCAGAATCTGGACCACGGTCTGGCGTATGGCTTTCATGCCCTCTATCAGTTCAGCGGTTACAAGCGCATCAGGGCCTGCGTTATCGTAGAGCCTGACGATCAGTCGATCCAGTTCAGTGCGCTGTTCCAAGACCAAATCGCCAAGGCGCACAGCATCCATATGGGCGACTTTGATCTGCAGTTGCGACTTGGCGCAAATATTCGCCGCTGCCCGGCTCTGGTCTAACCCTGCTTCGGCATAGCGGTGCCCTCGGGTAAACTGCCGAAGGTGGTCAAGGTTGTCATGCAGCGCCGTGGCCGCATCTATAGCTTCCTGCGCAGTATCCAGAAAAGCCTGTGCCGAACCTTGCTGAGCCTTGAACGCGTTTAAAGCCTGCTGAACCTTCGCTTCGTTTTCAACCACCCGCCTGAGGCAGACGGTACGCTCCCCTAGCAACTGATGCTGACGACGGAAATGAGCATCTGCCCACCACCGTGGCAGCAGGCGGCGCAAAGTATCTGGCCAGAGCGGGTCCAGACGGTCTGCCAGGTAGCTTTGCAGGCCGCCACCGCCGTGTAATCCACTGTCGACCAAGGTACCGTAAAGGTGCCCATGGGTTTGCCATTGCCCGTTTTCATCCAGCGCCACCGGCTGACGATAGTGGCGTGTACGTGTAGGCGCCAACCGCCAGGTATGGTGAGTAGCATCCCATTGAACTTCATAGGCTGCACTGCCACGCTGGATAAACGTGCCACTGCTTAGGCGGTAGATACCCCGCCAGCGCCCCTCATGGCCAGGCTGAGCGCTCAAGGTGATTGCCTGTTCATAACCCACGAAGCCTTCATCGGCACGCCGAGCGCTCCAGGGTGACAGGGCCCTCAGCCGGCCGGCGCCCTTGAGGCCATGGCGCAAGTGCCTAGCCTGGGCGGTAGCACGCAGGCTCGTGGCGGGTGCAGACGCCGCCAGGCCCGCTGGGCCGAAGTCCAGAAAGGCGTCCGCAATGGAGAAAAGCACGGATTGGGTAGCCTCGATACCGCCGGCACCATTGCCCTCAGCGAAGGCGCTGCCAGCCTCCATGGCAGCTTCCAAGGCGTCGACCAGGGCAATCGCGCTGCCTATGAAGGGCACGAACCCCAAGGCCAGGCGAATGTATCTCACCACGTTCAGTCGGCTGTCTTGGGCATCTTCAAAGACCCGATCGGCGCTGGATGTGGAACTGGCTCGGTGGGCTCGGATATGAAGCCCCAACTCGGCCAGGCTTTGATTACGGACAAGTGATTGATGCGCAGGCCAGGGTGTACCTATAGTGATCAGGCGGTGGAACCCGGCCATCAATGCCTGGTTTACCCGGCTTTCCAGCAATAGGGGATCGCCTTCAATGGCCCGTTCACACAGGTAGCGGCGCAGGCGCGCGTCCATAAACAGGTCTTCGAGGGCTTCGATCGCCAGGTCAGCACGCTCGTATTGCCTCAAGGCCTTGCCATCGGGTGGGTCGGGCAGCACTAGAACGGTTGTTTTACTGATGCGGTCTTGGATCAAGACCACCCCTGCCAAGGTACTGCCACTGCTATGAGTCGTTTCGTCGAACAGCGTAAGCGACACGGGCAACAAGGCCAGGTCCAGCCCGTCTGCTCGCCACGCGGCGGGAATGATGGCACTTTGTGCTATTTGCACCATGCGCAACCCGCGGTCATCAAGGCGCCGTTGGTGGTGGGCAATCAGCGCCTGGATGTCCAGCATCAATGCGTACGGGCGTTGCAGAACAGCTTCATCCTGAATGCGCACCTCAAAACGGCCAACACGCAAATACACATCTACGAGTAACCGCTCATAGCCCCCCGCAACGTCCAATGCTGGAATCTGTTCTTGCAGCCAGGCAAGCGTGACCGCTTGCGTGATAGCAGCGGCCTGGGGGTGATGTGCAGGCAGCACATGCACTTGGGCAAAGGCCAGGCGCCGGGCCATGGTTTCATCGATCTGCGCCAAGGCCAGGGTTTCCAACGCCAGCTGTTCGGTATCCAGGGAGGGGCGTGGTACCAGCCGGGTGGGCGTACCTGGCGCGCCGGAACCTGCAATCAGATCACGTACCATGTCCACCCGCATCGGCAGTGTCAGCCTTACGCGGCAGGGGTGTTCCAAGGCAAAGTGGCTGGTCAGGAATTCGCTGATCCGGTGGCTGGCGTAATCGGCCCGAGTGGGTAAGTCGGCCCGCAGCAGTCGCTCAGCGTCGCCGACGGCCTGGGCATAGGCCGTAATGAGCCCTGCCAGGCGCAGGCAGCTGTCTGAAGGCAGGTTGGACAGCCAGGCGCGGGCCTGCTCGCCCAAGTGTAGCGAACGTCGCGTTTCTTCCACACGCGCCAAGGCGAGAAGCCTGGAAGGGTTCACGGGAACCGTGAGCAACTCCAGTGCTTCGATCAGGCGACGCTCCTTGGCTTCCAAAGTGTGTGGCGGTTGCCCCTCAGGCGCAGCCTTCAACGCAGCCAGCTGTGCATCCAGGGTGTCATGGAACGTAGTCCATTGGCCGGCAACCAGCGTAACGCGTTGCTCTGGCAAGGGGAGGAGTGCATTGTGCAGTACAACTTGAAGGTCGTCGGCTGAGGCGTGTGCGCTCCAACCACCATAGGCCCCAAACCGGTACAACAGAAGCCGAAGGGGCTGGCCAAGGTCATTGAGTTGCACCAGGTTGGTAAGTGTCAAAGCGCTGTCCCAGAACACTTGGTGGTTACGGTCGCTGAGCCTGATCCGGCCGAGCCTGTAGGCCTGGATGGGCTCTTGTCCCTCCAGCAACGGCTGCAGGCAGCCCACAATGGCGTGGTACTCACTGTCAGTCAGGGTGCCCAAGTACCTCTGTACCAGGGCTTCGGCGAGTGCGCCGGACAAATGAGTACGGTGATAGGCCTGCACAAGCTGAGGGGAGTGGCTGGTGGCATGCAGGAGTTGATCGACCTGCTCCCTGCTTTGCTCGTGAAGCGCTTCCAGTGCCTGGCAGGCGCCCACAAGGTTTGCCCAGGCGCGAGGGTCGGCACCGGTGAGGTAGCGCTCCAGTTGACGCTCCACGGGTGGCTGCCATCGATCCACGCCTTGCCACAATAAAGGCGTAGTGGAGGCGTCGGGAGGCGCTTCGACTGAAGGTGTGAAGTTGTAGGTACTGGCCAGCAAGGTGGGGAGTGTGGGGAACGGCATGCCGTAGCTCTCCGGTATAAAGGAGCGGGCATTTAGACGCGGAAGGGGAAGACAGGCGTGTTACTTAACGCTTGGGTCTGTAAGACGGTATTTCTTTACCCTGTCGAACAGGGTGGTCTTGGCCATGCCCAGTTCCTGGCTGGCCTGGCTCAGGTTGCCCCCATTGCGGGCCAGCGCATGCTGTAAAAGGCTGCGTTCGAAGGCTTCTACGGCCTCGGCAAAGCGCAGCCCCGTGTTTTGAGCGTCATCTTGTCGGAAGGCAGGCATGCCCAAGGCAAAGCGTTCAGCGACATTGCGCAGCTCTCGAACGTTGCCTGGCCACGTATGAGTCATCAGGCGTGAGCGTGTCACATCGTCAAGCGACTGGGCTTCCCTGTCGAAGCGCAGCGCGGCCTGTTGCAGAAAATGCTCGAACAGCACCGGGATGTCTTCGCGGCGGCTACGCAGGGGTGGCAGCTCTAGCGTGACCACGTTGAGGCGGTAAAAGAAATCACTGCGAAGGTACGTTTCATGAGCGCCGTGGGCCATGTCGGCCTTGGTCGCTGCAATCACACGGATATCTACAGCTACAGGCTGGTTGGACCCAAGCCGCTCCAGCGTACGTTCTTGCAGTACGCGTAGCATTTTTATCTGGAGGGCTGCAGGCAGCGCTTCAATCTCATCCAGAAACAGAGTGCCCTCATGGGCATGCTCCAGCTTGCCCACACGTTGTGAACCGCTGCTGGCTTCACGGCCAAAGATTTCGCTGTCAAACAGCGGGTCCGATAGCCCACCGCAGTTGAGTGCCACAAAGGCGTGAGGCAGCCGCCGGCTGTAGTCGTGCAGGCAACGGGCAACCAACTCCTTGCCAGTGCCTGTTTCACCGGTAATCAACACGTTGGCGGGTGTATCTGCCACATTGGCGATGGCTGCGCGCAGGGCCTGCATTGCCGCGGAATGGCCGATCAGGCGCTCGTGAAGTGCTTCGCGATGCTGTAACTGACGCTGCAAGGCCGATACCTGAAGGGTCAACCGGCGTTGCTCCAGCGCCCGCCTTACGGCTTCGACCAAGCGCTCTGGCGAAAAGGGTTTTTCCATGAAGTCGTAAGCACCCTGGCGCATGGCGCTCACCGCCAGCGCCACATCACCATGGCCCGTAATCAGCATCACAGGCAGCGCCGGGTCGATGTCTTTTAGCTGGCGCAGCAGTTGCAAACCGTCGATGCCAGGCAGGCGAATATCACTGACGACAATGCCAGCAAAGCCTTGGCTGATACGCTGCAGGGCCAGCTCAGCAGTGGCCACGCCTTCGCTGGCAATGTCTTCGAGCCCCAAGGCTTGCTGGCACCCAAGCATCACATGCGGGTCGTCTTCGACGATCAATACAGTCAGCGCAGTGGTCAAGGCAGGTTACTCGTATCAGGCCCTGCACACACGGGCAGGGTCAGGGTAAAGGTGGCGCCTTGCGTGGTGTGTGTATCCAGGCGTAACTGACCATTGGCAGCGGCGGCCAATTGTGCCGACAGTGTAAGCCCCAGGCCAAGCCCTTGTTCAAGCGGCTTGGTGGTAAAGAAGGCTTCGAACACCTGCCCACGGCGCTGGGGATCGATCCCCGGCCCGTTATCGCTTACCTGAACGTGATAGTGCTGGCCTGAGCGTTGGCCCGTTACATGGATACGGGGCTGGGGAGCACCAACAAGGGCATCCAGAGCATTGGCCATAAGGTTGATAAGGATTTGTTCCAGCCGTGTAGGTTCGATGGCTACCCGCGCCGGTACCACGTCACATGCTAGTGTAATCGGGGAGCCTTCCAGCCGATGCGCGAGCACGCTGCGCGCGGTTGCAACCGCTTCGCTCACGTCTGCTTCGCCGCTGTGATCGGTTCCTCGGGCAAATGCGCGAAGGCTGGCGATAATACGGCCAAGGCGATCCACCAGTTCGCAGATTGTGTTCAAGTTGGTGCTGGCAACGTCAAGGCGCCCGCGCTCAAGAAAGCGTACGGTGTTGCCCGACAGGGTCCGCAGTGCGGCCAGCGGCTGGTTGAGTTCATGAGCGATGCTGGTGGACATCTGCCCAATGGCGGCCAGCTTGCCTGCCCTGACCAATTCATCCTGGGCTTTGCGCAAGGTTTGCTCAGCCTGGCGACGCTCTCGAATCTGCCCCTCAAGGCGCTCATTGCTGTTGCGAAGGTCTTGGGTGCGTTCGGCGATACGCTTTTCCAGCAAGCTGTTTGCTGCCTCTAGTGCTTCTCGAGCAGCCAGGCGAGCGGCAACCACCTTGCGCCGCTCGTTAAGTGCGATCAGCAGTATGGCCAGCAAGGCCACAGCGGCAGCGGCCAGTACACCGTGAATAATGGCTTCACGGCGTTGGTCTTTGAGGGGGGTAAGCAGGGTCATGCGCCAGCGTGTGTCTGTAATCGGCAGGCTTTGGGCGATATAGCGGGCCGGCCATGTACGGCCCTCGGTGTCGTGCTGGCTCAAAGTAAGGCGCTCTACGCCTTCACTGAGCCGCTCACGCTCTAAAGGGCGCAGCTCGCTCAAGGGGGCGGCGTAATATTGCAGGCTGCGAGCCAGTTGTTCACGGTGCGCAGCATCCAGGGGGGCAATGGATTTCAACCGCCGGGTTGTGTCGCTGGACAAGATAATGATGCCATTTTCGTCGGTGACGAATGCCTCTAGCCGAGCCCGCTGCCAACGTGCTTCCAACGCGTCCAGACGCGCTTTGACCACGGCCACACCAACGATTTTGCCGTGCTCCACCAGCCCATGGGCAATAAAGTACCCAGGTTCCCCTGTGGTGGTGCCCACCCCGTAGTAACGGCCAGGGCGGCCCTGTACGGCGTCTTTGAAATACGGCCTGAAGGACAGGTTCTCGCCCATGAAACTGTCGGCAGCCTGCCAATTGCTGCTGGCAACCACGCGACCCTGAAGGTCCATGACAAAGATTGCCCGGCTGCCGCTACGCACTTGCAGGCCTGCCAGGTAGCGGTTGACAGTATCTGTCTCGTTTTGACGTGGCGCGTTGAGCACATTCAGCACGCTCTGTTCCAGCTCAAGCAGGCTAGGCAGGTAAGTAAACTTGTCGAGTTCGCTTTCGACCGCCCGCGCATGGAGCGCCAGCTGTCGCGCGCCGGTATCGGCTTGGGTGCGCAGGCCAAGGGTTTCGCTCAGCCGATACCCGGCCAGGCCGAAGGTGCCAAGCATGAGCACGGCAAGGGCAAGCAGGGCCCAGCGGCGAAGGTAGGGTAGATTCACAAGAAGGAGGAATCGAGGGTTGGCAAGTGGGCAGCCATTTCATCACAGCCGCCCATACTCGCCAACAGTGACACGCCTGAGCATGCCAGAGGGTCCATCAAGCAGCGCGGGTACCGCCCTCGCTGGTAACAGCCTGAGCCAAGTGGGCAGCCAGGGCCTGCTGGCCCTCTTCATCAATGAACAGGCCCAGTTTAGTGCGGCGCCACAGAATGTCTTCAGCGGTACGTGCCCATTCTGCCTTGACCAGGTAATCCACTTCACGGGCATAAAGGCCTCCACCAAAGTACTGGCCCAGATCGGCCAGGCGCTGGCAGCCTTCGAGCAGGATGAAACTGCGGCTGCCATAGGTGATTGACCAGCGGGCGGCCACGGCGGTCGGCAACCAGGGCGCTTTGGCGACCAGGTCCGCAGCCAGTTGCTGTGGCGTTGTCATGCGCTCGCCCCCTGGCAGTGGCTTGCTGGCTGTCCAGCTGGCACCCATGTTGGGGAAAAATGGCTTGAGCTGGCCCATGGCGGACTCGGCCAGCTTGCGATAGGTCGTGAGCTTGCCTCCAAAGACCGAGAGCAGCGGCGCCTGGCCCTGTTCCTGGGTGAGGGCCAGCGTGTAGTCCCGGGTAATGGCAGAAGGATTATCCGATTCGTCATTACACAGGGGGCGCACACCCGAGTAGGTGCGCAGAATGTCCTCACGGCTGAGCTGATGCTTGAAGTGGTTATTCACCACGTTAAGGATGTAGTCCGTTTCCTGGTCGGTAATCGTGACTTTGGAAGGGTCACCTGTATATTCACGATCAGTTGTGCCAATGATGGTGAAGTTGTCCAAGTAAGGAATGGCAAACACGATCCGTTGGTCGGTGTTCTGCAGAATGTAAGCGTGATCGCCTTCGTACAGGCGCGGCACAATCAGGTGGCTGCCTTGAATAAGGCGTATGCCATAGGGTGAAGCCAGTTTCAAGTCTTCACGAATGAACCGTGCAACCCATGGGCCGGCCGCGTTTACCAAGGCCTTGGCACGAATGCTGTAGAGCTGACCCTCAGGGCCTTCCAATTGCACATCCCACACACCGCCCACGCGCTGCGCATTGACGCAGCGGGTTCGGGTTTTTACGTGGGCTCCGCTCTCGCGAGCGGAAATGGCATTGAGCGCCACCAGGCGGGCGTCGTCTACCCAGCAGTCGGAGTACTCAAAACCGCGCTTGAAGTCTGCCTTTAAGGGGTTGCGCGGACCAAAGCGCAGGCTGCGAGAGCCCGGCAATTTTTCGCGTTTGCCCAAGTGGTCATAGAGAAACAGCCCTGCACGGATCATCCAGGCAGGGCGCAGGTGCGGTTGATGGGGAAGCACAAAGCGCATGGGCTTCACGATGTGCGGGGCCTTTGCCAACAGCACTTCCCGCTCGGCAAGCGCTTCCTTTACCAGACGGAACTCGTAGTGTTCCAGGTAGCGCAGCCCACCATGGATAAGTTTGCTGCTGGCCGAAGAGGTATGGCTGGCCAGGTCGTCCTTTTCACAAAGGAATACCGAAAGCCCTCTGCCAGCAGCATCGGCAGCGATTCCAACACCATTGATGCCACCGCCGATGACCGCAACGTCGTACAGGTGGTCGGGCGTATGTGCGGTCTCGGTCATGGTGCCTCCAGGCTGATTCGAAATTAATCCGAACATCAAATGTTCATTTTCGAAAATCGTAGCCTATAAAGCGCCCAGCCGCCAGCGCACTATGATTGAAAATCTTCATAGGGTTGGCGAAAAAGAACAATTATGAAAATGCGTGGAACCAATGCGCGGGCGTGTGGTTATACGACTTCAACCCGGACCTTGTGCTTGTTCAGGTGATCGGACAGCGCCATAGAGGGTGCGCCGTCGGTCACTAGGCAATCGATCAAGCTGATCGGCCCAAGGCGTACCATGGCGTTGCGACCGAATTTGCTGGAATCTGCCGCCAGAATGACTTGGCGGGCATTGGCGATGATCGCTTGGGAAACACGTACTTCCTGGTAGTCGAAGTCCAGCAGGCTGCCGTCTTCTTCATCAATGCCACTGATGCCAACCAAGGCGTAGTCCACCTTGAATTGACTGATGAAGTCTACACAGGCCTGACCCACCACGCCGCCATCCCGGCGAACCGTCCCGCCCGCGAGCAGCACTTCGAAATCCTCCTTGCCGCTGAGAATCGACGCCACATGGATATTGTTGGTAATGACCTTGAGCTGGTTGTGGCCCAACAAGGCGCGCGCGATGGATTCAGTCGTAGTGCCGATATTGATGAACAGGGAGGCGTGGTCTGGGACTTGTGCGGCTACAGCTTCGGCAATGCGTTGCTTTTCATCACGCATCTGGTCGGCACGCATGGCGTAGGCCGTATTTTCGATACTGGAGTCGTAGGCAGCACCGCCATGGTAGCGGCGCAGCAGGCCGCCTTCGGCAAGCTGATTGATGTCCCGACGGATGGTTTGAGGCGTGACCACGAACAGCTGGGCCATCTCTTCGATGCTGACGTAGCCACGCTCTCGCACCAAGTCGAGGATCTGCTGCTGACGGGGGGGCAGGTTCATGGAGGTCCTTGTTGCTTTAACAGAGTGCTCCCATGATGCCGTAGCGTCCCCCCCTTATCCAGCCTGTGGGGGAGAGGCCTTACTCCGACCAGCCGCGCGTGCGTTCCACGGCACGCTGCCAACCCTTGTAGGAGGCCGTGCGCTGGGCTTCGTCGATCTGGGGTTCGAATGTGCGCTCGATAACGGCCTTGTTACGCAATTCGTCGAGGCTGCCCCAGAAGCCCGACGCCAGCCCGGCCAGGTAAGCGGCACCCAATGCAGTGGTCTCGCGCATCTGTGGGCGCTCCACTGGCGTGCCAAGAATGTCGGCCTGGAACTGCATAAGGAAGTTGTTGGCCACTGCGCCGCCGTCCACCCGCAAGGCGTTCAAGCGGGCGCCCGCATCCTGTTGCATGGCATCCAGCACGTCGCGGGTCTGATAGGCGATGGATTCCAGTGCGGCACGGATGATGTGGTCCACTTTCACGCCACGGGTCAGGCCGAACAATGCGCCACGGGCATAAGGGTCCCAATAGGGCGCGCCTAGCCCGGTGAAGGCCGGCACAAGGTATACGCCATTGCTGTCCTTGACCTTGGTAGCGAAATATTCGGTATCCAGGGCATCGTTGACCACTTTCAATTCGTCACGCAGCCATTGGACAGTGGAGCCGCCGTTGAATACCGCGCCTTCCAAGGCATAGGCCACGTCGCCACGAGGGCCACACGCCAATGTTGTCAGCAGCCCATGGTTGGACGTTACGGCCTTGCTGCCGGTGTTCATCAGCAAGAAGCAGCCCGTGCCGTAGGTATTCTTGGCTTCGCCTGGGTTCACGCACATCTGCCCAAAGAGCGCTGCTTGCTGGTCACCCGCGATGCCCGCAATGTCGATTCCGCTTTTGGTCTGGCCGTACACTTCCGAGGAGGACCGCACTTCAGGCAGCATCTGCTCCGGAATATCCAGCACCTCCAGCATGCGCTTGTCCCATTGCAGGGTATGGATGTTGAACATCAAGGTACGCGAGGCGTTGGTGTAGTCGGTAACGTGTACCTTGCCACCTGTGAATTTCCAGATCAGCCAGGTATCCACGGTGCCGAACAGCAGTTCGCCACGGCGGGCGCGCTCACGGCTGCCCTCTACATGGTCAAGAATCCATTTCACCTTGGTGCCGGAAAAGTATGGGTCAATCACCAGCCCCGTGGTTTCACGGATATAGTCTTCGAAGCCATCACGCTTGAGCTGTTCGCAGATTTCAGTACTGCGGCGGCACTGCCATACCACGGCGTTGTGGATAGGGCGGCCTGTGTTCTTATCCCACACCACCACAGTTTCCCGCTGGTTGGTGATGCCTATGGCCGCTACCTGGGCATGGCTGAGCCCCGCCTGGGCAAGCGCCTCTACCATGGTAGCGCTCTGTGTGGCGAAGATTTCCATGGGGTCATGCTCTACCCAGCCTGGCTGCGGATAGTGCTGGGCGAACTCACGCTGGGCGGAACACACCACGTTGGCATCACGGTCGAAGATGATCGCACGGGAGCTGGTGGTGCCTTGGTCAAGGGCAATGATGTAGTGCTTGTCGGTCATGGTGGTAGCCTTGATTGTAGTTGGTCGGGTCGAGGGCTTCGCAGGTTCAGGAGGTGCGAGCATCGGCCTCTTTGGCTGTGTCTTGAACAGGGGGGCAAGCTGGGGCTGCAGCCTGGGCAACAGGCAGGTGCCGGGCCAGCAGCAGGCGATAGCTCGCCGCGCCGAAACAGGCACCCAGAATAGGCGCTGCAATGGGAATCAGGAAGTAGGGCAGGTCACGGCCACCGGTAAAGGCTATCTCGCCCCAGCCTGCAAGGAATGTCATGAGCTTGGGGCCGAAGTCCCGCGCAGGGTTCATGGCAAAACCCGTAAGAGGGCCCATGGCGCTACCGATCACAGCGATCAGCAAGCCAATAAGCAAGGGCGCAAGCGGGCCTCTAGGCAGGCCGTTGTTGTCATCCGTAAGCGCCATGATCACGCCCATCAGGATGGCAGTAATCACGGCCTCCACCATGAAGGCCCCGCCGTCGGTCAGCGCAGGGTGGGGGTAGGTGGAAAACACGCCTGCCAACTCCAGGCTCGCCGCTGTGCCACGCACCATGTGATGCGCCTGTTCGTATTCGAAAAACAGGTTGGTGTAAAGCCCGTAGACCAAGGCCGCACCGCAGAAGGTGCCAGCAACCTGTGCCAGGATGTAAAAGGGCAATTTGCGGCGTTCAAAGTCGCCGAACAGCCACAGGGCAATACTGACTGCAGGGTTAAGGTGCGCACCGGATACACCGGCAGTGAGGTAGATCGCCATGCTGACGCCTACACCCCAGATAATGCTGATCTCCCATAGCCCCAGGCTAGCGCCCGCGACCTTGAGCGCGGCAACGCAACCGGTGCCGAAGAAGATAAACAGTGCAGCGCCCAGGAACTCGGCCATGCATTGACCGGACAGCGTGGGTTTATTGAAACCGTGTGACATCCTCTACCTCGTTTTTTGTTGTTGTTCAGCATGCCGCTGTTTGTGCCTGCGTGCAGGCCACCTGGCGGTGATTACGGACGCAATAGACAATGCAGCGCAAAAAGGTTCTGTGCTGCATTCGTAAACGAAAAAATATAACCATAAAATGAGTCTGTAAAGATCGGAATCGAACGTTTCATGCCCATTGGTTTGCAAAACGTAGCACGTCCCTGGATTTCTCTTGCTTCTGTGCCTGAGCGCTTGGCGGATTTTGGATATAAGCTACGCATAACCAAACGCTACTGCTGAACCCTGCACATGACACCTGCCATCGACCTGTTGAAAAAGCACCGAGCCGCCCACCGGGTCCATGCGTACGAGCACGATCCCAAGGCGGCCTCCTATGGGCTTGAGGCCGCCGAGAAGCTGGCGCTGCAGCCTGAGCAGGTATTCAAGACCCTGCTGGCAGCCAGTGAGCGAAACGAGCTTTTAGTGGCGATAGTGCCTGTGGCGGGTAGCCTTGATCTCAAGGCGCTTGCACAAGCCGCAGGTGTTAAAAAGTGCGAAATGGCAGACCCTTTACAGGCCCAGAGAACCACTGGCTACCTGCTTGGAGGCATCAGCCCGCTGGGGCAGAAAAAACGGCTGCGCACGTTTATAGACAGTACTGCCCAACAGGTTGAAAGCGTATTCGTAAGCGCGGGCAGGCGTGGGCTTGAAGTGGAGTTGACAGCAACGGTGCTGGCCGAGCTGACCAATGCCACCTTCGCAGCGATTGGAAAAAGCTAGCGGTTTCGGGTGTTGTTATCCGTTAAAGGAAGTGGCCAATGCATCTTGATTACCATCAGGTCGACGCCTTCGCGGACCGCCCGTTCAGTGGCAACCCCACTATTGTGTACCGCTTGGAGCACTGGTTGGCCGACGAGCGCCTGCAGCGGATTGCCACCGAGCATAACCTGTCGCAAACAGCCTTCGTGGTGCGAGAAGGGCCTGCCTGGCACATCCGTTCTTTCACCCCTGTCACCGAGGTGCCGCTAAGCGGCCACGCCACGCTGGCGGCAGCTCATGTATTGCAGCTTATCTATGCCGAGGCCGATGACACCCTGCCTTTTGTCAGCCGCGCTGGCCCGCTCACCGTGACACGGGACAATGACCGGCTGTGGCTTGACCTGTTGGCCCAGTACCCTGACGAAGAGGGCGTGAGCCTGGATGTACAGCGGGCATTAGGCGTCGAGGTCATCGATGTGCTTGGGGCCAACGAGCTCTTTGTGGTGCTGGAATCCGAGCAGGCCGTACGCCGGTGCAAACCGGACCTTACGGCCCTTTCGAAACTCATGTGGGTAGGCGTGGTGATCACGGCCCGTGGCGAGCAGCAGGATTTCGTTTCCAGGTTCTTTGCGCCGCAGTTGGGCATTCCCGAGGACGCCGTTACAGCGACGACACACTGCAGCCTGGTCCCTTACTGGGCCCGCCGCCTGAAAAAGAACGCCTTGAGTGCCTACCAGTGCTCTCGCCGTGGCGGGCACCTGGCGTGTCGGCTAGAGGGTGACCGTGTGCATGTGGGCGGGCAGGCCACGCTCATGGCGTCAGGGCGGTTGCTCACAGGCCTCGTTGGAGACCCTTGATGTACCTGCAGGCTAGGGATGTACCGGTACGCTGCCAGCCGCTTCGAACAACACAAGGTGTTCGGCGGCCACGGCAATACCCACTTCCTGGCCTATGGGGTAGTCAGCATGGCTGGCAAACACGGCTTCTACCTGGCTTCCCGTGGGCAAGCGGAGTTGATAGAGCGTTGAGGCGCCTAGAAAGCTCTTGCCTACAATGTGAGCCCGCAGTGCACTGGCAGGTGATAGCACGATATCGTCTGGGCGCAAAAGCACGTCCACAGCGGCCCCCATTGGCCAAGGGTAGGCCTGGCGCCCTTGCAGCTCGCCTAACTCGGTATGTACGGTTGCCGGGCCGGTGAGTTCGCCGCGAATGAAATAGCCCTGGCCGATGAAGCTGGCCACAAAGGGTGTGCGAGGCTGGTGGTAGAGATTATAGGGCGTATCCCACTGTTCCAGGTTGCCTTGCCGGAAGACACCTACCTTGTCGCTGACGGCAAAGGCTTCCTCTTGGTCGTGAGTGACCAGAATGGCGCTGATGCCACGGCCCTTGAGAATGTCACGCACCTCACGGCTCAGCCGACGGCGCAGCTCTACGTCCAGGTTGGAAAAAGGTTCGTCCAGCAGCAGCAGCCGGGGTTCTGGTGCCAACGCGCGGGCAAGTGCGACCCGCTGTTGCTGCCCCCCTGACAGTTCATGGGGGTAGCGTTCGCCCAGCCCCTGCAGCTTGACCAGCGCCAACATGTCCGCCACCACACGGGCAACGTCTACGCCTTTGCCCAGCCCAAAGGCCACATTGCGTGCCACGGTAAGGTGTGGGAACAGGGCGTAGTCCTGAAACACCATGCCAATGCGGCGCTTTTCCGGGGCCAAGGTGTGGCCTGGGCGGGAAATGACCTCGTCGCCCAGCTGGATCTCGCCTTCATGCACGGGCTCAAAGCCCGCGATCGCACGCAGTGTGGTGGTTTTACCGCACCCGGAAGCACCCAGCAGGCAACCTATTTCGCCAGGGGCCAGGTGCAGGTGAAGGTTATGGACAACGCGCTGGGTGGCATAGCCGCAGGCCAGCGCGTTCAAGCTCAAGAGGGCAGAGGAAGTCATTCGGCTCGATAGGCAGGTGTGACGAGGAACTCAAGCAGCGCCTTTTGCGCATGCAAGCGGTTTTCAGCCTGCTGCCAGGCGGCCGAGCGAGGGTCTTCGAGCAAGTCGTGGCTGATTTCCTCGCCGCGGTGTGCAGGCAGGCAATGCATGAATACCACGTCCGGTGCCGCCAGATCGAGCAATTCTCGTGTGACCTGGAAGGGGGCGAACCGTGCCAGGCGTTGCTCTGCCTCTTCTTCCTGGCCCATGGACGTCCATACGTCCGTACTGACCAGGTGCGCACCGCGAACGGCCTCACGTGGGTCGCGCGTGAGCGTTACACGGTCGCCGGCTTTGGCCAGGAAGCGGGCGTCGGGCTCATAGCCTTCCGGGCAAGCTACGCGCAACTGGAAGCCAAACTGGATAGCCGCTTCCACGTAGCTGTTGCACATGTTGTTGCCATCCCCCACCCACGCCACCGTTTTACCTTGGATCGCGCCGCGCATTTCAAGAAACGTCTGCATGTCGGCCAGTAACTGGCAAGGATGCAGGTCGTCCGACAGGCCATTGATCACGGGCACATTGGAATGGGCCGCAAAGCGGGTAAGCGTGGAGTGTGCGAAGGTCCGGATCATAACCGCGTCCAGCATGCTGGACATCACGATAGCGGCATCCTCGATCGGTTCACCGCGCCCCAGCTGGGTATCCCGTGTAGAAAGGAAAATGGCTTGGCCGCCCAGTTGTATCATCCCGGCCTCGAACGAAAGCCGTGTACGGGTCGAGGACTTTTCAAAAATCATCCCCAGCACGCGATTTTTCAGGGGTTCGTGCAACACGGCGCGATTGCGCAGGCCTTTGAGCTCGATCCCTCGGCGAATCACCGCCACAAGCTCATCGGGCGTGAAGTCCATGAAGGAGAGAAAGTGCCTGGCGCTCATGTATGACTACCTTTTGCATCATGCCGAAAGGGGCCCGCTGAAAGGAGCGGGCCAGAGGGCGAAAGCCGCGCACAGCGCGACGAATCGTTCAAGAGGACGCGATGGTATAAAAAAATGTCGCGTATTACCAATGGGTGTCACAGATTTTGAACGGCCAATCGCCTCATGATGTGTCTGCTCGCCATTTGTCGCCGGCCAGGTGAACCGCAGGGGCCAGGCGCAGTCCGTTTCTTGAAGGGTGTCACACCAATGGCCTGCATTGACGTGACGGCATTCCACAACGCTCTGCCGTGGGTGATAATGTGTCCCACGCGACACAGGGAGTCCCGAATGGAAGCGAAGGAAAAACAACTGATGGAGCTGCTTGGGTTGACGGCCCGTACGCTTACCCATCTGACGGCATCGATCACCACCATGTCCTTCGAGTTGCTGCGTAGCGAAGACAAGGTCGCCCGCGAGGCGGGCCGCCACATGATCGATCGTATGGCGACTATCAGTTCGGAGCTGGATGCTCATTGGCAAATCATCGGCGAAATGACCGGTGTGCATGTGCCGCAGGATGAAGTCGAAACCATCACCGAAATCGAAATGTTAAGCCCTCCCTCCGGCAATGCCATGCAGTAAGGCTTGGTCGGGGCAGGGCGAAGACCGAGCGCCACACTCGGCTTTCCTTTACAATTGCCCTACGTATCGGCGCGCAAGTGTCGAGTAGCCAAGCCTGAGGTGCCCATGGATATCATCGAAACCATCAAAGACCAGATCGCCAACAACACCATTTTGCTGTACATGAAAGGTTCGCCAAACGCTCCGCAATGCGGTTTTTCCGCAAAGGCCGTGCAGGCCGTGATGGGCTGCGGTGAGAAATTCGCTTACGTCGACATTCTGCAGAATCCGGAAATCCGCGCCAACCTTCCCAAGTACGCCAATTGGCCAACCTTCCCCCAATTGTGGGTTGGAGGCGAGCTGGTTGGCGGCAGTGATATCGTGGCCGAAATGGCCGCCAATGGCGAGTTGCAAACCTTGATCAAGGGTGCGACCACCAAGGCCGCGGAGCCACAAGCTGGCGCTTGATACGGTGACTCATAAAAAAACCCCGCCTCGGCGGGGTTTTTTTATGGCCAAAGCTTAGGCGTCTTCTTCGCCCATGCCGGATTGGAGGTAGTTCTCGATGCCGATCTTGTCGATCAGGCCAAGCTGAGTTTCCAGCCAGTCGATGTGCTCTTCTTCAGACTCAAGAATGTCCTCGAGCAGGTCACGGCTGCCGTAGTCGCCGACGGTTTCACAGTGGGCAATGGCGGCGCGCAAGTCCATAATGCCTTTCTGTTCAAGCTTGAGATCGCACTCCAGCATTTCACGGGTGTGCTCCCCGATCAGCAGCTTACCTAACTCTTGAACATTGGGAATGCCTTCAAGGAAAAGAATACGCTTGATCAGTTTGTCAGCGTGCTTCATCTCATCGATGGATTCATCGTACTCGTGCTTGCCAAGCTTGTTCAGGCCCCAGTCTTCGTACATGCGCGCATGAAGGAAGTACTGGTTGATGGCAATCAGCTCGTTGCCAAGAACACGGTTGAGATGCTGTATGACGCTAACGTCACCTTTCATGGTTTTAGCCTGTGCTTTTGCAGATGCCTGAAAGTTTGCGCGCCATAAAAGGCGCTGTCAAACAGGCATTTGCAGCACAAATATTCGCAAGTGTGAACGGGAATGGCTAATGTTTGCGTTCAACGCCAAATAGCAACACGAATGAAACGCGGTGGACAACAGAGGAGGGGTATTAAGCCACTGTAAACTCTACGGGAAAGACCGATACAGCTTGGGCTGCACGAATGTCAGCCAGCGTGTCACGCACCACTTCCTTGGCCAGGCAGGCACATTTTCCGCATTGACTGGCTACGCCTGTGGCCAGGCGCACTTCTCGGTAGCTGCAGCAACCTTCGTTGATGGCTTCACGGATCTGACCATCGGTAACACCCGTGCAGAGGCAAACATACATATCGCTGGCACCGTCGCTGTAAGGCTGGGAGTGCCAGGATCTTAATGTTAATGAGAATGCTTGTCAAAACGCCTCGGCAGCGAACGAGCCTCCCCCGATGAAAGGTCGTTCAGCGCTGCCTTCAGGCATCGAAGTCGCGCCAGCCGCCTAGGTCTTTCCAGCGGTTCACGATGCCACAAAACAGCTCAGCGGTTTTCTCGGTATCGTACCGGGCAGAGTGCGCCTCGCGGCCATCAAAGTCGATGTTGGCACTCTGGCAAGCCTTGGCCAGCACGGTTTGCCCGTACGCCAGGCCGGCCAGCGTAGCGGTGTCGAAGCTGGAGAAGGGGTGGAACGGGTTACGTTTCAGGTCGTGGCGTGCAATGGCGGCGTTAAGGAACCCGAGGTCAAAACTGCTGTTGTGGCCTACCAGAATGGCACGCTTGCAGCCGTTGGCTTTGACCGCCTTGCGAACGCTGCGGAAAATGTCAGTCAGTGCCGCTTCTTCGCTCACAGCCATACGGAGGGGGTGATCGAGCTTGATACCCGTGAATTCCAGCGCTGCGGCTTCGATGTTGGCGCCCGCAAAAGGCTCTACGCGGAAGAACAGCGTATGGTCGGGAAAGACGAACCCCTTTTCATCCATGGCAATAGTGGTGGCGGCAATTTCCAGCAATGCATCGGTCGCACTGTTGAAACCACCGGTTTCCACATCGATCACAACCGGCAGGTAGCCTCTGAAACGCGCTGCCATGGGATGGCGGCTGGCCGATGAAGCAGGGCCGTCAAGGTCGTCGTCGAAATGCTCTTCGCTCACGCGTGTGTCTCCAATACTCGCCACTGCAGGGTTTCACCTGCACGTAGTGGCACAACTTCATGTTCCCCAAAGGCGAGCACTGAAGGCGCTGCCCAAGGCTGACGGACCAGGGTGATCCGCGAGGTGTTGGTAGGCAGCCCGTAGAACGCTGGGCCATGAACGCTGGCGAAGCCTTCGAGCTGGTTCAGGGCGCCAGCTTGGTCAAAGGCTTCAGCGTACAGTTCGATAGCAGCATAGGCGGTGTAACAGCCTGCACACCCGCAGGCCGCTTCCTTGGCGTGCCGGGCATGGGGTGCCGAGTCAGTACCAAGGAAGAACTTGGGGCTGCCACTGGTAGCGGCCTCGATCAAAGCGCGCTGGTGCGTATTTCGCTTCAGGATAGGCAGGCAGTAAAAGTGCGGCCGTATACCGCCTACCAGCATGTGATTCCGGTTGTACAGCAAGTGGTGCGCCGTAATGGTTGCGCCGACATTGGCGCCCGCTGACGTCACGAAAGCCACAGCGTCGGCCGTAGTGATGTGTTCGAACACCACCTTCAGGTTCGGGAAACGCTCAACGATTCTCACCATGTGCTCGTCGATAAAGGCCTTCTCCCGGTCGAACACATCGATGTCCGCATGGGTCACCTCGCCGTGCACCAGCAGGGGCATCCCGACATCCGCCATGACCTCCAGTACCGGGAACAACCTTTCGATGGAGGTCACGCCTGAGTCGGAGTTGGTCGTGGCACCGGCCGGGTAGAGCTTGGCGGCCTGCACATAACCTGTGGCCTGCGCAGCGCGGATGTCCTCGGGCGAGGTGCGGTCGGTGAGGTAGAGCACCATCAGTGGCTCGAACGTACTGCCAGCAGGGCGGGCCGCCAGAATGCGCTGCCGGTAAGCCCCGGCCTGTTCGGCATTGCGTACAGGGGGCACCAGGTTGGGCATGATGATCGCGCGGCCGAACGTACGTGCGGCGTCAGCGACGGTCTGGGCCAAGGCCGCGCCGTCACGCAGGTGAATGTGCCAGTCGTCAGGACGTAGCAGGGTAAGGCGGTCGGTCATGAAGGGTACCAGGCGGGTCGAACTCATGAAGGCGCAGGCAACGTGGCAGGAACGGCACACAAGGGCCGGTACGTGTGCAGCTGCGAGCTACCGGTATAACAGGTGGGCGAATCCTACCGGAAAAGCCCGGTGGGGGCATCCGCTATCAAGTTTGCCGTGCCCTGACCGATATGCAGGGAGTACGTAGACTTCTACTCCGGAGCTTGCCGTGGGCCATCGCTACCTTGCCTGTCTGTCCCTGATCGCCTGTGGCCTTGCCACTGCGCCAGCGATGGCCTTTACCTTCCAGACTCGCCTGGAGAACGTGGAATGGAAAGTGGAGGGTGACCCCTTCGAATGTCGCCTTACGCAGCCGGTCGCCGATTTCGGCGACGGTCAATTCGTGCGCCGCGCCGGTGAGAAAGTTGTTTTTCGGCTCAATTCCAGCACAGGGGCGCTTGGTAACGGGACAGCTTCTCTGTTGGCTGCGGCGGCGCCTTGGCAGCCTGGCCGTTCCGATGTCAGCCTGGGTAGTACACGGCTTGGCGCAGGGCCGGTGTTGTTGACATCCAGCCAGGGCCAGGCGGCCGCACTGGTCAGTGGCTTGCTGGAAGGGCGCAGCAGCGTCGTGCGAACCGTTTCCACCGAAACAGGTCAAGCCATGGAAGTGCGTTTGCTACCCGTGAAATTCAGCAAGGCCTGGAACGATTACCAGGCCTGTACGGCAAAGCTGCTGCCGATGAATTTTGAGCAGGTGCGTTTGAGCCAAGTGCCTTTCCCCGGTACCGGAACAGAGCTGGATAACGCTGCCAAGGCACGGCTGGACACGATACTGGCCTTCATGAAAGCCGATCCATCGGTCAATCATGTGGAGTTGGATGGCCATTCCGATAACAGTGGCAACCGCCTGGCCAACCGCGACCTTTCACGTCGACGGGCATTGTCCGTAGCGGACTACCTTAAGGCGCATGGCGTACCGGAAAGCGCGATCGACGTACGTTTCCATGGTGAGCAATACCCGTTGGTGCCTAATACCTCCGCTGCCAACAGGGCTCGCAACCGCCGGGTAAATATCCAGCTCGACAGACGCACAACGACAGCCGTTGCCCCCGTCACGCCTGCAGAGGCCCCGTTAACTGCGCCCGCGACCGCCATTGGAGCTACTCCACCCCCGGCTTCCTCCAGTGCACCGGCTGCACCCGCAGCCCAGCCACAAGGGGCTGCGAAACACTGATATCAGCACCATGCTGTCGAAGTGACTGTCGCTTCCCCAACAGTGCTTGTCGCGCTACTGTAAATCCACGGCAGTCGGCGGTAGAATCGTCGGCTTTCAGCAAAACCCCGTGGAGTGATGGCATGGCGGACGTAAAAAAGGTCGTTCTGGCGTATTCCGGCGGCCTGGACACTTCGGTGATCCTCAAGTGGCTGCAGGATACCTATGATTGTGAAGTGGTGACCTTCACCGCTGACCTGGGCCAGGGCGAGGAAGTTGAGCCCGCACGCGCCAAGGCTCAGGCCATGGGCGTGAAAGAAGTGTACATCGACGACCTGCGAGAAGAGTTCGTACGCGACTTCGTGTTCCCAATGTTCCGTGCCAATACGGTTTACGAGGGCGAATACCTGTTGGGTACCTCCATTGCCCGCCCCTTGATCGCCAAGCGGCTGATCGAGATCGCCAACGAAACCGGCGCCGACGCCATCAGCCATGGTGCTACCGGCAAAGGCAATGATCAGGTTCGTTTCGAGTTGGGTGCCTATGCGCTCAAGCCTGGCGTGAAAGTGATCGCACCCTGGCGCGAGTGGGACCTCCTGTCCCGCGAGAAGCTGATGGACTACGCCGAGAAACACAGCATTCCCATCGAGCGCCATGGCAAAAAGAAGTCGCCTTATTCCATGGACGCCAACCTGCTGCACATCTCCTATGAAGGGGGCGTGCTGGAGGACACATGGACCGAACATGAAGAAGACATGTGGCGGTGGACTGTCTCGCCGGAAAATGCGCCGGACACCCCCACGTACCTGGAGCTGACCTACCGCCACGGCGACATCGTTGCACTGGACGGTGTGGAAAAATCGCCTGCCACCGTGCTGGCCGACCTCAACCGCATTGGCGGGGAAAACGGCATTGGTCGCCTGGACATCGTCGAAAACCGCTATGTTGGGATGAAGTCCCGGGGCTGCTATGAAACCCCCGGCGGTACGATCATGCTGCGCGCGCACCGTGCCATTGAGTCCATCACCCTGGATCGCGAAGTGGCGCACCTCAAAGACGAGTTGATGCCACGCTACGCAAGCCTGATCTACACCGGCTATTGGTGGAGCCCTGAGCGCCTGTTGCTGCAACAGATGATCGACGCGTCTCAGGCTCATGTGAACGGTGTGGTGCGTCTGAAACTGTACAAGGGCAACGTGACGGTGGTAGGGCGCAAGTCTGATGATTCGCTGTTCGATGCCACCATCGCCACCTTTGAAGAAGACGGGGGCGCCTATAACCAGGCCGATGCGGCTGGCTTTATCAAACTCAATGCATTGCGCATGCGAATTGCCGCCAACAAGGGCCGTAACCTGGCTTGAGTCAGTGGCATGAAGAAAGAGCCGCAGCCTGTGCTGCGGCTTTTTTTGCCGTATATCTGGGCGTTTGGGGTCGACTTTATGGCTGGGCCTGATCTGTAAGAGGCGGCTCCTGGGGTGGTGTACCCTGAGGGCGTGTAGCCTCCCTAGGAGGGGCAGTATCCGCGGTTGTGCTTCCGATGAGCGCCTGCTTGTTGAAATTCAGCGTGATAAAAAACAACGCAGTCAGAAAGGGCGGAAAAAGGACTAGGAACCACACAAATACGGCCTGATTTCGGTAGTCAAGCAAGGGGAGGCTGACCAGTGCCGAGGCTTCGGTTGTTGCGGCCAGAACGGCAATCAAGGCCAATGGGTTATTGATAGAGGCTGAAATGCGCATGCTCAGTCCTTGTCGCAGTGTGCGACGGTTAGTGTTTCGGCTTCAGGATAGGGGCCTTGAGCGGTATAAAACACTAGATAAAGCTAGACACGCTTAAACCGGATTAAACGGTATTAACCATCTGGTACGTGCTCTGTAACAGGTTGATAGCTTAAATGTAGGGCTCGCAATTGATGTCTAGGGAGGGGCGTGTAACGTTCCTGCTTCATTGCGATCATCCACGGGTTCAAAGGCAAGCTTTCAAGCATACTTGTAGGATATTTCAATCACCCATGTAAGGGGATTCTCAGACTCTACTCACCCTGGCATTTCGGTAACACCTGCGGCCGGAAACTGGGCTATGTTCCCGTTCGACAACAAACTGTAGCAATCGGATCAGCTCATGAACAAAGTGCTCATCGTGGATGACCATCCCGTGATACGTCTGGCAGTAAGGATGTTAATGGAACGCCATGGCTACGATGTCGTTGGCGAAACCGACAACGGGGCGGATGCGCTCCAGCTGGCTCGTGAATCACAGCCGGATATCGTCATCCTTGATATTGGTATCCCCAAGCTGGACGGCCTGGAGGTTATTGCTCGCCTGACGGCAGGGTCTATTGCTCATATGCGCGTGCTGGTGTTGACCTCCCAGGCCCCTGGCCATTTCTCCATGCGTTGCATGCAGGCCGGTGCAGCGGGTTACGTGTGCAAGCAACAGGATCTTACTGAATTGCTTAGTGCAATCAAGGCGGTATTGTCCGGCTACAGCTATTTCCCGAACCAGGCACTGCACCCGGTGCGCTCTCAAATGGGGAATGTTAGTGAAAAGGAGCTGGTACAGCGTTTGTCGAGCCGGGAAATGATGGTTTTGCAACAACTAGCTTCGGGCCGAACAAACAAGGAGATAGCGGAAGCCATGTTGCTTAGCAACAAAACGGTCAGCACCTATAAGACCAGGTTGCTGATGAAACTTAATGCCAGGTCATTGGTAGACCTGGTGGAAGTCGCTCAGCGCAACGGAATTGTCGGTTAGTTTTGCGCCCCCGCCTTCGCGGGGGCAAGGCGTTTTCTGCGTCAGAAGTCGAAGTTGTAGTCATCCAACTGCTTTTTGAGCCGACGCTCCTCCAGAAGGTTGTCGATGGTTCGACGCTTGCTCAGGTTGCTTTTACTGACCTCTGCGACAGGCTCGGCTTCGTCTGCATCGGCCAGTACAAAATCTTCATCCACTTCCAGTGCTGCTTGCTCGGTTGCCATTCATCCACTCCGGCCCAGTGGGCCTCCAAGGGGGTGCTCTTGGCGCACCTTATATCGGCAATTCCAGAGTGGGTAAAAGAGATTTTTTCAATCAGCAAGATAGCGGCATTACGCTTTCTCAATCGTCCGAAGTCTTGGCCTTGTATTCGCACAGGTCTTCGATGCGGCAGCTGCCACAGCGGGGTTTGCGTGCCTGGCAAACGTAGCGCCCGTGAAGGATCAGCCAGTGGTGAGCGTCGAGCAGGTAGGGCTTGGGAACGTGCTTGAGCAGGCCTCGTTCCACCTCTACGACATTCTTCCCAGGTGCAATACGAGTGCGGTTGCTCACCCTGAAGATATGAGTGTCCACTGCCATGGTGAGCTGTCGAAAGGCCGTGTTTAGCACCACATTGGCCGTTTTGCGACCAACGCCCGGTAGCGCTTCCAAGGCTTCTCGACCTTCTGGAACCTCGCCGCCATGCAACTCGACCAGGCGCCGACAGGTTTCGATCACATTCTTGGCTTTGCTGTTATACAGCCCGATGGTCTTGATGTAATGGCTCAAGCCTTCTACACCCAGGTCGAGAATGGCCTGGGGCGTATTGGCGACCGGGTATAACCGAGCCGTGGCCTTGTTCACACCTACATCCGTGGATTGCGCAGACAGAATGACCGCGATCAACAGTTCGAAGGGTGTGGTGTAGGCCAGCTCGGTGCGGGGTTCGGGATTGTCTTCGTGGAAGCGGCGGAAGATTTCCAGTCGCTTGGCAGCGTTCATTGAAAAGGTCCTCTGGCTGCCCCCGCCCAGCTCAAGGCTGGGCACGAACAAGGTATTGCGCTTATTTGATCCGCTGACCAGGCTTGGCACCTGTGTCTGGTGACAGCAGGTAGATCTCCGAGCCGCCAGGGCCCGCCGCCAACACCATACCTTCGGAAAGACCGAAACGCATTTTGCGCGGCTTAAGGTTGGCGATCATCATCGTAAGCCGCCCTTCGAGCGCGGTTGGGTCAGGGTACGCACTCTTGATGCCGGAGAACACCGTGCGTTGCGCATCGCCGATGTCCAGCGTCAGGCGCAGTAGCTTGTCTGCGCCCTCGACCGCTTCGGCCTTGAGAATGCGTGCTACGCGCAAGTCAACGGCAGCAAATGCGTCAAAGTCGATTTCGTCTGCCAAGGGGTCTGATACCAGCTCGCCATTGCCAGACGATACGGGATCGACCGTAGCAGCCAGGCTCTCCTGGGACGCCGCCACCATCGCCTCGACCCGGGCCGGTTCTATACGCGTCATCAGCGGCTTGAAGGCATTCAGGGCATGATCGGTCAGCAGCGCCTGGTGGTCGTCCCAGTGCAGCGGGGCGACGTTGAGGAAGGTTTCAGCCTCGGCAGCCAAGGCTGGCAGCACCGGTTTGAGGTAAATCATCAGCAGGCGGAAGAGGTTGATGCCTGCCGCACAGATGGCCTGCACTTCATCCTGCTTGCCTTCCTGCTTGGCCAAAGCCCACGGTGCCTTGTCGGCAATCCATGCATTGGCACGGTCGGCCAGGGCCATGGTTTCACGCATGGCCCGTGCGAAGTCTCGCTGCTCGTAGGCGTCTGCAATAACCGGCGCCGCAGCGACGAAGGCTGCTGTCAGCTCGGGTGCGGCATTACCGGCTACCAGGCGGCCGCCATTGCCCTTGTGGATAAAGCCGGCACAACGACTGGCAATGTTCACTACCTTGCCGATGAGGTCCGAATTGACCTTCTGCACGAAGTCCTCAAGGTTCATGTCCAGGTCGTCCACGCCCCGGCCTAGCTTGGATGCGTAGTAGTAGCGCAGGTACTCCGGCGCCAGGTGTTCAAGGTACGTTCGGGCCTTGATGAACGTGCCCCTGGATTTGGACATTTTCTGGCCATTGACCGTGAGGTAACCGTGCACATTGAGTGCGGTAGGCTTGCGGTAACCAGCGCCTTCGAGCATGGCGGGCCAGAACAGCGCATGGAAGTTGACGATGTCCTTGCCAATGAAATGGTACAGCTCGGCGGTGGAGTCCTTGCCCCAGAAGGCGTCAAAGTCCAGCTCTGGCCGCCGTGCGCACAGGTTCTGGAAGCTCGCCATGTAGCCGATGGGTGCATCCAGCCACACATAGAAGTACTTGCCAGGTGCGTCGGGAATTTCAAAACCGAAGTACGGCGCGTCGCGTGAGATGTCCCACTCCTGCAGCCCAGAGTCCAACCACTCGGCCAGCTTGTTGGCCACTGGCTCCTGCAGGGTGCCGCTACGGGTCCAGCCTTGCAGCATGGCCTGGAAATCTGGCAGCTTGAAGAAAAAGTGCTTAGAGTCACGCAAAACGGGGGTGGCCCCTGAGATCGCCGACTTCGGGTCTTTGAGGTCTGTGGGCTCGTAAGTAGCACCACATTTTTCGCAGTTGTCCCCGTACTGATCGGCTGTACCGCATTTGGGACAGGTGCCCTTGATGAAACGGTCGGCCAGAAACATCTGCTTTTCAGGATCGAAATACTGGGTCACGGAGCGTGTGGCAATGTGACCGGCGTCGCGCAGGCGCACATAGATCTCGCTGGAGAGCGCGCGGTTCTCTTCAGAGTGGGTGGAGTAGAAATTGTCGAACTCAACCAGAAAGTCTGCGAAGTCGGTGCTGTGCTCGGCCTTGACCGCATCGATCAGCTGTTCGTTGGTCACCCCTTCCTTTTCTGCCCGCAGCATGATGGCCGAGCCGTGCGCATCGTCGGCGCACACATAGATGCACTGGTTGCCGCGCAGCTTCTGATAGCGCACCCACACGTCGGTCTGGATGTACTCGACCATGTGGCCCAGGTGAATGGAGCCGTTGGCATAGGGCAGGGCGCTGGTAACGAGAATCTTGCGGGGCTCGGACATAAGGCTCGGCTACTTGAACTGGAACGAAGACCGACCACTATAAAGCGGCGCGCTTTTTTTTTCATCAACGCGGCTGAACAGGTAGCATAGGCGGCCATCACACAGCCTTGCCAGGGAGTTGCCATGAGCGTTGTTACCCGCGCAGCAGTAGAGAGCGTGCTGCGCCAGTACACAGACCCATACCTCGAACAGGACCCGGTGACGGCCGGGTGTGTGGAAGCTGTTCACATCCAGAGCACCCAGGTACAGGTGGACCTGCTGCTCGGTTACGCGGCGGCGCAATTCCATGCGGGGTGGGCGCAAACCCTGCAGATAGCTTTGGAAGGCCTGGAGGGCGTAGAACAGGCGCAGGTGCGTGTGCGCTCTGCGGTTCAGCCGCACAAGGCCCAGGCGCAGGTACCGGCGCTGGCCAACGTTAAGAATGTCATTGCCGTCGCGTCAGGAAAAGGCGGGGTAGGGAAGTCCACCACGGCAGCCAACCTTGCCTTGGCATTGGCCAGAGAAGGTGCGCGCGTGGGCATCCTGGACGCCGATATCTACGGCCCTAGCCAGGGCGTAATGTTCGGTATTGCCGAGGGTACGCGCCCGCAGGTGCGTGAGCAGAAGTGGTTCGTGCCGCTTCAGGCCCATGGTGTGGAGGTGATGTCCATGGCATTCCTGACGGACGACAACACGCCCGTGGTGTGGCGAGGGCCCATGGTGTCCGGCGCCCTGATGCAACTGATCACGCAGACGGCCTGGAATGATCTGGATTACCTGGTGATCGACATGCCGCCGGGAACCGGTGACATTCAGCTGACCTTGGCGCAGAAAGTACCCGTGGCCGGTGCGGTCATTGTTACCACGCCACAGGACCTGGCTTTGCTGGATGCCAGAAAGGGCGTTGAAATGTTCCGCAAGGTGCATATTCCGGTGCTGGGCGTAGTGGAAAACATGGCGGTGCACCTGTGCTCCAACTGCGGCCATGCCGAACACCTGTTTGGCGAAGGCGGCGGTGCGCGCCTCGCGGCCCAGTACAGCGTGGAACTGCTGGCATCGCTCCCGCTTGCGATGAGCATTCGCCAGCACGCGGATAGCGGCAAGCCAACGGCGATTGCAGAGCCCGACAGCCAGGTTGCCCTCATGTACCAGGACCTTGCCCGCCGCGTGGGTGCACGTATCGCCCGGGAAGAGCGCCTGGCCGCTCCGTTGCCGACGATCAGCATTTCAGATGACTGAATCGAAGGCATGAAAAAACCCCGCCTAGGCGGGGTTTTTCAGCTTCTCACCGAGGAGAGAAGCGCATTCAAGTGCGATTAGGCAACTTGAACTTCTTCAGCTTGCATGCCCTTCTGGCCGCGAGTAGCGACGAAAGTCACTGCTTGGCCTTCTTTCAGGGACTTGAAGCCGTCGGACTGGATGGCTTTGAAGTGTACGAACAGGTCATCGCCCGACTGAGGGGTGATGAAGCCGTAGCCTTTCTCGTCGTTGAACCACTTGACGGTGCCGTTTTGGCGATTGGACATGGTATGTCTCCTTGGACAAAGTTAACTGCGGCGTTGGAACAGCCCTAGCCGGAACTGAGTGCAAAGAGCATGAAAATTCTTGTTGATGATGAACATCCTGCAGTAATTCTCGGTGACAAAAGCAGCACAGTGGCGCCACCTTAAACCTTTTTCAGCGGCCTGCCAATGTACTTTTCACTCTCGCCTCATCACGCTGCTGGCCCGGCGCTGTATGCTCGATAACCCCGCCTCGCTTTGAACCCACGGCTCCAGCCCGGTAAGATGCGCGCCAATTGTGTATCAACCTTCAGGACAGCCCTCCAATGAGCATCAAATCGGACAAGTGGATTCGCCGCATGGCCCAGGACCACGGCATGATCGAACCCTTCGTGGAGCGCCAGGTGCGAGGCGAGGGCGCGCAACGGGTGATCTCCTTTGGCGTCTCCAGCTATGGCTACGACGTACGGTGTGCTGACGAATTCAAGGTGTTCACCAACATCAACTCCGCGACCGTGGACCCGAAGAATTTCGACGAAAAAAGCTTTGTCGACGTCAAGAGCGATGTGTGCATCATCCCGCCCAACTCCTTCGCGCTTGCACGCACCGTCGAGTATTTCCGCATTCCACGCAACGTGCTTACCATTTGCCTGGGCAAAAGCACTTACGCCCGTTGCGGTATCATCGTCAACGTCACACCGCTGGAGCCCGAGTGGGAGGGCCATGTGACCCTGGAATTCTCCAACACTACGACCCTGCCGGCGAAAATCTACGCCAACGAGGGGGTAGCACAAATGCTGTTCCTGGAGTCCGACGAAGCCTGTGAAGTGTCCTACCGGGACCGGGGTGGCAAATACCAGGGCCAGCGTGGTGTCACCCTGCCGCGTACATGAAAACTGCGTTACACCAACGAATCGAGTTGAATTCGATCCGGTTCCATGACTCTACTGCACGAACTCTTCGATTGTGTATTTCGAAACGGGCCCATGCTCAGGAGTGACTATGAAGATCGACTCGAACATCAGTGCCACACTGGCTTCGCTGCAGCCGAACAATATCGGCATGCTGGCCTGGTCTCTGCTCGCGAACCCTGCCGGCTGGCAAGCAGGCGGCGTACCTGGCCAGCCTGACCCAGACTTTCCGGCGCCTGGCCCGGGTGAGCAGCCCAGCGAGCCAGGGGAACCCACCATCCCAGACGTACCACCCCCCACGCCGGTGGCGTGATTTATAAATGGCAGCCAGTTAATCTGCGAGGGCTTCACCACGAAGCCCTTCGACTATTTTGACAATAAAGGCTTGCCATGCGCGCACACCGTTTTCTCCAGCAGTGCTTCCTCGCCTGCGTTGCCCTGTTTTCCTTCGCCGCTTCGGCCTCTGCCGAGCCCACAGCCAACCGCCTGCAAACGGTCATAGACCGAGGCGTTCTACGCGTTGGCACCACAGGGGATTACAAACCGTTCAGTTACAAGATGCCCGACAGCGGCCAGTTCGTTGGCCTGGACCTGGAGATTGCTAAGGGCATTGCCGAGTCGCTGGGCGTGAAGCTTGAGGTGGTGCCCACCAGTTGGCCTACCCTGATGGCTGACTTGGCAGCGGACAAGTACGACCTAGCACTGTCAGGTGTTTCAGTGAACCTGGAGCGCCAGAAGAAGGCGTTTTTCTCTCTCCCTTACCAGCGCGATGGAAAAACACCTATCACCCTGTGCAAAAACCAGGAACGTTTTCAAACCCTTGCCCAGATCGATCAGCCACAGGTCAAGGCCATCGTCAACCCCGGCGGCACCAATGAAAAATTCGCCCGTGCCAACCTCAAGCACGCTCAGATTCTGATGCACCCGGACAACGTCACCATTTTCGAACAGATTGTGGAAGGTAAAGCCGACCTGATGATGACGGATGCAGTTGAAACCCGCCTTCAGCAGAAGCTGCACCCTGAACTATGCTCGGTGCACCCGGATGCGCCTTTCGATTTCTCGGAAAAAGCCGCTCTGATGCCTCAGGATGCCGCACTCAAAGCCTATGTGGACCAGTGGCTGCACCTGGACATCGCCAGTGGCCGTTTCGATCAGCGCATGCAGCAGTGGCTGGATTATCCTTGGCAGCCAGCACGTCACTAGGGGGCGATTGGCCATACCTGGCCATCACCTACCACGTAGAGTTGGGTGCCTGGCTTGCGCTCTACGGCGAACCCCCCGGTAAATGCACCGAAGGCGGGTAGCAGCGTTACCTGCCGACTACTGTGGAAGCAGGGCAAACGCATGCGCTGCCGACCGCGACCAGACAAGAAAAATACCGGGTGCACGTGGCCGGCCAGCACATGCCGGTCCGGGTGAGGGTGGGGTTCGTGTTGCAGGGCCAGGTTGCCTAGCAGCAAGGGCTCAGGCACCACTTCAAATGCCAGGTCTGGGGGTGGGTCACCGGCCCGGTGGTCGTGGTTGCCGCGTATCAGCACAATCCGCAGAGTCGGGTTAAGCCGGCGCCACGCCCGTAACTGGTCCAGCGTACCGGGCGCGTGGGAGCCAGGGCCATGCAGAAAATCCCCTAAGAAAATCAAGTGCTCGACCGGGTAACGGTCCAGCGCCTGCTGCAGTACCTGCAGGTTTGTGCCAGTGGTTCCGTGAGGCACAGGCTGGCCCAGGCTGCGGTAGGCAGCAGCCTTGCCAAAATGCGCATCGGCGATCAGCAGGGCCCGCTGTTCAGGCCACCAAATAGCTTTTTCGCCCATCAGCACCAACTGTTCGCCTGCCAGTGTTATGACCTGATCGCCGCTCATCACCGCGTCACTCATCGGGGCACCTCAGGCCCTGCTGCTTTCTCCAGATCATTCACCATTCGGGCAATCCGGTCAGCCAGTTTTTCCGAGCTCATGCTTTCACGCAGGCGCTCGACCATTAGCGGGAACGCTAGCGGCGTGGGCCGCTTGATCACATGGAAGTCCAAGGTGCGTTCGCCGATACGCCGCAGGGTCTGCTCCAGCCGCACCACGTCCAGTTCCTGGCGCAACACTTCCTGCTGGGCTTGGGTCAGCAAGAGGTTGCCTGCGTCGTATTGCTTGAACACTTCATAGAACAATCCACTGGAGGCCTGTACCTGCCGGGTGCTCTTCTGTGCGCCGGGGTAGCCGCCAAACACCAGGCCGGAAATGCGTGCAATCTCCCGAAACCTTCGCAAAGCCAGTTCCCCTGCATTCAGGCTGGCCAGGGCGTCCTCCAGCAGGCCGTCTGGGGATAGCACGCCACTGGCCAGCGCCTCGCTCCAGTCCACCTCACTTGGGGTGAGCAGTTCCACGCCGTAGTCATTTACGGCAATGGAAAAGCTCAGCGGGCGTTGCTGGGTAAGGCGCCAGGCCAACAGGCTGGCCAGCCCCAAGTGAACCAGGCGGCCAGCGAACGGGTACAGAAACAGGTGCCAGCCTTCGCGGGATTTCAGGCTTTCTGCCAGGAACGTATGGCGGGTGGGCAGGGCCGACCACGTTTGCTGAACGTCTAGCAGAGGGCGTACTGCGCGCATGGGCGCACTGGTATAGATCCCGCGGCTGGCATCGTCAAGCTTGCCCACGAATGCATCGGCCAGTTCACCGGACAAGGGCAGGCGGGTGCCATTCCAGCGAGGGACAGAAGGTTTTTTGCCGGTGCTGCGCTTGACGTAGGCCGTCATGTTTTCTACCCGCACCAACTCCAGCACCTTGCCCCCGAACAGAAAGACTTCGCCCGGGCGCAGCCGTGCAACAAAGCCTTCTTCGACACTGCCTAGCGAGCGCCCACCGCCGCCTTTGCTCCAGTATTTCAAATGCAGTGTGGCGTCGCTGACAATGGTGCCGATGCCCATGCGATGGCGCCGGCCCACGCGTGCATCCGGTACCCGCCAGACACCCGCCTCATCCGGTTCCACGCGGCGGTAGTCGGGGTACGCCGTCAGGCTCGCGCCCCCATGGCGTACAAACGCCAGGGCCCACGCCCACTCATCGTCGGTGAGGTCGCGGTAGGCCCAGGCGCTGCGAACCTCTTCCAGTAGCGGCTCAGGCAGAAAACCACCTCCCAGGGCGATGGTCACCAGGTGCTGTACCAGCACGTCTAGGGGCTTTTCCGGTGACTCGCGGGGCTCTACCTGGCGCGCTTGCAAGGCGTCGGTGATGGCGGCTGCTTCCACTAGCTCTAGGCTATGTGTAGGGACCAGTGTCACGCGCGAGGGTCGACCGGGAGCATGACCTGACCGACCGGCGCGCTGTATGAGCCGTGCCACGCCTTTGGCTGAACCGATCTGCAACACCCGCTCCACGGGTAGAAAGTCCACGCCCAGGTCCAGGCTGGACGTGCACACAACCGCCTTGAGGTGCCCCTGCTTGAGCGCCATCTCTACCCATTCGCGGACTTCGCGGGCCAGTGAACCATGGTGCAGCGCAATCAGGCCTGCCCATTCCGGGCGCGCCTCCAGAATGGCCAGGTACCACAGTTCGGACTGGCCGCGGGTGTTGGTGAACACTAAGGTGCTTTCGCTTTGCGCCAGTTGCTCTACCACTTGGTCCAGCATGCGCAGGCCGATATGACCGGCCCATGGAAAGCGTTCGATCGCCGGTGGCAACAGGGTGTCCACCGTGATGACCTTGGCTGTGCCGCCTTCGATACGGGTACCCCCGCCTTGTGGCAGCAGCACCTGCTGGGCTTGGTCAAGGTTGCCAAGGGTCGCGGAGATACCCCATACCTGAAGGTGAGGGTTCCACTGGCGCAAACGGGCCAGTGCCAGTTGAAGCTGCACACCGCGCTTGTTGCCCATCAGCTCATGCCACTCGTCGACCACTACCATGCCCAGTGTCGAAAGCTCCTCTCGGGATTGCTCCCGGGCCAGCATCAGCGTCAGGCTTTCAGGTGTAGTCACCAAGGCGCTGGGCATCCGCCGGCTCTGGCGGGCGCGTTCGGCACTGCTGGTGTCACCGGTACGCAGTCCAACCGTCCAATTGATACCCAAGGCTTCTATAGGGGCGAGCAGGGCGCGGTGGGTATCAGCGGCCAGTGCGCGCATGGGGGTTATCCATAGCACGCGCAGGGGGGCTGCCACCTTGCGTTTGCGGGTAGGCGCCGGTACGTCGATGGCAAAGGCACTGAGCGCGGCGAACCAGACGGCGTAGGTCTTACCCGCCCCGGTGTTGGCATGCAGCAGTCCGGATTCACCCCTGGCGCTGGCGGCCCATAAGGCTTTCTGAAAGGGAAAGGGTTTCCAGCCGCAGGCGTCGAACCAGGCCTTGGCGTAATTGGGAGGGCGGGGCATGGGGGAGGGCGTGGCTCCGAAAGGCTTTCTTCAGTGACCACGCCAGCGGTCGGTTGTTTAGGTTTTGTATAGGTTTTGAAGGTGAACTACTTCAGGTTCCCACTGAGAAACTGTTGCAGCCGCTCGCTCTTAGGGGCGCCCAACACATCGGCGGGTACGCCCTGCTCCTCTACACGGCCCTGGTGCAGGAACAGCACTTGGCTGGAGACCTGGCGGGCGAACGCCATTTCATGGGTTACCATGATCATGGTGCGGCCTTCTTCGGCCAGGCCTTGAATCACCTTAAGCACTTCACCCACCAGCTCCGGGTCCAGTGCTGAGGTCGGTTCATCGAACAGCATCACCTCCGGCTCCATCGCCAACGCCCGGGCAATGGCAACGCGCTGCTGCTGCCCTCCGGACAGAAAGGCCGGGTACTGGTCTGCCACGCGTGCAGGCAGGCCGACTTTGTCCAGGTAGGCACGGGCCCGGGTTTCAGCGTCCAGTTTGCTGACGCCCAGTACCCGCCGTGGTGCCAGGGTGATGTTTTCCAACACCGTCATGTGGCTCCACAGGTTGAAATGCTGGAACACCATGGCCAAGCGGGTACGCAGGCGTTGCAGTTCGTCGGGGTCCGCCACGTGCAGGCCGTGTGCGGTCTCCTTCATGGCAATGGCCTTGCCGTCCAGGCTCATGGCGCCGGCATTGGGCGTTTCGAGAAAGTTGATGCACCGCAGGAACGTGCTTTTGCCTGAACCGCTGGCACCGATCAGGCAGATCACATCACCCGTGCGGGCTTTCAACGACACACCTTTGAGCACTTCGTTGTCGCCGTAGCGCTTGTGCAGGTCGTCGATGGTCAGTTTGTACATGCGCGTCGCGCCCTCAAGGTGAAAGTAGGTAACCGCTACGGTAGGCTTCAGGCCCAGCGATGCGGGCGACGACCATGCCGGCTGTGGCCATGCGGCGCAGTGAGCGGGCATAGAGCAGCCCCGGTTTTTCGTTGTGCACCTGGGTCACGCTGTCGGTGAGAGGGTCAATGATTTCCGCAATCAATTGCCCAGCTTCCAGGTATTCGCCTGGCATGCAGCAGAACACCAGAATGCCGCCCACGGGGGTGCTCACAGGCTCGACGCCGGCCAGGGGGGTAGCGGGGTACAACAGTTCAGGCAGTGCCGAGGGCGCCGTATCGCTGTCGATGGCCCCATACTGTTCCAAGTAGCTTATGATCGCCTGCGCGTCACGGCTGGCCAGGGCATGGTTCACATCCCCTTGCCCCCGCAGTTCGAGCGTCACCGAGAAGCTGCCGAGTGCAATAGGGAAGCGATCGTTGAAACGCAGGCTCAGCTTGTGCCACACCAGGCTGAAGCATTCATCGAAGGACTGGCCACCCGAATCAGTCGCCAGCAGGTTGGCCTGGGACCCCATGTAGCGGGCCAGGGGCTCCACCTGCGGCCAGGCCTCAGGGGTGGTGTACAGGTGCTCTACGGCTTCGAAGTCGCAGTGCAGGTCCAGTACCATTTCAGCGTCACAGGCCAGGGTTTGCAGGGTAAGGCGTTGGGACTCCAGCTGGTTGGCGGGTGTTTGGGCCTGCAATGCCTGGCGCAGGGCCTGACGGATCAGTTGGGTGTTGTGTTCGATGTCGCTACCCAAGGCGGCTTCGACGGCATCGCCTACCTGCTCGCTGAGGTCCACGAACCGCCGGTTGAAGTTTTCACCCGTTTCCAGCTCGTAACGCCCCAGCGGGGTGTCCATCACCACCTGCTCCAGCCCTACTGGGTTGGCGACGGGCACCAGGACCACCTCACGGCGCAGGCGGCCGGCCTGCTCAAGCTCATTCAGGCGTTGCTTGAGGTGCCAGGCCACCAGCATGCCGGGGATTTCGTCCGCGTGCAGCGAGGCCTGGATGTAGATTTTGCCGGCACCCTGGGGCCCGAAGTGAAAGCTCTCGATCGCCCTGGCTGTGCCCGGCAGGGGAGCCAGTAAGGCGTGGCGTTGCTGTTGCATCGAATCTCCTTATCGGGCCGGGCCGAGAAAGGCCAGCCAGCGGCGTTCGGCCAGGCGGAACAGGCCCACCAGCGTGAAGGTAATGATCAGGTACAGCACAGCGGCGATGCCAAAGGCCTGGAACGTCAGGTAAGTGGCGGAGTTGGCATCCCGCGCCACTTTCAAGATGTCCGGGATGGTGGCAGTAAACGCTACCGTGGTGGCGTGCAGCATCAGGATCACTTCGTTGGCATAGAAGGGCAACGAACGGCGCAGCACCGAGGGCATGATCACGTGTGCATACAGTTTGAAGCCACTGAGGCCATAGGCCTTGGCCGCTTCAATCTCGCCATGGGCCATGCTGCGAATGGCGCCGGCGAAGATTTCAGTGGTGTAGGCGCCGGTATTAAGGGCAAATGCCAGCAGGGTACAGTTCATGGCATCGCGGAAAAAGGCGTTGAGTAGCGGTTGCTCGCGTACGCCTTCAAGGCTGTAGAGGCCGGTGTAGCAGATCAGCAACTGGATGTAGAGCGGTGTACCCCGGAACAGGTAGGTATAGAACTGCACTGGCCAGCGAACCCAGCACCGTGGAGACACTCGTGCGATGGAAAGTGGCACCGACAGCACGAAGCCAATGGCAATGGACGCGCACAGCAGCCAGAGGGTCATGGCCAGCCCTGTGACGTTCACTCCATCGGTGTACAGGAACGGTTGCCAGTAGTCAGCGAGCAGGTCCTTTGTGGAAGCGCCGAACGCCACCAGTTGTTCGCCTAACCAGGTTACGAATTGTAGAAACGAGTCGATCATCGGAGCGCCTCCCGGGTCCCCACATTGAACCGGCGCTCAAGGTAGCGCAGGGCGATGTTCGACACGCTGGTGATCACCAGGTAGATAAGCCCGGCCAGCACAAGGAAATAAAAGAGCTGATAGGTGCTTTTGCCGGCGTCCTGCGCCGCTTTTACAACGTCTGCCAAGCCGATGATGGACACCAGCGCCGTGGCCTTGAGAATCACCATCCAGTTGTTGCCAATGCCCGGCAGGGCGTAGCGCATCATTTGCGGGAACACCACATAGCGAAAGCGTTGCCCCCTGGACAGCCCATAGGCCGTAGCGGCTTCCTGCTGGCCACGGGGTACGGCCAGGATGGCGCCGCGGAAGGTTTCGGTGAAATACGCGCCGTAAATGAACCCCAGGGTCACAACGCCGGCGGCAAAGGGGTTGATCTCGATGTAGTCCCATTCCAGTGCATTGGTGATCAGGGTCAGCCACATCTGCAGGCTGTAGAAGATCAAAAGCATCAGTACCAGGTCAGGTATGCCGCGGATCAGGGTCGTGTAGACCTGGGCAACCACGCGCAACACCTTGATGTTCGAAAGCTTCGCGCTCGCGCCGATCAGGCCGATGACCACGGCAACCAGCAGCGACAGCAACGACAGTTTGACTGTCATCCAGGTGCCCTCCAACAAGAGAGGGCCAAAGCCTTTCAGGCTGAATGCCGAGAGCCCGAGGCTCTGCAACAGGTGATCAAGCATGTATCAAGCCTTTGCAATCGATAAAGACGCCCGCCTGTACCCCACGAAGCTGGCTGTGGCCAGTGGTACGGGGCGCAGGCGGGCGCTGTGTGAGGCGGTTACTTGCCGCTGTACAGGTTCAGGTCACCGAAGTGCTTTTTCTGGATTTCGCTGTAGGTGCCGTCTTTATGCAGGGCTTCGATGCCCTTGTTGAGCAAGGCTTGCAGTTCCTTGTTGCCCTTGTTGATGCCCACGGCGGTTTTGGCCGGCAGGTAGTCGCTGGTCAGCGGCTCGCTGACGGTGTAGTCGGCGCCCTGAGGGGACTTCAGGAAGCCCAGCTCAGCCTGCAGCATGTCCTGGATGGAAGCATCGAGGCGGCCTGAGGTGAGGTCGGCATACACCTGGTCCTGGTTCTGATAGGCCTGGGTCTTCACGCCAGCCTTGTCCAGTACGGCCTTGGCATAGGCTTCCTGAATAGTGCCCTGCTCGTAGCCTACGGTTTTGCCCTTCAGCCCTTCCAAGGTAAGGGTAACGCCGCCTTTCTTGCCGACGTAGGCCGTAGGGCCGGAGAACAGCTCGTTGGAGAAGTCGATGGCTTTCTCACGGGCCGGTGTCACCGTCATGGACGAGATGACGCCGTCGAACTTGTTGGCTTTCAGGCCAGGGATCATGCCGTCGAAATCGCTTTCAACCCACTTGCACGTCACCTTCAGCTCTTTGCAGATCGCATTGCCCAAGTCGATATCGAAGCCTACCAGGCTGCCGTCGGCGGCCTTGGATTCAAACGGGGCGTAGGAGGGGTCTACACCGAAACGCAGCTCTTTGTATTCCTTGGCCATAGCGCCGCCAGCGGACAGGCAGAGCGCCAGGGCGGAAAGGGTCAGCCATGCTTTTTTCATTGTGCAGTCCTTAAAAAGACAAAGGTTTTTCGCATTCATGCCAGGCAGTACAGCGTTACCGCCCAGTGCCAGACATCAAAGTGATAGCAAACTTCGCACCATAGTGCAGGGTTCACGCAGGGTGAGGCGCATGGTGATCCCTTTGCGTCGCACTTCTGACCGAAACGGCGTACAGCCAGCGTATTCAGCCTTGCCCCATAAAGAAGCAGCAGGTTCAAGCGGCGCTATTGTGGTGCGAGGCGGGATTCAACTCAACAAGTCTTGTAACGTTGACAGACTATCGGCCTCGTCAACAGGCTTGTCATGGCGCCACCGCAGCATGCGTGGGAACCGCACTGCAATGCCGCTCTTGTGGCGTTTTGACAGGGCAATGCCCTCAAAACCCAGCTCGAAGACCAGTGTGGGGGTAACACTTCTCACCGGCCCGAATTTTTCCACGGTGGTGCGACGAATAATCGCATCCACCTGGCGCATTTCAGCATCGGTAAGGCCTGAGTAGGCCTTGGCGAACGGCACCAGGGTGCGCGCTGTGCCAGGTGGCCCGTCCCACACCGCAAAGGTGTAGTCGGTGTACAGGCTGGCCCTGCGGCCATGGCCCGCCTGTGCATAGATCAGCACGGCATCGACGGTGAAAGGGTCCACTTTCCACTTCCACCATACCCCCATGTCCTTGGTGCGCCCCACCCCGTATAACGCGTTACGGGCCTTGAGCATCATGCCCTCCACGCCTAGCTTGCGTGAGGCTTCGCGTTGCAAGGCCAGGTCCGCCCAAGTGGGGCCCAGTAGAAGAGGGGACAGTTGCAGCAATGGGCTGGCGGTTTGCTGGGCAACGGTTTCCAGCTGTGAGCGGCGCTGGGCCTGAGTGTGGTTGCGCCAATCCTCGCCCTCATGCTCAAGCAGGTCGTAGGCCAGCAGCACAACGGGAATATCCTCCAGCAGCTTCTTGCTCAAGGTCTTGCGGCCCAGGCGCTGTTGCAGTAACGCAAAGGGCTGCACGGAGGGCGCGTTTTCCTGGCCGTCATCGGGGCCTTTCCACACCACAATCTCCCCGTCGATTACAGTGCCGTCCGGCAGGCACATCAAGGCCTGAAGTTCGGGGAAGCGGTCCGTGACCAGCTCTTCGCCACGGGACCATACCCATAGGCGGCCGTCGCGCTTGACCACCTGGGCGCGGATACCGTCCCATTTCCATTCCACCTGCCAGTCTTGGCAGGGGCCCAGTAAAGCGTCGAACTGCTCCACGGGTTGCTGCAGGGCATGGGCCAGGAAGAACGGGTAAGGCTGGCCGCCACGCTGGGCGTGTTCGTCATCGCTTTCCGGTGCAACCAGCTTGAGGTAGCTCTGGGCGGTGGGGCGATGGGACAGGTCCGTGTAACCCACCAAGCGTTGTGCCACCCGTTTGCTGTCCAGGGTGGCCAGTTGTGCCAAGGCGCGCGTGACCAGCAGTTTGGACACGCCCACCCGGAAGCTGCCCGTGATCAGTTTCAGGCAGACCATCAAGCTTTGCCGGTCCAGTTGCAGCCACAAGGGCGGCAGGCGTTGGGACAGTTCCTCAGTGGGCATGCCACGCAAGGGCAGCAGCTCGTGTTCCAGCCACCACGCCAGGCCCTCGTCGCTGCTGTGGGTGGACTCAGGCAGCACCAGGGAGACCGTTTCTGCCAGGTCACCTACCGCCTGGTAGCTTTCTTCGAACAGCCACTCGGGCAGGCCGGACAATGCAATGGTGATTTCCCTCAGCAGCCGCGTCGGCACCAGTTGCCGTGGGCGCCCGCCTGACAGGAAGTACACGGCCCACGCAGCGTCCTCGGGTGCCGCTTCGGCAAAGTAGGCCTGGAGCGCCGCCAGCTTGGCATTGCTGGAAGTGGTGGCGTCCAGTTCGGCGTACAAGGCGGCAAAGGCTTTCATTCCGGTTGCGCCTCCGTGGCCGCTTCGTCTTCGTCACCGTATTCGGTGGTAAAGCCCTGCGCATCCAGGCCCTGGTCACACAGGTAGCGCACCAGGACGCCGACCGAGCCATGGGTGACCATGACCCGCTGCGCGCCGGTTTGCTCAATGGCCCACAGCAGGCCGGGCCAGTCGGCATGGTCGGACAGCACGAAGCCTCGGTCTACACCACGGCGCCGGCGCGTGCCGCGCAACCGCATCCAGCCACTGGCGAAGGCATCGCTGTATTCACCGAAGCGGCGCATCCAGGTGCTGCCCCCAGCAGAGGGCGGTGCAATGATCAGGCAGTTGCGCAAGGCGGGGTCGGTTTTCTTGAAGTCGCCTGCGTAGTGGGTTTCCGGGATGCGTACACCCGCGTCCCGGTAGACTCGGTTCAGCGGTTCCACAGAGCCGTGGCTAAGGATAGGGCCGATGCTGTCGTCAATGCCGTGCAGCAGGCGCTGGGCTTTTCCGAAGGCATAGCAGAACAGCACGCTGGCTTTCCCGGCGGCGGCATTTTCGCGCCACCAAGCGTTCACTTCACCGAATATTTCAGCTTGTGGCTGCCAGCGATAGATGGGCAGGCCAAAGGTGGATTCAGTAATAAACGTGTGGCAACGCACGGGCTCAAAGGGGGCACAGGTGCCGTCGGGCTCGACTTTATAATCGCCTGAGGCGACCCATACCTCGCCTTGGTATTCAAGGCGCACTTGGGCTGAGCCCAGCACATGACCTGCCGGGTGCAGGCTGATGGTGACGCCGTTGTGTACCAATGGCTCGCCGTAGGGCAGGGTCTGTAAATTAATGTCCACCCCCAGGCGTGTTCGCAGGATGCCAGCGCCAATGTCGGTTGCCAGATAATGGCCATTGCCTACACGGGCGTGGTCGCCATGGCCGTGTGTGATCACAGCGCGCGGCACAGGCTTCCAAGGGTCAATGTAGAAGTCACCGGCGGTGCAATACAGGCCTTCGGGGCGGGCAATGACAAGGTCCATGGGCGGCTTCGCGGGCAGGGGCTTGTTTGTTCAGAGCCGTTGGGTTCGGTGGAAGTTGCACTGGGGCGCGCTCCCGGCTTGAGGCCCACGTACGCGGCTATGGAATTCGAGCATTGGCAGGGCGTCTGATGCCTATACCCCTTCGCGTTCCCTTTGGACATCCACATGAGCACATTACCTTCAGGTTCACTGCGCACCCAGCCCGTTCTTGCTGGCACGGATGCGACGGATGTGCTTCGCGGGACGGACGTTGGCGAAGCCCTCCGTGGCGAGGGCGGGGACGACTACCTGTTCGGCGGTGGCGGCGATGATTACCTTTATGGGGGTGACGGAGACGACATCATCGTCGGCGGCTCGGGCCGGGATGTGCTGTATGGCGGCTCGGGCGCCAATACCTTTGTGTACACCTTCCTCACCCAGAGCTACCACGCAGGCGACGACACCGCCCATACCGACCGTATCCAAGACTTTGCGGCCTCAAGTGACAACCGCATCGACGTGTCTGCCATGGGGTTCACAGGGTTCGGGAATGGCCATGCGCATACCCTTGATGTGGTGGTAAACGAGGCCGGCACCCGTACCTACCTCAAGTCCTACGCCTACGACGAAGGGGGTGACCGGTTCGAGCTGGCATTCGAGGGAGACGTAAGCCAGTACCTGACCGAAGGCCACATGATCTTTGCCAGCAAGGCTCAAGGCACGGCGGCCGAGCAGGGAAGTGGGCCTGTGCTGCCAGCCACCTCTGTAAGCCTTGAACTGCTGGGCGTGCCGGAGCACCCTCCTGCGGACGCAGTGGCATAAACGCTTGTTCGCCCGCTGCGCAGGCTCCCACAGTGCCCACGCCTTGAGCGCCTTTTGTGGAGCCTACGGAGCACGGGCGAACAGGACTAGGGTTTTGGAAAGATTTTGCCGACTGCACGGGCTCTAACAATGGGCACATCAAGGCTGATGATCGCCGTAGGCGCAAGGCTCTGCCTGCGCTCGAACGATAAGCCGTTTTGCCTGTGCCGCAAAATGTCTAACTCAGTCTTTTTCCAGCTTTGAGGTAAGCCTGCTCGCGCTCGCGCTTATCGACTGCTACGACAAACACTACAACCTCTAGATCGATTACTTGATAAACGAGTCGGTAACCGCTGCTGCGGAGTTTGATTTTGTAGCAATCCGGTAGGGTGTGTAGGCGGTTGGCCTCGATACGAGGGTTGAGCAATACGGCCCGCAGCTTCTTTTTGAGCTGTTCGCGTACGGTATCCCCCAATTTTGCCATTCCTTCAGAGCCCTTGCATCGAATTCAAGGCTATAAGTCATCCAGGGAAACCTTGACGCGCTGAGGTGCTGCAAGGCGCTCGCGTAACACTTTTAGCAACGCCTCATCTTCTTCGGTCATGAGCATCGGCTTGAACGGCAATTGACCGCGTTCGGCAACGTACTGAAAGGCCTGGCGCATTAGTTCGGAAGGGGTCACGCCGAGTTTTTCGAGTTCACGATAGGCGCGCGCTTTGAGATCATCGTCAATTCGGACATTAATTGAGGCCATGGAAAGAGTCTCGTAATGACATTTGTCTTTACATTGACGCATAAATAGCGCGGTTGCAAGGGCCGCCTCTACTGAACCGCGTCTGCCTTTTGTGTGTAGGCGTGGTGGCGCCAGCCCTTAACCAGGCTGGCTCACCTCACTTGGACGACACCTGCCCTAGGTCGTCCCCGGACGTGCCTTTGAGGTCACTGTCGCGCAGGTTCTTCACCTCCTTTGCCGCCACGGGCGCGCCTTGGTTGCCCCAGCTGGTGCGGATGAAGTTCACCACATCGGCCACTTGCTGGTCGGACAGGCGCCAGGCGTAGCCCGGCATAGTGAAGGTCGAGGGTGCTGTGTGTGTGGCCACCAGCGTACCGCCGCGCAACACGAGGTTGATCAACGATGTGGCGTCGGCCGTTTGCACCACCGGGTTGCCGGCCAGGGCCGGGAACACGCGGGTGTAGCCCTTGCCATCCGTGCGGTGACAGGCAGCGCAGTTATCCACATACACCGAGGCGCCGGGTTTGCTGTCGTCGCCCTTCCACAAGGCATCGCCCACGGCCCGGTCATACACCTGGGGGGCGTCGTCAGGATTTACCGGTGGCAAGGTTTTCAGGTAACGGGCAATGGCCGTCAGGTCGGCGTCGCTCATGTACTGCATGCTGTGCTCGACTACATCGCTCATGCCGCCAAACACGGCGGTGCGGTCACTGCGACCGGTCTTGAGAAACGCTACCAGCTCGGCTTCGCTCCAACTGCCCAGCCCGTCCCGGTGATCGCCACGCAGGTTCTTGGCGATCCACCCTTCCAACGGTGCAGAACCGGAGAGGAAGTCATTGCTCTCCGACGCGGTGAGGGCTTTTTCCTGCATCGTGAGTGCCCGCGGTGTATGGCACGCGCCGCAGTGGCCCAGGCCTTCGACCAGGTAAGCGCCACGGTCAACCACCTCATCCGTGCCGGCTGCTTTGAAAGGCTCCACTTTGGGCGCAAACATGGCCCGCCATACCGACAGTGGCCAGCGCATGCTCAATGGCCACGGAATGTCCGTTTCCTTGTTGGCTTGGGCTACCGGCTGCACGCCGTGCATGAAATAGGCATACAGCGCCTGCATGTCCTCATCGCTTACCCGGGCATAGGACGGGTAAGGCATGGCGGGGTAGAGGGTGCTGCCATCCTTGCGCACACCATGGCGAATCGCTTGGTCGAAATCGTCGAAGGAATACCCGCCGATACCGGTGCTGTCCGGGGTGATGTTGCTGGAGTAGATCACGCCGATGGGCGTTTCCATGGCCAGGCCACCGGCAAAGGACGCGCCGCCTTTGGCCGTATGGCAGGCGACACAATCTCCGGCCCGGGCCAGATATTCCCCTCTCTTCACCAAGGCCGGGTCCGGCGTGCTTTCCACCGCCCATAGGGGAAGGCTGGCCAGGGCCACGGAGGCGACGAGCAGTTTTTTCAGGGTCATCGTTCTCATGCCTGCACCAGCGGGCCAGGGTTTTTAAGGTACTGCTCGCGAATGGCCCTGGCCGACCAGTAGGTCAGGGCCGCCACTAGGCCGGTGGGGTTGTAGCCCAGCCCTTGTGGAAAAGCCGAAGCACCGGGCACGAACACGTTATGCACATCCCAGCTTTGCAAATAGCGGTTCAGGGCACTGGTGTTGGGGTCTGTGCCCATGATCGCGCCACCGTTGAGGTGGGTCGTCTGGTAGGTGGTGGCATCGAAATGGCTATTGAATTCGCGTTTGTGGGCGAAGATCGCCTTGGGGCCCATGGCCTTGGCGATTCCTTCCAGCTTGTCCACCATGAAGCGGATCATCTTGATGTCATTCTCTTTCCAGTCGAATGTCATCCGCAGCAGGGGCTGGCCATAGGCATCGGTGTAAACCGGGTCCAGGTCCAGGTAGTTGTCGCGGTAGGACTGGTGAGCGCCGTGGGCGTTCATGGACAGGTGGTGGGTGTAATAATCTGCCGTGGCCGCTTTCCATTGGCTGCCCCACTTGGGTGTGCCGGGCGGCGTGGTCACGCCTGCGATGGGCTTGGTGCCGGCCTGGTTGCACCAGAACGGCGAGCCACCTACGAACCCGTGTGGCCCGTGGTCAAAGTTGTCGGCGTTGAAATCGTCGATAGCCATGCCGTTACCACCTGCCCCGATAAAGGGGTTGGTGTGGTGCTGGTCCTTGTCGAAGAAGGCTTTCACCCCCGCTTCGTTTTGGTAGGCGAAGTTGCGACCCACCACACCTTTACCGGTTTTCGGGTCGTAGGGTTTGCCAATCCCGGACAGCAGCATCAGGCGCACATTGTTGAACTGGAAGGCGCCAATGATCACGATATCCGCTGGCTGCTCGAATTCGCGGCCCTGAGCGTCCACGTAGGTCACGCCGGTGGCCAGCGTCTTGTCCGCAGTCAGGTTCACCCGCAGCACATGGGCATCGGTGCGCAGTTCGAACTTCGGTTCCTGGCGCAGGGCCGGCAGCACGTTCACGTTGGGCGAGGCCTTGGAGTACATGTAGCAGGCATAGCCGCTGCAGTAGCCGCAGAAGTTGCAAGGGCCCATCTGCGCCCCGTAGGGGTTGGTATAGGGGCCGGAGGTATTGGCAGACGGCAGGTTATAGGGGTGGTAGCCCAGGGAGGCCGCCGCCTTGCCGAACACCTGCGCCGACACGGTGTTTTTCTGAGCGGGCAGGGGAAAGGGGTTGGAGCGGTCGGGGGCGAAGTAATTGCCGCCCTTGCCTTCGCCGACCTTTTCACCCTTCACTGACCAGGCAGTGCCTGAGGTGCCGAACACTTTTTCGGCGAAATCGAAGAAGGGCTCCAGCTCTTCGTAGCTTACGCCGAAGTCCTGAATGGTCATGCCTTCGGGTATGAAGGCCTTGCCGTAGCGCTCCTCGTAGTGGCTGCGCATGCGCAGCTCCATCGGGTCTACCCGGAAATGCACACCTGACCAGTGCAGGCCCGCGCCGCCTACACCAGTGCCGGGCAGGAAGGCGCCAAACTGCCGATATGGCACCGCTACATCATTCACGCTGTGGCGCAACGTGACAGTTTCCTTGGAAATGTCCATGAACAGCTTTTTGCGCGAATTGAACGTCAGTTCGTCCATGGTCTGCGGATACACGCCGTCCGGGTAGGTATCGCGCATGGGGCCCCGCTCCAGGGCCACCACATCCAGCCCCGCCTCGGTCAGCTCCTTGGCCATGATCGCGCCTGTCCAGCCGAAACCAACGATCACGACGTCCTTCTTGTCCAGTACCTTGGCCATGCTCAGCTCCGCGCGCCATTGATGGAAACCGGCGGGTAGGCATAGCGTTCGTCACGTTCTACCCAGTCCATGAAATCGGCGCGGGCGCCGGGGAAATTGATCAGCTTCCAGCCCACCAGGTGCTTGTTGCCACCGTGGATAGGGTCACAGAAAAAGCCTTCCTTGGTGTTGCTCCACAGCAGGCTGAAGAAGGTCCCGGCCGGTAGCGCCTCAAAGGTGGCCTTGTTTTCATCCAGCGCTTTGAGCACCTGTTCCTGCTGGTCATGGGGCAGTTCCACGAACGCCTTGCCGAAGGTCTTGCGGCAATAGCCGTCGGCCTCGCTGATGCCTAGGCGGTAAAGCTGCTGCGGCGACAGCTTGAGCTGGTAGCCCAGCTCTGGCGGTGCATCGGGATGGAAAGGGCCCTGCATGAACCAGAGGTTACCGGCCCCGTAGGGGGTATTCATCTGGCGGTCGATGAACTCTGGGACACCTGCCTCTACAGCGCCAGGGCCGCGGTCGTCGTTAGGGATCAGGTGCGCCACCGCGGCCTGTAGGAACGCCCATTCTTCTTGGGTGAAGAAGGTAGGGTGGTAGTCATCCACGTTGCTGGAGGGAGTATGGGGCGCTGGTGCCGGTGCGGGCGTTGCAGCGAGCACTGTAGTGCCCATGCCGGTACTCGCAAGGGTGGCCACGGGTATCAGGGTTAGCGACTTGCGCAAAAAGTCACGCCTGGCGTCTGAGTGGCCAGGTTTGTTATCGGTTGCCATGAAGGCATCTCCCTCAAGCGTGAATCACGGTAGGTGGCGGTGGAGCCGGTTCAGGTTCAGCGAGGGAATTGTTTTTGGTTTTATGTAAAGGCGCCCGGTACGGGCTGCATCGTCAAAAACGATAGGGAGCTACGCTGTTGAGCGATGGTAGCAGATGTGTGCGGCAATGTTACATCTTGCAACACATGGGAGTTTGATGATTATTAAGTTTTATGAAGGGCGCGTGTAGGACCTGGCGAAGCCAGGGAATGGCTTCACGCAGGTTTCAAAGAGGTTAAAACCTTGGCGGTTACTTCCCAGGCACCAGTGTCAGCCGCTGGGTACCGTAGGCTTTGTCCAGGTTCTGCGGCTGCATTGGGAATGTCAGGTACTGGCCCTTGAGCCAGTTCTGAATGCCGTCGGCGTAGTGAGGGCTGGCAGGGTTGCCGGACTGCCCGGTGCTGTTGAGCCCCATCATGGGTTCGGGCTGGCCGAAGTCCACCACAATGCGCATGGCGGGTATCAGCCAGGCATCGAAATTGCTACCCCAATGGTAGGCCGCTGCGTTGAGGGTGGTATGGTCGCCGCCGGCAGGTACAGGGCCGCGGTTGAGGTAGCCCTCCAGGCTGGCTAGGCCAGCGCGTTCAGTTGCACTCAGCCACGGGGCCAGTTTGGTGCCTTCGGTGGTCCAGCGGTATTGGTGTAGTGTGCCCCACTGCCAGGCCTTGTGGTCGGGCCCCAGCAAGGCATCGCCCTGGGTAATGGCTGCGGCCAGGCTGCGCGCCAGAATGGCCGGCTTGTCCTCCTTCTGTGGGGTGCGAACATCATCCCAGAACGGGCTGTCGTCACGGCCCAGCAGGTGATCTTCCTGGGCCGAATAGGACTGGTCCGCGTTGGCTACGAAGGCTTTCCAGGCCGGGCTGTCTTCGGGGCCCAGTTCGTCAAGGAAGGTCTGCTTGGCACTTTCCTGCAGAAACAGTTCGTACAGGGCAGCGTCGGCAGAGCCGGCGGCCAGTTGGCCGTTGAAGGCCATCAGCCGGGTGAACGCTTCACGGGCTTTGCTGCGGTCGGCCTCAGGCAGCGCATCGATGGCCTTTTTCAAAGGCTGCGCCATGCCCGGTGCTTCGAACATGGCCTTAAGTTTGGCAGCGAAGGTGGTGGTCTGGTCGTATTGCCAGGCCATCATGCTGCGTGCGTCCTGCTTGCCATTGGCCGCCAGCTGCGCCAGGCGTTCGCTGCGCTCTGGGTAGTACCAGGAACTGGACAGCTGCATGCCGTAACCGGGCTGCGCCGTGCGCTGGTTCGCGGTACCCAGCCAGCCGCTGGCCGGCGTCTGGTCGTAGGGGTGCAGCATAGGGTCGGCATACCCGTCCCAATCATAACGGCTGTCCCAACCTGGCGAAGGTATCTGGCCCTTGCCGTCCTTGCGGTTGGGGTAGCGGCCAGTCACCTGCCAGCCAATATCGTTGGCGTCGGCAAACACCATGTTCAGCGCAACGGCGCGGATAGCGCGGGCACTGTCGAAGGCTTTGTCGACGGACTGTGCTCGCGACAGGTTGAAGAACGCATCCAGCGACTGATCGTCTTTGAGGTCTGGCATCTGCAACGCCAAGCCATAGCCACTGGCAAAGGCTGCCGGCTGCACACCCAGCTTGCGTTCGCCCAGCGCAGTGTTCAGCAACGGGCCGTGGCGGGTTTCGTACACCACCTCGCGTACCGGCTTCTGGCCCTTGATGAAGAAGGTTTCGTTGCGGGCCGTGGCGCGTAGCCACTTGCCGTCAGCCTGATACATCAGCACGCCGTTCTCGCGCTTTACGCGCTCCAGAAAGACGTCCTGGTTGTCCCCCATCACCATGGTCATGCCCCACGCCAGCTTGCCGTTGAAGCCGGCGACGATGGCAGGGACACCGGCCAGGGACACACCCGCAGCCTGGAATTTCGGCGCACGCACTTGCACAAAGTTCCAGGCGCTCGGCAGGCTGATAGGCAAGTGGGTGTCGTTGGCAAACAGGCTCTTGCCACTGCGGCTGCGCGACGGCGCCAGTGCCCAGTTGTTGGAGGCTGCCACGCCCAGTTGGCCCAGGCCTGCCAGTTGTTCGCTCACCGCCTGGAGCCCGGCGAACTGGCCGTTCAGGGCAAGCCCCTTGAGCTTGCCGGCTTCACTGAAGGGCAGGGGCTCGTCCGGGTAGGTAGGCATCAGCCAGGCGAGGGTGTCTGCGCCTACTTTCTGAGCCAGCACCAGGCTGTTGATTTCTTCCTGCAGGTTCATTTGCAGGCTGAAGTTCATGAGGCAGAACACCAGTGCCGAGTCCTCACCCTTCCAGTATTCCGGGGTGTACCCGGAGCGTGCCAGGTCCATGGGCAGCTTGTCGCGATAACGGAACAGCCAGGCATTCACACCGCGGGCATAGATTTCGAAGAAGTTACGCAGGCGTGGTGAGGCGGCGGCATACAGCTGCGTGGCCTGGCGCTTGAGGTCCACCGTGCGCATGAAACGGTCTGCTTCCAGCACGCTTGGCCCTGCCATCTCGGCCAGCCGGCCCTGTGCAAGCAGGCGCATGCTCACCATCTGGCTGATGCGGTCGCCGGCATGCACGTAGCCCAGGGCGAACAGCGCATCGTGAAAGTTGTTGCTTTCGATCAGCGGCATGCCTACCGCGTTGCGGCGTATGGACACATTCTGGCCCAAGCCTTTGAGGGGCTGCACGCCGAGGGTGGGGGGCAGGCTTTCGCTGTTGTGATCGTCTACCCAGGTCTGGCAGCCGGCAAGCCCCAGCGCTCCGGAAATGGCGGCAGCAAGGCCCACACGTGGAAAGAGGTGGCGGAATGCAGACAACGCCATGGGACGGCTCCTGGGCAAGCATCGGGAAGGCGCTTAAGGTAGTAAGGCTTCCCGTGGTGCGCAAGCCAGGTAACAGGCTTTATTTCATTCCCGATCGGCGGGCACTGTATAGGCAGGTAGCGTGTAGCCTGGTCGTGCAGCTTCATGAAAACAGGGGGAACAACGCTGCCAGGGCCTCGGTCCATTATGGGCAGGCAGGACGCCTGCATTCCTACATCCATGGCTTGAAGGAGATACCAGTGAAAAAGTGGGAGATCACCTTCCTTGACCCAAAGGGCATTCTGACCCGCCTGCCGCTTGACGCTGAGCAGCAACCTAGCCCCGAAGAGGCCGCGCAAGCGGTGCGTGCACACCTGTTTCCCGTCACCACCAAGGCGGACCTTAATGATTTCGAAGGGCGTGTGGCTGAACCTACCGTCAAATGGCTGGAAGAACAGAACGGTGTAAAAATATCGGCTATCGACGAACTGGCCTGATTCCCCCCGCAGCACCATGCCCTGGCAGCCTTACGCTCGCCTCGGGCGGCCTTTCATTTCAAACGCTTCATGCAAGTGACCGGTGAGCCGGTAACACGGAAAGTCTATCCAGCACTGTAGGAGGACGAGACATGAGCAATGCCTATCAGGAAGACATCAGCAGCGCACTGCTGCAGAAGATGAAAGAAGGTGGCTTTGATTTCGCAGCCATCCACCCGATCGAGTTCTATGCAGTCTTTCCGGACGAAGACGGTGCCAGGGCAGCGGCCGGGCAGTTCCAGGGCGAATCGCTCAACGCTCAGGTCATGGAGCGTGAAGATGGTGCCTGGCACCTGGAACTGTCCAAACTGATGTACGCCACCCAGTTTGGTATCGGCGAGTTCGAGCATGACTTCGAAACGGCTGTGGAGCCGTTTGGTGGTGAAATAGAGGGGTGGGGCGTGAAGCACAAGTTGTCGCAGCCCCACGCGTGAACCACAGGTGAGCGAATGTAGCCAGGTTCGCCAATGGGCCTGGCCTTTTACTGACCTGCCTTAAAGGTAAGGCGTAAGCGACACCTAACCGAACAGGCGACCCAGGTTGGGAAGTATCAGTAACAGGGTAGTGGCAAAGACGATAAGCCCTGCCTGACGGAACTTGGGATGCTTGAGCATTGATCTAGCCTTTATTCTTGTTGACCAGCGCCACTCCGCGGCCTGGGGTGGCTTCACTGCGTATTGGCTGGCCGCAGTGCGCAGGCAAAAGGCGCCGCGCAACCGGAATATGTTTACTGTAGAAGCGGCAGCCAGCCTGTCCAGCATAACTCTGCTGGGAACTACCTGGTTTTTATATGGAAACGGCGTGAAACGCTTTGCCGTATCGTTTCAGTAGGTTGACCTAGACAGGCCCCTGCCGATCCAACGAAATACTGACCGTTCGTCTGAGCACGGCCTTGCATTTGCCCCTCCTTCCCATGCAGGCTTGGTACAAGCAATCCTGCTTGTTCCGATAAGAGACCCCGCCCTCATGTCGCTGCGCATCTGCATCCTGGAAACCGACCATATTCGCGACGAGTTCGTTGATCAGTACACAGGCTATGGCGCCATGTTCAAAACGTTGTTTGCAGGCCAGCCCGTCGCAGCGGATTTCGATGTGTTCAACGTGGTGGAAGGCCATTACCCTCGAGAAGATGCCCACTACGATGCCTACCTGGTAACCGGTAGCAAGGCAGATTCGTTCGGCACAGACCCCTGGATCGAGACGCTCAAGGTGTTCCTGCTGAGCCGTTACCAGCGCGGCGATAAACTGCTGGGCATCTGCTTTGGCCACCAGTTGCTGGCCTTAGTGCTCGGCGGCCATGCTCAACGGGCCACGCAGGGGTGGGGCGTGGGCATTCACCGGTATCGTGTCCATGCCCAGGCACCCTGGATGACGCCCCATGACGGCGACGTCACGTTGCTCATCAGCCACCAGGATCAGGTCACCGCGTTGCCAGAGGGGGCTACGGTGGTCGCCTCCAGCGAGTTCTGCCCCTTTGCGGCCTACCAGCTCAATGACCAAGTGCTGTGCTTCCAGGGCCACCCTGAATTCGTGCACGACTATTCACGGGCCTTGCTGGAACTGCGCCAGCAGAACATGGCAGACGACGTTTACCAAGCGGCAGTGGACAGCCTGAACCACAGCCATGATGGCGCCACGGTGGGCGAGTGGATGCTGCGGTTTGTGGCGCAAAAGTAACGCTGAAGTGTTGCCCAGCGGGAGGCGTAGCCAGGCAGCCCCTACAGCCAGCCTGACCGTTTGAAGCTGGCAAAGAGCCCCGTGCAGCCGGTGACAATTACCCCTAGCACGGTGTAATAGCCGTAGTGCCAGCTCAGCTCCGGCATGAATTGAAAGTTCATGCCGTAGATGCCTGCAATGGCAGTAGGGAAGGCCAGAATGGCCGCCCAGGCACCAAATTTGCGCTGGGTGATGCTCTGCCGGGCTGACTCCATCAGCATCCCGATCTCGATGGTTTGGCTGGCCATGTCGCGAATGCCTGTGAGGTCTTCCATGTACCGGTTCACGTGAATCTGCACATCGCGAAAATACGGGCGCATGTTCTTGTCGATGAACGGAAAGGCCAGGCGCTGGAGTTCTTCGCTGATCTCCACCATGGGGGCCAGGTAGCGCCGCATCCTCAGCAGGTCCCTGCGCAAGCCATGCAGGCGCTGGATGTCGCGCTCGTTGAGGGCCTGGCTGAGTACGTTATGCTCCAGCGCCTCGATTTCCGTGTGAATGCTCTCGGTCACTGGCTGGTAACTTTCCGAGACGAAATCCAGCAGCGCATACAGCACGAAATCTTCGCCATGCTCCAGCAGCAGGGGCCTTGCTTCGCACCGTTGGCGAACCAGGGCATAGGACGCCGAATGCCCGTTCCTGCAGGTGATCACGTACCCTTTGCCCGCGAAAATATGGGTTTCGATAAATTCCAGCTTGCCCTCGTGGCGTACCGGCGAATACGTGACCATGAACAAGGCATCGCCGAAGGTTTCCAGCTTAGGTCGGCTATGGCGCTCCAGCGCGTCTTCGATCGCCAGTTCGTGCAGGTCAAATTGCTGTTGCAGGGTGGCCAGCGCGGCTTCATCCGGCTCCTGGAGGCCGATCCATACGAAATGGTTCGGCTGGCAGGCCCAGTGGCGGCCGTCTTCCAAGGCAATGTCCGTGACTTTCTTCCCGGCACTGTAGGCCGCTGCGGCGACGACTCGACCCATGAACGATGATTCTCCCTAAAGCGCGCCAGATCAGAGTGGTGTGTGAGCGTGCAGTTCAGTGACTTCGGACAGTTCGTCGATGCAGGCCTGCATGGCGGCATGGCAACGTGCCATGAGCGCCGGGGCATCCTTTGCGGTCATGCCGGTGGTTGGGATCGGCGCCAGGGCGCGTACGCGCAGGGTTCCACTGTGTCGCTGGTTGAGGTTCAACGTGCCCACATACCGGCTGGCGCACACAGGGACAATGGGCACGCCTGCGTCAATGGCCATCACGAAAGCCCCTTTCTTGAACGGCAGCAAACGGTCACTGGGGTTGCGAGTACCTTCCGGAAAGATCCAGATAGAGGTGGCTTGGTCACGCAGTACACGGCTGGTGGTATGTAGCGCGCGCCGTGCCTGGTAGGCATTGTCGCGGTTGAGCAGTACGTTGCCACCGAGCCAGAACAGCTGGCCGAACAAGGGGACCCAGCCGAGGCTTTTCTTGCCGATGCAGGCCATGCGCCGAGGGACAATGGCGCCCAGGAAGAACACATCAAAATTGGACTGGTGGTTGGCAATGATCACGCAGCCTGGCGGTTGGGCGTGGAGCGAATCAACGTCGGCCTCCAGCTTAAGCCCCAGCAAGGCCAGGGCAGGGCGGCTGTAGAGGCGAGCATACAGGCGGTTGTTGTCTGGGTTGAAGGGGCGGGCCAGGCCTATCACCAACCCCAGTATCCCTACCAGCAGAAAGTGGAGGCCTAGCAAGGCCATGCGAACGATGTAGAGCATGCCAACGACTCACGGTACACAGTTGGTCGCAGTGTACGGTTGCGCTTTGCAGGCGGCAAATGACATCGCCAGCAGGTTGGCTTCAACCGACCTTGAAGCTGTCACGGTCCTTGGCGATGGCCTGGTCAAGGGTCTCCAACAGTGCCTGGCGAACCTTGAGCTTGGTGGCGCGATGGGCTAGAGGGTTAAGGCTTTTGAGCCGTTGTGCAGCCTTGATCACAGCATCGGGCAGGGCTTCGGGGTGCACGACTTCATCCAGGAAACCTGCGCTGAGTGCGCCCTGAGGGTCAAACATCTCGGCGCAGATCACGGCCCGGTGGAATGCCGAGCGACGCAGGCGATCACGGGCCAGTTCGATGCCGGCGTGGTGCATGGTCATGCCGATCATCACTTCATTGAGGCCAATGTGGAAGGTGCCCTCCACGCCAATGCGGTAATCAGCCGCCAGCAGTAGGAAGGCGCCTTTGGCGATGGCATGCCCGGTGCACACCACGACTACAGGGTAAGGGTGGGACAGCAAGCGGCGGGTCAGCGTTGAGCCTGCGGTGACCAGGTCCACGGCCTGCTGTGGGCCAGCGGTCATCACCTTGAGGTCATAGCCCCCTGAAAGAATGCCAGGCTGGCCAGTGATCACCACCACGGCGCGGTCTGCCTCCGCCTGGTCCAGGGCGGTATTGAACGCCTCGATCAGGGCAGGGGAGATGGCATTGACCTTGCCATTGTTCAGCGTCAGCGTTGCCACGCCCTCGGCCAGGCGGTACTCGATCAGGTCAGACATGGGCAACGTTCCTTGGTTATGCAGAGAATGTTATTCAAAAAATGTTATGCAGAAAGCGCGAACGTTACCTAGGGCCTCTGTTCCGGTAAAGCACGATGGCTGACCAGGCAGTCACGCCCTGGTGCGTTGCACGTGCATTGGGTATCGAAGCCGTTTGGCTTAAGCGCATGAAAAGCATCAAAAAAAGCTTTGCCATCTGAATCGGTTTCGACTACATTAGCGCGCCTCGACACACTGACGGTGTGAAGAGCTACGGTGAGGTGTCCGAGTGGTTGAAGGAGCACGCCTGGAAAGTGTGTATACAGGAAACTGTATCAAGGGTTCGAATCCCTTCCTCACCGCCACATTGGAAAGCCCCGCAGGCTAACGCTTGCGGGGCTTTTTCGTTTTGGCTGCTCCACAGGCGTCAAGTTGCACGGCCAGGTTTTACGGGGTGATACATAATCATCCCGCTCAGGTGTGGCGGGCACACCCTGAATAAGGGACAGTATTTCCCTGGCATGACCTGTCTTGTGCCAGTCGCCGCTGTTCCCGCGCAGCCTGGCCATGGCCATTGGCACAGTAGAACCTGATGCGTCCTTTACCGGTTTTGAGGCGTTATGCACCCGGAACACTTTGACCTGTCCAGCCCGTTGTTTTTGCCAGTCACGGATGACACCTGTGCAAGCCTGCTAAGCGATGCGGCTCAGGCTGTGCTGGCTGGGCTGTCCACGCCGGAGCTGGCTGCCGTACTCGCCCTCAATCACTTGCCCAAGGCCACTGAAGCGGAGCGGACCAGTGATGCCGTTGAGCGTGTGCTCGAAAAACTCATCGCCTGGAGCCTCGCCCCACGGCATGCAAACGCAACGCTGCTGTCCGAAGCCCTGCGCCTGTTTGATCAGCCCACGTTTGCCCATGGGCTGGAAATGGCCAGGCACCTGAAGCTGCGTTTTCTGTCCGCCGAGGGCGTGGCAGCGCAGCACTACCTGTTGCCCAACGGCGAGTGGGACAGAGCGTTCAGGGTGCACCAGCACAGGCGGAACAGGCCGTTCAGCGAACAGATGGTCAGCCCTCGGCGGCGCGAGCGCTGGCTGACGGCAGCTCAGGACAAGCTGGTGCGAACGTTTCGGGCCAACCTGGACGAAGACCTTCATGTTCAGGGTTACGCGGGCATCGGTAAAAGCTACTTGCTTGCGGCGCTGGCCGAACATTTGAAACCAGAGAATACCCTGGTGCTGGCCCTGACAGCCGAAAAGCTCGAAACCCTGAAACAGCGAATGGGCTACACGGGCAAGCGTGGCATCGGGTTTACCTTTCAAAGCTTTGCCCACAGGCTGACAAGCTCACCCAAGGCAGCAGTGTCTGAAAACCCGCAGCGCACCCTCGGCCTGTCGTCCCTTGCCCAGGCCCTAGGCATCGTAGGCAGAGGGCAGTTTGACGCCCAGGGTACGCTTAACGTGTGCCTGAAAGTGCTGGAGCTGTACTGCCGCTCCAGAGACTACACCTTGGCGGCCAGCCACCTTCCGCATTTCAAGCAGCCACTGAACAAGGTAGAGCAGCAGGTGTTGCTGGAGTATGCGAGCCGGCTATGGGCCTACCTGGGTGCAAACCCAGGCTGGTACCGGCAGCTGGACCCGGTGGGGCTGATGCTGATCAAGCAGGCGAGCCTGGCAGGCAGCACAGTGCCTGGGCGCTACACCCATGTGCTGATCGATGAAAGCCAGGAGGTGCCTGCGCCGTTGTTGCAGATCATCGGCCGAAGCCGCCTGGCGCTGGTTACTTTGGGTGACGAGTACCAGCACGCCAAAGGCGATATTCCGAACCGGGGCCGCGAAGTGCGCAGGGCAGAGATCATCCAGTCGGTGCGCTCGGGCCGTACCATAGAGCGGCTGGTCAACCCTTTGATTTCCAGGCATTCCAACAAAGGCAAGGCCGCGTTCGAGGGCACACTTCACTCGGACGTTAGCGTGGAGCACTACCCTCAGGGTTTCGTGCCTCCCGTTGGGTGCAGGGTGCTGACGGCGTCCCCATGGGACACGTTGAAATGGGTACTTGAGCTTGACCGTACCGGTGGGGTGTTCAGTGTGCCAGGCAGGGCAGCGCATCAAGACGTCATGAGGTTCATGGCCACAGCCATCGCCCTGTTCAACCCTACCTGTTACAGCGCCGAGCAAAGCGCCGAGGGCCCGCACCCAGCCTTCAGTGAAACGCCTACCTGGGCCCTGGTGCACGATGCACACCGTTTCGATCACTCGTTCCTGTGGGTCGAGGGCCAGCTTGAAAAGGGCCTGAGGGCCGCCGACGTGACCCGCCTAAGCTCGCGGCTAGGGCACGCCGGAGAGGGGTGTACGCTCATGCTAGCCGAGGCTGCGGGCGGCATGGAGTTCGACCAGGTGCTGCTAACACCTGAGCTGCTGACCACCGAGCGTTTCAAGGACCCCACCGAGTTCGACGAGCGCATATGTGCGGTTTATATCGCCATCTCCCGGGCAAGGTTTCGGCTCTTCCTGCCCTATGACGTGGTGGAATGGATCGAGTATCACCACCAGCAGGCATTCCGCGAGGGCGTTACGGGGTATTGAGCGCGCGGGCTCAGCTGGCCTCGACAACCACGTAGGTTTGGAGCTTGCCGGCCACCTGCACTTGAACCTCATCACCCTCCTGGCGGCCAAGCAGTGCTTGGCCGAGAGGCGCACGGGGCGTAATCACGGTGACCGGGCTGTTATCGGTGTGGACCACCAAGCCCGCAGCGTCCGGCCCTATGAACAGGGCGCGCACGTGGCCGTCAGGGTTTTCCAGCACCACATAATCGCCCAGTTGCAGGCCTCGATCCGGGCAGTGCCGGGTGGCCGGCAAAGCGCGCAAGGCCGTCAGGGCCTGCGCGATTTCACTCATTCGCCGGGCCTGCCCCGTGGCCAGGTAGGACGCCTCCAAGCCAAGGGTGTCGTACTTGTTCTCAGCAATGTTCTCTTCGTGAGTGGCGGTTTCATAAGCGGTTTGTGCAGCACGGCGTGCCACATCAAGGTTCCGCTCCAAGGCCTCTACAATAAGCCTTTGTAAAGCCTGCTTATCCATCAATGACACAGCCTCGCCACTTGCTCGCGGCTTTCATCGCTTGGCGCGGCCTGCGCCTGTTCCAGCCAGAACTGGCAGCTAGGGTTGTTCTGGTTGGCCGGGTTCGCCCGTGCGGCTTCCTCGGCCTGGCGCAGCGACTGTTTGTGCAGTTCCTGCTGGTAGCGCTCGAACATTTCATCGGCATTGGGTGCAGCGACAGGGGCGGCAGGTACTGCAGTAGCAGGGGGAGGTGCAGGCCTGGCTGCCAGCGGTGCCGGTGCAGGGGTAGCGGGTGCTGAGGCAGGCACGATGGCCACGGGTTGAAACAGCACATTGGCCCCAAGGCGCCAGGCGGCCCAGCCGGTCAGCAGCATGAGCACAAACCCAAGCCACAGGCCCAGCGCGATGGACAGCACCAGTTGCAGGCTGGATGAGCGGACCCTCAGGGTCGAGCGGGCTGGGCGTACTGGCATGGCTTGGCTCCAGAAAGTTGGGAACGAACGATAGGGGTAGTAGTGTGGCACAGGCGCTAAGTTCGAGCTTTACGAGCCTCCCCACCGCCCCCACAATTTGCAGCTTTGCCAGCGCGGTGAGTGCCATGGACAACGGTTGGGATATTTTCTGCAAGGTGGTGGATAACTTTGGCGATGCTGGAGTGACCTGGCGCCTGGCCCGCCAGTTGGCCCATGAGCACGGCCTACAGGTGCGGTTATGGATCGATAACCTCGGCGCGTTCGCGCGGCTGTGCCCTGAGGCTGACCTCCACCGCGCCCAGCAAACCCTGGAAGGCGTTCACGTGTGCCGCTGGCCGGAACACTGGGTAGACACACCGGTTGCCAGCGTGGTCATAGAGGCGTTTGGCTGCACGCTCCCTGCCCAGTACGAGGCTGCGTTGGCCAACAGGCTACAGCCGGCCTGCTGGATCAACCTGGAGTACCTCAGCGCTGAACCCTGGGTAGGCGGCTGTCACGGGCTGCCCTCCATGAAATCAGGCGGCGTGCGAAAGTTCTTCTTTTTCCCCGGCTTTCGGCCCGACACAGGCGGCTTGCTCCGCGAACAGGGCCTATTGGAAGCGCGTGAGGTACTGCAGGGCAGCGCCAAGGCTCGTACTGCCTTCCTCAACAGCATAGGGGTGTCCCCCGCCGACACGGCCTGCCTGGTATCGCTGTTCGCCTACGAGAATGGCGGCTTGGGCGGGTGGTTCGATCAGATGGCAGCAGGGCCCTCGCCGGTTCATGTGCTTGTGCCGGAGGGGCGTGTGCTAGCCAGCGTCCAGGCCTGGGCAGGGCAAACGCTCACTCAGGGCCAGCTGTTCACCCGAGGGGCGTTACAGGTGCAGGTACTGCCTTTCCTGTCACAGCCAGCGTATGACCAATTGCTATGGGCCTGCGACTTCAATGCGGTGCGTGGCGAGGATTCCTTCGTGCGCGCCCAGTGGGCGGCCCGCCCCCTGCTGTGGCACATCTACCAGCAAGATGAGTACGCACACTGGGAAAAGCTCGAGGCCTTCCTGGCCCTTTATACCCAGGCACTGCCAGCCGCAGCCGCCGAGGCCCTATGTGCAGTGTGGCGGGCCTGGAACATGGACGGCGACATGGGGGCGGCCTGGGCAGGGCTGATGCCCCACTGGCAGATGCTGGCTGCCCATGCCCGCAACTGGTGCACAGAACTGGCTGCCCGCCCGGACCTTGCCACGGCGCTGGTGCAGTTTCGCCGAAATTCGCTATGATACGCGGCTACGACACGTCACCACCCCATTCGGAATTGCGTAATGAAAACTGGTAAAGAGCTCAAACCCGGTACCGTCATCAAGATCGACAACGATCCATGGCTGGTGCAAAAGGCCGACTTCACCAAGTCCGGCCGTAACAGCGCGATCATGAAGACCAAGCTGAAGAACCTGCTGACCGGCTACAAAACCGAAACCGTGTATTCGGCTGATGACAAGCTGGACGACGTGATCCTGGACCGCAAGGAAGCCACCCTGTCGTTCATCAGTGGTGACACTTATACGTTCATGGACACCACTGACTACACCATGTACGAGCTGAACGCCGATGACATCGAAGCCGTTCTGCCGTTCGTGGAAGAAGGCATGACCGACATTTGCGAAGCTGTCTTCTTCGAAGGTCGCCTGGTATCGGTTGAATTGCCAACCACCATCGTGCGCCAAGTGGACTACACCGAAGGTTCGGCCCGTGGTGACACGTCTGGCAAGGTCATGAAGCCCGCCAAATTGAAGAATGGTACTGAACTGACGGTGGCCGACTTCATCGAAATCGGTGACATGATCGAGATCGATACCCGCGAAGGTGGTTCCTACAAGGGCCGCGCCAAGTAAGTTTTGCGCGCGTGAAAACCCGGCCTGGTGCCGGGTTTTTTGTTTTTCACAGGGTTAAATGTTGTCCTGAAGCCGTGCGCGTACCTCCAGCAAGCGGCTCTGGAGTTTGCTTAGGTCGGGCGGGTCCATGGCAATAGCGCCGAAGATGCAGGCAGGGATCTCCAATGCGGCGGCCTTGAGTTCACGGCCTGCGTCAGTCAAGTTGACGATCACTACGCGTTCGTCCTCTTTGCTGCGGGTGCGGGTCAGGAACCCCAGGCTTTCCAAGCGCTTCAACAAGGGCGTCAGCGAGCCTGGGTCTGTAAGCAATCGAGTGCTGATTTCCCCAACGGTCATGCCGTTGCGTTCCCACAGCACAAGCATCGCCAGGTATTGAGGGTAGGTAAGGCCCAGCTTGCCTAATAGTGGCTTGTACACTTTGGTCATGAGCAGTGAAGTGGAATAAAGGGCAAAGCAAAGCTGGTTATCCAGCAGCAAGTGATCGCCGGGGTCGGCCGCCTGCTTGGTTAAGTGTTCGGCTTTCATGCTGATCCTTGATGTCGAATGACTATAAGTTAGCGCGAATGTAGTTCGTGGCCATTCAATCCATGTCGGTTCTTTCGCTACGACAGCGAGCAACCTGAAATTTCGAACCGTGAAGGTCTTCAGAAGTTCGTTAAATGTTCACGGCCCGTACAAAACGGGGCTGGTAAGGGGGGAGGTGATGCTGGAGTGGGCAGGGTACGTGGTGTTTGGCGCTGCGCTGGGCACCTTGGGTGGAATATTCGGTATTGGGGGCGGCCTGATCGCGATTCCCGCGCTGGGTTTGCTGTTTGGCCTGGACCAGCAATTGGCTCAAGGCACCGCCTTGGTGATGGTAGTCCCCAATGTGCTGCTGGCCTTGTGGCGCTACCATCAGCGCAACCGCATCGACCCCCGCCAGGCGGCCGCACTGGGCGTGGCCGGGCTGCTGTGTGCCTGGCTGGGGTCCTTATGGGCCATAGGCCTAGACCCTGCGCTTATGCGCAAGGGGTTCATTGGTTTTCTGCTGTTTCTGGTGGCGATGAACCTGTGGCGAATGTTTAGTCATAAGCAGGCACCTGCTGCTCAACTCAAGCACGGTTGGCCTTGGCTGGGCGCATTGGGCGGCCTTGCGGGCTTGATGGGCGGGTTGTTCGGGGTAGGCGGCGCCGTGGTGGCTACGCCGGTGCTGACGGCGGCTTTTGGTGCGTCACAGGTGGTGGCCCAAGGGCTTTCGCTGGCGCTGGCTGCGCCCAGCACAGGGATCACGCTGGTCACCTATGCGATGCACAGACACGTGAACTGGCCCATGGGCCTGGCCATGGCTGCAGGCGGTTTACTTAGCATCAGTTGGGGGGTGCGTATCGCTTACGCCCTGCCAGAACGGGTGCTGCGCATGGCATTTTGTGGCTTCGTGCTGGTCTGCGCTCTGATGCTTGCCCTCAAAGTGTGATTACAAGCGGAAACCTTCCGCAATCACCTCTGCAAGGGATTCGGTCACAGGTGACTGGGTGGCGGTGTTGCGCAGGAGCATCACGTTGGCCAGAGGCAGTTCTGGCAGGCCCTCCGCCGCACCCAAGATGCGCATGTCAGCAGGTATCAGGCTTTGCAATTGGGCCGTCACGGCCAGCCCGGCGGTCACCACCGCCATGATGGCAGCCAGGCTTGGGCTGGTGTAGGCCACGCGATAGCCCTTGCCTCGGGTGTCCAGCGCATTGCAGGCCCATACGCGGCAAAAGCAATCCGTGTTGAACAGGGCCAAGGGTACCGGGTCGCGCTCATGGGGTGAAAACCCGTTGGCTTCAGCCCACACGAAACGTTCCTGGCGCAGCAATTGGCCCACGTCCTGCCCCGGCTCACGGGTTACGATCGTAAGGTCAAGGTCCTTGCGCGTCATCAGCTGGCGTGAGGTTTCGCAGTGTACTTCCACCTGGACCAGCGGGTAGGTTTCGGCAAAGCGTGACAGGATGCCCGGTAAAAACCGCATGGCGTAGTCGTCTGGTGTGCCGATGCGCACCGTACCCACCATATGGGGGGCGCGCAGGGTGTTGAACACTTCACTGTGCAATTTCAGGATGCGCCGGGCATACCCGAGCAACACCTGGCCCTCGGCCGTCAGGCGAACCTGCCGCCCGTCACGCTCGAACAGTTGGCGCTGCAACACCTCTTCCTCCAGCCGCTTCATTTGCATGCTGACGGCCGACTGGGTCCGGTTGACCAATTCGCCAGCGCGCGTGAAACCACCCTGGTCGGCAATGGCTACAAAGGTGCGCAGTACATCAGAGTCGATACTCGGGTAGTTAGCCATTCATCAATATCCGAGATGGGATGGATAAGAAACATTCGTTGGATTGATCTTATCGGGGTGGCGGACACTTTGCCCATCGCTTACGGAGGGCAATACGATGAAAGGTCAGAACGGATGTGTACCTGTTTCCAAAGCACGATTTGAAACGCTCCAGTGGCCTGGTTGGGCCTGTACGGCTATCGCGCAGGTTCGCCGCTGGCGGGAGCTGGGCCGCCAGCGAACCCAGCTGGCGACCCTGGGCGATGAGGCGTTGAAGGACCTGGGCTTGAGCCGCGCAGACATCGCCATGGAAACCGAGCGGCCTTTCTGGGATGACCCCCTGCGACGTTGAAGCTGCTGGCCGGGAGGGGGGGCGTGCAGCCGCCCAGGTCAGGCGTTTGTCAGGAACGACGTACCCCCTTGAGGGTTTCGGCGATCATGAAGGCCAGCTCAAGGGATTGATCGGCATTGAGCCGAGGGTCGCAATGGGTGTGGTAACGGTCTGACAGTGCGTCTTCGGTCACAGGGCGTGAGCCCCCGATGCATTCGGTCACGTTCTGCCCGGTCATTTCAATGTGAATACCGCCGGCATAGGTACCCTCGGCCTGGTGTGCCTGGAAGAAGTCCTTCACTTCACCCAGCACCTGCGCAAAGTCCCGGGTCTTGTAGCCGGAGCTGGCTTTGATGGTGTTGCCATGCATAGGGTCGCAGCTCCACAGCACCTGCTTGCCTTCACGCTGCACAGCCTGTAGCAGCCGGGGCAGGTGGTCGGCCACCTTGCCTGCGCCCATGCGCACGATAAGGTTCAGGCGGCCCGGGTCGTTATCCGGGTTGAGCACGTCGATCAGGCGGATCAGCTCGTCGCTGTCCATGCTTGGCCCCACTTTAACCCCGATGGGGTTGCCGACCCCACGCAGGAACTCCACATGCGCGCCGTCCAGCTGGCGTGTTCGGTCGCCGATCCACAGCATGTGCGCCGAACAGTCGTACCAGTCGTTGGTCAGGCTATCCCGGCGTACGAAAGCCTGTTCGTAGTTGAGCAGTAGCGCTTCGTGGGCGGTGAAAAAGCTGGTTTCGCGCAACTGCGGGAGGTCATGAAGCCCACAGGCGCGCATAAAGCCCAGGCTTTCATCAATGCGATCGGCCAGGCGGTGGTATTTATCGGCAAGGGCCGAGCCTGCAATGAAGTCCAGGTTCCACTTGTGCACTTGGTGCAGGTCAGCGAACCCGCCTTGGGCAAAGGCGCGCAGCAAGTTAAGGCTGGCGGTGGACTGGTGATAAGCCTGCATCAGCCGTTCTGGGTCCGGCACACGGCTTTTCTCGTCAAAGCCGATACCATTGACAATATCGCCCCGGTAGGCCGGCAGCGTCACTGCCCCTTGGGTTTCATCATTGCCCGAGCGCGGCTTGGCGAACTGCCCGGCCATGCGCCCCACTTTCACCACTGGGCAACCGGCCGCGAAAGTCATCACCACCGCCATCTGCAGTAATACCTTGAAGGTGTCGCGAATCTTGGCGGCAGAGAACTCGGCAAAGCTTTCGGCGCAATCGCCCCCTTGCAGCAGGAATGCGCGGCCATGGGTTACCTCGGCAAACTGGCGACGCAACTCGCGGGCTTCGCCGGCAAACACCAAGGGCGGGAAGCCGGCAAGAGTATGCTCTACGCGGGCCAGGTGAGCGGCATCGGGATAGGCGGGCTGTTGCTTGATCGGCAGCTGGCGCCAGCTGTCAGGGGTCCAGGGGGCAAACATGGGGGCCTCGCAATAAGGGCAGGGGCACGCATGGTAGCGTACCCGCCGGGGTTTCGCTTCGCTGGCGCATTACCGGGCGGTAGGGGAGAATGCACGGTTTCCGCTTAGCGACGGCCCTCTCATGGACGAACCCAACCAACCCCTGTCGCCCGCTTCGGACGAGCACCTGCTGGCCGAGGTCGAAGATGCCTTTGGCGTCATTCGTGTGTGGGCAGTGGGTGAGTACCGCTTTCTGGAATTCGGCCAGGCCATCGAGCAGAGTTGCGTGTTCATGCCAGACCCAGCCTGGCTGGAATACGATTACACCCGAGCCATGCTCATTGGCGCGCTGTGCCACGAACAACCAGAGACGGCCCTGTTCCTGGGGCTAGGTGCGGGAAACCTGACCCAGGCCTGCCTGGCGCACCTGCCGCTCGAAGACGTTGAATGCATCGAACTGCGCCCTGACGTACCCCGCCTGGCCATGGAGCACATGGGGCTCAAGGATGACCCGCGGTTGTACATCCGCATAGGCGATGCGCTGGCCTTGCTGCCCACGGCGGAGTCGGCGGACCTGGTATTCGTGGACCTTTACACCGACCAGGGGCCTGGTGTGGCCCACTTGGCCTGGCGATTTTTGGAGCAGTGCCAGCAGCGCCTCAACCCTGAAGGCTGGCTCATCATCAACCAGTGGGCCAGCGATGATGGCAAGCCCCTGGGGGCGGCCCTGTTGCGAGGGCTATATCACCGTCATTACTGGGAGCTTCCCGTCAAGGAGGGCAATGTCATCTTGCTGGTGCCTGCGGACCTGAACCAGGCCCTGGACATCGATGCCATGCGCCAGCGCTGTGCTCAGCTAGCGCCAAAACTGGGCTATTCGCTGGACTACCTGCTCAACGCACTGCGGCCTGCCTCTTGAGGCGGCCCAACGGGCGCGGGCGGGGCAGCGCTGTCTTGGCAGTGAAAAAACTCCCCCGCACTCTGGCTTTTCAGGTATGATGCGCGCCGGCCTTTTAACGGGCCACGTTTAGGTAGCACTCTCCGAAGACAGCTTCGGCTGACGTCCGCACTAGCGGGCTCTCCTGACGATTCATTCATCAATCGTTTTCGCAAATCCCCGCCGCCAAAGTTGCCAGGGTGACTCTCGAAGTCTTTCGGCATGCGCAGCTTTGGAATGGGTCTTTGCGGATGCACTCAGAGGCAGACCCATGACCCAGGAATCCGGCGGCTTCGCCGCGCTCGAACTTCATCCAAGCATCGTTGCAGCAGTCATTGCCACAGGGTACGAAGAACCCTCGGCAATCCAGCAGCAATCGATTCCGATCATCCTGGCCGGTCACGACATGATTGGCCAGGCGCAGACCGGTACCGGCAAAACTGCCGCGTTCGCTCTGCCGATCCTGCACCGTATTGACCCGAGCAAGCGCGAGCCGCAAGCCCTGATCCTTGCGCCAACCCGTGAGTTGGCGCTGCAAGTGGCTACCGCGTTCGAAACCTACGCCAAGCAAATGCCTGGCGTGAACGTTGTAGCTGTATATGGCGGAGCCCCGATGGGCCCGCAGCTCAAAGCCATTCGCAATGGCGCGCAAATCGTCGTGGCAACCCCCGGCCGCTTGTGCGACCACCTGCGCCGCGACGAAAAGGTGCTGTCGACCGTCAACCACCTGGTGCTCGACGAAGCCGACGAAATGCTCAAGCTGGGCTTCATGGATGACCTCGAAGTGATCTTCGAAGCCATGCCTGAAACCCGCCAGACCGTGCTGTTCTCGGCTACCCTGCCGCAGTCCATCCGCGCGATCGCCGAGCGTCACCTGCGTGACCCCAAGCACGTCAAGATCCAGACCAAGACGCAAACCGTATCGGCGATCGAGCAGGCTTTCCTGCTGGTTCACGCCGACCAGAAAGTGCCAGCCGTGCTGCGCTTGCTGGAAGTGGAAGAGTTCGACGCCCTGATCGCTTTCGTGCGCACCAAGCAAGCCACCCTGGACCTGGCCAGCGCCCTCGAAGCCAAAGGCTACAAGGCCGCTGCGCTGAACGGTGATATTGCCCAGAACCAGCGTGAGCGTGTGATCGAGTCGCTCAAGGATGGCCGCCTGGACATCGTTGTGGCGACCGACGTAGCGGCTCGTGGCCTGGACGTACCGCGCATCACCCACGTATTCAACGTGGACATGCCGTACGACCCGGAATCCTACGTGCACCGTATCGGCCGTACTGGCCGTGCCGGTCGCGAAGGCCGTGCGCTGCTGCTGGTGACCCCGCGCGAGCGTCGTATGCTGCAGGTGATCGAGCGCGTCACGGGCCAGAAGGTAGCCGAAGTTCGACTGCCCAACGCCCAAGCCGTACTGGATGCACGCATCAAGAAGCTGACCAACAGCCTGTCGCCGCTGGTAGCCGATGCAGAAGCCAGCCATGGCGAACTGCTCGACCGCCTCACCGCAGACATCGGTTGCAGCCCGCGCGCGTTGGCTGCTGCCCTGCTCAGCAAAGCCACCAATGGTCAAGCGCTGGACCTGGCCACCGTTGAGCGGGATCAGCCCCTGGTGCCGACCGCGGGTGCTCAACGCGAGCGCAGTGGCGAGCGTCACGAGCGCCGTGCCCCCATGCCGTTGGGCGAAGGCCGCGTACGCTGCCGTACCGCCCTGGGTGCTCGCGACGGTATCGCCGCGAAAAACCTGCTGGGTGCAATCCTCAATGAGGGCGGCCTGGTGCGTGAAGCCATTGGTCGCATTCAAGTGCGTGACAGCTTCAGCCTGGTCGAGCTGCCTGAAGACGGCCTGGACCGTCTGCTGGCCAAGCTCAAGGACACGCGTGTAGCGGGCAAGCAGTTGAAACTGCGCCGTTACCGTGAAGACTGAGCCGTAGCGGCCACAACAGAAGCCCCCGCCTGAGTGCGGGGGTTTTTGTTTTCCGGGCAGGCGTTTTCGTTCTCAACCAAACCGATATACATCCATGCCCAATGAGCCCAACGTGAACCCTTGGTGTGCAGTGCTGAACGCGCCGCCAGCGCCCAAGGCGAAGTACAGCGGCAGCAAGTGCTCATCGCTCGGGTGGTTGCGCAGGGCGTAAGGCGCTTGTTGGCGGTAGTCCAGCAAGGCATCAATGTCTGCGCGTTCCAACTTTTCCACCATCCAGTCCCTGAAGGCCAACGCCCAGGGCGCTGACTGTTCGTCGTCTGCATAACGGTCTAGCTCCCGCAGGTTGTGCGTGATACTACCGGAGCCCACCAGCAGAACGCCTTCACTGCGCAACCCTGCCAGCGCCTCGCCAACGGCCATTTGCAGAGCAGGCCCGTGCTGGCTGGGCAGTGAAACCTGCACCACAGGAATGTCGGCGTTTGGGTACATCAAGCTCAATGGCACCCACACACCGTGATCAAAGGGGCGCTGTGGATCGAGTATGGCGGGCAACCCATGCAACCCCAGTTGCTCAGCAATGCGTTCAGCAAGGGCAGGCTGCCCTGGAGCGGGGTATTGCACGGCGTACAGCGGTGCAGGAAAACCACCGAAGTCATGCCAAGTGCGTGGAGCCGGGTGGCTACCCACCTGCAAGGCTTGGCTTTCCCAATGTGCAGACACCACCACAATAGCGCTAGGCCGCGGGAATTCCGCAGCCAGCCGTTGCAGCGCCGGGCCACTGGCACCCGGCTCCAACGCTAGCATGGGTGAGCCGTGAGAGACGAACAGGCTAGGCAGCATAGTGGCCTCATAAAAAAGAGAATGCCTGATCTTCAATCAACTTCTCTTTTAGATCCAGCCCATTTTCCTGCACAAACCTATCGAATAAACCCAGCCCTGATCCCAGAAAACGCAAAAGGACGACTTTCGCCGTCCTTCTTGAAGCTTGAAGCTTGAAGCTGGCTCAACCCCGCTGGCGCAACGCCTCGATACGCGCTTCCAGAGGCGGGTGGCTCATCAGCAGGCCTGCGAGGCCCTGTTTCAAGCCGCCGTTGATACCAAATGCAGTGAGGGTGCTTGGCATAGTGACCGGAACGCCCTGCTCGGCACGCAACCGCTGCAGCGCATTGATCATCGCGCCCGTACCAGCCAGGCGTGCGCCAGCGTCGTCGGCCCGGAATTCGCGACGGCGTGAGAACCACATCACGATGATGCTGGCCAGAATGCCCAATACGATTTCGGCGAAAATGGTCGCGATGAAGTAGGCGATACCTTGCCCTTCTTCGTTCTTGAAGATCACCTTATCGACGAAATTGCCGATGATGCGAGCGAAGAACATCACGAAGGTGTTTACCACACCCTGTACCAAGGCCAGGGTCACCATGTCTCCGTTGGCCACATGGCCGATCTCGTGCGCCAGTACTGCACGCACTTCATCAGGTGAAAAGCGTTCCAGCAGGCCTTGGCTCACGGCCACCAAGGCGTCGTTTCGGTTCCAGCCGGTGGCGAAGGCATTGGCTTCATAGGCAGGGAAAATACCCACCTCAGGCATTTTTATACCGGCCTCGCGGGACAGCTCTGCCACGGTCTGCATCAACCATTGTTCGTGGCGTGTGCGGGGTTGGGTGATGACCTGGGTGCCGGTACTCATCCGGGCCATCCATTTGGAGATGAACAGCGAGATCAGCGAGCCGGCGAAGCCGAACACTGCACAGAAGACCAGCAGCTGGCTCAGGTCAAGGTCTACGCCGTTTGCCGCCATGAAACCGTTGAAGCCAAAGAGGCTCAGGGTGATGCTGGCAATCAGCACCACCGCCAGGTTGGTGGCCACGAACAGCAGAATGCGCATCATGGTGTTGAGGTACTCCCGACAAATAGAGGTAAAACGTAGTCGGGTATATAAGGCGCCTTGCTGGTCGATTCAACCGAGCGACTATTTCAAACTGTGTCGTCAGAAGTTTCCTACGCAACCTGTCGAAAAATGCCATCTCCTGCAGCCAGCGCTAAACCGCGGCTTGCAAGGCTTCGGGCCTGTGCGGCACCCGAAGCCATTGCCAGGTGTTACTGGCGATAGGTACGCAGGAAATTTCCGATACGGCCGATGGCTTGCTCCAGGTCATCGACCCTGGGTAGCGTTACCACACGGAAATGGTCAGGCCACGGCCAGTTGAAAGCAGTGCCCTGGACCACCAGCAGTTTTTCCGATAGCAGCAGGTCCAGCACGAATTTTTCATCGTTGAGAATGGGGCAAACCTTCGGATCGATGCGTGGGAAGGCATAGAGTGCGCCCATAGGCTTGACGCAGCTTACGCCAGGAATGTCATTGAGCAGTTCCCAGGTGCGGTTGCGCTGCTCCAGCAGGCGCCCAGGTGGCAGCACCAGGTCATTGATGCTCTGGTAACCACCCAAAGCGGTCTGGATAGCATGCTGGCTAGGTACGTTGGCGCACAAACGCATGTTGGCCAGGATATCCAGGCCTTCAATATAGCTCTGTGCATTGTGCTTGGGCCCGGAAATGGCTAGCCAGCCGGAGCGGAAACCCGCCACGCGGTAGGACTTGGACAAGCCGTTGAAAGTCAGGCAGAGCAGGTCGGGTGCCAGAGAGGCCGTGCTGATGTGCAGGGCTTCGTCGTAAAGAATCTTGTCGTAGATCTCGTCGGAAAACACCACCAGGTTATGCTGGCGGGCCAGCTCTAACATGCCCAGCAGTACGTCCTTGGAGTACACCGCGCCTGTAGGGTTGTTGGGATTGATGATCACCATGGCCTTGGTGTTGGGGGTGATCTTGGCCTTGATGTCGTCCAGGTCTGGCCACCAGTTGGCCTGTTCGTCGCACAGGTAATGCACGGCATGCCCCCCTGCCAGGCTCACGGCGGCTGTCCAGAGGGGGTAGTCCGGCGCGGGTATTAGCACTTCGTCGCCATTGTTGAGCAACGCCTGCATGGACATCACGATAAGCTCGGACACGCCGTTGCCCAGGTAGATATCTTCGATGCCAACGCCGTCTACCTGCTTTTGCTGGTAATACTGCATCACCGCCTTGCGGGCGCTGAACAGCCCCTTGGAGTCGCTGTAGCCTTGGGCAGTGGGCAGGTTTCGAATCACATCCTGAAGGATTTCTTCCGGTGCTTCGAAACCGAACGGGGCAGGGTTGCCGATATTCAGCTTGAGGATGCGGTGGCCTTCTTCTTCAAGGCGTTTGGCATGCTTGAGGACCGGCCCGCGGATGTCATAGCAGACATTGGCGAGCTTGTTGGATTTGCTGAACTGCATGATGAGATCCCGAGGAGTGGCCGGGCGGCGCCGAAATTGGATTTGAACGCGCAGTGCGCGGGTGACAGACTGGCAAGGCACAAAGGCGCAATCATACGTGCCGCTCCCATCACGGAAAAGCCACCTGGCGGATTTTCCGCAGCCGAGGCAAACCCATGCAAAAAGTTGAGAAAACCCTGGAAGAATGGCGCGACATGCTCGACCCAGAGCAATACCGCGTGTGCAGGCTGGCCGGGACCGAACGGCCCGGTACCGGCAAATACAACATGACCAAGACGCCAGGTGTGTACCATTGCATCTGCTGTGATGTACCCCTGTTCGATGCCAGCAGCAAGTTCGACTCCGGTTGCGGCTGGCCCAGCTTCTACGAGCCCATCGGCGAGCAGGCGATGGTGGAGATTCGCGATACCACTCATGGCATGATCCGTACCGAAGTGCGCTGTTCAACCTGTGATGCCCACTTGGGGCATGTCTTTCCCGACGGCCCGCCGCCCACCGGCCTGCGCTACTGCATCAACTCGGTATGCCTGCAACTGGTAACGGCTGACGGGGAGCGAGTGTAATGGCAGCCTCGCTGCTCGACATACCCTGCGCAACCATGGCTGATGGGCCGCGTACCCTGGCCCAGATGCCTGCACGGGCATGGCTGGTGGTCAACACCGCCAGCAAGTGCGGCTTCACGCCTCAGTATCAGGGGCTAGAGCAACTGTGGCAGCGTTACCAAGCACGCGGGCTGATGGTGCTGGGCTTTCCCTGCAACCAATTCGGCGGGCAGGAGCCAGGCAGCGAAGCCGACATCGCACAGTTCTGTGAGCTTAACTTCGGGGTTACTTTCCCTTTGTTCCGCAAGGTTGAGGTCAACGGTTCCCAGGCTCACCCCCTGTTCGTAGCGCTCAAGCAGCGTGCGCCGGGGATGTTTGGGAGCCAGGGCATCAAGTGGAATTTCACCAAGTTTCTGGTGGACGCCTCGGGGCAGCGGGTGAAGCGCTTTGCGCCTCTTACCAAGCCCCAGCAGCTGGAGGCTGAAATAGAGGCATTGTTAGGCCTGCCTTAAGCGGGCGCGTGCTCTGGTATCAAGGCGCGTTCTCTTGTGGTGCTATCCATTGATCGATCATGGCAACCAACTCCTCGCGTCGGAAGGGCTTGGCAAGATAGTCGGACATTCCTGCTGCCTTGCACCGCTCCCGCTCCTCGGGCATGGCATTAGCGGTCAAGGCAATGATGGGCAGGTCGGGCCAGCGGCCGCTGTCGCGAATGCGCCGGGTAGCCTCATAGCCATCCATCACGGGCATATTGCAATCCATCAATACCAGGTCGAATGGCTGCTGCTCCAGCGCCTTTATACCTTCGGCACCATTCATGGCCACTTCTACCCGGCAGCCCAGCTTGCTGAGCATGCCTTTGGCGACAAGCTGGTTAACAGGGTTGTCTTCGATCAGCAGAATGCGGGCATGCCGCGCGGTGCTACGTTCACCTGGCAAGGGGGTCGGCAGTGTAGGGGAGGGCTCTTCCAGGTGGCTGCGCAGGAAATCGAGCAGTGCCTGGCGTGACAGCGGGCGCGGTAGCTGGTGCATGGGCGCCAGGTCTGCGGCCTGTTCCACGGGAAGGAAATTGCCATAAGCGGTAACCAGCAACAACGGCGCAGCCACGCTAGGGCGCAATTTTGGCAGGCAATTAAGGCAATCGGTAATGACCAGGTCAGGGGATATGCCATCCAGCGAAGCCTGGCTGTCATGACGCTGGTACTCAAGCCCCCAGCGCGGCAGGTGCTCACCCAGCATTTCAGCCAGCCCGCTTTCAGCCTCGCTGACCAGTACCACAGTGCCGCGCAGCCTGGGGGCAGGGTGGGCAGGCGTATGCACTGGCAGTGGCAGGTCGGCATGAAAACGGCTCCCCATGCCTACGCGCGAGCTGATGCCCAACCGGCCATGCATGGCCGTACACAGGTTGCTGGTAAGGGCTAGCCCTAGGCCTGTGCCACCAAACTGGCGGCTGATACCTGCACCGGCCTGGGTAAAAGGCTCGAAAATCTTGATCTGGGCTTCTGGTGGTATGCCAATGCCGGTGTCTGTAACCTCAATTCGAACCTTGTCTTCCAAGTACTGCAACCTGACGTCTACACGCCCCTGGCGCGTGAACTTCAACGCATTGGACAGCAGGTTGCTGATGACCTGCCGAATGCGCATTGGGTCGCCCACTACCATGGCGGGGAAGCCGGGCTCTACCAGGCATGTCAGTTCTACGTCCGGCGCTGCATTCTGAGAGAACAGGTTGGCCGTGTCTTCGGCCAGTGCCGCAAGGTCGAAGGGAAGCTGTTCAAGTTCCAGCTGGCCGGCGTCGAACTTGGACAGGTCAAGGATATCGTTCAGCAGCTCCACCAGCACCTTGCCCGAGTCATGGGCAATGGCCAGTTGTTGCCGCTGTTCGCTAGAAAGTGGGCTGTCGAGCGTCAGGGCAATCATGCCGAGCAAGCCGTTCAGCGGTGTGCGAATCTCATGGCTCATGTTGGCAAGAAAGGTGGAACGGGCCTGCGCCATTTCCAGTGCGGTACGCTTGGCAACTTCCAGTTCGCGGTTGGTCTGGCTCAACCGCTGGTTGCTGGCTTCGAGCTCAGTAGTGCGTGCCGAAACAATAGATTCCAGTTCATCAAGGTACGCCGTAAGCCGATCCTCGGCGGCGCGGCGCTGGCGTATTTCCACTGCGGTGCGGTCGAGCTGCTGGTTGGCTACCTTGATCAGCACACCTATTTCGTCGTGATGATGGCCGGAGGGCCAGGGCAGGTGTTCTGGGGTGGCCGCGCCAGGGCTTGACCGGCTCAAGTGCTCGATCACATGAACCAGCGGCTTGGTGAGCATGAAATAGAACATCACCAGTAAAATGGCCGTGAACAAGGTGGTGCGAAGAAAGCCGCTGACCAAGGTCACTTCAGCGCGTTCGATGAATCGCCCGCCCAGGGGCGCGGTATCGATCACGACACTGAGCGTTCCCAGCTTCTCGTCCGGCAGGTGTTCCAGAAACAGCGGCACCGAGATTTCAAGGCTGCGCCCGAACAGAACATCGGTGATCATGCGGTACGACGCATCGGCCTTGGAGCGCTGAACTGCCGCCAATAGCGTGTTCTCGTTATCCGTGAGCCGCGCGCTCACTATGGATTCGGAGCGAAGCAGGCCGCGGGTCAGCTCAAGGGCCAGTTCCCGGTCAATGTTATAGGCGATCCGGGAGGCCGGGTTCTGGCTGATTTCCAACAGGGAGGCAATCTGGCGTTTGAGCAGGTCGCGGCTGCTGGCATAATCGAGCGAAATCTGCACCACGCTCAGCAGCGTGCCCAGTAGCAGGCCAACCACCACGGTTAGCCGTGCTTGTTTATAGGACAACCGCTGGTTGAACTTGATACTCATTGGCACAGCACTGATTTCCTTATTGATGTACCCCCCAGCATAGTCAAGAAGGTACGGCCTGGCAGTGGCCAAGGGCGTATCCTGTCTCCTGTATAGCGCGTGTTGGCGCCGAGGTGAAGTTGTGGATGATCGTTTGTATCGCTTTCTCGACCGCGCCGAAGCGGTATTGGCTCGGCTGGAGCCATTGCTCCCGGTAGCTCGTCCGGTTGTAGACTGGACGGTCGCTCTGGCGGCCCGCTGGCAGCAGGACAGCCGTGGCGGCTACCTGCTGCCGCTGGAAGTGCGCCTGGACATTCGCCTGGACGACCTGCGCGGCGTCGACAGGCAGCGAGAGCAGCTAGCGCGCAATACCCGCCAGTTGCTCGACGGCCTGCCGGCCAACCACGCCTTGCTGTGGGGCGCTCGGGGTACGGGCAAGTCCTCGCTGGTTCGGGCCTTGTTAGCCGAATACGCTAGCGCCGGGCTGCGCCTGGTTGAAATCGAGCGGGATCACCTGGCCGACCTTCCACGGGTGGTCGAGCAACTGCAAGGGCTGCCCCAGCGCTTCGTGCTGTTCTGCGACGACCTCTCATTCGAAGCCGGAGAAGGGGATTACCGCGTGCTTAAAAGCGTGCTGGACGGGTCCTTGGAGCAGGCCCCGGAGAACGTGTTGCTGTATGCCACGTCCAATCGTCGCCATCTGGTGCCGGAAAAGCAGAGTGACAACGACAATTGGACGCGTGTAGAGGGTGAGTTGCACCCCAGTGAGGCGGTAGAAGACAAGATTGCCTTGTCGGATCGGTTCGGCCTGTGGCTGTCGTTCTACCCCTTTACCCAGGAACACTACCTGAATGTGGTCGAGCACTGGGTAGGGCAGCTGGCGACCAAGGCCGGCCTGGCCTGGCAGCGGGACCCGGCCTTTGACATTCAGGCCATTCGTTTTGCGACCTCGCGCGGCAACCGCAACGGTCGCTGTGCCTATCAATTTGCCCGCCATTGGGTGGGCCTGCATATGTTGGAGTCGAACCATGATTGATCTGCAAGCTACGGGCGCTGGCCTGGAGGGTTATGCATTACTGGGCGCTCAGCTTGAAGCGCTGCTGGCAGGCGAGCGGGACTTCGTCGCCAACGCTGCCCAGTTCTCGGCATTCCTGTTCAGCGAGCTGCCAGACCTGAACTGGGCGGGCTTCTACCTCAACCGTAACGAGCAACTGGTATTAGGCCCTTTCCAAGGCAAAGTGGCGTGCGTGCGTATTCCCTTCGACAAGGGCGTCTGTGGCGCGGCCGCCCGTACTCGAACCACACAGCGAGTGGAGGATGTGCATGCGTTTGAAGGGCATATCGCTTGCGATAGCGCCTCGAACAGCGAGTTAGTGGTTCCGCTGGTAAAGGCTGGCAGGCTGATTGGTGTGCTGGACCTGGATAGCCCCAGCACGGGCCGGTTTACGGCGCAGGACGCGGAAGGCGTAGAAGCCTTGGTCAGCATTTTCCTGAATGCCACGGACGTGGCCTGAGCGCTGCCCGTGCACTGCGCGCTTGCTGGGCTGAGCGCGCAACGCGTCGGAATCGACGAGCGCTAGTCGTAGAGCGCCTTCTTTTTCCACTCCGTTTCTTCTTCGGTATCTTTCAACCCAGCGGTCAGCGCATTGTGGTCGCCATCCTGAGGCAGGTTCTTGTTCTGCAACATGGCATCGGCCCGGGCGACCATCTTCTGCGCGTAGGACAATTCTTCGTTGTAGAGCGAAGGGTCCGGTTGTTTCTTCAAATATTGCACCGCCCGCTCATACGCCAGGCGCGCCTGGCCAAGCTCTCCGTCAGCCAAGGCCTGCTGCCCGAGGTTATCGAAGAACTCCAAGTGCAGCTTAACCAGCAGGCCACGGATCACATTAGCCCAGTGGCGGGACTCGCCTGGCTTAAAGATGCCTTCCTGGGCAGCCCGCAGTATCTGGTGGTGGAGGCCCTCGATCATGAAGCTAACGTCCTTGGCTTGAGGCTCCGTCACGATCGGCACGGAGGGGTTCTTGATCTCCACCTCTTCCTTGCCCATGTCCAGCTCCAGCTCGGCAAGCCGCTCCTTGAGGGCCAAGCTGGTCTTGTTCAGGGCAAGCGCGCGTTTGACCACATTGTGTTCCAGCCGGTGCATCAGCATTTTCAGCTCCGGCGTGGTGAGCTGGCCCGGGAAACGTTCATTGAGTTCGGCACAGCGGCGCAGGCGGTCCTTGAACTCATGGCCCAACCGCACCTTCTCTGCCTTATTGGCCTCTACCATATTGTTGAGAAAGCCGATGGCAATGAGCAGCGCGATACCCGCTATCACGATTATGGCGATCATCATATGTGTCACGGGGCGGACCTCTTTCGTACCAATGGCTTGAGTGTAGTGGCTGCAGGAACAGGTGCACAGCGCAGCCCGTTGCGCCAGGGCGGGCAGGGCGCTTGAATTATGCGCGTGGCACAAAGCGGGGCATAGCCCTGCGGTGGCATTTTGAAGCCTTCACGCAGGCTCGCTCAGGCTGAAGCCTTTGATTTGAATAATTTTTTCATGAGGGCTTGACGGGTATGGAAACCATCCCTAGAATGCGCGCCACTTGCAGCGTAAAGCACTTTGCTTAGCGTTGCAGGCAGTGAATGTTGTAGCGTGTCCCCTTCGTCTAGTGGCCTAGGACACCGCCCTTTCACGGCGGTAACAGGGGTTCGAGTCCCCTAGGGGACGCCATTGCGGGAATAGCTCAGTTGGTAGAGCACGACCTTGCCAAGGTCGGGGTCGCGAGTTCGAGTCTCGTTTCCCGCTCCAGTTTACATGCGCACTGCTTATGGCGGTGTGGGTAAAACCCGATACCCTTGAGGTGTTGGGCACGAAGCAAGCAGTTAGTGCTTCGGGCAGTTGTCCCCTTCGTCTAGTGGCCTAGGACACCGCCCTTTCACGGCGGTAACAGGGGTTCGAGTCCCCTAGGGGACGCCATTGCGGGAATAGCTCAGTTGGTAGAGCACGACCTTGCCAAGGTCGGGGTCGCGAGTTCGAGTCTCGTTTCCCGCTCCAAATTCAGGTGAGCCTTTTCAAGGTGAGCCTAATGAAAAAAGGACCTTCGGGTCCTTTTTTCATGCCTGTGATTCGCGGCATGGCTGAACGCGCACGGCATATCTAACTACCACCCAGCCCTTGTCATCGATCCTAGAGTAGTGGCCCCATCCTTATCAGGGCCATCATCATGACCTCTCTGTACCCCTATACCGACGCCGACCTGGACCAGGCGTTTGCCATGCTCAGTGAATCGCTTTTCGACAAGCGTCGGGACGCTGACTGCACTACCTGTAAGCCTGGTCCGAAAATGCTCATCGTGGCGGGTGCTCAAGGCTCGGGTAAAACCTATTTGCTTGAGAACACACTGCTGCCCAGCGGGCGCTACAGCAACTATGTACGGTTGTATTTGCCCTCCTTCCGGGAGCTGCATCCTCATTACGCGCGAATGAAAGAGCACGGCGTGCTGCATGTCTATGAGCACACGGAGGCCTTCGTCTGGGCACTGGGCCGCAAGGTGTTTGAGTATGCTTTCAGCAACCGTTACAACATCATCATGGAGTCGGCGCTTGACAGCCCGGCGTTTGCTGAATTTCCACCCGTGGCCGTGGAAAAAGGCTATCAGTTCGATGTCCATATGATTGCCTGCCAGAAGGAGTTCAGTCACTGGGCAACGCTGGACCGGGGTGTGAGAAGTCTTGAAAGGAATGAGCTTGAACGTTTCTTGACCTTGTCAGCGATCGAGGTCTCGCAACTCAATGCGAAATCGATCCTCGATGCCTTCGAGAATGCCTGCACGCAAGTACCGGGCTCCCAGATCACACTCTACCATCGGGGCATTGAAACCGGCATGGACAGCAAGCCATTGTGTCACAGCCATTGTGACGCCCCGGCCCAGCTAACCCCCCAAGCCGATTACGATGGGCAACCCTTCGTACAACTGGCGAGGGTTAATCCTTCCTTCAGGATACTTCGCAACGCTCAGGCAGATTTTCCCTGCTCGTACCTTCAATACGCCCAGGTTGTGCATGCGGGCATGACTGATCCGCACGTGCGTCAGGAAATGGTGAAGTTCTGTTGCAAGACGCTGGGACGAGCACAGTCATTGATGCCAAAGGTGCCGGAAGATGTATTCCGGGCGTTGAGCCTGTACCTCCTGAAATACATCTATCCTTGAACCCGTGATCCAAGCAGGGGAGATAGCCTGGCCTGACCCAGCCCTGCTGGCTCGAATGCCCTGCAGCCCCGTGCAAGCCCAGCGCGTATCAATGCCGGGGGGCATTCTCGGACATGGCCAGCAGTTGCTTCTCCTGGTTCCAGTCGAAAGGCTCATCGTTGGCCTCGGCATCGTGGCGGCGATCTTCGAGCTGCTGGTACAGGTCGATTTCGTCATCGGGCATGTAGTGAAGGCAATCGCCCCCGAAGAACCATAACAAATCACGAGGGACCAGGTGGGCGATCTGCGGGTAGCGGGTGAACACCTGGCAGAGCAGGTCCTGGCCGAGGTAGAAGTTTTCCGGTGCTTCATGCGCCAGTGCATCGATCAATTCATCGAAGCGCTCTACGAACAGTGCATGGCTTTCTTCCGGCACTTGCTCGGCCTCGCCCAATGCCACAAGAATTCCACGCAAGTGGCGAAGCAGCGCCAGGTGATGTTCAACGAACGGATTGGCCACGAAAATCTCCAATGTGAAGGGCGCGCCAGTATAGGCGCCGCCGTTACGGTTGTCCTTCCCGCTGCAGCTTTGCATTGAAACGGCAGGCAGGCCGGCGAAACTTAGGCCCCGCTAAGCCGGTCGGTGGTTCAAGGGCAAACGGAAAGAGCATGTGGGCTGATAGTTATTATCAATGCCACTGACTGTACTGCTCTATCATGCTAGGTCAGCATGAAACGCGCCCCCAAGCATTGTAATCCACTCCTGTGGCCCTTAACGTTCGCGCCACCTTCCTATCGGTACTGATCAGTCATGAGTTCTGCACTGGCCATTCGGCAGTTAACCAAGACCTACGGCAACGGCTTCCAGGCCCTGAGGGGTATTGATCTGGACGTTGCAGAGGGCGATTTTTTTGCCTTGCTCGGCCCCAATGGTGCCGGCAAATCCACCACCATTGGCATTCTGTCTACCCTGGTCAATAAAACCAGCGGTACTGTCAATGTGTTCGGCCATGACTTGGACAAGGACCCAGCGAGGCTCAAGCGTGCCATAGGTGTCGTGCCCCAGGAATTCAACTTCAACCAGTTTGAAAAAGTATTCGACATTGTTGTTACCCAGGCCGGCTATTACGGAATCCCTCCCAAGGTCGCCAAGACACGGGCCGAGCAATACCTGACGCAACTGGGATTGTGGGAAAAGCGTGATTCGCCCTCCCGTTCGCTGTCGGGGGGCATGAAGCGCCGCCTGATGATTGCGCGGGCTCTGATCCACGAACCACGGTTGCTGATTCTCGATGAGCCTACCGCTGGGGTGGACATCGAACTACGCCGCTCTATGTGGGCCTTTCTGACCGAGCTCAACGAGCGTGGCATCACGATCATTCTGACTACCCACTACCTGGAAGAAGCCGAGCAGCTGTGCCGCAATATCGGCATCATCGACCACGGCACCATTGCCGAGAACACCAGCATGCGTGCCTTGCTGGGCAAGTTGACCGTGGAAACCTTTGTGCTGGACCTGCGGCAAAACCTGGCCGTGGCGCCTACCCTGGCGGGCTACCCTTGCAGTTTGCTGGACCCCCACACCCTAGAGGTGCAAGTGGACAAACAAGTAGGTGTGACGCAGCTATTCAGCCAGCTGGCCATGCAGAACATTGAAGTGCAAAGCCTGCGCAACAAGACTAATCGCCTTGAGGAGTTGTTTGTGTCACTGGTTGAAAAAAACCTGGCGAAGGTGGCCGTATGAGTTCCGAATTCACGCCCAACCTCGTGGCGCTCAATACCATCGTGTACCGAGAAGTGCGCAGGTTCATGCGGATCTGGCCGCAGACCCTGCTACCACCGGCCATCACCATGGTGCTGTACTTCGTGATATTCGGAAACCTGATCGGCCGCCAGATTGGCGACATGAACGGATTTACCTACATGCAGTACATCGTGCCCGGCCTGATCATGATGTCGGTGATCACCAACTCGTACGGCAACGTGGTTTCAAGCTTCTTCGGCGCCAAGTTCCAACGCTCCATCGAGGAGCTTATGGTGTCTCCAGTGTCCCCCCATATCATTCTGGTGGGCTATGCATTGGGTGGCGTACTGCGCGGGCTGGCAGTCGGCGTGATCGTAACGCTGCTGTCGCTGTTCTTCACCGACCTGCACGTGCATCACCTAGGCGTGACGCTGATAGTGGTGGTGCTGACAGCCACCATTTTCTCGCTGTTAGGCTTCGTCAACGCCGTATTTGCGCGGAATTTCGATGACATTTCTATCATCCCGACCTTTGTGCTCACGCCGTTGACGTACCTGGGGGGTGTGTTTTACTCCATCAACCTGCTGCCACCGATCTGGCAGACCCTTTCGCTCGCTAACCCCGTGCTGCACATGGTGAACGCCTTCCGTTTTGGCATTCTGGGCGTGTCCGATATTCAAATCGGCACGGCGCTGACCTTCATGTGCGTTGCCACCGTAGTGCTTTATATCGCATGCGCACGCCTGCTGGTAAGCGGCCGAGGCATGCGCACCTGAGCTGTCTTAAAACCTGGTAACAGCCTGCTTCATCCCTGGGTGGCGCTTCCCATTCATACTGCACGGGCCACCAGGGAGGGCGGTTATGCAGGCAGCATTGTTGGCGTTTGCAGCAGGGGCACTGGGCGCACGCTGGTGGCCGGGGCCGCCACCTGCCGGGTGGGCTTGCCTGCTTGCGCTGGGTGGCCTGGTGGCCTTGCTGTGCCGCTACAGGCCGGCGACCTGGGCGGGGTGTGCCTTGGCTGGGCTAGCATGGGCATTGCTTGCAGCGGCTCGTGTTGGTGAAGGGCAACTGGCGCCGGAGCTGGACGGCCGTACCCTCTGGCTCGAAGGGACGGTAGCCAGCCTGCCGGTGCGGGGTGAGGCCAATATCAGTTTCATGGTTCAGGGCGCGACCTCCCGGCGCGGTGTACTTCCGTCGCTTATACGCGTGACCTGGCGCAATGGTCCGGTGGTGCGCAGTGGAGAACGCTGGCGGCTGGCGGTCACCCTGTCAGCGCCTCGGGGCCAGGTAAATCCTGGCGGCTTCGACTACGAAGCCTGGCTGTTTGCTCAAGGCCTGGGGGCTACTGGAACGGTCAAGGCCGGGGAGCGGCTCGCAGCCAGCCGCCCTGCTGTCAGGGAAGCTGTGCGGGAGCGGCTATTGGCGTCGAAGGTACAGGTGGCCATTCCTTTGCTGATAGCCCTGGTGCTAGGTGACGATTCGGGGATCACTGCCGCACAGTGGCGCGTACTCCAAGCCACAGGCACTGTGCACCTGTTCGTGATCTCGGGGCAGCACGTAGGGCTGGTGGCTGGCCTGGTATATGGGCTGGTGGCCTGGCTGGCGCGCAGGCGAGGGTGGCCAGGGAGGCTGCCAGGGTTGCCCTGTGCCTGCCTGGGGGCTGGCGGTGCGGCCTTGGGGTATGGGGCGCTGGCGGGCTTTGACGTACCGGTTCAGCGTGCCTGCCTGATGATCCTTGTGACCTTGGTATGGCGGTGGCGTTTTCGGCACATCGGTGTATTCACGCCACTGGTACTGGCCCTGGCGGCCGTATTGGTGGTCAACCCCTTGGTAAGCCTTACGCCTGGGTTCTGGCTATCTTTTTCAGCCGTTGCTGTACTGCTGCTAGCGTTTGCCGGCCGCTTGGGGCGATGGGCATGGTGGCAGGCCTGGTGGCGTGCCCAATGGTGCATCGCGGTAGGGCTGGCTGTCGTCATGGCTGCGCTGGGCTTGGCCGTCAGCCTCACCGGCCCTGTGATCAACCTGGTGGCGGTGCCGTGGGTCGGCCTGGTTGCACTCCCGGCAGCCCTGCTAGGCACCGCAGCCCTCTGGCTTCCTTGGGGAAGTGAACCGCTGCTATGGGTGGCCGGTAACGCGCTGGAGCTGTTGCTGAAGCTGCTAGGGCTAGCAGCCCAAGCGTCGCCACCCTGGTTGCCGTCCCAGCTTCCCCTGTGGGCTTGGCTGCTGGCATTGTTTGGCGCTCTGTTGCTGCTGATGCCGCGCGGGTTGCCACTGCGATGGGCAGGCCTTCCCCTCGTGTTGCAATTGGGCTTTGCACCGCTTCCGCGGCCACCCTGGGGGCAAGCGCAGGTGGTGCAGTTGGACGTGGGTCAAGGGCTGGCCATCCTGGTACGAACCCGCGATCACGCCCTGTTGTTCGATGCTGGGCCACAGTACAGCACAGGCGACGCGGGTGAACGTATTGTGGTGCCTAGCCTCCGTCGCCTGGGTGTACGCCACTTGGATACGCTGGTGGTCAGCCATAACCATGCCGATCACAGCGGCGGTGCGCAGGCCGTTGTAGACGCACTGTCCCCTGGCAGTGTACTGGCGGGTGAGCCAGGCGCCGCGCCTGCTCATTGGCAGGCCGAGGGCTGTGAAGGCAGCGTGCCCTGGACCTGGGACGGCGTTCGCTTCGAACCCTGGCGTTGGTCCGCCGCCCGAAGCCCTAATCCCGCCTCCTGTGTACTGTTGGTCGAAGCAAACGGGCAGCGCCTGCTGCTGACGGGTGATATTGATGCCGAGGCCGAGCGGGCACTGATCACCGCGTACCCGGCCTGGACAGTTGATTGGCTGCAGGTGCCTCATCACGGTAGCCGTACGTCCAGCTCGGCGGCACTGCTCAATGCCCTGTCGCCTCGCGGGGCATTGATTTCGCGAGGCTGGAACAACCGTTTCGGCCATCCCCATGCGCAGGTATCAGCACGGCTCGCCGAGCGGGGCATCGTTGTATTGGACAGCGCGCGACACGGTGCCCTCTCGTGGCACTTGGGCAGTGACGAAGCCCCCACCCTATGGCGACAACAGCGCAGGCTATGGCGTACGACCGACGGTTGACGCCAGGTCTGGTCTGGCAGACGGTTGTGATAGAGTGGCGAAATTTGCTTGAGAGGGACGGTACTGTGTGGGAATTGGTCAAAGCCGGTGGCTGGATGATGCTGCCGATCATTTTGAGTTCCGTCGCTGCGCTGGCGATTGTTGCCGAGCGTTTGTGGACCTTGCGCGCAAGCCGGGTTGCGCCACCTAACCTGATCGCTCAGGTATGGAAGTGGATGAAGGAAAAGCAGCTCAACAACGAAAAGCTCAAGGAGCTGCGAGCCCATTCCCCTTTGGGTGAAATTCTTGCTGCGGGCCTTGCCAACTCCCGTCATGGCCGCGACATCATGAAAGAGTGCATCGAAGAAGCCGCCAGCAGTGTCATTCATGAACTGGAACGCTACGTGGGCGCGCTGGGCACCATTGCGGCCATGGCGCCGCTATTGGGCCTGCTGGGTACCGTGCTGGGCATGATCGATATTTTCAGCGCCTTCAATGCCAGCGGCAACACCACCAATGCCACGGTCTTGGCCGGGGGTATCTCCAAAGCGTTGATCACGACCGCTTCAGGCCTGCTGGTGGCCATTCCTGCCGTATTCTTCCACCGGCTGCTGCAGCGTCGCATCGATGACCTGGTCGTCCGCATGGAGCAGGACGCCATCAAACTGGTGGAAGTGCTGCATGGCGACCGCGATATCGACCTGGATGGAGGCAAAGCGTGAAATTTCGCCGTACTCGCCGGCGTCGCGAAGACATCGAGATCAACCTCACCTCGCTGATCGATGTGGTGTTCATCCTCCTGTTGTTTTTCGTCGTCACTACCACGTTTACACGCGAAACCGGCCTTCAGGTAGAGCTGCCCCAGGCCGTGAATGGCGCCCCTGAGCAGAATCCGCCCAAGCGCCTGGACATCGCCATCAGCGCGGACGGCAACTATGCCATCAACCGGCATGTGCTACCCAAGAGCGACCTGGATACGCTGCTGACGGCGCTGCGGGCTGAATCGGGTGGGGACAACACGCTGCCGCTGTCCATCAGCGCCGATGGCAAAACCCCTCATCAGGCCGTTATCACGGCCATGGACGCCGCTGGGAAGCTGGGTTTCAGCCGGTTGAGCATGACCACGGTCGAGGCGCAGGCAAACCGCTGATGGCGCTTTCGGACCGTTTGCTTGCCGCGTGGTACAAGGGCCATCCGGCCTTGGCATTGCTCAGGCCACTGGAATGCCTTTACCGGCGCGTTGCAGGCCGCCGCCGGCAGGCCTTCATCGACGGCATTCGCCCTTCCTGGAGGGCACCGGTACCGGTGGTGGTCGTGGGTAATATCACCGTCGGCGGAACGGGTAAAACCCCTATGATCCTCTGGTTGATCGAGCATTGCCGGCAGGCGGGCCTGCAGGTAGGCGTGATCAGCCGAGGCTATGGCGCCACACCGCCTCGTTTCCCCTGGCAGGTAACGGCAGGGGACACGGCTGCTGTGGCAGGCGATGAACCCTTGCTGATCGTTCAGCGTAGCGGCGTACCGTTGTGCATCGACCCCGACCGGCCCGAGGCCGCGCGTGCGCTGCTGGCCGAGCATGCCTTGGACCTGATTCTGTGCGATGACGGCCTGCAGCACTACCGCCTCGCCCGCGACCTGGAGTTGGTACTGGTTGATGCAGCGCGTGGGCTGGGCAACCGTCGCTGCCTGCCGGCCGGCCCGCTGCGTGAACCACCTGAACGCTTGAACGACGTCGATGCAGTACTGTGCAATGGCCAGCCAACTGACAGTGCGCTGGGCTACGGCATGCTATTGCAGCCTGTGGCACTGGTAAACGTAGCCTCCGGGGAGCGCGTAGGCCTGGATCATTTTCCTTCCGGCCAGGCGATACATGCCGTGGCCGGCATCGGCAACCCCCAGCGTTTCTTCTCGACCCTCGAAGGGTTAAACTGGCGCCCAATCGAGCATGCATTTGCCGACCACGCTACCTATAGCGCTGCGCAACTGGCTTTCGAGCCACCACTGCCTGTGCTCATGACCGAGAAAGACGCGGTCAAGTGCCAGGGCTTTGCCCGCGCCAACTGGTGGTACCTGGCAGTCGATGCACGCCCCTCACCGGCGTTCGTGGCCTGGTTCGATGCCCGCCTGGCGCACCTGATCGGCAGCGCACCTGCCTGACAACGCCCCTACCTGATGCAAGGACCTTATGGACACCAAACTGCTCGATATCCTCGCCTGCCCCCTTTGCAAGGGCCCGCTCAAGCTCAGCGAAGACAAGACGGAGCTGATCAGTAAAGGGGCTGGGGTGGCCTATCCGATTCGCGACGGCATTCCGGTGATGCTGGAAACGGAAGCCCGTACCCTGACCGACGACGAGCGCCTGGAAAAATGACCGTACCCTTTACGGTGGTGATTCCTGCACGCTATGCCTCCACGCGTTTTCCCGGCAAGCCGCTGCAGGACCTCGCCGGCAAGCCAATAATCCAGCGTGTGTGGGAGCAGGCCAGGCTCAGCGGCGCCACCCGTGTTGTCGTGGCCACAGATGACCTGCGCATTCAGGCGGCATGCCAGGGTTTCGGGGCCGAGGTTGTCATGACGCGGGACGACCATGAATCTGGCACTGACAGGCTGGCAGAAGTGACTGCTGCCCTGGGCCTTGGCAGCGATGCCATTGTCGTGAACGTACAGGGTGACGAGCCGCTGATTCCGCCTGCGGTGATCGACCAGGTGGCTGCGAACCTGGCGACCAGCGCTGAAGCAGGCATGGCGACGCTTAGTGAGCCGTTGCTGGATGCACACCAGTTGTTCAACCCAAATGTGGTCAAGGTAGTCACCGACGTGAACGGCCTGGCGCTCACGTTCAGCCGCGCGCCGTTGCCATGGGCGCGTGATGCCTTGGCCCAGCGGCCAACCGAGTTGCCCGATGGCGTTCCCTATCGGCGTCATATCGGCATCTACGCCTACCGCGCCGGCTTTCTGCAGGATTTCGTACGCTGGGGCCCCTGCTGGCTGGAAAAAACCGAATCCCTGGAACAACTCAGGGCGCTATGGCACGGCGTGCGCATCCACGTGGCCGATGCGCAGGTTGCGCCGCCGCCGGGTGTTGATACGCCCGAAGACCTGGAGCGTGTCCGGCGCCTGCTGGAGGCCGGATGACCCTGTCGATTCGCCAGGCCGTCTCTCTCAAGCCTTACAACACCTTTGGGGTTGAGGCCAAGGCGGCCTATTTTGTCGACGTTACCGACGACGCTTCATTGGTCGCTGCGCTGGAGTACGCCAAGGCTCGGTCCCTGCCCGTGCATATCCTGGGCGGAGGCAGCAACTTGTTGCTGTTGGGCGATGTACCGGGCCTGGTGATTCGCATGGCCAGCCGCGGGCAGCGCATCGTGCAGGCTGGCACCCCCCATGTGCTAGTGGAGGCAGAGGCCGGCGAGCCCTGGCACCCCTTTGTATGCTTCACACTTGAACAAGGCCTGGCAGGCCTTGAGAACCTCAGCCTCATACCGGGAACGGTAGGCGCAGCACCCATGCAGAACGTAGGGGCTTATGGTGTTGAAATAAAGGATGTGTTTGCGGGCCTCACGGCCCTGGATCGCCACACGAATACACTGGCCGACTTCTCCCTGGAAGACTGCCGTTTCGGTTACCGCGACAGCGTGTTCAAGCAGCAGCCCGGCCGTTGGATCATCCTGCGCGTTCGTTTCCAGCTCAGCCGTGAGGCCCCTTTGCACCTGGAATACGGGCCGGTTCGGCAACGCCTGGCCATACGTGGCATTGACGAGGTCACGCCACAGGCCGTGAGCGATGCCATTTGTGAGATCCGCCGAGAAAAGCTGCCAGACCCCGCCACGCTGGGCAACGCTGGCAGTTTCTTCAAGAACCCTGTGGTGCCCCAGGCCCAGGCCGCTGCCCTCGCTGCACAATGGCCCGGTCTGGTGGCTTATCCTCAGGGCGACCAGCAGGCCAAGCTGGCGGCAGGCTGGTTGATCGAGCAGGCAGGTTGGAAGGGCTGCCGCCGCGGTGACGCTGGTGTGCACAAGGACCAGGCCTTGGTGCTGGTCAACCATGGCTCGGCCACAGGCCCCGAGTTGCTGGCGTTGGCCCGGGACATTCAGGCCAGTATTCAGGCGCGTTTTGGCGTTACGCTTGAAATGGAGCCCAATCTGCTACCTGCAGGCTGAACCCCACTGCCCCGTTGCCGTCCGATGCTGGTGGCTCAGCCGCCATCAGCAGAAGAGGCAGCAATGAACAGCGTCGACCTTGGCGTGTTACACGATATAAAAGACTGGCTCGCCGGGGGACGCACCGTGGTGCTGTACACCGTCGTACAGACCTGGGGCAGTGCACCTCGGCCCCCCGGTGCCATGCTCGCCCTGCGTGATGACGGTGTGGTGAGCGGTTCCGTTTCAGGGGGTTGTATCGAGGATGACCTGATTGCCCGCCTCCATGACGGTCGATTGCAGCGAAATGGCAACCAAGTCCAACTGGTAACCTACGGGCTCACCGTCGAGGAAGCCGCTCGTTTCGGGTTGCCGTGTGGGGGCACCCTGCGCCTGACCGAAGAGTGGCTTAGCGATGCCGGTTGGATTGACGAGCTCTTGGCGCGCTGCAATGACCATGAGTTGGTGCTCCGGGAGCTGGACCTTCCTACGGGCGCCATACGCCTTTCAGCCGCGAGCCGCGATACCGCGCACAGTTTTGATGGCCACTGCCTGCGTACGCTTTACGGGCCCCGCTGGCGGCTGTTGCTGATCGGTGCGGGCCAGCTTTCCCGGTGTGTTGCCGACATTGCGCGGCTGCTCGACTTCGACGTGCTGGTGTGCGATCCGCGCAGCGAATTCAATCAGGGTTGGGAAGCCGGGCAGGGCCGCTTTGTGCCAGGCATGCCAGATGATGCAGTCCTGGCCATTGAACCAGACCCACGCACCGCCATCGTTGCCCTGACCCATGACCCTCGCCTGGACGACATGGCGCTATTGACTGCACTGGACTCGCAAGCGTTCTATGTAGGTGCATTAGGGTCCCGGGTTAACAGCGAGAAGCGCAAACACAACCTGGCCACCTTAGGCGTGAGCGAGGCTGCACTGGCCCGTTTACATGGGCCTATCGGGTTGCCCATCGGTAGCCATACCCCCGCTGAAATTGCCTTGTCACTCATGGCGCAGGTGGTTGCCCTCAAGAACCAGGCAACATGACACGCACGTGTGCCATCCTGTTGGCCGCCGGTTACGGACGACGCTTTGCCGAACAATCAGAGACACTCTCCAATAAACTGCTGGCGCCTTGTATTGGCCTGGATGGCACTCGGCGGCCGGTACTGGAGCACGCGTTGCGTGCGTTCGAGGGGTGGTCCGGCACAGGCGTACTGGTGGTGAGGCGTGACAGTGAGCGTCGCGATGAACTGAGTGCACTTGCCAGCCAATACGGCTTCGACCTGCTGGACGTGGCTTCATCAGGAATGGGGGACAGCCTTAGTGCTGCTGTGGGTGCCTATCCCACGGCCCAAGGCTGGTTGGTAGCCCTTGGCGACATGCCTTGGGTGCAGGCCCATACGGTGCAAAGCGTGTATACCGGTATGACCCCCGAGGGCATCTGCCTGCCTGTGTATCAGGGGCAGCGTGGCCACCCTGTAGGTTTCGGCGCAACGTATGGCCAGGCATTGAGTGCCCTCAACGGGGACCAGGGAGGGCGCCGACTGCTTGAACAGGGGAGGGTGACACTGCTGGAGGTCAACGACCCCGGTATCGTACGGGATGTAGACGTGCCCAAAGACCTTGCCTGAGCCCAATGCCGAGAGTTTTCTCAAGGCCGACCAAAGAAAAGCCCCTGTCACCGTATGATGACAGGGGCTTTCTTATTCAAGCGCTCAGGCCTGGGGCTTGGGTTCCTTGTTGTGCTTCTCGGTTTCGTTCACCTGTGTAGTGCTGTCTTCCGTACCCTGGCGAGGCTCATCAAGAGCAGGCGCCTGGCTTGGCGCCTCCATGGCGCCGGTATGAGCCTGCGGCAGGGCTTCATCGGTGGCCTGTTCGGCGACCAGCTGTGCAACCGGGTCTGCTTCCACGACAGGAGCAGGGGCCGCTTCAGCTGACATGTGAGGCGCCGCGGGTTCAACCACGACCGGTGCCGGGACGTCTACTTCGACCGGTGCCTGGACCTGTGCAAGCGCGTTGGCGTTGGTCAGGCGGGCAGCGTCTTCGGCCTCACGGGCAGCGGCAGCAGCAAGTTCGGCTTCACGCTTGCGGCGGCGTACTTCACGAGGGTCATTGGGCGCACGGCCATTGGCCGAAACAACAGGTGCAGGGGCCGGAGCCTGGGCAGCGGGTGCTTCTGCACCGGGTGCGTCAGCCGCTGGAGCTTCCATGGTGGCCGCAGGTGTTGCCACGGGTGCTTCAGCCTCAACAGGCGCCTGGGAGAACGCCACACGCGTAGGCTGCTCGACCACTGGAGCGGTAGGCTGTTCAGCGGCTTCGGTCGCTGCTGGCACGTCCACGTGCTGTACCGGTTGTTCCACAACGGGCGCTACAGCGACCTCAGGCAACGGCTCTGGCACGACTTCGGCCACCGGTGATTCGACAACAGGGGCTTCGACAGCCGGCGTATCGACGCCCGACGTATCGACGCCCGACGCTTTGGTCAAGCGCTCCAAAGGCTCAGGCACAATGGAAGGCGCCTGTTCATTAGGTGTGGTGATGATCTCAGGTGCGGCGGTAGCCTCAGCCGGCTGCACACTGGCAGTGGCGGCTTCGGCCTGCTGATGGGCCTGAGCTTCGGCAGCTGGGGTGATGGCCGTTTCGGCAACCACTGTTGCAGCGGCAGCAGCCACCACTGCGCCTTCAGCCGCTTCGCCTTCACCTGGAGCCTGATCGTCTTCGGCTTCGCCGCCAATCAGGTTGCCATTGGCATCACGCTGGCGCTCGCGACGGTTGCTGCGGCGGCGCTGGCCACGCGAGCGACGGCGTGGGCGGTCGTTGTCGTTACTGTCCTGGCTGTCGTCCTGCGACTCGTCGTTCAGCACGGCTTCTTCAGCCGCATCCACCACTGGGGTGGCAAGTTCCTCGACCGCTGGGCGCAGTTGGCGCTCTTCGCGTGGGGCACGCTGTTCACGGGGTGCTCGCTCTTCACGAGGTGCACGTTCCTCACGCGTTGAGCGTTCTTCACGAGGTGCACGTTCGGTACGCTCTTCACGCACAGGGCGCTCTTCACGGGCCTCAGGCTGTGCCTGAGATTGAGTCGGGGCATCCAAAGGCTCACGCAGTTCGCGCGCAGGCCGGTCTTCACGTGAACGGCGGTCTTCGCGAGGAGCGCGAGCTTCGCGGTTTGAGCGCGGCGCGCGTTCTTCACGGGGTGCAGCGGTCTCTTCACGTGTTTCGCGAGGGGCGCGCTCTTCACGCGGTACCCGCTCTTCGCGGCTGCTGCGCTCTTCGCGCGGCTTGCGTTCTTCGTCACGCCGGCCGTTACGGTTGCGGCTCTGCTGGCGGCCGTTACGACGCTCATCGTTACGTGACGTGCGCTCGCTGGCCGGCTTGGCTGCAGCGGGTGCTACAGCTGTGGTGGCGACCGGAGCGGCAGGGGTTTCCTTGCCGGCGAACAGGCTGACCAACGATTTCACTAGGCCTTTGAACAGGCTGGGCTCGCCAACCGACGGCGTGGCAACCGGTGCTGCAGCAGTCGGTGTGGCGGCGGGCTCTTCGCTGGCAGGCATGGGTGCATTAGCGCGAACGGGTGCGGTCTTGACGGCCGCTTCCTGGCGAACCAGGGTGCGGGTCGCGGCAACGGGCTGCACTTCTTCGGTTTCGGCCGCAGCGATCTCGTAGCTTGACTGCGTGTTCAGCACTTCCGGGTTGTCGTCACGCAGGCGCTGCACTTCGAAGTGCGGCGTTTCCAGGTGATCGTTCGGCAGGATGATGATACGGGCACGGGTACGCAGTTCGATCTTGGTGATCGAATTGCGTTTTTCGTTCAGCAGGAAGGCTGCAACCGGGATAGGCACCTGTGCACGTACCTCGGCAGTACGGTCTTTGAGAGCTTCTTCCTCGATCAGGCGCAGAATGGCCAGCGAGAGCGATTCCACGTCCCGGATAATGCCGGTGCCGCTGCAGCGTGGGCATACGATACCGCTGCTTTCACCCAAGGACGGGCGCAAGCGCTGGCGAGACATTTCCAGCAGGCCGAAGCGGGAGATGCGGCCTACCTGTACACGAGCGCGGTCGGCTTCCAGGCTTTCGCGGACTTTTTCTTCCACGGCGCGCTGGTTCTTGGCCGGTGTCATGTCGATGAAGTCGATGACGATCAGGCCGCCGATGTCACGCAGGCGCAGCTGGCGGGCGATTTCCTCAGCCGCTTCCAGGTTGGTCTGCAGGGCTGTTTCTTCGATGTCGCTGCCTTTGGTGGCACGCGCCGAGTTGATGTCGATGGACACCAGGGCCTCGGTAGGGTCGATCACGATGGAGCCGCCCGATGGCAGCTCTACCACGCGCTGGAAGGCGGTTTCGATCTGGCTTTCGATCTGGAAACGGTTGAACAGTGGGACGCTGTCTTCGTACAGCTTGATTTTGCTGGCGTACTGCGGCATCACCTGGCGGATGAAGGTCAGGGCTTCTTCCTGGGCTTCGACGCTGTCGATCAGCACCTCGCCGATGTCCTGGCGAAGGTAGTCGCGAATGGCGCGAATGATGACGTTGCTTTCTTGGTAGATCAGGAACGGGGCAGAGCGGTCAAGGGAGGCTTCCTTGATGGCGGTCCACAACTGCAGCAGGTAGTCCAGGTCCCACTGCATTTCTTCGCTGCTGCGGCCAAGGCCGGCAGTACGAACGATCAGCCCCATGTCGGCGGGGGCGACCAGGCCGTTGAGGGCTTCACGCAGTTCGTTGCGTTCTTCACCTTCGATGCGGCGCGAGATGCCGCCGGCACGGGGGTTGTTAGGCATCAGTACCAGGTAGCGGCCGGCCAGGCTGATGAAGGTGGTGAGGGCGGCGCCTTTGTTGCCGCGCTCTTCCTTCTCGACCTGGACAATGACTTCCTGGCCTTCGCTCAGCACTTCCTTGATGTTTACACGGCCTTCAGGTGCCTTCTTGAAGTACTCGCGGGAAATTTCCTTGAGGGGCAGGAAGCCGTGGCGCTCGGAGCCGAAGTCCACGAAGGCCGCTTCGAGGCTAGGCTCGATACGGGTAATGCGGCCTTTGTAGATGTTGGCTTTTTTCTGCTCACGCGCACCGGATTCGATATCCAGGTCGTAGAGGCGCTGGCCATCCACCAGCGCTACGCGCAACTCTTCGGGTTGAGTTGCGTTTATCAGCATTCTTTTCATGTAGTACCGTCGGTTTCCGGGCTGCCGGAAACGGCGTTCGGCACACACGACTTCTCACGGTCGGTGTTCAGGTGCGAGGGAGGCTTTTACAGCTTCCTTGCCAGCGGCGAGGCTTCGTTGAGCCTGCGCCGCGGCGACGCGTCCTGCCTTTGTGTGGTGTCAAAAGCACTCAGTCAGGAGGAGGAATCAGGTACCCAGCCGTGGACGCTTCGAAAGCGTCTGTGCGCGCCGGCCGTGCCGCGTGCTGGCCCTGGGCAACGGTCGCACCGGGGTTTCCACTGGCGGGGCTCGGCGCCACACGGCACGTTACCTGTGCATCTCCACCCTACACGTATCCCTGATAATTCGGGTGCTGCCGCGCGCTGAATCCGCAACGGGTTGGCATTTATCACGGCGCCTTTTGGCCGCCGCACGCTAAAAAAACTAAGGCTTGTATTTCCGAAGCCTTCATCACTTCACCTGATGGAACCATTGCGCTTTCATGTAAGCCGCAATACTCGACTACACAAGGCCCGATAAGGCCGCCTTGTTGAACTCGATACATTCCTGCCAGGCTGCGCCTTGTACGAACCACTGGTTCGCCGCGCGGTGAAAGCCCCGTCGGACGGCCTCGCGTCCTCTTTTGAAAATGGGTAAGCGGCGGTCGTTTACCGTCTGTCACTCCCCATCCGCTTATGGCGGCGCTCGGGACTATAGCAGCAAACATTAAGTGCTTCAAATGGCTCAAAAATTGATATTATCTGGCCCATGACCACGACCTCTTCTCCAACTTCAGGCGTTCAGTTGCTTGAAGTTGCGCCGGAACTTGCCGGCCAGCGCATCGACAATTTTCTTATCACTGCACTCAAGGGTGTGCCACGCACGCTTGTGTACCGCATTTTGCGCAAGGGCGAAGTGCGGGTGAACAAGGGCCGTATCAAACCCGAGTACAAGCTTCAGGCGGGTGACATTGTGCGGGTGCCACCGCTGCGCCTGCCCGAGCGTGATGCGCCGGTGCCAGTCGCCCAAGGCCTGCTGCAGCGCCTGGAGGCCGCTATCGTTCACGAAGACAAAGGCCTGATCATTCTCAACAAGCCTGCCGGTATTGCCGTGCACGGCGGCAGCGGCCTGAGCTTTGGCGTGATCGAAGCCTTCCGCCAGTTGCGTCCGGACGCCAAGGAGCTGGAGCTGGTACACCGCCTGGACCGAGACACCTCCGGCCTGCTGATGATTGCCAAGAAGCGGAGCATGTTGCGCCACCTCCATGAGGCCTTGCGAGGTGATGGGGTAGACAAACGCTACATGGCGCTGGTGCGAGGCCACTGGGCCACTGCGAAGAAGCAGGTCAACGCCCCCCTGCTCAAAAGCAACTTGCGCTCCGGCGAGCGGATGGTGGAAGTAAACCCTGAGGGCAAGGAGGCCTTGACGGTATTCAAGGTGCTACGCCGGTTTGGCGACTTCGCCACAATGGTCGAAGCGCGGCCCATCACCGGCCGTACACACCAGATTCGCGTGCATGCGCTGCATGCTGGCCACAGCATCGCCGGGGACCCTAAATACGGCGATGAAGACTTCAGTCGTGAAGTGCGCGAACTCGGCGGCAAGCGGTTGTTCCTCCATGCGTACGCCCTGTCCGTGACATTGCCGGACGGTAGCCGTCTTGACGTCCAGGCTCCTGTCGATGAAATGTGGGCCGCTACGGTGGAGAAGCTGGTCAATGCCTGATTATGACCTGCTGGTGTTCGACTGGGACGGCACCTTGGCCGACTCCATTGGCCGTATCGTCGATGCCATGCAGCACGCGGCGGTCTGCTGCGATCTGGCCCCCCGCGACGCTACCCAGGTCAAGGGCATTATCGGGCTAGGCCTACCGGAAGCGATCCGTTCACTGTATCCGCGGCTGGACGAAGCGGCGGTAGTGGCGTTCCGTGACCAATATGCCCAGCGTTACATTGCATTGGAGGCTACGCCTTCCCCCTTGTTCGACGGGGTGCTCGAAGGGCTTGACCGGTTCCGTCGCGACGGTTTTCAGCTGGCCGTCGCCACAGGCAAGGCCCGCCGCGGCCTTGATCGCGTTCTTAAGGCTCATGGCCTGGATACGTTCTTCGACATTACCCGAGCCGCCGACGAAACCCGCAGCAAGCCACACCCATTGATGTTGGAAGAGATCCTTCAGCACTGTGGTGTGAGGGCCGAGCGCGCCCTGATGATCGGTGACTCGGCGTTTGACCTGCAGATGGCTCGCAATGCCGGCATGCCTTGTGTAGCCGTTGGCTACGGCGCCATCGAGCTGAAGGCCTTGCTGGCTTACGAACCCGTGCTGGCTATCGATCGTTTTCCCCAATTGACCGCCTGGCTGCAGCCAGGTGAACCCTTATCAGCCAGAAGTGAGTAGCGGATGTCAGATCAATGGAAAGCGCCCTCGGCCGAAGGTGAGCAGGGCTCTGGCTCTGGTGATGAGCGCAGCTGGAAGCTGTTGGAAAAAACGTTGCTCGCCAGCGTTCAGGAGCAGCGCCGCGCTCGGCGCTGGGGCATTTTTTTCAAAAGCCTGACCTTCCTTTATCTATTGGGCATGCTGTTTCTGTTCTCGCCGTTCGGCAAGCTCGAAAAAGCGGCAGGCAAAGGCAGTGCCTACACCGCCCTGATCGACGTTAAGGGGGTGATCGCGGACAAGGAAAGTGCCAGCGCCGACAACATCGTAACCAGCCTGCGGGCCGCCTTCGATGACGCGAAGGTAAAAGGCGTTGTGCTGCGCATCAACAGCCCTGGCGGCAGCCCTGTCCAGAGCGGTTACGTGTATGACGAAATCAAACGCCTTCGCGGGCTGCACCCTGATGTAAAAGTGTATGCGGTAATTGCCGACCTGGGCGCCTCAGGTGCCTATTACATTGCCAGTGCCGCAGACGAGATCTATGCCGACAAGGCTAGCCTCGTGGGCTCCATTGGGGTGACAGCCGCCGGTTACGGTTTTGTGGGGGCCATGGAAAAGCTGGGCGTGGAGCGCCGCCCCTACAGTTCGGGCGAGCACAAGGCCTTCCTTGACCCGTTCCAGCCTGCCAAGGAATCTGAAACACGCTTCTGGCAAGGCGTGCTGGACACCACCCACCAGCAGTTCATTGCACAGGTGAAAGCGGGCCGTGGCGATCGCCTGAAGGACAAGGACCATCCCGAGCTGTTCTCGGGGTTGATCTGGTCGGGTGAGCAAGCTCTCCAGCTGGGGCTGATTGACGGCCTGGGTAGCAGCAGCCATGTAGCCCGAGACATCATTCACGCCAAGGACCTGGTGGACTTTACGGTAGAAGACTCCCCGCTGGACCGTTTCTCCAAGAAGCTGGGCGCCAGTGTGGCCAGCGAGCTGGCGATGTTTATGGGGTTTAATGGCCCAGCCTTGCGCTGAACCGCTTTACGGAACATCCACCCCAGCCTGTGCCAGCATCGCCACCAAGCGAATCAGTGGCAAGCCGACCAGGCTGGTGGCGTCGGGGCCTTCCGTACGTTCGAACAGGCTCACGCCCAGCCCTTCGGCCTTGAAGCTGCCCGCGCAGTCATAGGGCTGTTCGGCCTTAAGGTAGCGGGCGAGGGCGCTTTCAGGCAGCGTACGCATGGTCACTGAAAAAGGCACCATGTCCACCTGGCACAGGCCGGTATGGGTATCAAGCAAGGCCAGGCCTGTCATAAAGGTCACCTGCTGGCCATTGGTCGCCATCAACTGCTCCAGTGCCTGCTCGAAGCCCCCCGGCTTGCCCAGTATGCGCTCGCCCAACACCGCCACCTGGTCGGAGCCAATGATCAGATGAGCAGGGTAGTGACCGGCCAGTGCGCGTGCCTTTCCTTCTGCCAGTCGATGCACCAGTGCCAGGGCCGCCTCACCAGGCAGGCGTGTTTCGTCGAGCTCGGGCGAGCGGCTCTCGAAGGGCAGGTTCAGGCGGCGCAGCAGCGCCTGGCGATAGGTGGAGCTCGAAGCAAGAATCAAGGGCCGCATGGTTAGCCTCAGCAAGGTTGAAGCCCGTGATTCTACGCGCGTACCCTTGCACTGCCGATGGCCGAATTTCCTTTGACACAAACAGGGGGCATCCCTAGAATGTCGCGCCTATGTTGAATGACCCGATTCCACCTCACGTTGACCCGCGCAAATTGGCCGATCGTGGCGTTACCCTTCAAGGTAGCCTGCCTCTAGCCGATCTGGAGAGACTTTGCGACCTGCTTTCCGACAATGTCGGTACGGTCCAGGCTAAACTCATCTTCGAACGAGCCGAAGATCACACTGCGCTCATGCGCAGTGATCTGAGCGTCGACGTCAAGATGGTTTGCCAGCGCTGTCTTGAGCTGGTCACCCTTCCTATTCACAGCGAATGTACGTACGCCGTGGTCAGGGAGGGTGCGAATACCCAATCGTTACCGAAAGGTTATGACGTGCTGGAACTGGGCGAAGATCCCTTGGATCTGCGGGCCGTGATCGAAGAAGAGCTGTTGCTCGCCCTTCCGATCATCCCTGCTCATCATCCGGAAGAATGCCAGCAGCCGGCGGGTCTCGAAGAGCCCGAGCCGACCGAGGACGAGGTAACGCGGTCCAACCCGTTCAGTGTTTTGGCGCAGTTAAAGCGTGACCCAAACGTTTAGGAGTTAATCAATTATGGCTGTTCAGCAGAACAAAAAATCCCGCTCTGCCCGTGACATGCGCCGTTCGCACGACGCGCTCGAGCCGAACGCACTGTCCGTCGAAAAAACCACCGGTGAAGTTCACCTGCGTCACCACGTATCGCCAGAAGGCGTATACCGTGGCCGTAAAGTGATCGACAAGGGCGCTGACGAGTAATCCTTGTCCGCTCGAACCATCGCGATCGACGCAATGGGCGGGGACTTCGGTCCCCGCAGCATTGTCCAGGCCTGTGCTGCCTGCCTCGTTTCAAACCCCTCGCTGTCCCTGGCCCTTGTTGGCCAACCCGCCCTGCTTGAAGACATTCTGCGCGCCTATCCGGGCGTCGATCGATCTCGCCTGCGAATTCTGCCTGCTACTGAAGTGATTGGCATGAATGACAAGCCGTCCCATGCCCTGCGTAGCAAGCCGGATGCTTCCATGCGGGTGGCGTTGCAGGCCCTGCGCGATAATCAGGTGCAGGCTGTGGTCAGTGCAGGTAACACCGGCGCACTGATGGCGCTGTCCCGGCATGTGCTTAAAACCCTCCCAGGCGTAGATCGCCCGGCAATGGTCGCCGCCCTGCCTACGCGCAAGGGATATTGCCAATTGCTGGACCTGGGCGCGAACGTGGATTGCGATGCCGAGCATCTGTATCAGTTCGCGCTCATGGGCACTGTTGCTGCCCAGGTTCAGGGCATTGCAACACCGCGAGTAGCGCTACTCAACGTTGGTACCGAAGACATCAAAGGGAACCAGCAGGTAAGGGCCGCCGCCCTTTTGCTGCAAGGCGCCGGTATCCACTATGTCGGGTTCGTGGAAGGTGATGGTGTCTACCGGGGTGAAGCTGATGTGGTGGTCTGCGATGGTTTTGCAGGCAATGTGCTGCTCAAGGCCAGTGAAGGGCTCGCTAGCATGATTGGCGAGCGCATAGAAGCTCAGTTCACCAAAGGGGTGATGGCGCGAATTGCAGGGGCAGTTGCATTGCCGGTGCTAAGGCGGTTGCGCGAAGACCTCATGCCGGCACGCCATAACGGCGCCAGTTTCCTTGGCCTGCAGGGCATTGTGATAAAAAGCCATGGTGCTGCCGGGGTGCAAGGGCTGCAGGCTGCCATAGAGCGGGCACGCGACCAGATAGACGAAAATCTGCCCTGTCGGCTCGGGGAAGGCTTGGCCGCCCTGTTGTCGCAGCGCTCGTCACACGGCGGTAGAATGTGACCGGCCGGTTCCGGTTATCATCCAACACTGGATTTTTGTGTTCGGTCCCTGACCGTCAACACGTTTACTCACAGCATTGATAAGGGCGCGTTCCATGTCTGCATCCCTCGCATTCGTCTTTCCAGGGCAAGGCTCCCAAGCCGTCGGTATGCTCGCCGCCCAGGCCGGCCACCACCCATTGGTAGGCGAAACCTTCAAGGAAGCGTCCGCCGCCTTGGGCTACGACCTCTGGGCGCTGACCCAGCAAGGGCCGGCTGAGCAGTTGAACCAGACCGACAAAACCCAGCCGGCGATTCTTACCGCGTCTATCGCCCTGTGGCGTGTGTGGCAGGCTGAAGGCGGTGCTGTACCGGCCTACGTGGCCGGGCATAGCTTGGGTGAGTACAGTGCGCTGGTTGCGGCGGGCAGTGTGGACCTGGGAGAGGCTGTACGCCTGGTCGCGCGGCGTGGCCGGTTGATGCAGGATGCTGTGCCGGCAGGGCAGGGCGGCATGGCTGCCATACTGGGCCTTTCGGACGAAGACGTGATTGCAGCCTGCGCAGAAGCTGCAGCCGGCGAAGTGGTGAGTGCGGTGAACTTTAACTCGCCAGGCCAGGTGGTCATTGCCGGTGGTGCGGCGGCTGTTGCCCGCGCCATCGACGCTTGCAAGGCGCGCGGGGCCAAGCGTGCCTTGCCGCTGCCCGTAAGTGTGCCCTCTCACTGCGCCCTGATGAAGCCCGCTGCCGAGCGATTTGCCGAAGATATCGCAGGCATTGCCTGGAAAACCCCAGCCATTTCGATCGTTCAAAACGTGACGGCCACAGTGCCCGCAAGCCTTGAAGACCTTAAGCAGAACTTGCTGGCCCAGCTGTACATGCCGGTTCGCTGGGTTGAATCGGTCGCGCTGCTGGCCCAACACGGCGCCACTCAGCTAGTGGAGTGCGGCCCTGGCAAGGTGCTGTCGGGGCTGAACAAGCGCTGCGCCGATGGCCTGACAACCTACAATCTGGATACCCCCGATGCTTTGGCCGCCACGCGTGCGGCCTTGGCCTGAAACAGGAGATGCTGGCATGAGCCTGCAAGGTAAAGTGGCACTGGTAACCGGTGCGAGTCGTGGCATTGGCCAGGCAATTGCCCTGGAGCTTGGTCGCCAGGGCGCTATCGTCATTGGGACAGCCACCAGCGCCTCAGGCGCAGAACGCATCACGGCTACCCTCAAGGAACACGGTATCGAAGGCCTCGGCCTTGAGTTGAACGTGTGTGATGACGCGTCCGTGGCAACCGCCCTGGCAACGATCTCGGAGCGTTTCGGCGCACCAGCCATCCTGGTCAACAATGCCGGTATCACACGCGACAACCTGATGCTTCGCATGAAAGACGACGAATGGTTCGACGTAGTGGATACCAACCTGAACAGTCTGTTCCGCCTGTCCAAGGCCGTGCTGCGTGGCATGACCAAGGCTCGCTGGGGCCGTATCATCAGTATTGGTTCGGTTGTGGGTGCCATGGGCAACGCCGGCCAAGTAAACTATGCAGCCGCCAAGGCAGGCCTTGAAGGCTTCAGCCGCGCATTGGCACGCGAAGTGGGTTCTCGGGGCATTACTGTGAACTCAGTAACGCCCGGCTTCATCGATACCGACATGACCCGCGAGTTGCCTGAAGCGCAGCGTGAAGGCTTGTTGACACAGATTCCGCTAGGCCGTCTGGGGCAGGCGGAGGAAATCGCCAAGGTTGTAGGCTTCCTTGCATCCGATGGCGCTGCTTACGTGACAGGGGCCACGGTTCCGGTCAATGGCGGCATGTACATGTGACGCAGCTCAACCGGGTGCTGTAGAAAAAATGTCATACGTAACACCCGAAAATCCGTTATAAAGCTGCATCTCGATTATAGAGGTCGCTAGCCGGCGTTTGGCGAGGTTCGCATTCAGCTTGAAATGCGAGGGCCTTCCTATAAACTTACACACCGGCCAGTCGCCTGACTATCCACTAGGAGTGAAAACTAGGTATGAGCACCATCGAAGAACGCGTCAAGAAAATCGTTGCCGAGCAACTGGGCGTGAAAGAAGAAGAAGTTACCAACACAGCCAGCTTCGTTGAAGACCTCGGTGCCGACTCGCTTGACACCGTCGAGCTGGTAATGGCGCTGGAAGAAGAATTCGAAACCGAGATTCCAGACGAAGAAGCCGAGAAGATCACCACCGTTCAGGCAGCCATCGACTACGTCACCGCCCACCAGGCCTGATTGCCGTAATCGACGCTTTCTGTCAGGAGAAAACCGCACTGCCTTTGTCGGCGTGCGGTTTTTTCTTTAGAGGGGCAGGAAGTTGAAACAAAGTATTAAGGAGAACCCTGTGTCGCGTAGACGCGTCGTGGTCACTGGAATGGGCATGCTATCGCCATTGGGCGTCGACGTGCCAAGCACCTGGCAAGGCATTCTGGCCGGCCAAAGCGGCATCGGTCCGATCGAACATACGGACCTGTCAGCGTTTTCCACCCGTTTCGGTGGTTCGGTCAAGCAGTTCGATGTGGCGCAGTACCTGTCGCCCAAAGAGGCGCGCAAGCTCGATCTGTTCATCCAGTATGGCCTGGCGGCCGGCTTTCAGGCCGTGCGTGATGCCGGGCTGGATATCACCGATGGCAACCGCGAGCGCATTGGTGTGGCCATGGGTTCGGGGATCGGTGGCCTGACCAACATCGAGGACACCAGCCGTACCTTGCATGACCAGGGCCCCCGGCGCATTTCGCCGTTCTTTGTGCCTGGCTCTATCATCAACATGATTTCCGGGTTCCTGTCGATCCACCTGGGTGTACAGGGGCCTAACTACGCTATTTCCACAGCCTGCACTACGGGCACCCACTGCATTGGTATGGCAGCGCGCAACATCGCCTATGGCGAAGCGGACGTGATGATTGCCGGTGGTGCGGAGATGGCTGCCTGTGGCCTGGGTATGGGCGGCTTTGGTGCTGCACGTGCCCTGTCGACCCGCAACGATGAGCCGACCCGGGCCAGCCGCCCTTGGGACAAAGGCCGTGATGGCTTCGTGCTTTCTGATGGCGCAGGTGCACTGGTGCTCGAAGAGCTGGAGCACGCCCGTGCACGTGGTGCCCGGATCTATGCCGAATTGATCGGCTTTGGCACCAGCGGCGATGCCTTCCACATGACCTCCCCGCCAGAAGACGGTGCAGGCGCGGCCCGCTGCATGGCCAACGCCTTGAAGGATGCTGGCCTGGCACCAGAAGCCGTCCAGTACATCAATGCCCACGGTACGTCCACTTCAGCCGGTGACCTGGCTGAAGTTCGGGCTATCAAGGCGGTGTTTGGGGACCATGCGTACCATCTGGCGGTCAGCTCCACCAAATCCATGGTAGGGCACCTGCTGGGCGCGGCAGGTGCGGTAGAGGCCATTTTCAGCGTGCTGGCCATACGCGACCAGATCGCCCCGCCTACCATCAACCTGGATGAGCCGGACGACGACTGCGACCTGGATTTCGTGCCCCACGAAGCTCGCAGCATGCCTATCGACGTGGTGCTGTCGAACTCGTTTGGCTTTGGCGGGACCAACGGTTCGCTGGTGTTCCGCCGGTTCAGCGAATAATGGAGGCCTGGGTCGACGGCGCACCCGCGTCTACCATCGGCCTGGGCAACCGTGGGCTTGCCTACGGCGATGGGGTATTCGAAACCATTCGCGTGACAGGCGGGCAACTACGCCTGCGCAATCGCCACCTCCAGCGCCTGGTGCTTGGGTGCCAGCGGCTGGGTATACCGCTGGATTCGGTGGCAGCCCGGTACGAAATCGAGGCCTATGCCAAAGCCATGGGCGAGGGTGTGCTCAAACTCACGGTCACCCGGGGCGATAGCGCCCGTGGTTATGCAGGTGACCCTTCAGCACCGCCGCGGCGCTTCATACAGGGCTCGCCGCTACCAGCGTATCCCGAAGCGCACCAGGCCGAAGGCGTTGCGTTGTTTGCGTGCAGCGTGCGCCTTGCAGAGCAACCACTGCTGGCGGGCCTCAAGCACCTGAACCGCCTTGAGCAGGTCATGGCCCGGGCCGAATGGCAGGGCAGTGAATATGCCGAGGGCCTGATGCTGGATACGGCGGGCTGGGTAATCGAAGGCGTGTTCAGCAACCTGTTCATGGTCTGTGACGGCCAAGTGCTTACCCCTGACCTGCGCCGCTGCGGTGTAGCAGGTACGCTGCGTGCCGAACTGCTGGCACGCCTGGCTGCCGAAGGCAAACCGGCGGAGGTGGTGGACATCGACCTGCGTACCCTTGGCCGCGCCAGCGAGGTCTTCACCTGTAACAGTGTCTACGGTATCTGGCCGGTTCGTCGCTATGCCGACCTGGCTTGGCCCGTAGGCCCCTCCACCCGTAGACTTCAGCAAATGGCTCGCGAACTTCTGGATACCTGACAGTGCTGCGCAAATTTCTGTTGCTGCTTGAAACCCTTGTTCTGCTCGGCGTTATCCTGATGGGCATCGCTGCGTGGCGGGTACAGAGCGTACTTGATCAACCCCTTTCGTTGCCTGCCGAGCAGCTCGTTGATGTGCCGGCCGGTGCCTCACCAGGTGGCATGCTGAACCGTCTGGAAGAACAGGGCGCTCTGCAGGGTGCGTTCTGGGCTCGCGTGTACTGGCGCTTCAACCTGGCCGGGCAGGCCCTGCACACCGGTGAGTATCGCGTAGGGCCTGCCACCACGGTACGCGATATGCTGGACCTATGGCAGCGCGGTGAGGTAGTGCAGTACAGCCTTACCCTGGTGGAAGGCTGGAACTTCCGCCAGGTACGTGCATTGCTGGCTCGCCAGGAAAAGCTCAAGCAGACCCTGGCCGGCCTCTCGGATGAGGCGGTGATGGCCAAGCTCGGCCACCCCGGCGTGTTTCCGGAAGGTCGCTTCTTCCCGGACACCTATAAATACGTTAAGGGCATGACGGACGAGCAACTGCTGGAGCAGGCTTTCACGCGCCTGGATGCTGTGCTGGCTGAAGCGTGGAAGACGCGCGCCACCGGCTTGCCCTATAGCGACCCTTACCAGGCCTTGATCATGGCTTCACTGATCGAGAAGGAAACTGGAGTGCCCGAGGAGCGTAGCGAAATCGCCGGGGTGTTCGTACGCCGCCTGGCCGCTGGTATGCTGTTGCAAACCGACCCGACGGTGATCTACGGCATGGGTGAGCGTTATACCGGCCGAATTACCCGCGCCGACCTGCGTGAGCCCAGCCCTTACAACACTTACCTGAACCCTGGCCTGCCGCCTACGCCTATTGCCCTGGTAGGGCGCGAGGCTATTCGTGCGGCCCTTAACCCGGCTGATGGCAATAGCCTGTATTTCGTCGCCAAAGGTGACGGTAGCCATGTGTTCTCCAACGACATCGACGCGCACAACCAAGCCGTGCGCCAGTACCAGCTCAAGCGTCGTGCGGATTACCGCTCCAGCCCGGCAGCCACCCAAGGCCTGGAGGGCGCTTCGGGTGCAGACCAAGCGCCTGCCGTGCCTGTCGAGGAAACGAAACAACCATGAGGAAACCTGTGTGAGCGGTCTGTTCATTACCCTTGAAGGGCCTGAGGGTGCCGGCAAAAGCACCAACCGCGACTACCTTGCGGCTCGCCTGCGGGACGCTGGAATGGACGTACAATTGACGCGCGAGCCGGGGGGCACGCCATTGGCCGAGCGTATTCGTGAACTGCTGCTAGCCCCCAGCGACGAGCCCATGGCCGTGGACACCGAACTGCTGCTGATGTTTGCCGCGCGGGCACAGCACATTGACCAGGTGATCCGCCCAGCACTGGCGCGCGGCGCGGTGGTGGTGTGTGATCGGTTCACCGATGCTACCTATGCCTACCAAGGCGGCGGGCGTGGCATCTCCGTCAGCCGTATCGCCGAGCTGGAAGCTTTCGTGCAGGGCAGCCTGCGCCCGGACCTGACCCTGGTCTTCGACTTGCCGGTGGACGTAGGGCTTGCCCGCGCAGCAGCCCGAGGCCGGCTGGACCGCTTCGAGCAAGAAGCGCGCGGCTTCTTCGACGCTGTTCGCCAGGCCTACCTGGCACGTGCTGCAACGGACCCGCAGCGTTACGAAATCATCGACGCCAGCCTGCCGCTGGCCGAGGTTCAGGCTCACCTGCAGGCGGGGTTGCCGCGCTGGCTGGAACGCGCCCGTGGCTGAGCTTTACCCTTGGCAGGCTACAGCCTGGCAGCAATTGAGCAGCCGGACCGAGCATGCTCACGCCTACCTGCTGCAAGGCCCGCAAGGTATCGGCAAGCGAGCCTTGGCAGACCGCCTCATGGCGCTGCTGCTGTGCAAAGTGCCAGGGCATGAACCCTGCGGGGCGTGCAAGAGCTGCCATTTGCTGGTGGCGGGGAGCCACCCGGACCACTTCCTGCTGCAACCTGAAGAAGCCGATAAAGCCATCCTGGTCGATCAGGTGCGCAGCCTGGTGAGCTTTGTAAGCCAGACCGCGCAGTTGGGTGGGCGCAAGGTGATCCTTATCGAGCCGGCCGAAGCCATGAACCTCAATGCTGCCAATGCCCTGCTCAAGAGCCTTGAAGAGCCATCCGGTAACACCGTCATGCTCTTGGTGAGCCATCAGCCCAGCCGCCTGCTGCCCACCATTCGCAGCCGTTGCGTACAGCAACCCTGCCCATTGCCTACCTCAGCACAGGCCGGCGAGTGGTTGGCTCACACGTTACCGGACGTAGACACTGCGGCACGCGAAGCCCTGCTGGCGCTGGCCAATGATTCACCCCTGGCGGCACGTCGGCTGCATGAACAGGGCGCGCTGGAGCAGCGGGCGCTAGTGGTAGAGGGCGTCAAGCGGCTGCTTAAACAGCAGCAAAGCCCTACGGAGCTGGCCGAAGGGTGGAAGCAGGTGCCTCTGCTCTGGCTGTTCGACTGGTTCACCGACTGGTCGCAGCGTGTGCTTCGCTACCAGTTGACGCTGGATGAAAGCGGTTTAGGCTTGAGCGATATGCGCAAGGTGCTGCAATATCTTGCCCAGAAGTCGACCATGGCCAAGGTGATCGCCCTTCAGGACTGGACACTGCAGCATCGTCAGAAAGTGCTAGCCAAAGCGAACCTCAACCGTGTGTTGCTACTCGAAAGCTTGCTTGGGTTGTGGATGACATTGCCAGGCCCGTCTTGAGCACGTTTCAATCCCGCTACAAGGAAGATCAATGAACCAGCCGATCGCGTCCGCTCCACGCAGCGGTATCCTGTCGCTGACCATCAAGGACAAGGCAGTGCTGTATGCTGCTTACATGCCTTTCATCAAGAATGGTGGTTTGTTCATCCCTACCGCCAAAAGCTACCGGTTGGGCGACGAGCTGTTCATGCTGCTCAACCTTATGGACGAGCCGGAAAAGATACCTGTCGCGGGCAAAGTGGCGTGGATCACCCCGCGAGGCGCCCAAGGCAACCGTGCTGCCGGCGTAGGCGTGCAGTTCAACGATGGCGACGATACCGCCCGCAACAAGATCGAGACTTACCTTGCCGGTGCGCTGAAATCGGACCGGCCGACCCACACCATGTAGAGCCTGATGACTTCTTCAACCCCCTTGCTGATCGATTCACACTGCCACCTTGACCGCCTTGACCTGTCCGCTCACGGCGGGTCACTGGACGCTGCACTCGAAGCCGCACGTGCCCGCGGTGTCGGCCACTTTTTGTGTATCGGCGTCAGTGCCGACAACGCTCAGGCCGTGCGTGACCTAGCGGCCCGTTACCCGGATGTGGATTGTTCTGTCGGTATCCATCCCTTGGATGTTGCCCCCCAAGGCGTACCTAGCCTGGAGTGGCTACTAAGTGAGCTGGACCATCCTCGGGTAGTGGCCATTGGGGAAACCGGGTTGGACTACCACTACGAACCGGAAACTGCCGAAGTACAGAAGGCGTCTTTTGCGCTTCATCTCCAGGCCGCCGCAACAACGGGTAAACCCGTGATTGTCCATACCCGGGCTGCCCAGGCCGATACTCTGGACTTGCTACAGGCTGCTGCTCTGCCACAAGGTGGCGTGCTTCATTGCTTCACGGAAGACTGGGCCATGGCCAAAGCCGCGCTGGACCTTGGCTTCTACATTTCCTTGTCTGGCATCGTTACCTTCCGCAATGCCGAAGCCTTGCGGGAAGTGGCTCGCAAGGTACCTGCAGACCGCCTGCTGGTGGAAACAGACGCCCCTTACCTGGCACCCATTCCTTACAGGGGCAAGCCCAACCTGCCCCAGTATGTCTACGAAGTGGCTGCTTTTCTGGCCGACCTGCGCGGTGAGGCGTATGACGCCTTCGCTGCCCAGACCACTGCCAATTTCCGACGCTTATTCCCCTTGGCCAGGGTGGCCTGATTGTAAAAAAACCCAGGCCTTTAGAAGCGCCTGGGTCAAGACCATTAGGAGTAAAACAAAGGTGCGCGGTCCGTCGACACCTTTATCGCGCTGCCCTGTGGGGGGAATAGGGCAGAGCGACCTGTTTAGTATTGGTCAGGCCACCGATTCGTCCAGCGCATTACCTTCGTTCCTTAAACGGTTTTGGAATCAGCAGGCATGCGCTCACAACTACTGGTTTGCAAGGCTTCGACTTAGCGTAGCCACCTTAGCCACTGCATCGGCGATCGCTTGCTCGCTGGTGTAGAAGTGCGGCGAAAAGCGAATACCCTTGCCACGCGGAATGCACACCACGTTTTCGGCCATTAGTTGCTTGTGCAACGCGAGTGAATCCTGGCCGTCGATGCTGAACGAGAAAATACCACTGCGCCTGTCCGGTTGAAGGGAGGAGTGGATACGGGCGCCAGGCAATTGGGCAATGCCTACAGCAAGCTGGTCCATGCGAGCGGCGATAAGTTGCTCGACCTCTACCAGGCCTACCTCTTCCAGCAGCTCAAGGCTGGCGTCAAGCGCCATGATCCCAAGCATGTTAGGGCTGCCGCATTCAAAGCGCCGGGCACTGTGGGAGGGCGCCCAGGTAGGCTGAGTGTAGTCGCCTACCACTTCGACCATACGCCAGCCGTACTGCTGAAGCGTCAGGCGAGGGCGCAGCGCTGCCCGGCAATAGAACACGCCCAGCCCCTCTGGCCCCATCATCCATTTGTGACCGTCAGCCATAGCGAAATCGCACGCATAGGCCTGGACATCGAACGGCGCGGCCCCCAGCTGCTGAATGGCATCGATGCAAAACAGTACGTCCCGTGCCTTGCAGCCCTGGCCAAGCCGGGGCAGGTCCATCTTCAAGCCGCTGGCGTATTGTACGGCGCTGATGGACAACAAGCGGGTTCTGGGGCCGCACGCCTGCAGTAGGGCGGCTTCGGGATCTTCGCCGTCAAGGGCAACCTGGATCACCTCCACGCCTTTGGGCGCCAGGGCCTCCCACACGATGCGGTTGGAAGGGAACTCCTCCTGGCTGATCACCACTTGGTCACCCGGCGCCCAATCCAGCCCGAACGCTACCATTGAAAGCGCCTCAGAGGTATTTTTCACCAAGGCGATGTCGTCCGGAGAGGGGGCATTGAGCAAGCGCTGGAAACGCTCGCGTAGCCGGTGTTCAACGGTTAGCCAGGTTGGGTAGTCCCGCGCACCGAGCTGCACGTTCTCTTGGGCAAAACGCGCCACTGCAAGGGCACTGCGCTGGGGCCACGGGGACACGGCTGCATGATTGAGATACAAGAGGCCAGGAGCCTGGGGGAACTCGCTTGAAAACATGGGCATAGTGGGATGATCCGTGCAATTTGACGCCAGTTAGGCATAATACCGCCTTCGATTCAGCCCCGGTTTGTGTATGCAAAAAGAACCTCGAAAGGTCCGCGAATTCCGCCGCAGGGAACAGGAAATCCTCGACACCGCGCTCAAGCTGTTCCTGGAACAGGGCGAAGACAGCGTTACCGTGGAAATGATCGCTGATGCGGTAGGGATCGGCAAAGGCACCATCTACAAGCACTTCAAATCCAAGGCTGAAATCTACCTTCGGTTGATGCTGGACTATGAGCAGGACCTCAACAGCCTGCTGCATTCAGCCGATGTAGACCGTGACAAGGAAGCGTTGTCACGTGCCTATTTCGAGTTCCGCATGCGTGATCCCCAGCGCTACCGGCTGTTCGATCGGCTGGAAGAAAAGGTTGTGAAAGGCGCGCAGGTCCCTGAGATGGTGGCTGAACTGCACAGCATCCGGGCGTCCAATTTCGATCGCCTCACCCAGCTTATCAAAGGGCGGATCGATGAAGGCAAGCTGGAGGACGTCCCCCCGTACTTCCATTACTGTGCGGCCTGGGCGCTGGTACATGGCGCAGTAGCGCTGTACCACTCGCCGTTCTGGAGCAACGTACTCGAGGACCAGGAAGGGTTTTTCCAGTTTCTCATGGACATTGGTGTGCGCATGGGCAACAAGCGCAAGCGTGATGGGGATGGGCACGCCTGAGGCCCTAGTGCACCACTCCAGCTTTCGGCTATGGGCAGCAGGCGGGGCCCGTGAAGGGAAAAGGGCTGGTCAGCCATCGCAATAGGGCTGCCCCACCCAGCAGCACTGCTGCAACGCCCAATTGCCAACGTACGAAGCGCTGCAGCCTTGCCAACCCCAGGCCTTTGGTTTGAGCCAGCTCATTGGCACGCAGCAGGGTCACCCGGGCCAGCAGTGCGCCGCTGGCCAGCACAAGGCCCAGTTGCCACTGCACCGGCCTTGGTGCAGCGTCCAACCCATAGGCCTGGCCCTTGAACCAGAGCACCATGCACACCACCATAGCCGCAAACCCTGCCCATGCCAGGCCGCACGCCTGGAGTAACCGGGCGTGACGGCTAACGCTCACGGCGGCATAGAGCAGCACGGTGGCGGTGACCATTGCAGCCAGCACAAAGGGGACGGCTTGGCTGACATAGAAAGTTATCGAGTTCATCCCGGTTTGAGTCCGCGTGGCAGGCAATAGGGGGTATGATAGCGACCTTCCCGAACCACTGATAATCCATCCAGCCCTGCGGGGCGCTCGGACGCCATGCTTAGCACTGAACTCAAATCTACTATCCAGGGCGCCTACAGCCGTTTTCTCGAAGCCAAGGGGCTCAAGGCCCGTTATGGCCAGCGCCTGATGATTGCCGAAGTGGCCAAGGCGCTGGGTGCGGTGCCCTGCGATGAAGAAGGGCGGCGTGTCGGTGACCCGGCCGTGGTCGCGGTGGAGGCAGGCACAGGCACCGGCAAAACGGTCGCCTACAGCCTGGCCGCCATTCCGGCTGCAAAGGCGGCTGGCAAGCGGCTGGTGATTGCTACGGCAACGGTTGCGCTACAGGAGCAGATCGTCCACAAGGACCTGCCGGACATCATGCGCAATGCCGGGCTCAATTTCAGTTTCGCGCTGGCCAAGGGCCGGGGGCGCTACCTGTGCCTGTCCAAGCTGGACGCCCTGCTGCAGGAGGGCGAGGCGCAGAATGCTACCGCCCAGCTCTTCGAGGACGAAGGCTTTGCCATCGACGTGGACGAAGCCAGCCTCAAGCTGTTTACCAAGATGATCGAGAAGCTGGCCAGCAATCGTTGGGACGGTGATCGGGACAGCTGGCCCGAAGCTTTGGAAGACCCAGTGTGGGCACGGCTTACCACCGACCATAGCCAATGCACCAATCGCCATTGCCCGAACTTCCAGCAATGCACCTTTTTCAAGGCGCGCGAGGGCATGGGGAAGGTGGATGTGATTGTCACCAACCACGACATGGTGCTGGCAGACCTGGCCCTGGGGGGCGGCGCCGTACTACCGGACCCAAAAGACACACTCTACGTGTTCGATGAAGGCCACCACCTGCCGGACAAAGCCATCGGGCACTTCGCCCATTTCACCCGGCTGCGCTCCACCGCAGACTGGCTGGAGCAAACCGCACGCAACCTGACCAAGCTTCTGGCCCAGCATCCGCTGCCGGGCGACCTGGGCAAGTTCATCGAACAGGTGCCGGAGCTGGCCCGCGAGCTCAAGTCACAGATGCAATTCATGTATGGCGCATGCGAGCAACTGGCAGATTTTCGCCCCGGCGAAGACATGCAGGGCCGCGAGCGCCCTCGCCATCGCTTTGTGGGGGGGCTGGTGCCCGAGCACATTCGCGAAATGGGTATCGAACTCAAGCAGGGTTTTGCCCGCCTTACCGACCTGTACACCCGCCTGGCCGACCTGCTCAAAGAGGGCATGGAGGGTGAGGTGAACATTGGCATTGCCAGCCACCAGGCTGAAGAATGGTACCCCTTGTTCGGCACCTTGCTGGCACGGGCGCAGGGCAGTTGGGAGCTATGGGTAGCCTTCACTGCCGAAGATCCGGAAGGCAGCCCGCCCATGGCACGTTGGCTTACCTTGGTGGAGGCCGGCGCTTCGTACGACCTGGAGGTGAATGCGAGCCCCATCCTGGCCGCGGAGATGCTGCGTCGCAACCTGTGGAACGTCGCTTTCGGCGCGGTGGTCACCTCCGCCACCCTTACGGCCCTGGGCCGCTTCGATCGGTTCCGCATGCGTGCAGGCCTGCCCAAGGACGCCGTCACTGCGGTGGTGCCCAGCCCCTTCCACCATGCCGATGCCGGTGTGCTGAGAGTGCCAGACCTGCGTGCAGACCCGCGGGACTCTGCAGCCCATACAGCGGCCATCATCCGGGACCTGCCGGGGCTGGTGGAAGGTTCCAGAGGATCCTTGGTGCTGTTCTCATCGCGGCGGCAAATGCAGGACGTGTTCGATGGTGTAGACCGCGACTGGCGCCGACAAGTGTTTATCCAGGGCAACCTTTCGAAGCAGGAAACGCTGAACAAGCATAAGGCTCGGGTAGACGGCGGCGAGAGCAGTGTCCTGTTTGGCCTTGCCAGCTTCGCCGAAGGGGTCGACCTCCCAGGGGCTTACTGCGAGCATGTGGTGATTGCCAAGATTCCCTTTGCGGTGCCAGACGACCCCGTTGAAGCCGCGCTCGCAGAATGGATCGAAGCCCGTGGGGGGAACCCCTTCATGGAGATCGCGGTGCCAGATGCCTCCTTACGGTTGATTCAGGCCTGTGGTCGGCTGCTGCGCACAGAGCAAGACAGGGGCATGATCACGCTGCTGGACAGGCGGGTGGTCACCCAGCGTTATGGCAAGGCTATTCTGGATGCGCTGCCGCCGTTCCGTCGGGAAATAGGTTGATACGGCGAAGCCGCTGCACCATGGGGCTTCGCTTCCCAAAGCCGTCAATCGCTGAAACAATGCACGGCCTTGTATGACGAGCCTGTGCGGAGCTTCCTGTGTTGATTCAAGGCCACTATTCGCTGGAATTCGAACCGGTTCGTGACGCCTTCGCGGCCTTGTTCGACGATCGCCAGGAGCGAGGCGCTGCCTTGTGTATCCAGGTTAATGGCGAAACGGTAATCGACCTGTGGGCCGGAACCAGTGACCGTGATGGGTCCGAAGTCTGGCATAGCGATACCCTGGTAAACCTGTTTTCCTGCACCAAAACCTTAACCGCTGTAGCAGCGTTGCAATTGGCGGCAGAAGGCAAGTTGGACCTGGATGCTCCTGTGGCACGGTATTGGCCTGAATTTTCCGAAAACGGCAAAGCTGTCATTACCGTACGCCAGCTACTGTGCCACCGCGCAGGCCTGCCGGCCTTGCGGGAATTGCTTCCAGCCGACGCGCTGTACGATTGGCCACGCATGACCGCTGCGTTAGCAACCGAGCGCCCTTGGTGGGCGCCTGGCACCGCTCAGGGGTATGCCGCGATTACGTACGGCTGGTTGCTAGGCGAGGTGATCCGCCGGGTCGATGGCCGCTCGCCAGGCCGTGCCATCGTGGACAGGGTGGCAGCCCCGCTTGGGCTAGACATTCATATTGGCCTGGCTGACAGCGAGTTCCACCGGGTGGCCCACGTGGCCCGTAGCAAAGGCAACCCAGGCGATGCCGCTGCCCAGCGGCTGCTCCAAGTCACGCTGCGCGAGCCTGAGGCCTTGAGTACCCGGGCGTTCACTAATCCACCCTCCATCCTTACCAGTACCAACAAGCCGGAATGGCGGCGCATGGAACAACCTGCGGCCAACGGGCACGGCAATGCCCGTGGCCTGGCCGGGTTCTACCAGGGGCTGCTGGAGGGCAGCTTGCTAAGCGACGAGTGGTTGGGCGAGTTGACCCGTGAGCACAGCCGTGAAGAAGACTTGACGCTGCTTACCCCTGTACGATTCGGCCTGGGGTGCATGCTGGACCAGCCTTCAGTGCCCAACGCTACGTTTGGCTTGGGCCCGGGAGCGTTCGGCCACCCTGGTGCAGGGGGGTCGGTAGGGTTTGCTGATCCTTACCATGGCGTGGCGTTCGGGTTCGTGACCAATACCCTGGGCCCCTATGTGTTGATGGACCCACGAGCCCAGAAACTGGCGCGTACCCTCATGGCCTGCCTTTAGTTCCATGCGACCGGCGGTAGCCCACGACGCGCTGAATGTTCTACCATCCAATCAACGATTTAAGTGGGTTTTTTAACCCGATTTATTGACATCATCTTTCCGGATCGATCATGTACGCCAAGAAGACCTTCGCTTTCGCTCTGTGCCTGGCAATCACCGGCTGTGCCCACACGTCGCAAGACGCCTCTGCCAAAACGGGTGCAAGCTGGTGGCCGTTTGGCGAGCCGTCCGCAAAAGAAGCCGCGAACAAAGAGGTCGCCAAGGACAACAGCGTAGAGCAGGCCGTACAGGATCGAGTCACCCAGGCCGAAGCCGCGTCTGATGCCAAGGCAGCCAGCGAAGGTCACTGGTGGTGGCCGTTTGGCAATGATGGCAAGGCTCAGGCCGCTGCAACCAACCCGAAAGGGGCGCCCGCTGCCGCTATTGCCACAGCGGCCAAGGTTGATCCGGCGGTGACCAAGGCCTGGCTCGACGCCTACGAGCCCAAGCTTCGCGAAGCCATTCGCGGCAGCAAGTTCGAGCTGGCTCGTGGTGATGACATGTTCGTGGTCACAGCGCCAGTAGATGGTTCCTTCAACCCGGATCGCCCGGCCATGCTGTTGCCTGTGTCCCTGTCGCCTATCACCAATGTGGCCAAGGCATTGGAAGGGGACGCCAAGACGTCTGTATTGATTCTCGGCCATGCGGACAGCACCGGTGCCGCGGACGCTAACCGCAAGGTCAGCCTGGAGCGTGCACAGTCCATTGCCGCCATTTTCCGCCTCAGCGGTTTGCAGCGTAACCGCCTCAGCACTCGTGGCATGGGCTCGGTCGTGCCTCGCGCCGCCAACGACAGCCCCGCCGGCCGGGCCCTGAACCGTCGTGTAGAAATGCTGGTAACGCCGGAAAGCGGCATGGCCGTGTTGATGGCCAAGTATGACCAGCCTACTCCAGTGGCTGCGGCCCTGGTCGCACTACAAGACGTCAAAGCCCTGCCAGAAGCCCCCAAAGCTGCCCCGGCAACGGCCAAGAAAACAGCTGGCAAGCAAGTGGCGGCCAAAAAGCCTGCTGCACCGGCTAAAAAGAAAGCACCTGCCAAGAAAGCAGCCGCCGCTAAGAAGCCGGTTGCCGATCAACAGGCCAAGAACTGAGCAACGGATTGATGAGCAAATCCCTGGCGGACATGCGTCGTGACTACACGCGAAATGGGCTGACAGAAAGCGACGCCCCAAGCGATCCCTTCAACCTGTTCCGCCAATGGTTTGATGAAGCTGTTGCTACCGAGCAACTGCCTGTCGAGGCCAATGCCATGACCTTGGCGACGGTGGACAGTGAGGGGCGGCCTCACTGCCGCGTGCTGTTGCTCAAAGGCCTTGATGACCAGGGGTTCACCTTCTTCACCAACTACGAAAGCGCCAAGGGTGAGCACCTCGCACTCAATGCGTTTGCGGCCATGACCTTTTTCTGGCCTGCCCTGGAGCGTCAGGTTCGCATTGAGGGCAGGGCACTGAAAGTGGCGTCGGCCGAGTCCGAGGCCTATTACCAGGTTCGCCCTTTGGGCAGCCGTATCGGGGCCTGGGCCTCTCCCCAAAGCCGCCCTATCCGCGACCGCGCCGAACTGGAAACCCTCCTTGAGGAGACGCGCGAGCGCTTCGGTGACAAACCGTTGACCTGCCCGGAGCATTGGGGCGGGTATCGCCTGGTGCCGGACCGTATCGAGTTCTGGCAGGGTCGCTCCAGCCGTCTCCATGATCGCCTGGATTATCGCTTGCACCAAGGCACTTGGCAGCGTCAGCGGTTGGCGCCTTAAGGCCCTTCAAAACTTCCGGAATTCATGACACCCTTCGTACGGCGGCGTTTAATGGCTGTCTGTCCTACGGAGTGTGATCCATGCGTAATTCTGTTGTTCTTGCCAGTTGCTTTACTGCCCTGACCATCCTGCTAAGCGGGTGCGCGTCCAGCCTTACCGGTGATACCTATTCCCGCGACGAAGCCCGCCGAGTGCAAACGGTTCGTATGGGCACTATCGAAGCGCTGCGCCCTGTCAAGATCGAAGGCACCAAAACGCCTATCGGTACCGGTGCAGGCGCTATCGTGGGTGGTGTAGCCGGCAGCGCTGTAGGCGGCGGCCGCGGCAGCCTGGTTGCAGCCGTGATCGGTGCCGTAGCAGGCGGCTTCCTGGGGTCCGCCAGTGAGGAAGGCCTGACACGTACCCAAGGGGTGGAAGTCACGGTGCGCGAAGACGACGGCAGCACCCGCGCCTATGTGCAGCAGGTGCAGGAAAATGAAGTGTTCCGTGTAGGTGAGCGGGTGCGCATCATGACGGTCGATGGCACCAGCCGGGTTACCCATTAAGCCACAGGTAACTGGCCGCTTCGCAGGCTTGGGCACCAGAGGCCCCAATGCCTGCGAGCAACGGCCATGCACTCATGCCTGGGCTTTGGGCCTGCTGGCCAGGGCCATGATGATGTAACCCCCAACGGCTGACAGGAGGGACCCCGCCAGAATGCCCATGCGGTCCTGGCCGGCATAAGGGCTGGTAGCGGCGTCGAACGCCAGTGAACCCACAAAGATGCTCATGGTGAACCCTATGCCGCACAACACGGCCACGCCTAGCAGCTGGCCCCAGTTTGCGTGTGCAGGCAAGGCCGCCAGGCCGGTTTTCACGGCCATGAAGGTCATGCCGAACACCCCGAGGGTCTTGCCCAGCATCAGCCCGGTCATGATGCCCAAGGGTACCGAATGCGTGAAGCTTTCAAGGCTCATGCCCTTCAACGAGATGCCCGCGTTGGCAAAGGCGAACAGCGGCAGGATGGCATAGGACACCCAGGGGTGCAGCGCGTGTTCAAGGCGTAGCAACGGTGATTCACGCTCCGCCGTGTCGCCCCCACGCAAAGGAATGAAGAAGGCAAGGGCAACACCTGCCAAGGTGGCATGCACGCCGCTTTTCAGTACGCACACCCAGAGTACGAGGCCGATCAGCAGGTAGGGCGCCAAGTGACGTACACCTGCCCGGTTCAGCGCCAGCAGGGCAACAAGGCAGCCGGCAGCCAACAGCAATGCGGTGGTTGAAAGCGCGCCGGAGTAGAACAGGGCGATGATCACGATGGCACCTAGATCATCAATGATGGCCAGCGTCATCAGAAACAATTTAAGGGACGCGGGCACACGCTTGCCCAGCAAGGCCAATACACCCAACGCAAAAGCGATGTCTGTGGCCGTGGGAATGGCCCAACCTGCCGCAGCTGCAGAGTCTTGGTGGTTTAGTGACCAATAGATAAGGGCCGGCACTATCATGCCGCCAAGGGCCGCTGCCCCTGGTAGCACCACTTGAGACAGTTTTGCCAGGTGGCCCTGAAGCATTTCGCGTTTAACTTCCAGGCCGATCAGCAAAAAGAAGAGGGCCATTAGCCCGTCGTTGATCCATAGCAGCCAGGGCTTGGCAATTTCCAGCGGGCCCAGGCGTACCCCGACCGGGATATCGAGAAACCCTTGGTACCAGGCCGAAGCAGGCGAGTTGTTGGCTACAAGGGCCACGGCGGCTGCGACGATCAATAGCAAGCCACCTGTGGCCTCCATTGCGAAAAACTTGCGTAGCGACAAACGTACAGACAAGGCGCCCTCCTGGGTCTGATAAGTGTGGGGCATACCCTAACGCGCAGGGCTTGCCTGGCAAACCCGAAGTATAAGCCGGGATCCAGGCGCGAGGGCTGAAACCCCCGCAGCCATAGGCTTTTCAGAGGATTCCTTGAATGCGTTTCCGATTGTGTCCGAAACGTTAAAGCCGCTGCCGGCGTCCTTTCCGGCTGCTTTGTGGCTTGGGCTTAAACGCCTAGCAAATCCCTGGCGACCGCTTCGGCCACACGAATACCATCCACCCCTGCCGAAAGGATGCCCCCGGCGTACCCGGCGCCTTCGCCTGCCGGGAACAAGCCTTTGAGGTTCAAGCTCTGGAAGTGCTCGTTACGGGTAATGCGCAAGGGTGATGAGGTACGTGTTTCAAGCCCGGTCAGCACAGCGTCGTGCATGCTGTAGCCTTTGATCTGACGGTCGAAGGCAGGCAGTGCTTCGCGGATAGCCTCAATGGCAAAGGCCGGCAGGGAGGCGGCCAGGTCAATCAGCGTGACCCCTGGCTTGTAGCTGGGCTCCACGCTGCCCAAGTGGGTCGATGCACGGCCTGCCATGAAATCGCCCACCAGTTGCCCCGGCGCATGGTAGCTGCTGCCACCCAAAAGGTAGGCGGTGGTTTCCAGCTGTTCCTGCAGTTCGATACCGGCCAATGGGCCGCCTGGGTAGTCCTGTTCAGGGGAGATGCCGACCACCAGCCCAGAGTTGGCGTTGCGTTCGTTGCGTGAGTACTGGCTCATGCCGTTGGTCACTACGCGGCCTGGCTCGGAGGTAGCAGCCACTACCGTACCGCCCGGGCACATGCAGAAGCTGTAGACGGACCGGCCGTTGCTGGCGTGGTACACCAGTTTGTAGTCAGCGGCACCGAGCTTGGGGTGCCCGGCGTATTTGCCCAGCCGGGCCTTGTCGATCACCGACTGGGGGTGTTCGATACGAAAACCGACGGAGAAGGGCTTGGCCTCCATGTACACGCCACGGGTATGCAGCATACGGAATGTATCGCGAGCGCTATGACCCAGGGCGAGTACCACCTGGTTGGCCATCAGTTGTTCGCCGTTGCCCAGTTGCACGCCTCGTATGCGATCGTTTTCGATCAGAAGGTCCGTGACCTTGGATTCGAAACGGACTTCGCCCCCCAGCGCAATGATCTGCTGGCGCATGTTTTCAACCATGCCGGTCAGGCGGAACGTGCCGATATGCGGCTTGTTGACGTAGAGGATTTCTTCCGGCGCCCCGGCTTTCACGAATTCTTCCAGCACCTTGCGCCCATGGTGCTGCGGGTCGCGGATCTGGCTGTACAGCTTGCCGTCCGAGAATGTCCCAGCACCGCCCTCACCGAACTGTACATTGGACTCAGGGTTGAGTTCGGCCTTGCGCCACAGCCCCCAGGTGTCCTTGGTACGTTGCCGTACTTCCTTGCCGCGCTCCAGCACAATAGGGCGCAGGCCCATCTGTGCCAGTAGCAGGGCGGCGAAGATGCCGCAGGGCCCGAAGCCTACGACCAGGGGGCGTTGGCCCATCGGCGCCGGGGCGTGGCCCACAAAGCGATACGCCATGTCCGGTGCCACTACCAGGTTATGGTCGTTGGCAAACCGTTCCAGCAGGGCGGTTTCGTGTGCGACTTCAACGTCTACCGCATAGATGAACAGCAGCTCTGAGTTCTTCTTTCGGGCGTCATAGCTACGTTTGAAGATGCTGAACGACAACAGCTCTGCATCTGCGATCGCAAGGCGTTGAACGATGGCGTGGCGCAACGCCTCGTCGGTATGGTCCAGGGGGAGTTTGAGTTCGGTAATTCGTAGCATGGGGTGTCCAGTGGCCGGCCGCGATCGCGCGGCGCAAATGCAAGCCGGCAATTATACCCGCTCGAGGCGCGCCAGCCACTGGTGAGCGGTCAATGCCCGTCGGCCGGAGCGCCGCCGGGGTAGGCGCAACCGCGCTGTACTTGAGTACCTATGCGTAATTCGGCGGTTAGAAAACTCACCCGGTCGCCTTCCATACAGCGTTGTGGTGCCAGCCATAGTTCGATGTGCTGGCTGTTGGCTTCGGTGCTCAGGCTGGTAGCCCCCCCAGGCAATTGCTCCTGCACGTACGGCACCGCCAAGGCAGGCTGGCCGTCGCGCTCCAGCTTCATGCCATTGGCGTTGACCTGAGCCGACCAGCCTTTGCCTTGGGCGGCGTAGGTCGTCAGCTTGAAATTAGGGTCCTTGCAGGCACCGTTGCCGGGTTCTACCCGGTAGAGGGTCTGAAGGTTGAGCTGGCCTGGCCTGCCTTCAACGGCGTTACCATCGAAGCGGCCGCGCAGGTCAGCAAACAGGGGGCCTGGCTGCTGGCCGAATGCTGCCGCCTCTTCAGCCAGGCCGGTCTTGCCATTGTCGGTGACCACAAACGTGCGGGAAGACGCACAAGGCGTGAACAGCAGGTGGCCTTCGGCGGTCGCCAGGCTGCCTTGCATGCGGGTCTGGCCGGAGAGCGTTGGCGCTGTATCGTCACCGGTCAAACCCAGCATCTGGCAGCCTGCGAACACGGGGAGCAGGGTGGCAAGCAACAGCGAGCGGGCAGCGTGCATCGTCGGTCTCCAGGTAAAGGGAGGCCAAGTTAGCACGTTCCTGGCCTGTACCTAGTACCCAACCTGATACTGTTGCCCCGTCTGCCTTTGCTGCGCAGCCCCTGCCGGAAATCTTGCGGCGTTATCCGCCCAGGTACGCCTCCCGCACTTTGGGGTCGGTCAACAGAGCTTCTCCCGTCCCGGTCATGACCACACGGCCGTTTTCCAGCACATAGGCGCGGTCCGCTACCTTGAGCGCCTGGTTGGCGTTCTGTTCCACCAGAAACACCGTCACGCCATCACGTCGCAGTTGTTCGATAATGTCGAAGATCTGCTGGATGATGATAGGTGCCAGGCCCAATGAAGGTTCGTCCAGCAGCAATAGCTTCGGCTTGCTCATCAAGGCGCGGCCGATAGCCAGCATCTGTTGCTCACCGCCGGACATGGTGCCGCCGCGCTGCCCATAGCGTTCCTTCAGGCGGGGGAACAACGCCAGCACAGTCTCCAGCTGCGCCTCATAGTCGCCTTTTTCCGTGAAAAAGCCGCCCATGGCCAGGTTCTCTTCCACCGTGAGGCGGGCGAATACGCGGCGGCCTTCGGGCACCACCGCAATGCTTTTGCGCATGATCTGCGCCGACTCCAGCCCCACCAGTTCCTCGCCCAGGTAACGAATACTGCCCGAATGCGCTCGCGGTGAGCCGCACAGCGTCATCAATAAGGTGGACTTACCCGCGCCGTTGGCGCCGATCAGGGTGACGATCTCGCCCTGGTTGATCTCCACGTTCACATCATGCAAAGCCTGGATCTTGCCGTAGAAGGTCGATACGTTTTCAAACTGCAGCATCTCAGGCTTCCCCCAGGTAGGCTTTGATCACATCAGGGTTGTCCCGGATCTGTTCAGGCGTGCCATCGGCCAAGGGCGTACCTTGGTTGATCACCACAATATGGTCGGAGATGGTCATCACCAGCTTCATGTCGTGCTCGATCAGCAGCACCGTGGCGTTGTATTCCTCGCGCAGCACACCGATCAGCGCCTTGAGCTCTTCGGTTTCCCGAGGGTTGAGGCCTGCGGCTGGCTCATCCAGCATCAGAATGCGCGGGCGGGTCATCATGCAACGGGCAATTTCCAGCCGCCGTTGCTGGCCGTAGGCAAGGGTACCGGCTGGGCGGTTGGCCACGTCCTTCAGGTTCACCCGCTCAAGCCAGTGCTCGGCGTACGCCATGGCCTCACGTTCGCTTCGGCGGAAGGCGGGGGTCTTGAACAGGCCTGCCAAAAAGCCGGTATTGAGGTGGCGGTGCTGGGCGATCAGCAGGTTTTCCACGGCGGTCATGTCCTTGAATAACCGCACGTTCTGGAAGGTGCGCACCACGCCCTTACGTGCAATCACATGGCCGGGCAGCCCTTGCACGGCTTCGCCGTCCAGCAGGATGGTCCCGCCGCTGGGCTTGTAGAAGCCGGTAAGGCAGTTGAACACGGTGGTTTTGCCGGCGCCATTGGGGCCGATCAGGGAGACCACTTCCTTTTCTTTGACAGTCAAGGCCACGCCATTGACCGCCAACAGCCCGCCAAAACGCATGGACAGGCCGCTGACCTTCAATATTTCACGGTTCATCGGCCCAGCTCCATGTGGGGGCGTTGCATGGGCAGCAGCCCCTGCGGGCGCCATACCATCATCAGCACCATCAAGGCGCCGAACATCAACATGCGGTAGTCGCTGAACTCACGCATAAGCTCCGGTAGCAGGATCATGACGATCGCTGCCAGGATCACGCCCAGCTGTGAGCCCATGCCGCCCAGCACCACGATGGCCAGAATGATCGCCGATTCGATAAAGGTGAATGACTCGGGTGTGACCAGCCCCTGCCGTGCGGCAAAGAAGCTGCCGGCAAAGCCGGCGAACGCTGCACCCAACGTAAACGCCGAGAGCTTGATCACTGTGGGGTTCAGGCCCAGGGCACGGCAGGCAATTTCATCCTCGCGCAAGGCTTCCCAGGCCCGGCCAATAGGCATGCGAAGCAAGCGATTGATCACAAACAAAGCCGCCAGCGCCAACAGCAGGGCGATCAGGTAGAGAAATACCACTTTGTCTGCCGGGTTGTAGTCCAGCCCGAAATACTGATGGAAGGTCTGAGCGCCTTCGGCCGCGCGACGCTCGAAGCTCAAGCCGAACAGCGTAGGCTTTTCGATGTTGCCGATACCATTGGGGCCACCCGTAATGCTGGTGAGGTTGCGCAGGAAAATGCGAATGATCTCGCCAAAGCCCAGGGTCACGATAGCCAGGTAGTCCCCACGCAGGCGCAGCACGGGGAAGCCCAGTACAAACCCGAACAGTGCCGCGAACAGGCCGGCCAGTGGCAGGCATACCCAGAAGCTGAGCCCGTAGTAGTGCGAGAGCAGGGCATAGCTGTAGGCGCCCACGGCGTAGAAGCCCACATAGCCCAGGTCCAGCAACCCTGCCAGGCCTACGACGATGTTCAGGCCCAAGCCCAGCATCACATAGATAAGCACCAGGGTGGCAATGTCCACTGCGCCACGGGAGCCGAAGAACGGCCATACGAAGGCCAGTACGATCAGTGCGGCCAGGCCCCAGCGTTGGGTGCTGGGCAGGGTCAGCCAGGAAGAGACACCGGCGGGCACCCAAGGCTTGCGGTCTGCGCCAGGGGTGCCGGCTTTACGGCTGGCCAGCAATACCCGAATGAACAGCGCAACCGAACACAGGGCAATGATGATGACGGTGGTGGTATCGGCACCTTGCACCTGCAAGGTCACTCCTGAAAACACCAGCTTGAGCCCGAATACTGGGTAGGCCACTGCCCATACCAGCAAGGCGCTGAACAGCGCCGACTTGATTGATTTGCTCATACCTTCTCAACCTCCGGGCGACCGAGTATGCCGGTCGGGCGGAACAGCAACACCAGCACGAGCAGGCCAAAGGCGACAACGTCTTTGTACTGGTCGCCAAATACATCGGCACCGAAGGCTTCAGCGACCCCTAGCACCAGCCCGCCCAGCATGGCGCCGGGGATACTGCCGATGCCGCCCAGTACCGCAGCGGTGAAGGCCTTCAGGCCCACCAGGAAACCGGCGTTGGGGTTGATCACGCCGTATTGCATGCTCAGCAGCATGGCGGCTACCGCAGCCAGCGCTGCACCGATCACGAACGTCAGGGCGATCACACCGTTGGTATTGATGCCCAGCAGGCTGGCCATTTTCATGTCTTCGGCACACGCGCGGCAGGCACGCCCCATGCGCGAGCGGGAAATGAACAGGGTGAGGCCATACATGGTAGCGACCGTGACCACGAAGACCAGGATCTGCATATAGGAAACCAATACTTCCTGTGACCCACCTGGCCCGAAGCGTACATCGCCGGGCAGCAGGTTAGGGATGGCAAAGTTGCCAGACCCCTGCGACAGCTGGACCGCGTTCTGCAGGAAGATGGACATGCCGATCGCCGAAATCAGTGGAATGAGGCGGTTGCTGTTGCGCAGCGGGCGATAGGCCACGCGTTCGATACTGTAGCCGTAGGCGCTGGTGACCACGATAGCGGCGGCAAAGCCTGCGATCATGAGCACGGGCAGGCTGTGGATACCCACCATGGCCAGGCCGGCGAGGACCATGAACGCCACGTAGGAGCCGATCATGTACACCTCGCCATGGGCGAAGTTGATCATGCCGATGATGCCGTACACCATGGTGTAGCCAATGGCGATCAGGGCGTAGGTACTGCCAACGGTGAGGCCGTTGATCAACTGTTGCAGGTAATGATAAATGTCGGGCATGTGCCGCGCTCCTAAAAACCTGTTGGCATTTCCCCGGCAGCCGTGTGGTTCAACACTCTGAAGGTGCGTTCAGCCACGTCTGGTCCAGTGAACCGCATGTAACGGTTTTAAGATTTTCAGGGGAAGCGCTCGCCGCGGGGCGGCAAGGGCTTCGGTGCTCGTAAAACAAAGCCCACTGCACTAGGCAGTGGGCTTTGGTGGGCCGTAGCGGGAGGGTTACTTCGCTTCGGTCTTGGGCTTGCCGTAGTGCCATTCGTAAACGACGAACTGGAAGTTCTTAAGGTCGCCTTTGTCGTCGTAGCTCAGGTCGCCCATTGGGGTTTTGAAGGTGCCAGCGTGAAGCGCCTTCGCAACGTCTTCGGGTTTTTCGCTTTTCGCGGCGGTGATACCGTCGGCGATCAGCTGCACGGCGGTGTAGGACGGATACACGAACGGACCGCTTGGGTCTTCTTTCTTGTCCTTGAACGCCTGGGTCAGGGCCTGGTTGGCTGGGTCCTGGTCGAAGGATTTCGGCAGGGTCACCAACAGGCCTTCGGAGGCATCACCGGCAATCTGGGAGATGGAGTCGTTGCCGACGCCCTCAGGGCCCATGAACTTGGCGTTCAGGCCCTTTTCCTTGGCCTGGCGCAGGATCTGGCCCAGCTCCGGGTGGTAGCCGCCGTAGTACACGAAGTCCACGTTAGCCTGCTTGAGCTTGGCAATCAGCGAAGAGAAGTCCTTGTCACCGGCATTGATGCCCTCGAACACGGCCACTTTTACGCCTTTGCCTTCCAGTGTCTGTTTGACTGCGGTGGCAATACCCTCACCGTACTGCTGCTTGTCGTGCACCACTGCCACAATCTTGGGTTTCACGTGGTCAGCGATATAGTTGCCGGCGGCAGGGCCCTGGGCACTGTCCAGGCCAATGGTGCGGAACACCAGCTTGTAGCCACGGCTGGTAATGTCCGGGCTGGTCGCTGCCGGGGTGACCATCAGGATGCCTTCGTCTTCATAGACGTCCGAGGCCGGCTGAGTAGAGCTGGAGCACAGGTGGCCGACCACGAACTTAACGCCATCGTTGACGACCTTGTTGGCGACCGCTACGGCCTGCTTGGGGTCACAGGCATCGTCGTAGGTGACCGCCTCAAGCTTCTTGCCGTCCACACCGCCCTTGGCGTTGATCTGGTCGACTGCCATGAGCGCACCGCGGAATTGCATGGCGCCGTACTCGGCCACAGGGCCGGTCTTGGGGCCAGCGATGCCGATCTTGATGGTGTCAGCAGCGAACGAGTAGCTGGCGGCGCCAGCCAATACCATGGCGGCAAACAGTTTGGACATCTTGGTGTTGTGCATAAGGCTCCACTCTCGTGTTTTAGTTCTTATAGTCCGTGCGGCAGGCCGCGGACCGGTACTGCTGCGCCTGCCATTGCAGGATTGCACCATAATCGACCGGCGTGGCCAGTGTGTCTCGGTATCGCGAAGGCAGTGTAGTTTGCCCCTTGATCCATTGAAAAGCTGGCCAGTTGCCGGGCATCGCGTCGATGTCGCTTATGTGAAATTTTCTTACAGATTTTCGACGAGCAAATGCCTTTTATCACGCTAACACCTGGGAAATACAGGTGTTTTATTCGGTACGCGAAGTTGAAACCAGGTTTTTCAGAAAAGCGCTAGCCGCTATCATTGCCGCTACTTTTCTTCTCAGGCCAGGCCCATGACGCAACAGACAAGCACCCTCTATGCCAAACTGCTCGGCGAGACGGAAAGAATCAACTGGCAGGAACTGCAGCCATTCTTTGCGCGCGGCGCACTGTTGTGGGTCGCTGCCGAGTTGGACCTGATTGCGGTTGCTGAAGCCATGGCCAATAACAATCATGCTCAGCTAAGCACGTGGCTAGACGCAGGCGAGGTGGCTAAAGTAGGTGAGGGCAGGGCGGCGGACCTATTGGAGCGCGACCCTGAATTGTGGGCTGTTGTCGTTTCGCCCTGGGTTGTGTTCCAGGAGAGGGCAAGCAACTGAGAAGCTGCCCTAATAGGGTGCGGGAGCTGCTCGCTTGGTACCTATCATCTGGAGACCCGTTCGCAGGCTTCGCCAGCTCCTACAAAAGCACGCGCGGTCTGCTGTGGGGCTGCTCGAAGGTGAGGGCGTAGGCCGGGAACTGCCCGCTTGGTACATTCCATCTGAGGGCTAGGTTCGCAGCGCCTACAAAAACCGCGTGGTCTGCTGTGGGACTGGTCGAAGCCAAAGGCGTAGGCCGGGAACGTGCCGGCCTTAACCCCCGCCAGATCAGCCGGCAACCAATACCCGAATCGCCTCAAGCCGCAAGGCCGCCTTCGATAGCATTTCCATGCCTTGCTCACGCTGGTCGCGCAGGGCCTGAACCTCGCTCTCCCGTACACTGGGGTTGATGGCGCGCAAGGCGGTCAGGCGAGCGATTTCCTCGTCCAGTTCGGCTGCCAAGCGCCGCTGCGCTTCGGCCACGCGCTCTGCATGGCGTGGCGCAACCTTGGCCTCGGCCGCATTGATACGGGGCCCCAGTGCATCCCGCTGCGCCTGGATGAACTTGTTGGCGCTGCCCTTGGGCACGCTTTCAAGCTGGTCGTTAAGGGTTTCAAAGGCCACACGTGGCGCCAGGTCGTTGCCATTGCCGTCCAGCAGGCAGCGCAAGGCCACAGGCGGCAGGAAGCGGCCAAGTTGCAGTGCCCTTGGCGCTACGGCTTCACTGACGTAAAGCAGTTCGAGCAATACCGTCCCAGGCTTGAGCGCCTTGTTCTTGATCAGCGCTACGGCCGTGTTGCCCATGGAGCCGGACAGCACCAGGTCCATGCCACCCTGAACCATCGGGTGTTCCCAGGTCAGGAACTGCATGTCTTCACGTGACAACGCCTGTTGGCGGTCATAGGTGATGGTCACACCTTCGTCGTCGCCGAGCGGGAAGCTGGCGTCCAGCATCTTTTCACTGGGTTTGAGGATGAGGGCGTTTTCCGAATGGTCCTCGCTGTCGATACCAAAGGCGTCGAACAGGGTTTCCATATAGATGGGCAAGGCGAACTGATCGTCCTGCTCTTCAATGGCCTCAACCAGCGCCTGGCCCTCGCCCGCACCACCGGAGTTAAGCTCCAGCAGCCGGTCGCGGCCGCTGTGCAGTTCGGCCTCCAGTTTCTCGCGCTCGGCACGGGCCTCCAGAATCAAGGCATCGAATGCTGCGTCGCTGCCCCCTTCGAGCTGGGCCTGAAGTTGTTCACCATAGCGGTGCTGGAGCGTGTTGCCGGTGGGGCAGGTGGCAAGGAATGCGTTCAGGGCTTCGTGGTACCAGCGGAACTGCCGCGCTTGTGGCGTGCCGGCCAGGTAGGGCACGTGCAACTGAATCACGTGCTTCTGGCCGATGCGGTCCAGGCGGCCAATGCGTTGTTCGAGCAGGTCTGGGTGGGCAGGCAGGTCGAACAATACCAAGTGGTGAGCAAACTGGAAGTTGCGCCCTTCAGAGCCGATTTCCGAACAGATAAGCACTTGCGCGCCGTATTCCTCGTCCGCGAAGTAGGCTGCCGCGCGGTCACGCTCCAGAATGCTCATGCCTTCGTGGAAGGTGGTAGCCGGAATACCGGAGCGCACGCGCAGCGCGTCTTCCAGGTCCATGGCCGTTTCGGCACGTGCGCAGATCACCAGCACCTTGACCTTTTTCAGCGACTTCAGCGTGTCGATCAACCAGGTTACCCGTGGGTCGAAGCGCCACCAGCGGTTGTCGTCCGTTTCGCCCTGTGCGGGTTCTACCACCAGCTCCGGATGCAGCGCCTGAAGGCCACGCAACTCGGCATATTCCACAGGCGCGTCCAGCGCACAGGCATGCAGTTCGCGCTCGGGGAACCCCTGGATCGCCGCACGGGTATTACGGAACAGCACGCGGCCAGTACCGTGGCGGTCCAGCAATTCGCGGATCAGGCGCGCACTGGCTTCAGCATCGCCGTCCTGTACCGCGCCCAGCAGTGCCTCACCCTCGGCACCCAGGAAATCATGGATGGTCTTGTGTGCCGCCTGGGACAGCCGGCCCTGCTCCAGCAGTTCCTGCACCGCTTCAGCGATGGGTTTGTAATGCTCGCTTTCACGGCGGAAGGCTTCCAGGTCATGGAAGCGATTCGGGTCCAGCAGGCGCAGGCGGGCGAAGTGGCTGTCCAAGCCCAGTTGCTCGGGGGTGGCTGTCAGCAGCAGCACGCTTGGAATCACTTGGGCCAGTTGATCGACCAGGCTGTACTCCGGGCTAGGTTTTTCCGGGTGCCAGACCAGATGGTGCGCTTCGTCCACCACCAGCATGTCCCAGCCTGCCGCAAACAGGGCGTCCTGGGCCTTTTCCGATTCGGTCAGCCACTCAAGGGATACCAAGGCCAACTGGGCATCGTCGAAGGGGTTGCTGGCATCGCTTTCCAGGAAGCGCTCGGCATCGAACAGGGCCACTTCGAGGTTGAAGCGGCGGCGCATTTCCACCAGCCATTGGTGCTGCAGGTTTTCCGGCAGCAGGATAAGCACGCGGCTGGCACGGCCGCTGAGCAACTGCCGATGAATGATCAGGCCGGCTTCGATGGTCTTGCCCAGGCCGACTTCGTCCGCCAGCAGGACGCGTGGCGCGATACGGTCTGCCACTTCCCGAGCAATGTGCAACTGGTGCGCAATGGGTTGGGCGCGTACGCCGCCCAGGCCCCATAGCGAGGACTGGACCTGCCGGCTGCTGTGCTGCAAGGTGTTATAGCGCAGCGAGAACCATTGCAAGGGGTCGATCTGCCCGGCGAACAGGCGGTCGCTGGGCAGGCGGAACTGAATGAAGTTGGATAGCTGGGTTTCCGGGAGCGTACGGGGTTCGTGCTGGGCATCGAAGCCGTGGTACACCAGCAGGCCATCCACGTCCTCCACCTCGCGCACGGTCAGCTTCCAGCCCTCGAAGTGCGTGATCGAGTCGCCGGGCGAAAACCGCACGCGGGTGAGGGGGGCATTGCGCAGCGCATACTGGCGCGTGTCCCCGGTCGAGGGGTAGAGCACTGTCAGCAGGCGGCCGTCCTGAGCGATGACCGTACCCAGCCCCAGTTCCGCTTCGCTGTCGCTGATCCAGCGTTGTCCTGGTTGATACTGCTGCGCCATGCCTTACTCCGCCTGCAAAAACCGGGGATTCTAACGGATCGCCCGGTCAGAACCAAAGGCGCCTTGCGCAATTGTAGGCCAGCTTTGGCGAACGCCCACAGACGAAACGCCTCAAGTCGGCCAGCGGTTGGCCGATAGCCTGGTCAGCCAGGGCTCCGTCATCCTGTACAGGATCAGATGAAGCCCCTTTGACAGGCACTTGGAGGAAAAATGATTCCACCTGTGACATTGCAGCCTTTCGTGCCGGTAAATCCGCAACTGGACCCCATCCGGCCAACACCTGATATCGCGCCTGTGGCCCCTGCGCAGCCGACGTCCACTGAAACCGATATCGACCTGCGCAACCGTGAGCGTGAGGATGCCGCGGCATTGGTGCGGGAATTCGAGGAGCGGCGCAAGCGCCAGGAACACAAGGGCCAGGCTTCGCCAGCCGTGGTGCTGGCGGGGGATGAGCTCAACGCCGACAATACAGTGCCTGCCGTTCCTCTGATGGAAGCACCGCCTCGCCAGGGCCTGTGGGTGGACCTTGAAGTGTGACTGGCCAGCCGGGCAGGGACGCGCGATGATACGACCACATTCCTGACGTGTCATGACCATGAGCCAAGACGACAACCTTCTGGATTTCACTGCCGAACGCGCGCGCAGGCAGCACGACCTCAATGAAAAGCGCCTGCGTGAAGTGCGCAAGGCGTTCGAGCAGGCCATGCCCATGGCCGGAAAAAAGAAGCCTAAGAAGAAACCGAAGAAGCGTTGACATGGGTCATGCCCTGGCATGGCAAGGGGGGCTAACTTTCAAGGCCTGAGGCAGCAACTCCCCGCTGTCCTTGGGCACGCACGGCATATTCAGGGCGGCTTGGGCCGCCTTTTTTTTGCCTGCTCGAAAGCGGATCAGCCCACCGTGATGGTCGGCAGCGCTGCCAGCGTTACCGTCTGCGGCTTGCGCGGCGCAAGAATGTCCGCTTCCCCATCTACTACCAGCTCTTCATGCTGGTTGAACACGCGTGTAGCAATCCGCACCTTGAACTTGGGCAGCTTTTCCAGGATCTCCAGGCGTACCGTCAGCGTGTCGCCTATTTTCACGGGCTTCTGGAACGTCATCTGCTGGCCCAGGTAGATAGTCCCAGGCCCCGGCAGCTCGCAGGCCACTGCCGCGCTGATCAGGGCGCCGGTGATCATACCGTGGGCAATGCGCTCCTTGAACAGGGTTTTGGCAGCATAGTCTGCGTCCAGGTGCACCGGGTTGCGGTCGCCGGAAAGCTCTGCGAACAGCTGGATTTCACGCTCGGTCACGGTACGGCTGTAACTGGCGGTCTGGCCGATTTCAAGGGCTTCGTAGGGCGTGTTGGTGCTGTCGGTCATGGAGGGTCGATCCTGTTCGCGCAAAGGCGCCTAGTGTATCGCCATGTGGCGTGTCTATTTCAATTCAGGATGTAAATAACGCAACCCTGGCGGTTGCCATAGTTCACTCAGCTGCTAATTTCGCCCCAAGGCTGCGCTGGCATGAAGCCCGCGCCTCAAGCAGGGGAGAATAACAATGCAACCTGACTTCTGGGCCGACAAGCGCCCCGCAGGCCTACCTACCACGCTGGATTTCACTAGGTGGGCCTCTGTAGTAGAGGTGTTCCAGTATGCCTGCGGCGCCTTCGCCGACAAGCCTGCCTACAGCAACCTGGGGCGCACGCTCACCTATGGCCAGCTGAAGCGCGAAGCGGAGGCCTTTGCCGCCTGGCTGCAACAGCATACCGACCTGGTGCCCGGCGACCGCATCGCTGTTCAACTGCCCAATGTGCTTCAGTACCCTGTCGCAGTGTTTGGCGCCCTCTGCGCAGGGCTGATCGTTGTAAACACCAACCCGCTGTACACCACCCGGGAAATGCGCCACCAGTTCAAGGATTCAGGCGCCAGGGCCCTGGTTTACCTGAACCTGTTCGGCGACCGCGTTCAAGAGGTGGTCGCCGACACACCCATGGACTACCTGATCGAGGCCAAAATGGGCGACCTGCTGTCGCCCGCCCAAGGCTGGCTGGTGAACCTGGCGGTGGCAAGGTTGAAAAAGCAGGTACCCAATTATCATCTACCCCAGGCCGTTGGCTTCACTCGGGCGCTGAAGCTGGGCCGCAAGTGCGCCGTCATGCCCGTTGCCCTGTGCCGTGAAGATACTGCCGTATTGCAGTACACCGGTGGTACCACGGGCGTGGCCAAAGGCGCGATGCTGACCCATGGCAACCTGCTTGCGAATATGCAGCAAGTGCAGGCGTGCTTTAGCCAATCAGGTGCCGATGGCCAACCCCTGGTGCGTGACGGCCAGGAAACCGCCATTGCGCCGCTCCCGCTTTACCACATCTACGCCTTTACCGCGCATTGCCTCTGCCTCATGGTCACCGGCAATCACAACGTGCTCATTACCAACCCACGCGACATTCCTGCCTTTATCAAGGTGCTGAGCCGTTGGCGGTTCACGTTTTCGTTGGGTTGAACACCTTGTTCGTGGCGCTGATGGATCATCCGGCGTTCGCGAGGCTGGATTTTTCCGCACTGAAGGTCACGAACTCAGGTGGCACGGCACTGGTGAAAGCGACTGCGGAACGGTGGGAAGCGCTCACGGGTTGCCGAATCACCGAAGGCTACGGCCTGACAGAAACCTCGCCTGTGGTCTGCACCAACCCCTACGGTAGTGGGGCGCGCTTGGGTTCAGTGGGCCTGCCCGTGATAGGAACGGCGCTAAAGGTTATCGACGAGCAGGGGCAGGCGCTACCCTTGGGCGAGGCCGGTGAGCTATGCGTGCGCGGGCCGCAAGTGATGAAAGGCTACTGGCAGCGCCCCGAGGAAACGGCGCAAACGCTGGACGGCGAAGGTTGGCTGAAAACCGGCGACATGGCCATCATCGACCCTGACGGTTTTGTGCGCATTGTGGACCGCAAGAAAGACATGATCATTGTGTCCGGCTTCAACGTATACCCCAACGAAGTGGAAGAGGTCGTAATGGCCCACCCTCAGGTGCTTAACTGTGCAGCGATCGGCGTGCCTGACGAGCGCACGGGGGAGGCCATACGGCTGTTCGTGGTACCTCGGGCCAATAGCCTGGACGTAGCAGCCCTCAGCCACTGGTGCCGTGAGAACTTGGCACCGTACAAGGTGCCCAGGCAGGTTCTGATACGAGACGCCCTGCCCATGACGCCTGTAGGAAAAATACTGCGCCGTGCGCTACGAGAAGAAGCCCACGCTTCAGAAAGGAGGCCAAGGAAGGGTTGCGAGGTTTAGAGTAATTACACTAAAAGTGACTGAGGGCGGTGATCGAGTTTTCAATATGACCTTTGGCGTGGGTCTGGCTCTAGGCGGTTTTTCCCAAAGCTGATAATCTCGGCCCGCTTTTCACCATATCTATAAGAACCGCATCGACTGCGGTGATCTCGCCGTACGAGGAGCAGGGTTTCCATGGCCGACAATTTCTGGGCAGACAAGTACCCGCCGGGCATTCCCGCCGAGATCGATCCAGATGCATACCCTAATATCCAGGCCGTGCTCCAGCAGTCGTGCCAGCGGTTCGCCCACAAACCTGCGTTCAGCAACCTGGGCCAGACGCTCACCTACGGTGACCTGTACGCGCTGTCCGGTGCCTTTGCGGCCTGGTTGCAGCAGCATACGGACCTTATGCCAGGCGACCGCATCGCTGTGCAACTACCCAATGTGCTGCAGTACCCGGTGGCCGTGTTCGGCGCGATACGGGCCGGGCTGATCGTGGTCAACACCAACCCGCTGTACACGGCGCGGGAAATGGAACACCAGTTCAAGGATTCCGGTGCCAAGGCACTGGTGTGCCTGGCGAACATGGCTCACCTGGCCCAGGCGGTCGTACCCAAGACCGCAGTGCGTCATGTAATCGTGACAGAAGTGGCCGACCTGCTGCCGCCGGTGAAGCGGCTGCTGGTCAACAGCGTGGTGCGGTACGTCAAGAAAATGGTCCCGCCCTACCATATTCCGGGCGCGGTACGGTTCAACCAGGCCCTTGCCTTGGGCCGTGGCGTCGCCATCAAGGAGGTATCGCCCAACAGTGGCGAAGTGGCCGTGCTGCAATACACCGGCGGTACAACAGGCGTGGCCAAAGGCGCCATGCTCACCCACCGCAACCTGGTGGCCAACATGCTGCAATGCAAGGCGCTGATGGGGTCGAACCTGGCAGAAGGCAGCGAAGTGCTGATCACGCCGCTGCCGCTGTACCACATCTATGCGTTCACCTTTCACTGCATGGCCATGATGCTGATGGGCAACCACAATGTGCTTATCAGTAACCCGCGTGACCTGTCGGCCATGGTCAAGGAGCTGGGCAAGTGGAAATTCAGTGGGTTCGTGGGGCTTAACACGCTGTTCGTTGCCCTGTGCAACAACGCTGACTTCCGCAAGCTGGACTTTTCCGCGCTCAAGCTCACGCTTTCTGGTGGTATGGCATTGCAAGCGGCGGTAGCCGAGCGTTGGCGTGAAACCACGGGCTGCTCCATTTGCGAAGGCTATGGCATGACCGAAACCAGCCCCGTGGCGACGGTCAATCCCAAGCAAGGCATCCAGATCGGCACCATTGGCATTCCTGTCTGTTCCACCCTGTGCCGTGTCATTGCCGACAGTGGGCGCGAACTGGGCTTTGGCGAAGCCGGGGAACTGTGCGTGAAAGGTCCACAGGTGATGAAAGGGTACTGGGAGCGCCCGGAGGCTACGGCAGAGATGCTGGATGCCGACGGTTGGCTCAAGACGGGCGATATCGCGGTCATTCAACCAGACGGTTACATCCGGATCGTGGACCGCAAGAAGGACATGATCCTGGTGTCCGGTTTCAATGTGTACCCCAACGAGCTTGAAGACGTGCTGGTTACCTTGCCCGGCGTTCTGCAGTGTGCGGCCATTGGTATCCCTGATGAAAAATCCGGCGAGACCATCAAGGTGTTCGTGGTGGTCAAGCCTGGCATGACCGTTACACGTGACCAGGTGATGGACCATATGCGCGCCAACATGACCGGCTACAAGGTGCCCAAAACCGTTGAGTTCCGCGACAGTTTACCTACCACGAACGTTGGCAAGATCCTGCGCCGCGAGTTGCGTGACGAAGAGCTGAAAAAGCTGGGGCTCAAGAAAACCGCTTGAGGCCTAGGGGCGATGGGCCAGATGTGCCGTCGCCCCTGCCGGCGCCCCCAAACCCTGGCAAATCTGCGACAATCCCGGTCACATTTTCTACCGTGCCCGCCCGGGCCACACTGATGACCGAACCCACGCCGTCCCTCGATACCCTGTTGCGCAACCTTGACCTGGCCCAGACCGCCGACCGCCATCGCCTGCGGCGGCAATTGCACGAGCTGCGTAAAGCGCCCGACGAGGCCAAGCTGGCCCGCTGGCTGGAACGCTATGAAGCGTCCTGCGCCGTTGTAGCCGAGCGGCGTGCCAGCGTACCGACCATTCGCTACGACGATCAGCTGCCGATTGCTGCCAAGCGCGACGAGATCAAGGCGCTCATCGCCAAGCATCAAGTGGTGATCATTGCGGGCGAAACCGGGTCCGGTAAAACCACTCAATTGCCCAAAATCTGCTTGGAACTGGGGCGTGGGCAGGCTGGGTTGATTGCCCATACCCAGCCACGCCGGATTGCCGCCCGTAGTGTGGCCACTCGAGTGGCCGAGGAGCTGGGTACGCCCTTGGGCAGCCTGGTGGGCTATCAGGTACGCTTCGAGGACCAGAGCAGCGCCAGCAGCCTGGTAAAGCTGATGACAGACGGTATCTTGCTGGCGGAAACACAGCACGACCGTTTCCTTGAGCGCTACGACACTATCATTGTGGACGAGGCCCATGAGCGCAGCCTGAACATCGACTTCCTGCTGGGCTACCTCAAAACCCTGCTGCCACGCCGCCCGGACCTGAAAGTCATCATCACCTCGGCCACCATCGACCTGGAGCGCTTTTCCAAGCACTTCGACGGCGCGCCTGTGATCGAAGTGTCAGGCCGCACCTTCCCTGTAGACGTGTGGTACCGCCCACTGGTGGGCGAGCAAGACGAAGATGGCAATACGGTAGAAGAAGACCTGAGCATGGACCAGGGCATTCTCGCCGCGCTCGAAGAATTTGCCGAGCTGGAACGCCAGGATCGGAAAAGCCCAGGTGACGTGCTGGTGTTCCTGCCGGGTGAGCGGGAGATTCGCGATGCGGCCGAGTACCTGCGCAAGGCCCAGCTACGCCATACCGAGATACTGCCGCTGTACGCGCGGCTGTCACCGGCCGAGCAGCAGCGCATTTTCCAGTCCCACCCTGGTCGGCGCGTGGTGCTTGCAACCAACGTGGCCGAAACGTCCCTGACCGTACCGGGCATTCGCTACGTGATTGACACCGGTACGGCGCGCATCAGCCGCTACAGCTACCGCGCCAAGGTGCAGCGCTTGCCCATTGAGGCGGTGTCCCAAGCCAGTGCTAATCAGCGCAAAGGTCGTTGTGGGCGGGTTGAGCCAGGGTTGTGCGTGCGCCTGTACAGCGAGGAGGATTTCAACGCACGGCCGGCCTTCACCGACCCGGAAATTCTTCGCACTAACTTAGCAGCGGTGATTCTGCAGATGCTGCACCTGCGGCTGGGTGCCATCGATGCCTTCCCCTTTATCGAGCCACCGGACGGCAAGGCTGTCAGCGATGGCTTCAACCTGTTGCAGGAACTGCGCGCGGTCAACCGCGAAAACCAGCTCACGCCCCTGGGCCGCCAGTTGGCGCGCCTGCCCGTGGACCCGCGCCTGGCGCGCATGCTCCTGGAAGGCGCTCAGCAAGGCAGCCTGGCCGAGGTGCTGATCGTGGCCAGCGCGCTGTCCGTACAAGACCCGCGCGAGCGCCCGCCAGAGCGTCAGCAAGCCGCCGACCAGGCCCATGCCCAATGGAAAGACGTAGATTCTGACTTTGCCGGGTTGGTGAACCTGTGGAACGGCTTCGAGGAGCAGCGTCAGGCACTGGGCAGCAACCCGTTGCGCAACTGGTGCCGCAAACAGTTCCTCAACTATTTGCGCTTGCGCGAGTGGCGCGACGCGCACCGCCAATTGGCGCTGATCTGCCGCGACCTGCAATTACCCGTCAACCCGGAGCCGGCCGACTACGCCAAACTGCACAAGGCTATCTTGTCCGGCTTGCTGAGCCAGATAGGGCAGAAGACGGAAGAGGGGGATTACCTGGGGGCACGGCAACGGCGATTCTGGGTTCACCCGTCCAGTGGCATCGGGCGCAAGCGGCCGCAATGGTTGATGGCCGCCGAGCTGGTGGAAACCACTAAGCTGTACGCCCGCATGGTCGCCAAGATCGATGCCCAGTGGCTGGAGCCGTTGGCTGAGCACCTGATCAAACGCAACCATTTCGAGCCCCACTGGGAGAAGAAGCGCGGCCAGGTGGTGGCCTTCGAGCAGATTACCCTCTATGGCCTGATTATCATTGGCCGCCGCCCGGTTCATTTCGGGCCGATCGACCCTGTCGCTTCCCGAGAGCTGTTTATCCGCGAAGGCTTGGTGCGCGGGGAGATCCAGTCCCGTGCGCGGTGCCTGACGGCCAACCGCCAATTGCTGGAGCGCCTGGACGAGCTGGAAGCCAAGGCGCGCCGCCGCGACATCCTGGCCGATGAAGAAACGCTCTATAACTTCTACGAAGCCCGGCTACCTGCAGAGATCCACCAGACCGCCACCTTCGACAGCTGGTATCGCGTTCACAGCCAGAAAAACCCGAACCTGCTGATTATGCGGGATGAGGATGTACTGGCCCGTGAGGCCAGCGAAGTCACGGCAGCCCTGTACCCCGATACGCTGCACTTGGGTGACCTGGCTTTGCCCCTCACCTACCACTTCGAGCCTGGCAATACCCGTGATGGCGTGACCCTGCGGGTGCCGGCACCCTTGCTCAATACGCTGCCGGCCGAACGCCTGGCCTGGCTGGTGCCGGGGTTGATCGAGGCCCGCTGCGTGGCCCTTGTGCGTAACCTGCCCAAGGCCGTACGCAAGAATTTCGTACCGGTACCGGACTTCATAAAAGCCGCGCTGGCGCGCATGGTCTTCGGCCAGGGTTCGTTACCTCAGGCACTGGGAGCAGAGCTTACCCGCATGACAGGCGCCCGTGTGAGCGAAGAGGACTGGGCCGACGCCGAGCGCCAGTTGGAAGGTCACCTGCGCATGAACCTTGAAGTGGTAGACGCCCAAGGCAAGTTCCTGGGCGAAGGCCGCGACCTGGCCACCCTCACCGCACGCTTTGCCGAGGCCGGGCAGGCGGCACTGGCCATGCCTGCGGCTACCCAGGCGTCCGGGCCGGTACAGCCCAAAGCCTTTGCCTCTGTGGCCGAAACCGCACGGCATAACGTCGCCGGCCTTCAGCTCACGGTCTATCCGGCCTTGGTGGAGGAGCAGGGCGAAGTGCGCGAAGGCCGGTTTTCCACAGCAGCCGAAGCCGACTATCAACACCGGCGCGCCCTGCAACGCCTGCTGTTGCAGCAATTGGCAGAGCCGGCGCGCTTCCTGCGCAGCAAGCTACCAGGGCAAACCCAGATGGGCCTGTTGTACCGGGACCTGGGGCGTATCGAGGCCTTGGTCGAAGACATATTGCTGGCCAGCCTGGACAGCTGCGTGCTGGAAGGGGAGGCCAACCTGCCGCGCGAAGGCGCTGGGCTGGCCAGCCTGGCCGAACGCAAGCGCGGCAGCTGGGCTGAGCATGCCGAGCGGTTGGCGCGCCTGGTACTGGAGGTCCTGACCTTGTGGCACGGCTTGCAGAAGCGTTTCAAGGGCCGTATCGACTTGGCCCAGGCCGTTGCACTCAACGACATCAAGCAGCAACTGGCGGGGCTGGTCTATCCTGGGTTCGTTCGGGAAACACCGGCTCAGTGGCTTAAAGAGCTGCCACGCTACCTCAAGGGTATCGAGCTTCGCCTGGATAAAGTGGGCACTCAGGTGCAACGTGATCGTGTCTGGAGCGGCGAACTGGGCGAGTTGTGGGCGCAGTATCAGGCACGTGCTGCCAAGCACGCTCAGGAGGGCAAGCGCGACCCTGAACTGGCACTGTACCGCTGGTGGCTTGAGGAGTACCGGATATCGCTCTTCGCCCAGCAGTTGGGCACAAAAGTGCCGATTTCAGACAAGCGCCTGGCCAAGCAATGGGCGTTGGTGGAAGCCTGATGCCAATGGGCACGTTCGTGCCAAGTGTGGCAAAATCTGCGGGCTTCGCCTTCACAGGCGCCCCTATTCAGAGGAACGAACGTGTACAACGTCGTTATCAGCGGTACCGGGCTGTTCACACCGCCCCACAGCATTACCAACGAAGAGCTGGTGGCATCGTTCAATACCTGGGTGCACCAATACAATGCCGCACAGGCCGAGGCTATCGGCCGTGGCGAGCAGGAGCCCCTGGCGGAGTCCAATGCGGCGTTCATCGAGAAAGCGTCTGGCATCAAAAGCCGTTTCGTGATGGACAAGGCCGGTATCCTGGACCCGCAACGCATGGTGCCGCGCTTGCCCGAGCGCAGCAATGACGAGCCCTCGATTCTGTGCGAAATGGCCACGGCGGCAGCGCGGCAGGCATTGGACCGAGCAGGGCGTACGGCCGCCGATGTAGATGCAGTCATCGTGGCCTGTTCCAACTTGCAACGGCCTTACCCAGCCGTGGCTATCGAGGTGCAGCAGGCCTTGGGCATCCAAGGGTTTGGTTTCGACATGAACGTGGCTTGTTCGTCCGCCACCTTCGGCATTCAGGCAGCCGCCAACGCTGTTCAACTGGGCCAGGCCCGGGCGGTGCTGGTGGTCAGCCCGGAGATCTGTACGGGCCACCTGAACTTCCGCGACCGCGACAGCCATTTTATCTTTGGTGACGCCGCTACTGCTGTGCTGGTGGAGCGGGCCGACCTGGCTACATCGCCGTACCAGTTCGATGTGGTCAGCACCAAGCTGATCACGCAGTTCTCAAACAACATTCGCAACAACTTCGGCTTCCTCAACCGGGCAGCGGAAGAGGGCGCCCTGGCACAGGACAAATTGTTCGTGCAGGAAGGCCGCAAAGTATTCCGCGAAGTATGCCCCATGGTGGCTGAGCTGGTGGGCAAACACCTGGAGGAAAACGACATCGAAGTCAGCCGGGTGTCACGGTTCTGGCTACACCAGGCGAACCTGAGCATGAACCAGCTGATCGTGAAAAAACTGCTGGGGCGCGATGCTACGGCAGACGAAGCGCCGGTGATTCTTGATACCTACGCTAATACCAGCTCTGCCGGTTCGGTGATTGCCCTGCACAAACACCAGGATGACCTGCCCCAAGGCGCCCTGGGCGTGCTGAGTTCGTTTGGCGCCGGTTACTCCATTGGCAGCGTGATCCTGCGCAAGCGTTGAAACACGTGTCGGCGCTATGATGCCGACATGCAGGTGAGGCCCTTAACCCAGGCGTTGGCACACGTACGCCTGCGTCTGGTAAGGGAACTCGATGGTCGCCCGGCCCGCCAATGCTGGGTGATCATGAATCAGTTCGCGTAACTGTTGTGCAACGGCGGCGTTATCAGCAGCAGGCAGGCTGGCAATAAAGCTGACCGAGAGAAATCGGTTCATGATGACGGTTTCGGCTGTACCCGCATGGGTGTAGCCGAAGCACGTAGGTTCGGGGGCGGAAAAAAGTGTTCCATCGAACGGCGCTAGCCACTTCCCAGTATGAAACCTCGGTGTATCACCCTCGTACGGCGTGATTATCCGGGTAATCTCCGCTACCCAGTCCACCGACTCATCACGCACATTCCACACCAACCCCAGCCGCCCCTCCGGCTTGAGCACCCTGTGAATCTCTTCAAGGGCTTTCCGTTCGGCAAACCAGTGGAAGGCTTGGGCACACAGTACGGCATCGACGTTGCTGTCCGGCAAAGGAAGGGCTTGTGCGGTACCGGGGGCTACCTCGATATCCGGGAAGCTTTGTATAAATGCCTGGCGCATGGCCTCCACCGGTTCAATGGCGATCACGTGATCGCTGAGCGGTGTCAGCAGGCGGGTAAACTTTCCCGTACCTGCGCCCAGGTCGACCACACGCGCCTGTGGGGTAATGTTTATCGTGTGGTTGAGCCAGGTGCTCAGCCCCTTGGGGTAGTCTGGGCGGCCCTGGGTATACCGCTGCGCCTGTGCCGAATAACCCTTTAGTGCAGCGTTGTGGACAGACGACATGGAGCAAGCACCTATCGTTGTGGAGGGTGCAGTATAGTCCAGGTTTGTCTGTGGGACCGGCGCAGCCGAAGGCGGAGACCGACAACAGGCCTCCGCGCAATGGGCTGCAGCAAACAGGTTACAGCACCCTTAGAACTTCGCTTCCAAGTCCACTTGAAGGGTATCGACGTCCGTGTCGGTACGGTTGGTGACATAGGTGTCGGACTCGGCCATGAAGTAGGTTGCGCCCAGGGCAAAGTTCTTGTCGATGTCGTAGGACACTTTCAGCTTGTGGCCCCGCGCGCCGGTGAAGCCGCCGCCGAAATCAGAATCGGTGAAGGCGCCCACCACCGCATTGCGCTGAACATCGCGGTAGTTGTAATCCAGGCTCCACTTGTCGAAGACCTTGGTCTTGGCGCCCACCAACCAGGCACTGTCGGCGTCGTCGCTGGCGTCTGCGTTCTTCACGTATTGGCCATACACGGCCAGGGGGATCACCATGCCGGTGATGTCCATCTGGGCGAAGCCTTCGTACAGCTTGAACTGCTCACCAGCGGTGTTGCCGTTCACCGATAGCTTGCCCGATCCGGCGGTATCATCACCGTCACCGTCGAAGCCGTACACGCTGCCACCGACGGTCAGTTTCAGGTTATCGGTAAGGCCGAAGCGGCCGCCCAACTGCCCTGCGTACATGCGTAGGTCGTGGCGGAACTGCACACCTTCGCCGTCTACGTTGTCTTTGAGGTTGTAGTAGCCCGCGCTGCCGAATAACTCGTTGTTGCCGCCGATCGAACGCTTGTAAGCGGCAGAAACGCCTTCAGGGTTGATGTCGCCATCCCAGATCACGTCACCCATGTTCACCCACTGCTGGGTCATTTTGCCACCCACCAGGTGCAGGTCTGGCAGGGCCGTGGGGTGCCAGTCCAGGTAGGCCAGGTCTACCCAGGAGCTCTTCTTGACGAAATAGTTGTCTAGGTTTTCGTTGGTAGAGCGCGCATCGCTGCTGCTCCCCGTGGCCAGGCGAATGCCTGCGTCCACTTGTGGGTTAATCTGGCTGTACACCCCAAAGCGGGCACGTACGCGCTGGCGGTCGGTGTCCTTGCCACTGTTGCTGGCAGCACCATCGGTGTTCTGATCTTCGTAGCGCAGGCGAACGTCGCCTTTTATCTGGGTTTTCGACGCCCATGCCACTTTCTGTTCAAAGGCGGACAGCTCTTCTTTCTTGGCCTGGGCTGCTGCGACCTGCTGCTGTTGCTGCGCTTGCCTGTCGCGATCCAGCTCGCCCTTGAGTTCGGCGTATTGGCTGCCACTGATCGAACCGTTAGCGCGGAGCATTTCCAGCAGCTTTTCATCGACGGCCGCCGAGGCGGGCAGGCTGGCTGCCAGCAGCAGGGCTGCGCAGGCGCCGGCACCGGTTCGTGTTGAAACAAGACGCATAGGTTACTCCCTGGTTAAGAGCGGGACGTGGTCATCCCAAGACAGGTCCGATCAGGACGGCAGCGGGGTTGAGCCCCGTCTTCGAAAACAGGCGCAAGTATTGCGGGGGGGGTGTGACAGGTGAGTGGCAGCCACATGGCAGGTTGATGACAAGCGAAGCGGTGCGAGCCGCTCTGGAAAAGGGGTTGCACGCTGACGGCAGGCGCCTTGCCACTATGCTGGATCAAGCCGCTGGTAGCCTGAGCTGTAAAACCCGTGCATTTTTCAGCACTATGGATAGCCACTGCACCTTGGGGATCGATTCATGACCATACAGATTGCAACCTGCCTGGCAGAGGTGCCGCCGCAGGCCTGGGATGGGTTGCTGACCGATGCCCAGCCCTTTCTGCGTCACGGCTTTCTCAGCAGCCTGGAAGACAGCGGCAGCGTGGGCCGCGGCACCGGCTGGCGCGCCGAGCACCTGTTGTGGTGGGACAAGGGGGTGCTACGTGCCGCCATGCCGGCCTACCGAAAAAGCCACTCCTATGGCGAGTATGTGTTCGACCATGGCTGGGCCGACGCCTGCCGCCGTGCCGGGCTGGCGTACTATCCCAAACTGTTGTGTGCCGTACCGTTCAGCCCAGTGACCGGCCAGCGTGTGCTAGGCGACCCGGCGTACGGGCTGGCCCTGCTACGGGCAATCCCCGAGCACTTGGCAACGGCGGGCTACTCCGGTGCCCACGTGAATTTCACCGAGGCTGGGGTCGATCACCTGCTTGCCCAGGAGCCAGGCTGGCTTGAACGGCTAGGCTGCCAATACCACTGGCACAACCGGGGCTACCGGGATTTTCAGGATTTTCTTGATACCCTCAACTCACGCAAACGCAAGCAGATGCGCAAGGAACGCGAGCAAGTGGCGGCGCAGGGCTTTGAGTTCCAGTGGCTGAAGGGCCGTGAGCTGGGCGAGGCCCACTGGGACTTCGTCTACGCCTGCTATGCCAATACCTATGAAGTGCGTGGCCAGGCGCCGTACCTGGAGCGCGCGTTTTTCAGCCTGCTGGCCGAGCGCATGCCGGACGCCATTCGCGTGGTGTTTGCACACCAACGTGGCCGGCCCGTGGCCATGGCGTTCTGCCTGGTGGATGGGCAGACGTTATACGGCCGCTACTGGGGTTGCCTGGCAGAGTTCGACCGGCTGCATTTTGAAACCTGTTTCTACCAAGGCATGGACCAGGCCATTGCCTTGGGGCTGTCGCGCTTCGATGCCGGCGCGCAGGGTGAGCACAAGCTGATCCGGGGCTTCGAACCGGTTATTACCCGGTCCTGGCATTACCTGATGCACACAGGCCTTCGGGACGCGGTGGCCGAATATCTGGACGGTGAACGCGAGGGCATCCTGCAGTACGCCCTGGAGGCGCGTAGTGCGTTGCCCTACCGGCAAGCCGACAGCAATTAGTGCCCGAGTTGGGTTGCAAACTGCTGCACCGCACTCACCACCTTCTGCGCACCATCCTGAATTTCCACGATAACGCTGCCGGCCTGGCCGGCCAGTTCCATACCGGCCTGGGCCTGCTGCTGGCCCGTGGTGATAACGCCCACTGCGTCGGACGCCAGCTTCTGGTTCTTTTGCACTACGCCTGCGATTTCAGCCGTGGCTTGGGTGGTACGCGAAGCCAGCTGGCGAACTTCATCGGCCACCACCGCAAAGCCACGCCCCTGTTCCCCTGCGCGTGCCGCTTCAATGGCTGCGTTGAGCGCCAGCAGGTTGGTTTGCTCGGCAATGCCGCTGATGGTTTTGATGATGGTACTGATCACCTGGCTCTGCTGGTCCAGGGCCTGAATGCCCGCAGCCGCTTCTTCCATCTGCCGTGCCAAGCCGTTCATCACGGCAACGGTCTGCTGCACTACATCCGCACCCCGGTGGGCGGTGCTGTCGGTCTGCACGGAAGTGCTGTAGGCAATGGTGGCGGCATCGGCCACCGCCCTCTCGCGGTCGACCTGCTCCGTGATCACGGTGGCAAACTTAATGATCTTCACCAAACGGTCGTTCGGGTCCAGTACCGGGTTATACGAAGCCTCCAGCCACACCGGTCGGCCTTGGCTGTCTACCCGCTGGAAACGCGTGGCCACATATTCGCCGCGGCGTAGTTGGTCCCAGAACGCTTGGTAGGCCGGTGAACTGACCTCTTCGGGGGTGCAGAAGAGGCGGTGGTGCTTACCCTTGATCTGCTCAAGGCGATAACCCATGGCGCCCAGGAAGCGATCGTTGGCGGTGAGTACATTGCCTTGCAGATCGAATTCGATCACAGCGGTGGAGCGGAGCAGGGCCTTGATCACGCCTTCCTGTTCGCGGGAGGTTTCAATGGTGCGGGTCAGGTCATTGGCATAGAGGATAAACTCGGTGACCGCACCGCTGCTGTCTTGGGCCGGGACCAGCAGTACACGTAGCCAGGCTTCGCGACCGTCCCGGCGTAGCAGGCGCAAGGCGCCACTGAAGCTCTCCGCGCGCTCAAGGGCGGTGCGTACTCGCAGGTGAAAGGGGTCGCGTTTCACATGGGCCGGGACCAGGTCTTCCAGTGGCTTGCCGAGCAGTTCCGTCCGGCGGTAAAGCATCTCCGTCTCAAAGTTCGCATTCACATGCTCAATGCAGCCTTTGGGGTCGAGGCGGATAACCAGCATGTCCGCGTCGAGCAGTGAGCGTATCTGCTGGGTAGTCGCATGCTCTTCGCGCAGCGTCGCCAGTTCGGATTTGAGGTGTTTGTTGAACATGGCGCACTCCTGACAGGACCTGCAAAATGGATGTCAGGGCATCGGCCATAGGGAGCTGCGCTTTAATCACGGGGCTTTAGTACCGACGAAGGGGCTAGGCAAAGGTCAGTCGTGAACCTGCAAGGGCAGGCTGAATACGAACCGGGTGCCAGCGTCGGTAGAGGCCACCTGGAGTTCGCCGCCATGGGCCACAGCGATGTGATGGGCGATGTAGAGCCCCAGGCCCAGGCCATTTCCGGGCCGCTCATTGCGGCGCCGTTGAAAAGGCTGGAACAGCTGCGCCAGCACCGCGTCTTCGATGGCCGGGCCATAGTTATGCACACTGATAAGCAGGTGGCCCGGCGTTCGTTCGGCAGTCAAGGTCACAGGCTGGTCCTGAGCGCCGTGCAGGATGGCATTGCTCAGCAGGTTGGACACCAGTTGCGTCACACGCTCCCGGTCGCAGTGCACGCCTTCCAGGTTGCCAAGCACGGCCTGCACTTCCCGGTTCGGATAGATACCTTCGATTTCCTTGACCACCTGCTGCAAGGCCTGCGACAGGTCGGGGCAAAGGGCTACCTTCAAAGTAAGGCCACCTCCCAGCCGCCCTCGGGCAAAGTCCAGCACGTCTGCCACCAGGCGGGACGCCCGTTCACCACTGGCGCGGATGTGTTCGACAACGGTTCTTGAACGGTCTTCCAACGTACGCCTGAGCAACAGCTCAGCGCCGGCGCTGATGGCGAACAAGGGGTTGCGCAGGTCATGGCCGAGTACCGCAATGAACTGGTCACGCAACTCTGCGGCTTCTTGTTCGCGCAACAGTGCTGCTTCAGTGCGTTGCTGCGCTAGCTCGGTTTCAATCATTACCGACAGCAACCGGGCGAATGACTCGACCATGGCCGGGGCGGTGCTGTGTCTCAAGGGGGTAGGCAGCGGGTCGAACGCGCAAATGGTGCCGAACAGGCGGCCATCGGGGAAGAACATAGGTACGGAAATATAGCTTTCAAAACGATACAGCTTCGGCGTGGGGTGGTCGCAAAAGCCTGGGTCTTCACTGGCATGATCGATAACGATGGGCTTGTGGCTATCGCGCAACTCATCGCACAGGGTGGTATGCAAGGCCAACTCATCCCCCGGCGCCAAGCCAAAGCCCAGGCGGTCATCCACGGCACAGGCCATCCAATGGGTATCGGTCACCCGTGCAACGGCCGCAAAACGAAGGCCGGTGGTTTCGCACACCACTCGAAGCATGGCAGGCACAGCCTGTATCCGGCTGATAAGGGCGACGTCATCGTTCAGGTGGCTTGCCATCATGGGGTGTCCAATGGAATTCGATGGCAGAGTTTAGGCCATGTATGAACGTTCCCGAAACCCGCATACTCCGGATGCGCCCTGGGGCGTCGGCCTGTATGCTCAAAGCCTTGGCCCCACGTCCCCGTTCCTTATATGAAACGATTGGTTGCTACAGGAGTGCTATTGCTGATGGCCCTACCGCCCCTTGCGTCCGCTTTGGAAGATGAGCGCCTACCGCACTCACGCATGGCTGACGGCCGCTATCAGAACTTCACAGTGTCGCCCCCGGATGGCGTGCTGAAAAAGCTGCGTATTGGTGTCAAGTTTCTGCTCATGCGCAAACCTCCGCAAACGCGCCCCCAGGCACCGTTGCCCGTGCAGCCTCTGAGCCGCCAGGTGCTATTGGATGCACCGGACAACAGCCTGTGGCGGCTGGGGCATTCCACGCTATTGATCAAGACCCACGGCGTTTTCTTTCTCACCGATCCGGTGTTCTCTGAGCGTGCTTCACCTGTGCAATGGGCCGGCCCCAAGCGCTTTCACGCGCCGCCGCTGAGCCTGGATGACCTGCCACCCTTGGCGGCGGTGGTGCTATCTCATAACCATTATGACCATCTGGACCATGCCAGCATCATGGCCCTTGCGGCCAAGACCGAGCACTTTCTCGCCCCGCTGGGCGTAGGCGAAACCCTGATGGAGTGGGGCGTACCCGCGCACAAGGTGCGCCAGCTGGACTGGTGGCAGGAAACAGAGGTCGCCGGTGTTCGCCTGGCCGCAACGCCTGCGCAGCATTTTTCCGGCCGTAGCCTTACAGACAGCAACCGAACCCTGTGGGCCTCTTGGGTGTTGATCGACCCGCAATGGCGGCTGTTCTTCAGTGGCGATTCGGGCTATTTCGAGGGCTTCAAAGCTATTGGTGAGCGCTACGGCCCGTTTGACCTGGCGCTGGTGGAAACGGGTGCCTACAACGCGGCCTGGCCTAACGTGCACATGCAACCTGAGGAAAGCCTAAAGGCCTGCCAGGATGTACAAGGGCGCTGGATGGTCCCTATCCATAACGGCACCTTCGACCTGGCTTTCCACGCCTGGCAAGAGCCCTTCGAGCGCATCACCCGCCTGGCTGACGCCGCCGGTGTGCCCGTGGCCACCCCCCATTTGGGCGAGCGGCTGGACCTGCTGCAACCGCACCGGGGTGTTGCCTGGTGGCGTGAGGTAGAGGCCGTGCCCCTGGCCGAGAGCGAGCAGGGGCAGGTGTACCGGCCCTGATTACTTTGTGGGGGTAGTAGAGGCGTCGCTGCGGATCTGCGCATGGCTGATCAGGGCGAAGATAAAGCTGCCGCCAATGATGTTGCCGGCCAGAGTAGGACCGGCAAAGCCCAGCCAGAAGTCGCTCCAGGGCAATTCACCCGCCCATACCAGGTAGGACACCTCTGCAGCGCCCACCACGATGTGCGTGAAGTCACCCAGGGCCATCAGGTAGGTGATCATGATGATCACCCAGATGCGGGCGTTGTCTAGGGCCGCGATCATCCACACCATGGTGGCAATCATCCAGCCCGAGATAATGCCTTTGGAGAACATCTGCCCTGGTGCGTTTTCCATGACCTTGTGGCCGATTTCAAGGAAGGCCTTGTCCGTGGCGGTATCGAAAATAGGCAAGTGCAGCATGATCCACGACACGAACAAGGTGCCTACCAGGTTGCCGCCCAGTACCACGGCCCACAGGCGCAGCAAGCGGGTGAAGTTGGCCAGGGTAGGGTGGGTCATGACCGGTAGTACGGCTGTGATGGTGTTTTCGGTGAACAATTGCTGGCGGGCCAGGATCACGGCCAGAAAGCCGGCCGAATAGCCGAAGCTGGCGATCACATGGCTGGCCTCGCCGGCTGGCAGGCGTGCGTTGAGCAGCCCCATGGCCATCAACGAGAGGCCCATGGTCAGGCCGGCAGCCAACGCAGACCAGAACAGTGCCGCCACACTGCGCTCCAGTTCATGGTCACCCTGGCTACGAATGATCTCATGCAGCACGGCGGGGCGCGGTGGGGTGCTTTCTTCCACCTCGTCTTTTTCGTCGTTCGAAAGCCCAGGTGTCTCTTTGCCGGAGGCTTCAACGCCTGGCTGTTCAGCGAGCTGTTCAGCGGGTCGTTCGGCGCTGTGTGGGGAGGTGTCGCGGCGTTCTTGGTCAGTCATCGTAGGTTCGCTCCTGGCAGTGTGCTACTGACTGCCGCCCGTTGTGTTAGTTGCCTACCCCGAACAACTCCCGAAGGGCCACGGTATATTCGCGGCTGCCCACCGTCATGCTGTTGTTGTGGGTGCCGCCGGGTACCAGCAACAGCCGCTTGGGCTCGGCTGCCGCCGCGAACAAGGCCTGGCTGAAACGGTCCGGTACGTACTTGTCATCGGTGCCGTGCACGATCAGTACGGGCATGCGAATGCCACCGATTTTATCCACGGAGTCGAACTTCTCCGACAGCACCCAACGAAGGGGCAATGAGGTGTCGATCACCGCCATGGCCGCATCGGCCATGTTGGTGAAGGTGGATTCGACGATCAGGCCTGAGGCGGGGGCAGCATCACCTTCACCAATACGTTCGGCCAGGTCCACGGCGATGGCGCCCCCCAAGGAGTGCCCGTAGATAAAGCGCTTGGCCGGGTCGGGTTGTAGCGTGACCAACCGTTCCCAAGCGGCCTGTGCATCCTGGTAGACGCTGCGTTCGGACGGTAGCGCGCCTGGGCTATCGCCAAACCCACGGTAATCGATGGCCAACACCGAGAAGCCCATGGCCCGCAGTTGGCTGATGCGTCGGAGCTGGGCGGTGAGGTTCCAGCGAGTGCCATGCAGGTAAAGCACCGACGGCGCCCCTTTGGCCGAAGCTGGCCACCACCAGGCATGCAAGTATTGCCGCGGGTTGGCCTGGTCGGCGGTGACAGGAATAGTCATGTCCACCATGCCGTCCGGCACCCCGCTGAACCAGCTGGCTGGGCCGGGCTCGATGTTGAAAATCAGCTCCCGCTCCTTGTAGGCCAGGCGCGAGCACCCGTAGGGTAGGCCCACGGCCAGAAACAGCGCCAGGCCTGCCAGGGTGAGCCAGCGGCGGTGAGGGGAGCGTGCAGGAGCCATGGGCAATGCCTTGAGGTGCGTGAGGAAACGACTCAGTGATAGACCGCTGCGCTGGGGAGGTGTTGCGGTGCTTAGCAGGGTGGGTGGGTTGAATGGCTGGTTGCTTTTTGCGCGTGAAGCGCTTGGTCAAGCAAGTCCAGCTCGTACCGATAGCGGTCGTTGAGCATGCGTAGCACCAAGCTACCCAAGGCAAGCCCCGTCAGCACTGCCAACCCCAGCAATAGGCCTAGGTTAAGGGGATGATTCCATACCCCCAAGGTGAATTTCTCACTTACGGCGGTAAACCCACCTAGTGCCTGTATTGCAGAAAACCCCAGCACCGCGAGGGTAAACAAGGCCACCTTATCGCCGAACACGCTGGCAATACGTCGCTCCTGGCGGCCGATTTTCTGAGTGAGCAATCGGTGCACATGTTCCAGGTCGCACAGGGGGTACTCCAATAGCCGGGCTACGTATACGGCTTCAGCAGCAAAACCTGCTAGCAGTTGCTGAAGGGTATCGGTCCGCCAATAACGCAACGCCGCCACTGCCGCAACAATAGGAAAGCTCAGCGCAAGCACCATCAGGGCCTGGCTTGTCAGCCCACTGATAAGGCCTGCCATACGCAGGGTACTGCCCACCGGTAGATCTACCCAAGCCCAGCCAGCAATTGCCACCACAGGTAAAAACGCGGCGATAGCTGCCCAGAACAGCAGTTTTGCCAGTTTCTCCATCCGTGCCACGAAGGGCCGTTGAGTCTGACTGTCCTGAAGCCTGCAGGTATTGAGGTAAGACAGAATCGCGCTTACGTTCGGTGACAGCATGGTTCGTACCTTGTATCGGGGTAGGAACCGTTTTGTACCATTGGCGGGTGGGGCGAAGCGCAGGCGATGAACAGTTTGGGAAACGTCCTACGCAAGTTTTCCACGTTTCATGGGGCTGGCGGGTGGCGAAGTTTCAACACGGCGGCTGGCCTTGGTAATGAGGACTACGCCTTGTACCAGTCCAAGATGATGGCTTTGTGACACTGGCTAACGATAGCCGCGTTAGCACGTTGACAGTCGCTGGAATATCCGTAGAATGCCGCGCCACAGCAGGCACATAGCTCAGTTGGTTAGAGCACCACCTTGACATGGTGGGGGTCGTTGGTTCGAGTCCAATTGTGCCTACCAGCTTAAAGCCCCGGTGTTCCGGGCATGAGAAGGGCGATCCGAAAGGGTCGCCCTTTTTTGTTGCTCATACGGCGGTAAAGCCCGTGATCCAAGAGGCAATCTGAGCCATTATCCGGTGCGTGTCATTCCCTACCTGTCAGGAGACTTGCGTGTCCTTTCACATTCGCGACGCTACCCGTGCCGATGCAACGGCCATCCATGGCTTTATTCTGGAGCTGGCTATCTATGAGAAGGCTGAACACGAAATGCAGGCCACGGTGGCCGACATCGAGCGCAGCTTGTTCGATGAACCGTCCCCCGCCAGGGCAGTGATGTGCGAGCGGGACGGGCAGCCCATTGGCTTTGCCGTGTACTTCCTCAGCTACTCCACCTGGCAAGGCCGCAAGGGCTTGTACCTGGAAGACCTGTTCGTGTCCCCTAGCCATCGTGGGATAGGGGCCGGCAAGGGCTTGCTGCGCCATCTGGCGCGGATTGCCCATGAGACGGGCTGCGGCCGTGTGGATTGGAGCGTGCTGGACTGGAACCAGCCCGCCATCGACTTCTACACCTCTATTGGTGCCCAGGCCCATGAAGAGTGGGTGCGGTATCGCCTGGAAGGCGACGCGCTGGAGGCATTTGCGCTAGGGGCATGACCTGTGCGAACCCAGCACGGGTTCACTTCCTGGCGCCGGCCACCACGCGCTTGACCATGGCTTGGTGGCCGGCCGGGTCGCTTTCCCGTGACACCACCTGCACCACGGCCAGCTGCTTGCCAACGCCTGTAATGAAATAAGTGGTCAGTGTTCGGCCGCCGCCGATGCTGGCAGTGGCGTCTACCTGCTGGGCAGGCAGGCCATTCAAGGTCACGCGTTTTTCTGCCGTCTTGTGAAAGTCTGTCAGGCCTTGGGCCTGGCGGCCGATAAAGCCTTCGCTGGCACTGGCCAGGAAGCTGTCGTCGTTGGCGGGGGTCGCACCCGTACCCGCTTCAACGGGTACTTCGGTCGTTACCACAATGCGCCGGTCCTTGTCGTTTGTGTAAAGCGTGCCGCTGGCGCCGGCTGTACCCGTGCTGGCCTCGCCTGGCGGTAATGGTGTGCCGGTATAGCCGGTGGGCAGGCTGAACTGCAGCTTGCCACCCAGCAGGCTTACCTTGAGGGTTTTGCTTGAGGTCGGCGCTGCAGCGGCAGGCTTGTGGGCTGCCTGGCCGCACCAGGCAACGGGCGATACGGTACACAGCCCGATCAGGCACAGGGACCAGGCAAGCGAGCGGGGCAGGGGCATTCAGGTCTCCAAAAGTGCAAAGGTAGGCAAGAAGGGGAATTTATAGGCAGTGATCGCCAGGCGCTACATTTTGCTGTCTTCACACCGTTCGTCCTTCCAGGGTAAGCGACCTGAACTGGGCTGTACCGCGTTGGCTCAACATTGAAAGGCCTGATCACGCCGGAGGGAGCAGTCAGCATGACCACACACATTGTGCATTTCACCTCGTCGATCAATTCCACCTCAACCGGTGAGCTCATCGAAAAATGCTCATTGGCTGTCCAGAAAGGCGCTTCAAGCATCGTGATCAAGATTGCGACCATGGGCGGCGAGTGCAGTTATGGCTTTTCGCTGTACAACTTTCTGGTGGCGCTGCCCATTCCTGTCCATACCCATAACCTGGGCACGGTCGAGTCCATGGGCAATATCATTTTCCTGGCGGGGGAGCGGCGCACGGCATGTAAGCACAGCAAGTTCCTGTTCCACCCTTTTCACTGGAACCTGCACGGCTCAGTGGACCATGCACGCATGTCCGAATACGCCATGAGCCTGGACTACGACCTGGAGTTGTATTCGCGCATTGTGGACGAGCGTACGTACGGTGCGGCTGTGCCTTTGGACGTGTCCAGTTGCCTGATCGCGTCCCCCCGCATTCTGAACGCCGAGGAAGCGCTGGCTACAGGGGTGGTGCATGGGGTGGATGAGTTGCCGATGCCCAAGGATGCGGTATGCCATGTGGTGCATGGTTAGGCCGGGTGTGCGATGTGCTGATGCCGGGCGACAGGCTTCACCCATCACCCATCACCCGGTTTGGACCTTCTCTCTGTAGCGTTTCAACGCGCTGCCAGGGCCTACTTTATGCCGATCCTACTTGGTAAAGGGTATTAGCTGGGGGCGCTGGATTCTACAGGTTGCTGGGCATGAAGCCGACAGTGCAGTCGGATATGCTCCAAGACAGTTTCATTCTCCTCGATAAACGAAAACGATCCACTTTTTTCGAGGAAGTGGAGGTCGATGGCGGGGCCTTCGAAACCCAATTGCAGTGCAGGGTACAACGCCCGGTCGTGGCGGCCTGCGAGCACTCGGGTAGCCGGCCCAAGGTCCTTGAGCCTGGGCCGAAAATCGGGAATCGCAAGCAACTGGCCACCAATTTCGAAATCTACGTCTGGCCCGCAGAACACTGGATACAGGTCCGTGTTGCGGGCGCCAGGTTCCGAGAACAGCTGGCTGGCATTGTGTGGGTCGTAGAACCTGACCAAGGGTGCCGCCAGCGCGAACAGTGATTGCATGCGCGCAGACGTAGAGGGCTCGCCAGCGGTGTGTAGCTCGCTGATCTGCTGCCATAGCTCAGGGTGTTGCGCCTGGAGGGTCCTATTGATGTTTTCGTGGTTCTTCTGCCACATGTCTGGGCTGTGCAATGAGTTGCATAACAGCATTGAATGAACGAGCGCCGGTTGTTCAAGGGCAGTTTGAAGGGCCAGTAACCCGCCATAGGAAAAACCGAACAAGTGAACGCCTGCAGGGCAGAGTAGCCGAATCAGGGCGCTCACATCGTTGGCATCCTGCTCGAACGTGATGGTCGACAAGTCTTCGGGCCTGTCTGATCGACCTCGGCCGTAAAGGTCCACATAGATCACGCGGAAATCGCTGTGCAACGCATCAAAATGCGGGTGGAACACGGCATGCGACCCGGCGGGGCCCAGCCCTGACAGCAACATCAAAGGTTCGCCTTCGCCAGCGATTTCCACCCATAAGCGCTTGCCATTGATGTCGTAAAAGCGCCCAGGCGCATGGGTTACAGCTGAGCAGCCATTCATTATCCGGCCTCCTGATAGTACTGAAACACACTGGCCTGAGCGCAATGCACAGCCTGTACGTCGCGCTCCAATAACGTTTGATCTTCATTGGCCAGCACCACAAAGCCTAGCGCCAGGGTTGCAAACAGGTCACACGTGGCAGGCACCTTCTGGGCTTCTACCACCTTGATGCTGCTGTCCACGTAGCTACTCAGCGAGGACAGTGAATGCAGCAACCCCGGATTTTGCACAACCGCAGGCTTGGCACTGCGCAAGAACACCACCGTCATGTGCTTGCGCAGGGTGTAGCCAGGCGGCGGAATGCGCCCATCGGCGAAGAAACTCACCGAGCGCTTGACCTGGCTGTCGCCTGTCGCCAGCTCGCATAAGCGCGGATGCCCGCCCCCGTGTGGCCGGGCGCCGAGCTCGATCAGTCTAGGGCCGGCATCGGTCAGCATGATTTCAATGTGGGCATTGCCCCAGGCCATACCCAAGGCGTTGAGGACCTGCTTGGCATAGGGCACCAGGAGTGCAGTGGCTGGGTGATCAGGTTCTACCCAGTCCATCCGATCGTAGATGGCCATGCCATTTTCATTAGCGATTTTGGTGTACTTGCAGACACTGCACAGGCTGTGCTCTGCGCCGTAGCTGAACGTATCGACTACATACTCCGTGCCACTCAGGTATTCCTGAACCAGCACATGATCGTTGATGATCCCAAGGCGATTGGGCCTGTGAAGCAGCTTTGAAAAAGCCTGTTCAAGCCCGCGCCCGGCCGGGAGCTTGCTGACGCCGTCCGTACTTGCGCTTTTGGGTGGTTTGATAACTAGGTCCTTGCCTACCAGGTGCTGCTCGGCAAGCCAATGCGCTACGGCCTGGTAGTGGTCGGTACAGATCTGCTTCATTATCGGCACGCCGGCGTCCCTCACTGCCTGCGCCATCAAGCCTTTGTCTCGCCTGGCAAGGGCCAATTGGGGTACGTTGGCGCGATCGGGGAGCACCAGTGGCGCAAGTTGCTCTGCCAATTCCACACCCGATTCACAGCCTGCCAGCACACATACAGGCTGATACTCACGCAATTGGCTAGCCAAAGGCTGTAGGTCCCCAGACGGAGCTACATACACCTGCACAAAGTCCTGCGCACGGTAAGACGCGGCATAAACGTCAGGGGGTTGAGCACAGGACAAGACGGCAATCACTTTGCAATCACTGGCCGCAAAGGTTCCGGCGAACAAGGCACCAGAGGAGTAAGGGTCCACTATCACCGCATAGCGGTCAGTGCGGGTCATGGCTCGTTCCTTAGCATGTCGCTGATCTTGCTGCAGTACCGTGTCCAGGCCTCCTCAACGCTCGGGCTCACCCCCCGCGCACGAATGGCGGCGTGGACCATGCCCGGCTCGATAACCAGCTCAGCTACCGTACCATGCCCCAGTAATGCGTCTGCGTACTGCTGGGCGTCGATCGCCAGGGAATCCATTTCGGCACCCATGACATACGCCTTTGGAAGGCCGGAGAAGTCGCCAGCTATCAGAGGGGAGACATAAGGGTGGGAGGTAGTCGCCGGGTCTGGTGAGTAACAAGCGGTGTAAAACTCCATTTCCCCGCCTGTCAGCAGGGGAGCATCCTCACCGCCGTTTCGCCAGCGAGTGAAGTCCAGCACGGGGCTGATCAGTGCTTGGCCTGCCAGGGAAGGGCCCTGACGATCGCGGCACATCATGGCAACGGCAACGGCCATGTTGGCCCCAGAGCTATCTCCGGCAATAACGATTTTTTCCGGATCTATGTCCAGCGAGGTGGCATGTTCGACAGCATAGAGAACGGCGTTGTAACAGTCTTCAAGTGCGGCTGGAAAGGGATGTTCCGGTGCAAGGCGAAAATCCACGGCCATGACTTTCACCTTGGCCTTGGACGCTATTTCCGCTGTGACAGTGTGATGAGTGTCCAGTGACCCCAGTACGAAACCACCACCGCGAACGTAGATGACCAGCCCTCGGCTGGCAATATCCAGCGGTTCATACAGCCTATAGCGCAGAGGCCGGCCCCCTTGCTCTACCGTTATCTGCTCCCACTGTACGTCGCCTGGCAATGCGTAAGGGAACTCGATCACCAAGTTGTGGTAAAGGCGGCGCTGTTTGCTCAAGTCGTAAGTGTAAGCATCCGGTGGCATGACCTTGTTGCAGCGGTTAACGAAGTCTTCTATGCCTGGTGCGTAAGCCATGGGTAGTTCCTCCTGTCAACTGTTGCTCAGATCGGCCTGTAGAGCCGTATTTGGCGTACGAAGGTCGGCTAAAATGCCGCGCCGCAGCAGCGGCACCAGGCACAGTGCCGCACCAGCGCCCCCGACCCATAATGTCCACTCAAGGCCTGCATACCGGATGATCAGCGAGGTCATTACGCTGCCCAGCGGAATGGCGCCCCAAATCATGAAGCGTTGGACCGAATTCACGCGGCCCAGCATCGACAAGGGCGTCTGGGTTTGACGCAGGGTCAGCGACGTGGGACCAAATACCCCTTCGCCCATACCATGGAGCACACTGGCAGCGATCAACCCAGGCACGGACCCTGACGCACCACACACTGCAATCAGAAACAGCCCCAGCACCGATGTCAGCGCCGACGCCACCAGCGTGCGTGCTATACCCAAATGGTTAAGAACCTTGGAGGAGATGAGGTTGGCGATGGGAAAGCCTGCAGCCGTGGCCCCTATCACCAAGCCGATAGTAGTAGGCGTCAGCTTTAGGATATCCTTGCAAAACAGTACCAGGCTGGTTTCGATGGCCGTTAGAAACAGTACATACACGGCACCGCAGAGAAACACGGGCTGCAGCTTGGGATGGGCAAACACAAAAGTGAGCCCTGCCTTGATGTCAGCCAGAATGGTCGTTTTGGCCCGAGCCGGTTCGGAGTGCTCCCTTATCTGCTCATCCGTACGAATCGCCTGTGCGGTGAGCGCGGAAATCAGAAAAGATGCGCCATTGATCAGAATGGCCAGCGCCGGCCCAAACATAGCAATCACAGGGCCTGCCAAGGCAGGGCCGATAATGCGCGCAACCGATTCTGAGAAGAAGAGTTTCGCGTTACCTTTTTGTAGCTCCGTAGCACCCGAGTAGATCTCAGGCAACAGCGAGTTGTAAGCCACCTGGAAGAACACCGACGCAATACCGGCTACAAACACCAGCGCCATCAATGCTGGGAAACCCATCAAGCCCTTGAGCGCCAAGAGGGCAATGGCCGAATAGACAAGCATTTGCACAACATCGGCCAACACCATGGCCTTGCGCTTGTGAAGCCTGTCCACCAGCGCCCCTGCAGGCAGCCCGATCAGCAGAAAAGGCACGAACATCACAAACGGCAATAGCACGGCTTGCGCGGCCGAAGCGCCTATGACTTGAACCGCGAACAGCGGCAGGCCTATGACCAGGAACTGATTGCCCAGCAGGCTCATGGACTGGCCTGACCACAACAGGTTGAAGTTTCTGTAGGCAACGCGTGATGAAGGCGCGGAAGCGGCTGGGTCCATTGTATAAACTCCTGTTAAATAAAGAACGCCCACGGCATGGATGTTTCAACTGGCGATGTTGGCCAGGAAGTTGGGTGTAAGAAGGCTTCCAAAGGCCACACCGGAACGGCTCATGGAGAGTGTTACGTTGTAGCCGTGGCCTTCACGAACATAGGTAGGCGTGTCGAACAGCTGGACCGCCTGCATCCAGTGCGAACGAATGTTCACTGGCGCATTTGAAAGGCAATGGTCGTCCTTGAGATAAAGATCAAACCAGAACACCACACCATGTGCCAAAGCGTTGGCATTGGCTGAAAAACTCAGTTCGGCAACCTGGTCGAACGAGTAAGTGCCCTGGAATTTTGCTTCATAGAAGGCTACTGGATGGCTGACGAGCCGATGGGGCCAGGTTTGCAGGCGTACAGGGAAGTAACCTGGGGTCTTGAATGCGTTGAAGGCGCTGACATCAAGCCCGAAAACATCATCATAAATATAATTGAGGTTCGCAACGTCCTGGCTGGATAGCAAGCAAGCATGCAATGTTACAGCGCTTGGGATAACCGCTGCGTGCGTGCTTAGCAGTTCCTCCTGCGCATGCTGAAGGGCGTGACCGAACCCCTCGCCAAAAAAGCCACAGTCAACCGTCTCGGAAATCATCAAGTCAATGCCCTTAGGAATATCGACGCCGGACACCAGGTCTGTTGATAATTTATTGATTACGGTAATACGCGACTCAAGGCCGTTCACTCGAATGATTTCAGCCGCTTTTGCGGCAACGTGGGGGTTGGACTCACAGGTGTACACGTGGTGGGCGCCCCGTTGCGCAATCAGCATCGCCAACAACCCTGAACCAGTGCCTATGTCCAGTACAGTCTTTCCTGCAAAATCGGTAGCCTGGATAGCATCAAAAAACGCTTGGTTACGTTCGCGGTCATTGAGCATCGCAAAGTGCCAACGAGGAATGTCTGAAAGGTGCCCATTGGGTACGGTTGGAGTGAGGGTATCAAACGCAGGTACGCTATTAACGTTTAGCATTTTGAAGCTCCGATAAGTTGGGCTTACATACAGGTTTTAGCTGTTATGGATAACGCGCTCGAAGTCACTGAGGCCAACCCATACCGTACTGTCACTCTCGATGAACGGAAGATTTATGTAGCGAATATTGCACTTCTTTGTGGTTTTTCCATGCCAGGGGCAAACGATGGAGTGCTCGCCTTCCAGCCCATGTGTCAATGGCCCGCCACGGTGCAGGCAAGTCATGTCTTTAAACTTGAGATTGCCCGATTGGTCTCGCACCATTTGTATGTATTTGTCAGACGTTTTAATAATGGTCGAGCCCGGCTGGTGATCAAATCGAATAATTTGCATATTTGCGATAATCCCCAATAGAAAGAATTCGATATTTGCAGAACTCTGAAAGAACAAGGGCACCGTGTAGCCTGTTTTTGGCAATCACGACACATTCGCCGGGGCCAAGATCGCTGAAACAGTCCGGGCCATGACAGAAGCGCAGTAGGCCTTCATCGACAATGCAAAATTCATCACCGTCATGAACATGCGGTACGGAAAGCTCATTGAAAGGCTCGTTCAGGTGCGCGACAGGAATATTTTCTATGTCTGCTAGAACGGCTTCCTTGATGTCATGAGCGAGTTTACGGTAGCGCGGGCGGTTGTCCATCCAAGTTATTTGTGCACAGAGGTCCTTTTCCATAATGGCTTGTAGCTTGCAGGACATTTCTATCCCTTTTACGAACTCAGGATAGACACTAGGGCCAAAACGTTCCGCCAAGGGAAGCAATATTTCGTTCAACGTCATTGAGCCGTGATAGCCATCAATGTGCACATGCTCGGTGTAATAGCGTACATCAGCGTTGGCGAAATATTTCTCTATAAGTTTCTTTACCCTTCCACAATAGGGGCCAAACGCGTTTTCAGCATAGGTGATTGCCCCTACATACTCGAAGAACCGTTCCGGGCTCCTGGTAAGCAGGTGGAAGTAGTTGTTGTTCAACAGAGAGCTGTTGAGATAGAAATTCCAATAGGCGTGAGAATGATCCAGCATGCCCAGCGAGGCGAGGGTCTTTTTAAACAGCGTGCTGTGTTTTGCGGCATGCTTGCCATAGCCGAACTCGTCTAGCAATACACGGAAAATAGCGGATTGGGCTTCGCCATAATCGCCCTTTGCAAATCGCGCCATATGGGACGATTCGGGAAGAAAGTCCACGGCGTGCTGCATCAGCAGCAAACGGACCATCAGTGCCGGAGAGGCAGATTCTTCGATCAGATCAATGGAGTCGGCAGGGGAACCAGGCAGAGGCTCTAGCTTGTTTGCCAAGTAAACTTTGAACAGTTCGCTGTTCCATTCCCCGCCCACCTTGACTTCTTGTTGCAGGGAGCCAAGCACCTGTTCTTCCAACAGCGGTATCAGTGTGGCTGCCAACGCTCGCAATTCGTTGCTGTAAACTTGTTTGAGCTCCGAAACAATGTTTTCTGATGTAGCCGGGAGATAAAGAAAGTCTTGTTCGTACAGTGCTGTCAGTGTTCGGTTCATGGTAAAGGCAGCGTAATCAAGCAAGGTGTCCTGATTGATCCGGGAAAAGCGAGTGTATTTGAACGCCTGCGGGCGTAATGGTCGTTTCCACACACTTTTAGCTTCAACCCACGATTCCCCATCGCGGTATATTTCAAATGCCTTGAGCTGCGCCATTACCGCATCGATTTGATCTTCCACTAAATCCCTATCCATCCCGCTACTCCTCTGATGTATTGCTGAGAACAAGCCTCAAGTAAACAATCAACTGTTTTCAGATATGTACGAGCTTTCAGAAGTGTTGGCCTTGATGTGGGATCCAGACGGCGCCAATGGAATTAACCTATTTCTTAAGCCAGACGGGGAAACTCCGTTTCTTGCTCTGTAATTTTTATTACAGGTAAAGCTCCTGAGAACGCATTCCAGGCCGCGTTATCGTCTGGCACGAATTGGACTTACTCTCCCTATATAAATGCTAATATAAAAAGCAAAACACGCCCGTGGCGGTTAGCCTAGGGCGTGTGTGAATGTAAGAAACCTTAGTTGCTGGAGGTCAGCTATCCAGAAGGTGCTTTTCTTTCCATTGAAGGTACATACTCCTCATACAGCGTGCGCAGGGGCGAAAACCCGCGGATTGTGCATCGCGTTCGTTCTTGAAAAATACTCGATTCTTTACGTAACCACCTTGGCCTAAAGCTCGCAATGCAGCCGGGCAATCCAGTCGGCCATAGATCTTCCCCTTTAAATGCCCTCCTAGAATGCCCGGCGTGGCGCTCCAGAAGGCGGCTCCATCGGCCCCTAAAAGCTTCCACTGTTTCATCGGCTTTGTGCCTCGAATCATGCATGGCTCTTTTCCTGCTCCAGCAACTTGCGCTTGCGTTCGATACCCCAGCGGTAACCGGACAGGGAGCCGTCGCTGCGCACCACTCGATGGCATGGAATAGCAACCGCCAGTTTGTTTGCCCCACAGGCATTGGCCACAGCACGTACCGCTTTAGGCATGCCAATGCGCGCAGCGATTTCGGTGTAGGTCACGGTTGCCCCTACGGGTATGTCCCGCAGTGCCTGCCATACCCGCTCCTGGAATACGGTACCGCGAATATCCAGTGGCAAGGCCAGGCCAATACCGGGCGACTCTACGAACCCGACCACCTGGGCCACCCGCTGCTCGAAGTCAGGGTCATTACCAATCAGGTTAGCGTTAGGAAACTGGTCCTGGAAGCGTTCGACAAGTTGATTGGGGTCGTCTCCCAAGGTGATGGCGCATATGCCGCGTGCGCTTTCAGCCACTAGGATTGCACCGAGTGCGCTGGCACCTACGGCAAATTTGATGTCCAGCTCTGCACCGCCTGCTCGGTATTCGGTGGGCTTCATCCCCAGCATTTTTTTGGACGCTTCATAGAAGCGGCTGTTGGAGTTGTAGCCAGCATCGTAGAGTGCCTGCGTGATGGTGTCGCATTGAGACAACCGGTCCCTTACCCGCGACCGTAGTGAGGCGCTGCCATAGCCTTTGGGCGTGAGCCCAGTGATCTTTTTGAAAATGCGGTGAAAATGGAAAGTGCTCATGCCGACCTGCTCTGCAAGCCCGTTTAGATTCGGGACGGCTTCAGACAGGTCAATCAGGCGGCAGGCGTCGGCCACCACTTGGGCATGTTTGGCTTCCACTTTGTCTTGGGTCCGATCCGCGCGTTTGGAGGGCCGATAACCTGCAGCTTCTGCCTGAGAGGCCGTATCAAAAAAGACCACGTTTTCCGGGCGAGGCAGTTTGGTGGGGCTACAGGGCGTGCAATACACCCCGGTCGTGATCACGCCATACACGAACTCGACACCTGCCCGTGCCTTGCGATCAAGCAGCATCTGCCACCTGGGATCGTCTTCGGTGCTGTGCCGTACAGTGGCTGAGGCGTACTTGATACTGTCCATGGGGGCGCCTTTTTTGGGTTAGGCTATGTACGAAAAGCCCTGACACTCGGTGATGCTGCGTTGAAAACAGCTTCGGAATGCTCATTTACAACCAGTAAACTCCGCTTCCTCAGCTGTTTTCGCCTTGCCTGACCTTCGCGTCAGAACATTTCGTACACAGCCTAGGTACAAAGCTACCGGCATCAATGCGCTGAGCCACTCCGGGTCTTGCTTTCATATTCTTGAAAGTCCAATGGCTCGAAACCCACAGGCACCCGCCACAGGTACCAGGCACCCAACGTTCTATAGGGTGCCAGGGCATGCCCCCACCGTTTCAGCTGTGTTGCGCCTGGCCGCTCGGCCAGCCCATACAGCCGGCGAAAGCCCTCGCGTACGCCAAAGTCACTCGCGGGAAACACATCCAGTTTACCCAAGCCATAGATCAGCATCATCTCAACCGTCCATTGGCCCACACCGGGCAACGCCACCAGTGTTTGTATCAGCGCGTCTTCGCTCATGGCCAGTGCCTGGTGCACATCGGGCACTCGTTCTTCCAGGCGCGCCAGCGCGATAGCTTTGATGGCCTTGCATTTGGCCGTGGAAAATCCACAGCTCGCCAGTGCCGGTTGCTCAAGGGCTACCAGTTGGGCAGGGGTTGGAAACACCTGGCCTGGAAACAGCTCACGAAGCCGACGCAGCATCGCGTCTCCTGCACGCGCATGGAGTTGCTGGTAGGCCACGGCTTTTACCAGCGACTTGAAAGGGTCGTGCGGTTCGATCAACGGGTGGAGGCAGGGGCCCACCTGGTTTACCAACGTTTGCCAGTTAGGATCTATAGTGCTCAAAGCCTTCATGGCTTGGGCAATAGGCTCATTGTGCGTCATGAAAGATGATTCCAAGGCTGAAGCGGTTGCCGTCGCGCACGTCGCTGACCCCGTGGCGGGTATAGACCGAGTAATAGCCCTTGGTGCCTTTTACTGGGCGCCGGTTGACTGAAAATATCAACGCGTCCCCTGCCGCCAGCGGCAGTACAGTTGCGCGCGATTGCATGCGAGGGCGTTGCTCGGTGATCACAAATTCGCCCCCGGCAAAGTCTGAGCCCGGCTGCGAGAGCAGCACAACCATCTGCATTGGGAAGGCTACATCGCCGTAAAGGTCCCGGTGTAAGCAGTTATAGTCGCCCGCAGTATAGCGAAGCAGCAAAGGCGTAGGCTTGTGCTGGCCAGCGGTGGCGCATTCAGCGATAAATGTGTCTAGCAGAGGAGGGTAGTGTTCAGGTATCCCCAGCCTGGCGTTCCAGGCATTGGCCAAGGGGGCGAGGCGTGGGTACACCTGCGCGCGTAGCGTGGCAATCAGGTCCGGCAGCGGGTAGGCAAAATACTTGTACGTTCCCGAGCCAAACCCGTACCTGGCCATGTGTATGCACGCTCGAAAGGTGGCGTCATGCTCATAGCCGCCAGCAAGCTGGTCACAGACCTGGGGTGTCAGCAACCCTTGGATCAAGGTATAGCCTTTGGCATCCAGGCCCGCCAGGTGTTCATCCCAGGGGAGGGCGGCAAGGCGTTCCTCCAACGCAGCATCAGGCATGTCAGGCACCCTTGTATGAAGTGCATGAAGCCTAGCGGTAGTTGGCGGTCGAACCTTCCCGTTTATTGCTATTTAAATGCGTGCCACCCCCCGGCGGTGGCAGCGATGGTTTATTTGCCGCTTGCCAGCGCTGCGCGTGCGGTGTCGTAAAGGTCTTTGGGCAGGGCGTGTGCGCCCGGTTCGCCCAGCTGTTCCAACGGCACACGGTAGGTTTCCGGTGCCAGGTAGGCTGCCAGCGCAGCCATGCAGGTGACGGCGAAGGTCAGGGTGCCAATCACCATCGGTACGTTGTTGGTACCCGGAGGCGCCACCAGGGTGAACAGCGCCGGCAGCATGGCCGTAAGGAAGGTGCCCAGGTTCTGGGCAATGGCCATGGCCGATACCCGGTAGCGTGTCTTGAACAGTTCTGGGTAGAAGCTGGGGAAGATGGCGTTGTAGCCCTGGTACACCACGCCCCACATCAACAGCGACATGACAAAGGCCAGGGGCAGGTTATGCAGGCTGATGGCGTACAGGTAACCGTAGGACAGCAAGCCAGAGCTCAAGGCACCCCCGATGATGAGCGGCCGGCGGCCTATCTTGTCTGACAGGTTGCCCACAAAGGGAATGGTAACAACGGCTACGATATTGCCGATGACCGGAATCCACAGGTACACGCTTTTATCGAAGCCTATGCCGTAGGCCGGCTGTACCGCGTAAACAGCCCCAAATACCGTGGCAACCACGGGAATCACGTTCATGAAGGCCACGAACACCACCAGTATCATGCGCTTCCAGCTGTATTTGAACGCTTCAGTGATGGGGGACTGCGCCGTGGCCTGGCTGGCATCGGCCTCGGCGAATGCCGGGGTTTCGTGTACACCCCGGCGAATGAAATAACCGGCGATCAGCACCAGCGCACTGAGCAGAAACGGAATGCGCCAGCCCCAACTGTTGAAGTCTTCAGGGGCCATGAAATAGGCCAGCGGCAGGAAGATAGCCGCTGCCAGCACCTGGCCGAATTGCACACCCTGCAAGGTAAAGCTGGCGTAGTAGCCACGGCGGCCAAACGGTGCATGCTCAAGAATCATCGAACTGGCCCCTGAGATTTCGCCGGCCACGGCAAAGCCTTGGATCAGGCGCATCACCACCAGCAGGATAGGCGCCAGAATGCCCACCTGATGGTAGGTAGGCAGCAAGCCGACGCCCATGGTGGCGATGCCCATCAGGAACATGCACAGCAGTAGCAGGTTCTTTCGCCCACGGGTATCACCCCAGTGGCCAAGGAAGAACGCGCCCACGGGCCTTGCCAGGTAGCCCACGCCATACGTAGCCAAGGAGGCAACGATGGCGATCTTCGGGTCGGTGGAGGGGAAGAACAGTTGCGGGAAAATCAGTGCGGCGGCTTGTGCGTAGATGAAGAAGTCGTAGTACTCCAATGCCGAACCGATCCAGCCGCTGGCGGTGGCCTTGCGGGATTGAGAGGACATTTGTGGCTTGCCAGTTAACGGGTTGCCCATGGGGCACCTCCTTTATTGTTGTTATTGAACGCGCTGCCTGCCGGTGTGCCTGGTTGTTGCTTCAGTGGGTGATGTCCACCATTCGGCCTGTCCGGGCGGCCTGTACGATGGCTTCGGTGACCAGCAGGTTGGCCAAGCCATCCTGCACGGTGACCAGCGGGTCGGCTTCGCCCCGTATCACGGCACCGAAATGGACCATCTGCCGGGCGAGCGGGTCTGCTCGGGTCATCTCTACTACGCCGGTTTCAAAGGGTTTCCACCAGGAGCGGTCATTCTCCGTGGGGTACGTGTTCAGGCGCAGCGTCGGTACGCTCAGGCTCCCGTGTGTGCCGGCAACCACATAGCAGTCCTCGTCCGGGTAACTGGCGTAGGCCGGGTTTTCCTGGGAGGTCTGCTCCCAGCTGCGCGGGCTGGCGGCAGTGTCCGACAGCAGAAAAGTGCCTAGCACACCATTGGCGAAGCGCAGGTTGATGGCGACGGTGTCTTCCACGGGAAAGCGGCGTACTGCGTGAGAGGCAAAGGCCTGAACCGCGGTGATGTCGCCACACAGCATGCGCAGGTTGTGTACCTCGTGGATCATGTTCAGCAGGATTGGCCCTGCACCGGGTTCCTTGCGCCAAGGGGCATCGCTGAAATAGTGGTCCGGTTTAACGAACAGGGCGCTGCCCATTACGGTCACCAAACGGCCCAAGGTCCCCTTGGCAATCACTTCGCGCGCCTTGGCCATGATCGGGCTGTGGGCGCGGTGGTGGCCTACCAGGATGCGTGCGTGGCTGCGCTGCGCCGCTTCGGCCAGTGCCCGGGCTTCGGCCACCGTTGGGGCCACCGGCTTCTCCAGCAGCATGGGAATGCCGGCATGGATGCACAGCTGTGCATGGGGGACGTGAAACTGATTGGGCGTTGCCAGCACGATGCCGTCAGGCCGGCCCAGGGCCAGCAGCTGCTCCAGCGACTCATACAGCGGTACACCCGCCTGCTGCGCCAGGGCCTGGGCAGCCGGTGAAGGGTCGACCACGGCGGCCAGCTCGCACGTACTGCTGTGCTCCAGCACCTGCATATGGGCCTGGCCGATATAGCCGGCGCCAGCAACGGCAATGCGTGTCTTGGTCATAAGGGGCTCCGTTATTGTGATTATTCAAAGGGAGCCTGACTGAGCGTGCGGTTCAGCCGCGTACCGCGCTGACTACGGCTCGCAGGCCCAACAGGTAGCTGTCCACCCCAAAACCTGCGATCTGCCCACGCACGATCTCGGCGAATACCGAATGGTGACGAAAGCCTTCGCGGGCATGGATATTGGACATGTGCAGCTCCACCACAGGCACGGTCAAGATGGCAAGCGCGTCGCGAATGCCATAGCTGTAGTGGGTCCAGGCACCGGCGTTGATCAGCACGCCGTCTACGCCGTCCTGGTAGCCCTGGTGGATACGGTCGACGATCAGCCCTTCGCAGTTGCTCTGGAAGCTGTCGATGTTCACATCCAGCTCCTCCCCCAGCGCCTTCAGCCGGGCGTCGATCTCGCTCAGGGTAATGGTGCCGTACTGCACCGGGTCACGCTTACCAAACAGGTTGTGGTTAATACCGTGCAGCATCAGAACGTTCATAGGGCTACTCACGTCAAGGGCACCGTCAGGCGGTCGATCACCGGGCGGGTATCAGGGCGCACACCGCGCCACCAGTAAAAGGCTTCGGCGGCCTGTTCCACCAGCATGCCCACGCCGTCGGCCAGGTGTGCCGAGCCGTGCTCACGCGCCAAGCTCAGAAAGGGCGTAAGGCCTTTGCCATAGGCCAGTTCGTAGGCCAATGCGGCATGGCTGAACACGCTGCCAGGCACAGGGGGACGTTGGCCCGTCAGGCTGGCGGACGTGGCATTGATCACCAGGTCGAAGCTGTCCCCATCCAGTGCCGTGTAGGGCCGCACCGTCAGGCGTGGGTGGTTGATTTCCTGGGCCAGTGCGTGTGCCTTGGGCAGGTCGCGGTTGACCATCACCAGCTCGGCCGGCCCAGCCGCTAGAAACGGCAACAGCGCCCCACGCACGGCGCCGCCGGCCCCCAGCAATAACACCCGCTTACCGTTTAAGGGGGTGCCCAGGTTGTGCTGGATATCGCGCATCAAGCCGATGCCGTCGAAGTTGTCGGCCAGCACCTGGTCGCCCTCGAACTTCAATGCGTTAGCGGCCTTGGCCAGGCGGGCCCGTTCGCTGGGGTGGTTGGCCAAGGCAAAGGCCTGCAATTTGAACGGGGCCGTTACGTTCATGCCGAGCCCACCTGAGGTGCGAAAGCGTGAGACATCCATAGCGAAGTGCTCCAATGACCCCTCGATGGCCCCGTAGTGAATGTCCTGCCCGGCGCCTTCGGCAAATAGCCCGTGGATCAGGGGCGACTTGGTGTGGCTGATGGGCCGGCCAATCACGGCATAGTGGTCAGTCATGGCTTGACCTCCTGGGTGTAGAGCACGCCATCGGCGACCAGGCGCGCAATTTCATCGGCACTCAGGCCCAGGCGCTGGGCCACTTGAACGTTATGCTCCCCCAGGTCGGGGGCTACTGAAGCAATGGTGGTATCGCAGTCGGAGAACCGGAAGGGCAGGTTGGGCAGGCGCAGCGTGCCGTAGCGCGGGTGCTGCTGCTCCTGGATCATCCCCCGGGCCTTGATCTGCGGGTCATTAATCACTTCGTCGATACGCTGCACCTTCGCACAGGGCACGTCGATGCCATCGAGCAGGTCCAGCAAGCGAGCGACCGGGTTACGCGCCACCCAGGCCTTGACCGTGGCCAGTATCTCCTCTCGGTGGGCATTGCGGCCCTTGAGGGTATGGAAGCGCGCATCGCTGCCTAATCCCGGCTGCTGAGCGTCCTGCTCTACAAGGGTTGCAAACCGTTTCCAGGCCTCATCCACCTGGGCAGCGATCACCAGGTCGCCGTCGGCGGCCCGGAATACGCCATACAACGTTGAAGTGGGCATGTCGTGCCCGGTCTGCTCCGGCAGAATCTCGCCGCCGGACAAGGTATGACACTGCACCGCATACTCGTGCATGGACACCAGTGTGTCGTACAGGGCCATGTCGATGTGCTGGCCCTTGCCGCTGGTCACACGCCCCAGCAGCGCGGCGTTGATGGCCGCCACCGCATGAATGCCGGTGTACATGTCGCCCAGCGAAATACGCAGCAGCGGGGGTGCCTCACCGGGTGTGCCCACCATCTGCATGATCCCGCTCTTGGCCTCGGCAATTAGCCCGAAGCCGGCACGGTGTGCATCCGGCCCGGTATGGCCGTAGGCCGAGATGGAGCAATACACCAGTTTCGGGTTGCGCGCGGCGAGTTCCTGATAACCCAGCCCCAATTTGTTCAACGCACCAGGGCGGTAGTTCTCAATGAACACATCGGCGCTGTCGCACAGCTGCTGCATAAAGGCTTTGCCGCGCGGGTCCTTCATGTTCACGCTGACGCCTTGCTTGCCCATGTTCAATTGCAGGAAATAGCCGCTCTGGTAGTCGTCCAGCACAAACGAGTGCTGACGGCCGGCATCTCCGCTGCCAGGGCGCTCCACTTTGATCACTTCCGCGCCCAGCCCCGCCAGGCAGCGGCCCACATAAGGGCCGGCCAGAAAGTGGCTGTAGTCGATTACCCGGATGCCTGTGAGGGGTAAGGGCTGGCTCATAGGGCGCCTCCTTTGCACGGCACCATCAGGCGGTGCTCACCCTGCTGTACCACCTCGCCTTTCTGGTTGATCAACTGGGAGGGCAGCACCACGATGCCCCAGCCGGGCTTGCTCTTACTCAGCCGCATGGTGCCTACGCGTAGGCTCACATGCAGCACGTCATCCACCCGGATCGGGAGCAGGAAGTCCCAGGTCCATCCCAAGGACATACCAGGCACGAAGCGGTACTCGCACTGCGTCTTGAGCCCGTCCGCGATGGCCAGCCCCATCAGCCCATGGGCGACCAGGCCGCCGAAATGGCTGGCGTTAGCGTAGGCCTCGTCCACATGGACCGGCGTATGGTCCCCGGTGAGGTCGGCATAGGCAAGGATACGTGCCTTGGTGACGTGGTACTGGGGGGTGATCGCGGTGTCGCCCTCGCGGGCGTCGTCGAAGTATTTTTCAAGCAGGGTCATGGTGGAGGCACTCTTCTTATTGGGGGGCACGTGCGTTAACCGCCAAGGCGTCGTGCACCGCCTGGGCTGGACACGCCTGAATGAATTCCACGGCCAGGCCATCGGGCAACTGCAGCCAGTTGGAGCCCTGGGGCATTTGCGTCACGCCCTCGAAGGCCCTTGCCGCCGCCAGGGACGCCTCCAGGTGCTCACACATGATGCCCAGGTGCCCAAGCCGGCCCTCGGGGCCTTCGAAATCGGGCTTGCTCATGAACTGCATACCGCCCAGCGTCCAGTATTGAACGGGAGCGTGTGCCGGCCCCTGTACTTCGCGCAGGGTCATGCCGAACACGTCATGGAAAAAACGGATGTGCCAGTGAATGTCACGCACCCAGATGGCCACGTGTTCCAGGTAGGCTTTGTGCACGCTCATAGGGTGGTCTCTTGTTGTTGTGTTTGGTGTTGATCGGCCATGGCGCGTTCGAGGCCTTTGATGCAGGCCACCAGCGTGGCGTTGACGGGCGTTGGCACTCCGTAGCGCTGGCCCAGGCGCACCACGGCGCCGTTGATGAAGTCGATTTCGGTGATCGAACCTTTCTGCAGGCTTTGCAGCATGGAGGTTTTGAAGGCGGCGGGCAGGCCTTCGCTTGCCAGCTGCCAGGCCGCTTCCGGCGTGTGCAGGCTCAGCCGTATACCGGCCGCCCTGGCCACGCTGATGGCTTCTGCAACCGCCAACAGGGCAATGTCCTGCAGCGCAGGCTCGCTGTAGAGCTGGCCATAGTTCAGCCGGGTAATGCCGGTGAGTGCGCCGGTAGCCACGTTCACCAGCAGCTTGTCCCACATGGTGCCCAGAATGTTATCGGTTGCCGTGGTGGCCAGGCCTGCACCGTTGAACGCGTCGACGACCGCCTGCACACGGGGTGTAAGGCGCCCGTCCAGTTCGCCAATAAACGTGTGCTTGCCCATCACGCCGCTGCACACCACGCCAGGTTCCGCCTGCACCCCCCCTACATAGGTTTTGCCCGCAATCACCTTGTCGCGGCCGACCACGCTGGCCAACACGTCTTCCTGGCCCAGGCCGTTCTGGAGCGACATCACTACAGTGTGCGGGCCGACAAGGGGGAGGGCACCTTCTATGGCGACCTGGGTGGCAAAGGACTTGACCAGTACTACCACCAGGTCCACGGGGCCGATGTCCTTGGCATCGGTGCTGACGCGCACATTCACAGTACGCCGGTGGGTATCTTCTTCGACGGTCAGGCCGTGGCGGCCTATGGCCTCAAGGTGGCGGCTGGGCCGGTTTAATAGCCATGTGGTATGCCCGGCTTCGCTCAGCCAGGCACCGAACGTACTACCCAACGCCCCAGCACCAAGAATGCAAATATTCACAATAGAGGCGGCTCCCGTTTTTGGGCTACCTTAGGCACCGGGCGTTCTTTGAGCTATACAATGAAACCAATAGGCCTATTGGGAAACGCAATAATGCGCAGCGTTGATGGGTTGCCAGACCCCAAACTGCTGATACTCTTCGATGTGCTGTACAGCACAGGCAGTGTCACCCGCGCTGCCGAGCACTTGGGGCAAAGCCAACCCACTATCAGCCTCTGGCTAGGCAAATTGCGCAAGCAACTGCGCGACCCGCTGTTCGTTCGCACGCCTACGGGAATGGCCCCTACACCCCAGGCAGATGCACTTATCACCCCTTGCCGCGAGGTGCTCGAATCCCTGCGCCGGCTGGTGGCTTGGGAGGTGGCTTTTGACCCGGCTACGGCGCAAAGGCGCTTCAACCTGTGCATCACCGATGCCAGCCACATCACGTTGCTGCCGCGCCTGCTTGCTCACCTTCGCACCGTAGCGCCAGGTATTCGGCTGGACATCTCGCGCATTGATGGCAATACCGAGCGCGCCTTGGAAGGCGGCGAGGCAGACCTGGCTATAGGGTTCGTACCTTGGCTGGGGGGTGGCATCTATCAGCAAGTGCTGTTCCCGCAGCGCTGGGTATGCCTGGTCAGCGCGCAGCACCCGCGTGTGACACATACACTGTCCAAGGCCTTGTACGAAGCCGAGGGCCACGTGCTGGTCAGTGCCGGTACGGGCCAGCGGTTGCTGGAAGCCGGGCTGGCACAGGCGGGGGTAAACCGGCGGATCGTGCTGGAACTGCCCGGCTTTCTCGGGTTAGGTGCAGTGATTCAAACGTCGGACCTTGTAGCAACCCTGCCGCGCCATATCGGGGATACCCTGGCGAGCACTTATGGCTTGCAGGTGTATGACTGCCCAGTGCCTGTAGAGGGGTTTACGGTGAAGCAGCACTGGCATGCCCGTTACCACCAGGACGCTGGCAACCGTTGGTTGCGAGGGGAGGTGGCGGCGTTGTTCAGTTACTTGACCTGAACGGTATGCCTGGCGCTGTGTCCGCATTAAGTAGGATCGCCAGGCACCTTCCGTTCACAATGAGGTATGCAGGATGACATCGAATTTCGAGGCTGTTGGCTTCCTGGGCTTTGACGTGTTCGGCACGGTGGTGGACTGGCGCACAAGTGTCGCTCGGGTGGCGGAACCATTCCTGAAACGCCATGGCCTGGAGATCGATCCTCTGGCGTTCGCCGATCGTTGGCGGTCGCTGTACCAGCCCTCCATGGAGCCTATACGGGCCGGGCGCCGGCCTTTCGTCACCCTGGACGTGTTGAACCGTGAAAGCCTAGACACTGTTCTGAGTGAACTGCACGCCGATATCAGCCGTATCCCGGCAAAGCAGCGCGATGAACTGAACAGGGCGTGGGAACAACTGAGCCCTTGGCCTGATGCCGTCGAAGGGCTAGCCAGGCTCAAACGTCGGTTCGCGATTGGCTCGTTGTCCAATGGCCATATCGCTGGAATGATGAACCTGGCTCGTCACGCAGGCTTGCCATGGGACATGATCGGTGGGGCGGAGCTTAGCCAGACCTACAAGCCCCAGGCACAAACTTACCTCAGAACCATTGCGGCCGCAGGCCTGCCCCCGGAACGTACGGCACTGGTCGCTGCACACAATGAGGATTTGAGAGCTGCACGTGCTGTTGGCATGCGTACCGTCTTTATTCGCAGGCCTTGCGAGCACGGCCCTGGCCAAATGAAAGACATTCATGCAGAAGAAACGTGGGATGTGGTGGCCGATTCTTTGATTGAGGCGGCTCAAGCGCTGGGTTGCTAGTTAGAGCTCCCCAGCCGCTTTTGTCAGGCAGGCACCTGGCATGCAATAGCAGGCGCCTGGTTTAACCGATCAATCCCAGCTCAGCGCCCCGCCGGTCTGGTACTCGATCACACGGGTTTCGAAGAAGTTTTTCTCTTTCTTCAAGTCCATGATCTCGCTCATCCAGGGGAACGGGTTGGTGGTGCCTGGGTATTCTTCCTTCAGGCCGATCTGCGACAGGCGACGGTTGGCGATGAACTTGAGGTAGTCCTCCATCATGGCCGCGTTCATGCCCAGCACGCCGCGTGGCATGGTGTCGCGCGCGTATTCGATTTCCAGTTGGGTGCCCTGGAGAATCATCTGGGTGGCTTCTTCCTTGAGCTCGGCATCCCACAGGTGCGGGTTTTCGATCTTGATCTGGTTGATCACATCAATGCCGAAGTTCAGGTGCATGGACTCATCGCGCAGGATGTACTGGAACTGCTCGGCTACGCCGGTCATCTTGTTGCGACGGCCCATCGAGAGGATCTGGGTGAAGCCGCAGTAGAAGAAGATGCCTTCGAGTACGCAGTAGTAGGCGATCAGGTTACGCAGCAGTTCCTTGTCCGTTTCCGGGGTGCCGGTGTCGAACTTGGGGTCGGAAATGGCGCGGGTGTATTTCAGGCCCCAGGCTGCCTTTTTGGCGACCGATGGGATCTCGTGGTACATGTTGAAGATCTCGCCTTCATCCATGCCCAGCGATTCGATGCAGTACTGGTAGGCGTGAGTGTGGATCGCCTCTTCGAAGGCTTGGCGCAGGATGTACTGGCGGCACTCGGGGTTGGTGATCAGGCGGTATACGGCCAGGGCCAGGTTGTTCGCAACCAGGGAGTCGGCGGTGGAGAAGAAGCCCAGGTTGCGCATCACGATGCGGCGCTCGTCGTCGGTCAGGCCTTCGGCGTTTTTCCACAGGGCGATGTCGGCGGTCATGTTGACCTCCTGGGGCATCCAGTGGTTGGCGCAGCCGTCCAGGTATTTCTGCCAGGCCCAATCGTACTTGAAGGGCACCAGCTGGTTGAGGTCGGCGCGGCAGTTAATCATGCGTTTTTCATCGACCTTCACACGGGCAGCGGAGCCTTCCAGCTCGGCCAGGCCTTCGGCGATGTCCAGGCTGTTGAGTGCTGCCTTGGCACGGGCCACCGCCGCGCTGTCATTGGCGCTCACTTCGCGGGCCTCGTGGGCGGCGGCATCACCGGCGCTGTCGAGTTTGTCCATGGCAACGGCTGCTGGGTTGCCATCGGCCTGTACAGCGGTATCGTCGTCTTTCTCGAATTCGTCCCAGCTCAGCATAGGGGAGTCGCTCCTGCTTGAAGCCGCACGCTGGCGGCCAGGTTGATGGGGGAAAAGCTGCTGCGCCGCGCCTATTGGCGCGATGCAAAAAATAGGGTTTGCCGCTTAGCCGTGTATAAGGCCAAAGGGGGTGCGGGGTACTGCCAACCCCTTCTTCGGGGACGAGAAAAGCCGCCAGTCGGTATGAATAACCGCTGTTTCCAAGTGCATGGTCAGGTCCTTTTGCAGGTGGCGCAGTATAAAGAAAATCGCGGCAAAATGCTCGGGCAGAAACCACAAAATTCCATGAGGTAGCCGGCGCTTTTGTACAGCGTCGCACCTATATATAGGGGTGCGTGTTGATGTAGGACACAGGATAGTGTGGTTTGTGCGACGGTGCGTACAGCCGTCAGTCGGGCGAAATGCGGCCCGTGAGACATCGCGCGAAGATGACGCCAAGAGGGGCGTAATCGCAGTGAACGGCACTGATGTTGGCCGCTTTCCATTCGTCAGGAAGGACCGTGCTCCACTCCACCGTATAACCGGCGTTCACAACCACGTGGTCGAACAGAATGCGCTGTGCTCTTCCGTTACCCTCGCGAAACGGGTGGATCATATTGAGCTCACCAAATAGTTCGGCAATGGCCTCGATGAAGGCGAACCTGGGCAGGTGTGTGAACCAGTTTTGATGAGCAGCCTGTGCGAAAAGCTTCTCTGCTTCGGCCTCAATTCGGGATGTTGTACAGAATCGGGTGGAACCCTTGGCAATATCGACCGTTCGTAGCTGGCCAGCCCAATCGTATAGGTCCTTGAACAGGTGATGGTGCACGGTTTGCCAATACGCTATGTCGTATGGAGGAGGCTGAAAATCGATTTCATTGGCAGCAAGGGTAGAGAGGTCTCGTTCAGCCTCGCTCAACCTTGTTGAATCCGTGATACCCAAGCGGTTGCGAAGCACCCTGGACTGTGGGTAGCAATAGGTGTCCTGGCCTACGCCGTATTTATCCATTACTCCGTACGAGTGCTGGCGCTGTACCGCTTCAGTAGTTCTTCACGGGTAGGAAGCGGTTTGGTGCAGCTGCCTTCTGGCACGTCAAAACCTTCCAGCCTGAGGCTTGCCAGGTAATTAGCTTGGCGGATGCGAGCGTAATAGGCACGTTTTTCATCGAGCGAAGCGGGCATAAGCATATCTCCAAACGTAGTCGGCAATTATAGGCCGCAAAGGCGCCTTCACCAAGGGCTTGCCCAAACGAGACAAGGCGCCCGAAGGCGCCTTGTTGGGTCACTCCGCCAGGGTTACTGGCAGGCTTCGCAATCCGGCTCGTCAATGGCACAGGCCTTTGGCACCGGAGCAGGGCCGGCAGGGGCGGCGGTTTCCGGGGCGGCATGCAGGGCGGAGTCGCCACCGTTTGAAACGGCGTTCAGCTTGCCCGTGTTGACGGTGGATTTCTCAGTGCTGGTAGCGGCCAGGGCACGGAGGTAGTAAGTGGTTTTCAGGCCACGGAACCACGCCATGCGGTAGGTCACGTCCAGCTTCTTGCCCGAGGCACCGGCGATGTACAGGTTCAGTGACTGAGCCTGGTCGATCCACTTCTGGCGGCGGCTGGCTGCTTCCACAATCCACTTGGTATCGACTTCGAACGCGGTGGCATAGAGGTCCTTGATTTCCTGCGGAATGCGCTCGATCTGCTGCACCGACCCATCGTAGTACTTCAGGTCGTTGATCATGACCGAGTCCCACAGGCCGCGGGCCTTGAGGTCGCGTACCAGGTAAGGGTTGATCACGGTGAACTCGCCCGACAGGTTCGATTTCACGTACAGGTTCTGGTAGGTCGGCTCGATGGACTGTGACACGCCCGTGATGTTGGCGATGGTCGCGGTCGGCGCGATGGCCATGATGTTCGAGTTGCGAATACCTTTCTGAACCCGTGCCCGTACCGGTGCCCAGTCCAGGGTTTCGGTGCGGTCCACTTCGATGTACTTGGCGCCACGCTGCTCGATCAAGGTGTCCAGCGAGTCCAGCGGCAATACGCCTTTGGACCACAGCGAACCCTGGAACGTCTCGTAGGCGCCGCGCTCGTCGGCCAGGTCACAAGACGCCTGGATAGCGTAGTAGCTCACCGCTTCCATGGAATGGTCGGCGAACTGGATAGCCGCTTCGGAACCATAGGCGATGTGCTGCAGGTACAGCGCGTCCTGGAAGCCCATGATGCCCAGGCCGACCGGGCGGTGCTTGAGGTTGGAGTTGCGTGCCTGGGGTACCGAGTAGTAGTTGATGTCGATCACGTTATCGAGCATCCGCACGGCCGTTTTAACGGTGCGTGCCAGCTTGGCGGTGTCCAGCTTGCCGTCCACGATGTGGTTTGGCAGGTTGATCGAGCCCAGGTTGCAGACCGCAATCTCGTCCTTGTTGGTGTTCAAGGTGATCTCGGTGCACAGGTTGGAGCTGTGCACCACGCCCACGTGCTGCTGCGGGCTGCGCAGGTTGCACGGGTCCTTGAAGGTCAACCATGGGTGGCCGGTCTCGAACAGCATCGAGAGCATCTTGCGCCACAGGTCCTTGGCTTGCAGGGTTTTGTACACCTTGATCTTGCCGTACTCGATCAGGGCTTCGTAGTACTCGTAGCGCTCCTCGAAGGCCTTGCCGGTGAGGTCGTGCAGGTCCGGGGTTTCGGACGGGGAGAAGAGGGTCCACTTGCCGTCTTCGAACACGCGCTTCATGAACAGGTCAGGAATCCAGTTGGCCGTGTTCATGTCATGGGTACGGCGACGGTCGTCACCGGTGTTCTTGCGCAGTTCGAGGAACTCCTCGATGTCCAGGTGCCAGGTTTCCAGGTACGCGCACACAGCGCCTTTGCGCTTGCCGCCCTGGTTGACCGCTACGGCCGTGTCGTTCACCACTTTCAGGAAGGGCACGACGCCCTGGGACTTGCCATTGGTGCCCTTGATCCATGAACCCAGTGCCCGCACAGGCGTCCAGTCATTGCCCAGGCCGCCCGCGAATTTGGACAGCATGGCGTTGTCGTGGATGGCGCCGTAGATGCCGGACAGGTCGTCTGGCACGGTGGTGAGGTAGCACGAGGACAACTGCGGGCGCAGGGTGCCAGCGTTGAACAGGGTGGGCGTGGAGGCCATGTAGTCGAACGACGACAGCAGGCGATAGAACTCGATGGCGCGGTCGTCGCGGTTTTTCTCTTCGATGGCCAGGCCCATGGCCACGCGCATGAAGAAGATCTGCGGCAGTTCGAAGCGCACGCCATCCTTGTGGATGAAGTAGCGGTCGTACAGGGTTTGCAGGCCCAGGTAGGTGAACTGCTGGTCACGCTCGTGATCGATGGCAGCGCCCAGCTTGGCCAGGTCGAACTTGGCCAGCTCCGGGTTCAGCAGCTCGAATTTCACACCGGCAGCTACGTAGGCCGGCAGCGCCTTGGCGTACAGTTCAGCCATTTCGTGGTGGGTAGCGCTCTCGGCCACTTCCAGGAAGCTCAGGCCTTCGGCACGCAAGGTGTCCATCAGCAGGCGTGCGGTTACGAACGAGTAGTTCGGCTCGCGCTCCACCAGCGTACGGGACGTCATCACCAGTGCGGTGTTCACGTCCTTCAGGGCTACGCCGTCGTACAGGTTCTTCAGGGTTTCACGCTGAATCAGCTCGCCGTCCACTTCCAGCAAGCCTTCGCAAGCTTCAGTGATGATGGTGTTCAGGCGGCCCATGTCCAGCGGCTCCAGGGCACCATCAGCGCGGGTGATGCGGATGCTGGGGTGGGGCTGGGCAGGCTGGCCGGCGTTGCCACGGCTGGCACGCTCGCGGGTGCGCTGCTCGCGGTAGATCACGTAGTCGCGGGCTACTTTCTGCTCGCCAGCGCGCATCAGGGCCAGTTCAACCTGGTCCTGGATCTCTTCGATATGAATGGTGCCGCCGGAGGGCATGCGTCGCTTGAAGGTGGCGCTCACCTGTTCGGTAAGGCGGGCAACGGTGTCATGGATGCGCGACGACGCGGCAGCGGTGCCGCCTTCCACTGCGAGGAACGCTTTGGTGATGGCCACGGTGATCTTGTCGTCGGTGTAGGGGACGACCGTACCGTTACGCTTTATCACACGCAATTGGCCGGGGGCCGTGGCGTTCAGCTCCTGGTGGGAGCCGACGCCCTGAGGCGCCTGGCCTTGCGGGTTCTCGCGAGTGGTGTCGGTGTGCATTGAGTTCTCCACGGTTTCTAGAAATAGTCAGGCGCGGCGGAAAAACCACCGTTCCATACGAAGCACGACAGCCGGCGAAGGCAACCTGGGGCCGATGGAAGGCCCCGACCGCCTGGGCCGGAATACAGCACTTCAGAAAAAAATTGGGGGGCTGAACAGACGCCTCCCTGGCAGCGCTAGCGCGCATAAACAGCACAAGAACAACGTATTGCCTGCCACGAACCCGCTTCAAAAAAGGCTTGAAATATTCAGCTGATTTGTGTTCACAAGAAAACACCAAAACCCAACATGTAGTGTTTCTGCGCGAGGCAGATACAAGATAATGCGGTCTACCGACCATTGCAACATCAGGAAATGTGGATAACGTGTGGGCAAAATGTGGGGCAAAACCTGCGAGCCGCGTGCTTCAAGGGTTTCAGCCAGATTCGACACGTATTGTAGGAAAGCTACCGTTCGTCCCGTCGCCCAGCGATGGAAACCAGGCTCAGCAAACGGTCGTCGGTGACCTGGAATTGCCCGTGCAGTTCACTGCCACGCGTCCATTCTTCGCTCAGGTCCTCCAGCAGGCGCAGGCGCGCCTGGCCGTCGTCAGACCACGCCAGCAGCTCGGCTGCCTCGAAGTAGAACCGGCGCCGTACCAAGGGGTAGAGGGCCTTGAACAGGCTTTCTTTCAGGGAAAAGGTAAGGGTCACGGCCAGTGCTGAGCGCTCGGCGTGTGAGGGAAGCCGTTCCAATTCCGCCGGTGTAAGGATTTCTCCGGCCAATCGCTGAGCGCGCTCAGGTGCGAGTACGGTTTCAACGTCCAGCCCCAGCCCCCGATAGGCCTGCAAGGGCGCCACGATAGCCGCTGCCCAGCCTTGGCCATGGGTAATGGCGCCGCTGATACCTGCCGGCCATACCGGTGCCCGGTCCTCGCCAATAGGGATGCCGCGGTCGGTAACCCCCAGCTGTGCCAGGGCCTGCCGTGCGCACAACCGGCCCGCCAGAAATTCAGCCTGGCGCTTGGCCACGGACCGTTCGATGGTAGCCGGCTTGGCAATACCGCTGCGGCTAAAGTCGTCTGCGGCGAGCAAGGCGGGGTCAAAGGTGCAACTGGCGAACCCACTGCCTACTACTGGCAAGGGCAGGGGGCAGTGGTGTTCAAAGGCGGTGCAACAGGCAGGATAAGCATTCATGGCGCTATTCTGCCGTTTGCCACCGATGTTGCCCACCTTTGGCGTTCGGCGGTCAGAAGAACACTTTCACCAGCAGGCTGGCCGTGTTCTGGTCGGTGTCGAAGTAAGGGGTGTCCTTGATGCCGTACTTGTCTTTCCAGTAGTCGTATTCGATACCCACATACAGTTGGCGATCCTGCATGTTCAAGGCCTTGCCCAGGTCATACTTGATCTGTGGGTTGAAGTGCAGGTTGGCGTGGTAGTCGCCACGGTTGTTGCTGTCATTGCCCACTACCCAGTCCATGAAGCCATCGATCAGTACATCGGACTTGCCCACAGGAAGGGTGTAGGACCATACAGGGGTGATCTGCCATACGTTGTCGCCGGCACGCGGCCCATCGGTCACGCGTTTGTAGAAGTTGAGCTGGAAGTAATCGAAACCGGGTACGTCCAGGTCGAAGCCGGGGCCGAACAGGTAGGATTCGTTGTCCCCTTCGCCGAACTCATAGGTCAGCGCCAGCAGCACGTCTTTTACAGGGCCCAGCTTGATAGGGCGGTCCAGAATCTTGGCAGCAGAGATGCGCGGGCTGAATTCGCCATACAAGGTACTGTTGCCCGAGCTGGAAGACGCCTTGCCGTTGAAGAAGATCTTGTCCACGAACAGGAAGTTGTCCCCATACTTCCAGGAATCAGCATGTTCGTAGGTAAAGGTCTGCTGGTTCTGTGGGTCTACCGTAAAGTCCCGCCCGTTAAGGTAAGTCAGGCTGTTGCTTTGCCATTGCAACCACTCGCCTGCCGCGTGAGCAGTGTTTGCGGCCAGCGCAAGGCCGGTGATCGCAAGGCTGGAAAGGACACGGTTCATTCATAAGCTCCCTGGTGATAACGACGGCGCTACATGGGCGCCACCTGAGTAAACGTGCTGTCTGGTTGGTCAGGTTCGCTGACGGCCAGAACCCTTTAGCAATTGCTGCGCCAGTGCTTACGGGCCAATTGAAAAGAGTTGTCGAACGGGTCAGGAAACCGCGCCAACAGGCCAGGCCACACTCTTCAACGGCAGGCAGCCGGGCAGGGCAGCGCTATCGGCAAAAGGGCGCGCAGCATAATGAGGGGCATTGTGAAAGGCAATCGCCCCGGGATGGGGCGTTGTGTGTCAGGAACAACCGCTGCAGGGGTGGGCAAGGCCAGGGAACAGGGTGCAGTCAGCTATCAGCGGTAGCCTCCAGCCTGGCCATGGGGGCAAGCATCCACTGCTGCTCCACCGGGAAGAAATGCTCGTCGCAGTTGTTGCCTGGCCCACTGCGGTCTACCACCAAGAAGTCGTCCTGCGGGTGCAAGGCCAGCACCGGGTGGTGCCATACGCCACGGTGGTAGTTCACGCCTTGGCGGCCGTCGCTATAGAACGCGCAAATAGCGGCTGGGTCCGGTTGGTCGGCTGGCGGCGCCACTACCACCAGAAACGGATGCCCCAGCAGTGGCATGAACGCCTGGCTGCCATAGGGGTGCCGCTCCAGCATGGTGATGGGCCGGGGCATCTCCAGGGCCTGTGCCCGGAAGATACTGAGGATGGCCGTATCCCCTGGCAGGCCCAGTTGCACGTCGGCCAGCCGGTGATAGCGTTCGGTGGAGCCGTTGTTGATCAGGAAGTGATCGCGCCCTTGGGTTTCGATCACCTCACCGAAAGGCGCAAAGGCATGTGGGGTCAATGGCTGGATCAGCAGTTCACGCATGGCAAATCCTTGGGAAGGTCAGCGCGCGGGGCGGCCGATGATGCGCAACCGGCTGACACCGCCGTCCGGGAATACATTCAGGCGCAGATGAGTGATGGGGCCAAGGTCGCGCAGTTGCTCGGCAAAGTGGTGCTCTTGGTGCATCTGAAGTTTCTGGCTGGGCAGCAACTCGCGCCAGAACAGGCTTTGTGTTTCGATCTGGCTGTCTGTACCGCCCTTTACGAAGGCCGCCTGGATGGAACAGCTGTCGGGATAATTACCTTTGAAATGCAAGGTGTCTACCACCACCTGCTCCACGGTGCCTGGGTGCCCCAAAGCGACAATCACCCAATCGTTGCCCGGGGTACGCCGCCGTGCGGTTTCCCAGCCATCGCCCATGTTCACACCACGGCCAGGGTTGAGCAGGTTGCTCATGTGGCCGTAGTGCTGGTCGGAGCAGGCCAGCGCACGGCCCCCGTTCAGTGCGGCGGCCAGGTCCATAGGCGCGTCCCCGGCGCACGACCAGTCCACGGTAGGAATGCCATGCACACGCAAACGCGCCACACCGCCGTCGGGGTAGATGTTGAACCGCAGGTGGCTCACCGGCTGGTCATAAGCGATGGCGTGGTAGTGGTGGCTGTTGCCTTGCAGTTCCACGGCAGCCAGCACCTCGACCCAGGGGGTAGTGTCGGTAGGGTCGCCCTCGGCCAGGTAACAGGCTTCCAAGGATGCTGAGGGGGGGAAGTTGCCGGTGAACCACGAGGTGTCAATGTCTACGCCTTTCAATGTGCCCGGCACGCCTAGGCGAATTACGGTGTGGTCGTAGCCTTCAAAGCGCTTGCGCCGGGACTCCCAGCCGTCCATCCACTTGCCATTGTCGTCAAATACGCCTTCTTTCCACACAGCAGGGTGAGGCTGGAACAAGCGGTTCACGTCAGCGAACCAGTCGTCGCTCACCGACAGGGCGCGGGTGCCCAGGCGGGCGTCAGCCAGGTTCAGGTACTTCTCGAAGGGTGCGGCGTAGGCAATCATCAGTAGGGCCTTGAGCGGTTAAAGGGCGTGAAGGCGGAAGCGGGCAATCTTGTTGATTTCGCCCAGTGCGCAGTTGAACTCCTGCGCTGGGGTGTGGTGAATCCGGGTTTCGAACGCGGCCAGGATCTGGTGCCGGTCACTGCCCTTCACCGCCATGATAAACGGGAAGCCGAAGCGTGCCTTGTAGGCGCTGTTGAGTTCGGTGAAGCGGGCGAACTCCTCGGGCGTACACAGATGTATGCCAGCGCCCGCCTGTTCGGCCGTGCTCGCCGCGGTCAACTCACCAGCGACGGCGGCTTTCCCGGCAAGGTCCGGGTGTGCGTTGATCAACGCCAGTTGGCGGTCGCGCTCGGCGGCCAGCAAGGTTTCGCTCAGGGCGGTGTGCAACGCGTCCAGGCTATCCAAGTGCTGCCCGCCCAGCCGGTCCCAGGTGTCGATGGCGACCCAGGGCGAGTGCTCATACAGGTCGGCAAACGTCGCAATGAACTGTTCGCGGTCAAGGGCGGCAATATCGATCATGGGGTGGCCTGAGGCTGGAAAGGGTAGGTGGCATGCCAGTGGCGGGCGATGTCGACGCGGCGTGCGAACCACACCCGGTCATGGCCTTTGGCATACTCAATGAAACGCCGCAGTGCAGCCAGGCGGGCAGGGCGGCCAATCAGTCGGCAGTGCAGCCCTATCGATAGCATTTTTGGGGCCTCGGCACCTTCTTCGTATAGCACGTCGAAGGCGTCCTTCAGGTAGTGATAGAACTGGTCGCCGTTATTGAAGCCTTGTACCTGAGTAAACCGCATGTCGTTAGTGTCCAGCGTATAGGGAATCACCAGGTGCGGCTTGCCTGTAGGTGTGACAGGTTCCCAATAGGGCAGGTCGTCGTCGTAGGTGTCCGAGTCATACAGAAACCCCCCTTCCTCCATCACCAGGCGGCGGGTGTTGGGCCCGGTACGGCCGGTGTACCAGCCCAGCGGGCGCTCTCCGGTCAGTTGGGTCAGCACCTCGATGGCCTTGTGCAGGTGCTCACGCTCCTGGGCTTCGTCCATGTATTGGTAGTCGACCCAGCGGTAGCCATGGCTGCAGATCTCGTGACCGGCGGCCACCATGGCGCGGATCACCTCCGGGTGCCGCTGGGCGGCCATGGCCACGGCGAACACGGTCAAGGGAATGCCTTGTTGCCGGAACAGCCGAAGAATGCGCCACACACCGGCACGGCTGCCGTATTCATACAAGGACTCCATGCTCAGGTTGCGTACGCCTTGCAAAGGCTGCGCCGCCACCATTTCAGAGAGGAAGGCTTCGCTTTCCTTGTCTCCATGGAGCACGTTGCGTTCGCCACCTTCTTCGTAGTTGAGCACGAATGACAAGGCAATGCGCGCCTGGCCAGGCCACTGGGGGTGAGGCGGGTGCTCGCCATAGCCGACGAGGTTGCGGGGGTAGCTGGCGCTCACGGCAAAGCTCCTTCTGGCGAGCGTTTGAAAAAGGGGGCCTTTATCAGCACGGGCAGGCCGGTGTTTTGTATCCTGCCTCGGCCATAAAAGCGTTGCAAGAAACTTGCCTGCGTGGTCAGATTTTCTCGTTTCCGCGCAACAGGTGTGCCACTGAAATGGCAATTGCCTAAACCGCACCCGCGTGGTGCATTTGGTTGATACAGGAGCCTTTCATGGGGCGTTTGACCACACATGTATTGGACGCTAGCAGAGGCTGCCCTGGCAGCGGCATCGACATTACGCTCTACCGCGTGGATGAGGGCCAGTTAACCTGGCTGGCCAGCGCCACCACCAATGCGGACGGGCGCTGCGACCAGCCTCTGCTGGACGGCGCGACTTACACCAGCGGTATCTATCAGCTGCACTTCCAGGCCGGTGCCTATTACCGCGCGCAAGGCGTAGCGCTGACAACACCGGCGTTTCTGGACGAAGTGGTGCTGCGGTTTGGTATAGACGCTACCCAGGCGCATTACCATGTGCCCCTGTTGCTGTCCCCCTACAGTTATTCCACCTACCGCGGGAGCTGAAGGTAGATATCTACCACGCGTGCTTTTTCGCGGTAAGCACACTGCGGCTTCCCACTGGAAGGAGCCGCAAGCATGCATGCTTTGGATGATCTACTTGAAAGCCCCGTTACCCCTTACGACGACGGCGCGCCGCCGCTGGCACAGCAAGACGCCCAGGCGTGCCTGGCGGCCGGTGAGGCAGCTTCGCACTGGCCCGTTACATGGCTCAATAAGGTTGCCGATGCCCTGAAGGGCCACGCTCAGGGCCAAGACGACTGGTACCTGACCCTGCCCCCCGAGCTGTCAGCTCAGCGTGACCGCATAGAGGCTGAGCCAGAAGCCTGGCAGGCCGCGCTGACAGAGGCGTTGCACTTCCAGGGGCGGGCTTATGAGGCGCTGATCGCGCTGGGGAACCTGCCTCAGGGCTACCCCAAGCAATGGTTGGAAACCCAGCATGCGCGCCATTGCGAGCGCTTGCTCGCCCGCTTTGGGGATGAAGCGCCAGCGTCTGATGTGCTCGCGCCTTACCAAGCGATTCGACAGCAGCGTCAGCTGGCGTGGCAGCAACTCCATGGCCTGCTGGCTGGGGAACTGAGTTCGGCCTACCTGGAAGACCAGCTGCTGACTGTGCAAAAGTTGATCCAGGACGCCTTGATGGCTGAAGCGGCCCTGCAGGCCGAAGAACGGCAGCTACCCGAGACGGCGCTGCAAAGCCTCACCGCCGGGCTTGCGGCAGGCACGCTGCAGTACCTGGCGATCGAGTGGAACGGCGCACGCCTGCCCGGCGCCTGGGTGTTGACCGATGAACATGCCTGGGCTGGCAACCTTCGCACCCTGCCGCTGTGGCTCTGGGTACAGGGCGAAGGGGGTGGCCTGGCCCATTTTGAAGACGCAGCTACGCTGTGCAGCCGCTTGGCATTCACGCTTGAAGCGCCGGTGCTTTCCGTATGGTCAGAGCGCATGCCAGACGTGGTGGGTGATGACAGCGGCTTGAAGCTTGTGCCTATGGCGGGCGGCTTGAGCGCTGTCGTTCACGCTATGGTCGACCATTGGGTAGAGCGGCTTCGTGCTGTCGAATCCGGGCAAACGCCCTGGCCTGAGCTGACTGCCGCGCAAGCGCTGGAGCGCGTGACAGATGAAGCCCGAGCCGGTTTGGCGGTGCCTTTGGACACTACCCGTAATCAGGCATTGGCCACGGTAGAGCGACAATGGCAAGCCGATGCCTTGGTGGAGCATTTGCCCACTTGGCTGTTGGCACGGGACAGCACTGACCGGCAGCGCTTTGCCGCAGAGCTTCAGGCCTACCATGAGGCTGCGTCGCGCCTTGAACACTGGCTGAGCGAAAACATCCCGCCGTTCCCGAACTTTGCGGGCCGCTTGCTGGCTGAGCGAATTCAACAAGACCTGGGGCTGACGCTGGACCCACGCGAGCCGGTGCTGGAGCGCCCGGTGAGTGTCACTTACCACTGGTTCGGCCCGGGTAGCATTCTTGAACCCTCGCCCGAAGGCACGTGGGGCGCCGCTGTCGAGCCCCATGACGTCCCTACCGGGATGCAGTGGGTACCCAGCCAGGCGTGGGAACAGGCCAGCCTTGAACAACTGGCCACGGAAAACCTGGATGCCCGCGACGAAGCGGAAACCGAACGGCTGAAGCAGGCGCAGTGGCGGGTGCCGGGGCTCTCCGCCAGCTACCTAGTCCGTACGTTGCCTGCACTGGACCCCCTCAAGCAGTACAAAACACTGTTGCAACGCCTGCTGGACCCTGCGCTGAGCGACGCGCCGGAGCGTTTAAGGCGCCCTTACGAACTCGAATTACGCTTGCAGGGCCTCACCGCCCATTGGCAGGGGCGTTTGAGTGAGGGGGGGCTGAAACTGCTCCACAGCGCGGCGGCCGAACACGATCCCGGGCGGCTGGCCGCCTTGGGGGTGAGGGTGCATTGGCTGGTGGTGCAACCAGGTGAGCCGATCGGCCGCAATATCGAAGGCTGTTGTGCCTTGGTCGCGGGCGAGGGCGGTCGCACCCTGCTGTGTATGCCTGGGGCGCCTGGCGGGTTCTCGCTGCTGGAGCGTGACACGCTGGCCGATGCTCTGGACACCCTGCGCGATGCTATTCGCACACGTGACGACATGGCCACTTACGTGGCCAAACGCTTGGGCGGCGACCCGGCGCAGCGGCTGTCGTGGTTCCGTCAGGCCGCACAGCATGGTTACGGCGGGTATCTGAGCGCGCCCGCCAGCCTGGCTCAAACCTTGGTGGCTGTGCAATTGCACGACCGACGCGCCTGGTTGCTGGCACGCGCCAGCGAGGAGGGGCGTAGCCAGCTGGATATTCTAAAAGCGCGCAATTTGGCCGGGCATCATCAATACCTGGGGTACCTGCGTGCAGCGTTGGCGATTTTGCCAGGTGTGGGCACGCTGATCGGCCTTCAAAACATTTATGAAAGCGCTCACGCCGTAGCCGCAGGCTGGCGTCAGCAAGACCCTGAAGCCTTTAGTTGGGCCTTGTTGGGTGTTGCCGGTGGCATCGTGGACGTACTGCTAGGCGCGTTGCCGGTTGCCGGCGGCTTGGCAAGGTTGCGCCATGCGGTCCGCGCACACGTCAAACTCCGCTCCGGGTTGGAGGCAGGCCGGGAGGCCTTCGCAGGTTACCAGGCACCGCTGCGGTTGCGCGGCGCTGTCGCCCTGGAAGGGCGAGACACCGGGACCTGGTTGCTCAACGGTGAACAATACATCTGGCAGGACGGCCGAGCCTATGCCGTATACCGCCGAGCGGAAGAAGAAACCCTACGCCTGAAGGCAACGGTTACCCGGCGTTATCAGGCACCCGTACGCCGTGAAGGTGAACGTTGGGTGATCCATGCCGATACTGGATTGCGTGGCGGTGGCGGTAAATTGACCGAGGCTGAAGAGGTGTTCGCATCCTGGGGACCGCGTAGCCGACATGCCCCCTTCGCAGGCACGAGCCGCGCGGCTGCGCTACGACGAGGCCGCAGCGTGCTGGCAGATTACAATTTCTTCAGTGAAACGCGCGCCAGCGAGTTCGCCCACGCTTACCTCATTGATGGCACACCGCCAGCCTGGGCATTGGAATTTCGCCGCGGCCCAGGCGCTGCTCCCACTGCGGTGCCGCCTGCCCAGGGCTGGGAACGTGTGCGTTGGAACCTTACCCGGAGCGATCACGTTATCCCAGGCGTAGAAGGGGGGGGCGTTACTGTCATGTTCCAGGGCAGCACCCAGAGGCGGCCTGCGGTACGTATACAGGGCCAGTACTACCCTGTCATAGAAGGTGCCATGCGTAGACAGGAGCGTTTTATCACCCCGGTGGGTGCGCCGCCCCGCAGCCTGCGGGACCTTGACGACTTGATCAGCCGGGGTGAAGGGCCGATTCGTGTACGCCTGGGCGACTCCGCCATCGACCCGCCTGAGGTGCTGGGTGGCTATACCCAAACCTTTCAGCAGCGGCTGGCCGAACGTTTTCCCGGCCTTGCCGCAGACAGCCGCCAGGCGCTGGGTGAAGCGGTATATCGCAGCGCCGACACGACAACGGACGGCCTGACCCATGCTCGCCTACAGGCCCTTGAGCGCTTTGTAGCCGACCCGCACGCCGACCCGCTGCGTTTCCTGACCGTGCAACGTCTCAATACGGTCCAGCACTCGTTGACAGTTCGTGCTGGATCGGAGCAGTTTTCTCAATTGCGCTGGCAGTTGGACGCGGCAGAACATACGGCATTGCGCAACGCACAATTGTCAGGAGACGGGTCGCAGTTGCAGGCTGCGTTGGCGGACATCATTACCCATCGGGGCTACCAGGTGTTGTTCAGCCGCTCGCTCCCAGGGCGCCACGTGTGCATTTTCCGCCGCGACGGCCATGCCCGCATCCATGTGCTACTGCAGGTGGACACCCAGGGTGTGGTGTCCATTCAGGGGATGAATGACGTCAATCTGCTTAGCGACGCCTGGATGGACATGATTATCGCCAGGCTGCCGGATCCCCAGATGGCCGCTACCTTGCGTCGGGCCAGGTACCAGGGGCATTTCGATACCTTGCTCGGTGGCATACAAACCCAGGCTACACGCCCGGCCGCATTGATCTGGGAGCGCGTGATTCTAGGATCAGGTACACCGGCACAGCCGGTGCGGGGGCGTAACTGGCGCCATGCGACACGACCGCTCGGCGTGCAGGACATCGAAACCGTGCAGGGGTCCAGGCTGTACCGCACACAAGGTCAGGCTGCGGTTGAGGGTGTCCAGGTCAACGGCCGTTTGTTACCGGTTTACCCTGCAAGCGAGGATGCATTGCTGCTGCTGTCCAGGCCAAATCACTTGCCATCGCCGCTAACATTCGAGGCCTTGGAGCGCTGTGTTCGCGAGCGATTTGGCGAACAGCCCTGGCTGATCGCACGTGAAAGCAATCGGTGGACCGTGCGCCGACAATTGTTCATAGCCCCTTTGGACCGTCAGGTAAGCCGCGCCAGGCCAGGGCTTACCCGGCAAAGCGCTTTGAACGTCGCTCACGCTACCTTCTTGGCTGCCGAGGGTAGCGATGCCGCCCGGTTGCTACACTTTGAACACACCCTGTCGAGCTGGATGCGCGAGAGCCACACACTGGGCAGGCTCGCCGACCCTTTGACGTTGTTGACTGCGCAGCGTCCAACCCTAACGACAAGCCCTGGGGGATGGCGGTTGCCGCTGGTCGCCGATGCGCCCGCGTCAGCGCCGACGGTGCTTTACCTGCGGCCCGTGGAACAGTACACCCAAGGGTTGGTCGCGGCCGTTGGCAGCGTGCGCATGCGTCACCACGCCGCGAACGTGATTGACGATATGCTGACCCGTTACGGGCTCATACTCGATCACCGTGCCGGTCATTTCGCTCAATATCGCCAGCCCTCTACCAACCAGGTGTACCTGGTCGCCTTGCAGGTCAGCGAGTCGCAGGTCATAGAGATCGCGTCCGAAGGAGGGCATCAGGTGCTGTCCAATGGCTGGACCACGTACTGGCGTCAACACATCAGTGAGCCCCAGGCCACGGCATTGGAGCTAGCGATGGCTGAAGGCAGGTTGATAAGGCTGGTGGCGACGTTGCGCCTGGACGGGAGCACAATGCACGGGCAGGTAGCCTTGCAACGTTTGGCCGATTTCTAAGCTAGAAACAAGGGCGCTTAACGCTGCCCGAGCAAGGCGGCCGTGCCAGCGCTGGCAAACAATGCAGCGCTGGCGCGGTTGAACCATTGCTGGCCACGACCACTGCGCAGGTAGGTGCCTGCGCTGCGCGCCAACAGGCCATAGCCCAGCTTGCAGCACAGGTCCAGTACCGCCCAGGTCAGCGCCATGACCGACAGCTGCGGCAACAGCGGTTCGGTGCTAGTGATGAACTGCGGCAAAAAGGCTGCGAAAAACAGGATGTCCTTTGGGTTGCTCGCGCCCAAGGCAAACGCACGGCCAAACAGGGCTGCGTTCCCCCCGTGCAGTGCCACAGGCACAGTGGCCACCACCGCAGGCCGTCGTGCCTGACCCCAGCTCATCCAGGCCAGGTAAAACAGATACAGCGCACCTCCCAGTTTCAGTAACCCAAACCAAGTAGCGGACGCAGCCAACAGTGCGCCCAGCCCCAGCGCCGATGCACACAGCAGGCACAATGACGCGCTTACGCCACCGATGAAAGCCGGCCACGCGCGCCGGATGCCCAAGGTGAGGCTGTTGCTCACCATCAGCAGCGACAGGGGCCCAGGGATGACAATCACCACAAAGGCAGCGGTCGCGAAGAGAAGCCAGGTTTCCAGGTTCATGGGCAAGGTGCAGGTCGCTTGAAAAAGGGGGGATTATCCGCCTGCCCACGGCATGCGCAAATCGCCGTGGGGGCGCAATGTTGTGCTCAGCGGCTGTGCACCCGGTGGCCCGCTGCGAAGGTGTGCTGCACCACGCGGTCGTCGCCCAGGGTCATCAGCACGAACAGGGTTTCTGCGATGTCGCGGCATTGGGCCAGGCGGTAGCTGAGCAGCGGCGTCGCCTTGAGGTCCAGTACCAGAAAATCTGCTTCATAGCCGGGGGCCAAGCGTCCGACCCGGTCACCGAGGGACAATGCCCGCGCACCGCCTAAGGTGGCCAGATACAAGGATTTGAAGGGGTGCAGACGGGCACCCTGCAACTGCATCACCTTGTACGCCTCGTTAAGGGTCTGCAGGATCGAAAAGCTGGTGCCGGCCCCTACATCGGTGCCCAACCCCACCTTGATGTTATGCCGTTCGGCCATGGGCAGGTTGAACAAACCGCTGCCCAAAAACAGGTTGGAGGTGGGGCAGAACGCAATGGCCGAGCCGGTCTGTGCCAGCCGCGCGCATTCGTCTTCGCACAGGTGCACGCCATGGGCGAAGACCGACCGCTCCCCCAGCAAACCATAGTGGTCATACACGTCCAGGTAGCCTTCCTGCTCAGGGAACAGTGCCTTGACCCACTCGATTTCCTGTTGGTTTTCGCTGAGGTGCGTGTGCAGGTACACGCCTTCGTGTTCAGCCAGCAGGCGCCCGGCCGCGGTCAATTGCTCCGGGGTGCTGGTAGGGGCAAAGCGCGGTGTGACGGCGTACTGCAAGCGGCCCTTGCCATGCCAGCGCTCGATCAACGCCTTGCTCTGCTCATAGCCTGTTTGTACGGTGTCGGTAAGATAATCCGGCGCATTACGGTCCATCATCACCTTGCCGGCGATCATGCGCAAGTTGTGGCGTTCGCACACTTCGAACAGGGCGTCGACGGATTCGGGGTGAACGCTGCCGAACACCAGCGCCGTGGTAGTGCCGTTGCGCAGCAATTCAGCCACGAAGCGGGCCGCCACGTCATCGGCATGGGCCTTGTCAGCAAACTGACGTTCGCACGGGAAGGTGTAGGTATTGAGCCAATCCAGCAGCTGTGCGCCGTAAGCCCCGATCATGCCGGTTTGCGGCAAGTGGATGTGGGTATCCACAAAGCCCGGCGTGATCAGGGCGTCCTTGAAATGCTCGACCGGCGTGTCCGCGCCTAGGGTAGGCAATAGCACGGCCGCCTCGCCCATGGCGGCAATATGGCCATCTTCGACCACCAGCACGCCGTCGCTGATGTACTGGTAAGAGGCATCGATACCCAGGTCTGCTGGGTCGCCCAAGCTGTGCAGCAGGCTGGCGCGGTAGGCTTTTCGGGTTGTGTTCATGTAGGGCTCTGTCATAGCGATGAATGACGCCGGGACGGCGACACCAGGCGAGTGAAGGTTTCCCCGCCCTGGCTGGCTTCGCCGAAGCGTGCGTTGTAGAGAGAAATGATTTCGGCCGCGATGGACACGGCGATTTCCATGGGCAGTTTACCCTTCACAGCGTCCAGGCCCACCGGGCACCGCATACGCGCCAAGGCTTCAGCGGCCAGGCCCCGGTCGCGCAGGCGGTGTTCAAAGCGGGCGCGCTTGGTTTTCGAGCCGATCAGGCCAAACCACTGGGTATCGCCACGGCGCAGGATGGCCTCGCTCAAGGCCAGGTCCAGTTGGTGGTCATGGGTCATCACCAGGCAGTAGCTGCCGGGGCGCAGGTGATCCACTTCTTCGACCGGGTCATCGTTGACGATAGCCTCCACACCGGCGGGCAACGCAACGGGGAATTCCTGGGCCCTGGCATCCACCCAGCGCACGCGGCAGGGCAGGCTGGCCAGCAACGGCACCAGCGCGCGCCCCACATGACCTGCGCCGAATACCGTGATATGGGCCTGGGGCTGCCCCAAGGGTTCGAACAGCACCACAGCTGCGCCCCCGCAGCACTGGCCCAGGCTGGCGCCCAGGCTGAACCGCTCCAGGCGCGATTGGCGCTGGCCGCTGGCCAGCAGTTCTCGTGCGATGGCCAGTGCCTTGAATTCCAGGTTGCCGCCGCCAATGGTGTCAAAGGCTTCCTGAGGCGTGACCACCATTTTCGCCCCGGCGTTGCGCGGCGTAGAGCCGCGCTCTTCGATCAGGGTCACCAGCACGCAGGGTTCGCCCGCCGCGTGATGCTGGGCCAGTGCGCCTATCCAGTCGCTCATGGGCACGCTTCCTCGGGCTGTTGAACGGGCACTGCCGTGGCCGTGGCCTCACGTACCTGCTGGCAGGCCATCAGCACGCGTTCAGGGGTGGCAGGGGCGTCCAGCAGCGGGTGTACACGGTAGTCGGCCAGGCTGGCCACGGCATCCTTGAGGGCGCACCAGGCGCTGATGCCCAGCATGAACGGCGGCTCGCCCACGGCCTTGGAGTGAAACACCGTGTCTTCAGGGTTCTTGCGGTTCTCCACCAGGCGCACATTGAACACCTCGGGCGTGTCTGCCACGGTCGGGATCTTGTAGGTGGCCGGGCCGTTGGTGAGCAGGCGGCCCTTGTCGTTCCACACCAGTTCTTCGCAGGTGAGCCAGCCCAGGCCTTGGATAAACCCGCCTTCCACTTGGCCAATGTCGATGGCGGGATTAAGCGAGGCGCCTACGTCATGAAGAATGTCCACTCGGGTGAAGCGGTATTCGCCCGTCAGCACGTCCACCAGCACTTCGCTGCAGGCTGCCCCAAAGGCGTAGTAGTAGAAGGGACGGCCCTTGGCCTGAGAACGGTCATAGAAGATTTTCGGCGTTTTGTAAAAGCCGGTGCTAGAGAGTGACACCTGGTTGAAATACGCCAGCTGGATCAGCGCTTCGAACGTGATGATCTGCTCACGGACTTGTACCAGGCCGTTGCTGAATACCACGTCTTCCTCGCTCACGCGCCAATGGCTGGCAGCGAAGGCCACTAGGCGCTGGCGCAAGGTGAGGGCGGCATTCTGGGCGGCCTTGCCGTTGAGGTCAGCCCCGCTGGACGCAGCCGTGGGTGAGGTGTTGGGCACCTTGCCGGTGTGGGTGGCCGTGATCTCGATACGGCTGATGTCCACCTGGAACACTTCGGCCACCACCTGGGCCACTTTGGTGTTCAAGCCCTGGCCCATTTCGGTGCCGCCATGGTTCAGTTGCAGGCTGCCGTCGGTATAGATATGGAGCAGGGCACCGGCCTGATTGAGAAAGCTGGCGGTAAACGAGATACCAAATTTTACCGGCGTGAGCGCTAACCCTTTTTTCAGCACAGGGCTGCTGGCATTGAACGCCTTGATGGCCTCGCGGCGTTGGGCATAGTCGCAGCTGGCCTCCAGTTCGGCGGTCATCTCCTCCAACAGGTTGTGCTCTACGGTCTGGTAGTAATGGGTGATGTTGCGGTCCGTCTTGCCGTAGTAGTTGGCCTTGCGCACGGCCAATGGGTCCAGGTGAAGGTGGCGGGCAATGCGCTCCATCACCTCTTCAATGGCCACCATACCTTGGGGCCCGCCAAAGCCGCGGTAGGCGGTGTTGGACGCGGTGTTGGTCTTGCAGCGGTGGCCGTTGATAGTGGCGTCGCCCAGGTAATAGGCGTTGTCGGCATGGAACATGGCGCGGTCTACGATGGAGGCAGACAGGTCGGGTGAATACCCGCAGTTGCCGGCCAGGTCCAGGGCGATGCCGTGCAAACGGCCACGGTCGTCAAAGCCCACGTCGTATTCCACGTAAAACGGGTGGCGCTTGCCGGTCATGGCCATGTCATCGCCCCGCAGCAGCCGCATCTTGGTGGGCTGGCCGGTCAGCCGCGCGATGATTGCGCACAGGCAGGCCGGGCCAGCGGCTTGTGTCTCCTTGCCACCAAAGCCGCCACCCATGCGGCGCATGTCCACCACCACCTTGTTCATGGCCACGCCCAGTACTTCAGCCACCAGCTTCTGCACTTCCGTGGGGTTCTGGGTGGAGGAATACACCAGCATGCTGCCGTCTTCGCCGGGCATTACCGAAGCCACCTGGGTTTCCAGGTAGAAATGCTCCTGGCCGCCGATGTGCAACGTGCCCTGCAGGCGGTGCGGCGCTTTGGCCAATGCCGTGGCGCTGTCACCCCGCTGGTGAGTGTGACTGTCCAGCACAAAATGGCGTTTGCGCAGGGCTTCTACTACATCCAGTACCGGTTCCAGTTCTTCGTATTCGATCACGGCCAGCTGGGCCGCGCGCCGTGCGGTTTCCAGGTCGCACGCCGCCACGGCCAGGATCGGCTGGCCCACGTATTCCACCGTGTCGATGGCCAGCAGAGGGTCGCCTGGCACCAGGGGGCCGATGTCTTTCAGAGCCGGGAGGTCTTCATGCGTGATCACCAGGCGCACGCCAGGCACGGCCAGGCAGGGTGTGGTATCTACGCTGATCAAGCGGGCGTGGGCGCGGTCGGACAAGCGTGCATACACATGCAACTGGTTGGGGAATTCCAGCCGGTCATCAATGTACTGGGCTTCGCCGCTCACATGCTTTTCAGCACTTTCATGGCGCACGCTGCGGCCCACACCTGTGGTCATGCCTTGGCGAAAGGCTTCGGCCAGGGCCTCGGGTGATCTGTGCGGGGCATGGGAACTAGACATGAGCGGCCACCCGGAGGTTGAGTTCTGGTGTAAGAGTTTCCAGCAGGCACTTGCGTAACAGGTTCTGTGCAACCAGCAAGCGGTACGCCCGGCTGGCGCGCATGTCGCTCAGCGGGGTGAAGTCGTCGGCCAGGGCCTGGCAAGCGTGTTCTACGGTTGCCGTGGTCCAGGGCCTGCCCAGCAGGGCCGATTCGCAGGCCTGCGCCCGTTTGGGAACAGCCGCCATGCCGCCATAGGCGATTCGGATACCGGCGACGCGGCCTTGATCAAGGGTAAGGCTGAAGGCCGCGCACACCGCAGAAATGTCATCATCCAGCCGCTTGGCGACTTTATAGGCCTTGAACTGTTCACCCGGCAGCGGCCTGGGCACATGCACGCGCTCGATGAACTCGCCGGGCTGGCGGGCGGTGATGCGGTAGTCCAGATAGAAGTCTTCCAACGGAAGCGTGCGTTGCACAGCGCCTTGGCGAAGTACCAGCGAAGCTCCTAGTGCTAGTAGCAGGGGCGGGCAGTCGCCGATCGGGGAGGCATTGCCGATATTGCCGCCCAGCGTGCCCTGATTGCGTACCTGCAGTGATGCAAAACGGTGCAACAAGGCGCCAAAGTCCGGGTAGTCCTCGGCCAGGGCCGTGTAGCAATCGGTCAGTGGGGTCGCCGCACCGATGTCGATCACCTGTTCGTTGACGGTCACACCCCGCAATTCAGCCACGTGGCCCAGGTAGATCATGGCGCCCAGTGGCTTGTGCAACTGGGTCACTTCCAGGGCCAGGTCGGTGCTGCCGGCAAACAGGCGTGCTGCGGGGGCTTGAACATAGGCGGTGGCCAGTTCGTCGACTGTAGTGGGGATCAGGCAATGGGCGCTGCCATTGTCCAGTTCCGCCAGGCCTTGCTGGGCAATGCCCTGCAGTTGGGCAAGGGTTTGGGCCTCAAGGGCATCGAAACGGTCCGCCACGGGCTCGGCGCAGGCCTGGAGCCCGGCCTGCACAATGGGGCGGTAGCCGGTACATCGGCACAGGTTCCCGCCCAGGGCTTCCTGGATGGCGGGGGTATCGGCCCCAGGGCGGTTCTTTTGCAGCGCGAACAGGCTCATCACAAAGCCAGGCGTGCAGAACCCGCATTGGGACCCATGGCAGTCCACCATAGCCTGTTGAACGCTGTGGAGTTGGCCTTGCTGCTTGAGGGCTTCCACCGTGATCAGCTGCTTGCCATGGAGGCTGGCCACCAAGGTAAGGCAGGCATTCACACTACGGTAGCGCAAGGTGGGAGCGCCATCGGCGTGAGGGGCCAGCTCGCCCAGCACCACGGTACAGGCGCCGCAGTCGCCGCTGCCACAGCCTTCCTTGGTGCCACGGATGTTGCGGTGTTCGCGCAGGTAGGCGAGCACAGTAAGGTTAGGGTCCAGGCGGTGTTCGGTGCACAGCGTATGGTTGAGCAGAAACTGAATCACAGGGCGGCCTCGCTGGCAGTTCCGGCCTTTGCCGTTATGGGCAAAGGGTGTGTTGGGCAGGCCCAAAGGTCAAATATTTTCTGACCTATGAGTCAGCTTTAAAAGCGGTTGGCTTTCGCAAGCGGGTTTCGTGCCACCTTTGCCTGTGGGTAGCAGGCCCGGCCCGTGTGCATTTGCTATACAATCGCGCCCTTGCGCTCAACCGGACCCCTAGAGACCATCATGACGTTCAAGGCCTCGGACAGCCTCGCCGAGCAGATCGCCCGCCACCTGGCCGACCGCATTGTCCGCGGCGAGCTTCGCCCGGGCGAACGCATTCAGGAACAGAAAGTCACTCAAGCGCTGGATGTAAGCCGTGGCTCGGTTCGTGAAGCATTGTTGATCCTGGAGCGCCGCCACCTGGTGGTGATTCTGCCGCGCCGGGGTGCCCACGTCAGCGACCTGGATGCCCACCACGTGCGCAGCCTGTGCACCTTGATGGCTGAACTGTACATCCTGCTGGGCAATGCCGTTGCCCAGGGCTGGCGCACCGAGGCAGACCTGGCGCCGTTCACTGCGCTCCGCCAGGCCTTGGCACGCAGCGCCCAGGCCGATGATATCCAGGCGTTCGTGGACCACAGTTTTGCGGTAATGCGTGCAGCCTACCGGTTTGCCGACAACCCTTACCTGCGTGAAACGGTGGAAAACCTGCAGCCGGCCATGAACCGCAATTACTACCGGGCCCTGGAGCAGCGCAAGGCGGTGATGGCTGACTACCTGGCGTTGTTCGACGGCTTGCTGGCCGCGGTTCGCCAACGGGATACCGCCGGTATCCGGCAGCAACTCGATGCCTACGGCCAGTTGAGTTGCCAACTGGTGCTGGCCGCCCTGGGTCAGCCCTGACATGCGCCTTAAATGCATTCGCCTGGCGGGCTTTAAGTCCTTCGTAGACCCCACGACGGTCAACTTCCCCAGCAACATGGCAGCCGTGGTAGGGCCCAATGGCTGTGGCAAGTCCAATATCATCGATGCCGTGCGCTGGGTCATGGGCGAAAGCTCCGCGAAAAACCTGCGCGGCGAGTCCATGACCGACGTGATTTTCAATGGCTCCACCAGCCGCAAGCCGGTAAGCCAGGCCAGTATCGAACTGGTGTTCGACAACAGCGAAACCACCCTGATCGGAGAGTACGCGGCCTACGCCGAAATCTCCATCCGCCGCAAGGTGACCCGCGACGGGCAGAACACCTATTACCTCAATGGCACCAAGTGCCGCCGTCGAGACATCACTGATATTTTCCTGGGCACGGGCCTGGGTGCGCGCAGCTACTCCATCATCGAACAGGGGATGATCTCCCGCCTGATCGAAGCGCGCCCCGAAGAGCTGCGCAACTTCATCGAAGAAGCGGCCGGCATTTCCAAGTACAAGGAACGCCGCCGGGAGACCGAAACGCGCATCCGCCGTACCCAGGAAAACCTCGAACGCCTGACCGACCTGCGAGAAGAGCTGGAGCGCCAGCTCGAACGCCTGCACCGCCAGGCCCAGGCCGCCGAGAAGTACCAGGAATACAAGGCCGAGGAACGCCAGCTCAAGGCGCAGCTGTCGGCCCTTCGCTGGCGGTCGTTGGATGAACAGGTCGCACAGCGTGAAGGCATTATCGGTGAGCAGGAAGTCGGTTTCGAAGCCCTGGTGGCAGACCAGCGCAACGCCGATGCCAGCATCGAGCGCCTGCGCGATGGCCACCATGAGCTGTCTGAGCGCTTCAACCAGGTACAGGCCCGGTTCTATTCGGTAGGCAGTGACATTGCGCGTATCGAACAGAGCATTCAGCACGGCCAGCAGCGCTTGCGTCAGTTGCAGGACGATCTACGCGAGGCTGAGCGCGCCCGCCAGGAAACCGAATCGCACCTGGGCCATGATCAGACCCTGCTGGCGACCTTGGGCGAAGAGCTGGACATGCTGGAGCCCGAGCAAGCCATAGCAGCGGCAGCGGCCGAAGAAAGCGCCGCTGCCCTGGAGGCCGCTGAAGCGGCCATGCAGGGGTGGCAGGAACAGTGGGATGCGTTCAACCAGCGGTCGGCCCAGCCCCGCCAGCAAGCCGAAGTGCAGCAAGCCCGCTTGCAGCAGCTGGAGCAATTGCTGGAACGGCTGGCCGAGCGCCAACGCCGCTTGGCCGAAGAACTGGCTAGCCTGGCTGCAGACCCGGAAGACGCGGCCATTGTCGAGCTTAATGAACAACTGGCCTCGGCCGAGCTGCTGATCGAGGACCTGCACAGCGAAGAGCAGTCGCACACCCAGCAGCTGGACACCCTGCGCGATACCCTCCACACCTTGGGCCAGCAGCAGCAGGCCGGGCAGGGCGAGCTGCAACGGCTGGGTGGCCGGCTGGCCTCCCTGGAAGCTTTGCAGCAAGCAGCACTCAACCCGGTGGGCGGCGTGGCGGACTGGCTGAGCGAGCAAGGTTTGCAGGCACGGCCGCGCCTGGCTGAAGGCCTTCGTGTGGCGCCCGGCTGGGAACAGGCGGTAGAGGCCGTACTGGGCGCGGACCTGAATGCGGTACTGCTCGATGACCTCAAGGCCGCCGACCTGGGCCGCTTCGACGGTGGCGACCTGCGCCTGGCGCAACCGGTACAGGCCCCGGCACTGGCAGGCAGCCTGCTGGATAAAGTCAGTACGCCCGTAGACCTCTCTGCCTGGCTGGGTCAGGTACGCCCCATGGACACTCTGGATGCGGCCTTGGCAGCACGTTGCCAGCTGGCACCGGGTGAAAGCCTGGCCACCCGCGACGGGTACTGGGTGGGCCGGCACTTTGTCCGGGTTAGCCGAGGCAGCGACACCCAAGGGGGTGTGCTGGCACGTGCGCAGGAACTGGACACACTCAACGCCACGCGGGAAGCCGCCGAAGCCACCCAGGCTGAAGTGGAGCAGCAACTGGCGGACCTGCGCGCGCGCCAGCAGCACAGTGAACAGGCTCGGGAGCAGTTACGCCGTCGGCTGCAGGACGAAGCCCGGCAACTGGGAGAATTGAAAGCCAAGCGTTCGGCCAGCCAGGCCCGCGCCGAACAGTTGGCCCTGCGCCGGCGCCGGTTGGACGAAGAAACCCTGGAGCTGGCCGAGCAGCGGGCCATGGAAACCGAGGCCATTGGCGAGTGCCGGCTGCTGCTGCAAGAGGCACTGGACGCCATGGCCGAGGACACCGGCCAGCGTGAAACCTTGGCCGCCCAGCGAGACGCCTTGCGCGAACAACTGGACCGCGTGCGCCAGGCCGCACGGCTGCACAAGGACAGTGCCCATCAGTTGGCGCTCCGCCTGGGGTCATTGCGTGCCCAGCACACGTCCACCCGCCAGGCCCTGGAACGCCTGGAACTGCAATCGGCACGGCTGGCCGAGCGTCAGGAGCAGCTGCTTCTGAACCTGGAGGAGGGGGAGGCGCCGCTGGAGGACTTTCGCCTCACCCTCGAAGGGCTGCTGGAGCAACGGCTGGCCGTGGACGACGACATGCGCCTGGCCCGCGCTGCTCTGGATGACGCCGACCGTGAGCTGCGCGAAGCGGAAAAACGCCGCACCCAGGCTGAGCAGCAATCGCAACTGCTGCGCGGGCAGATGGAGCAGCATCGGCTGGAGTGGCAGGGCCTGAGCGTTCGGCGCAAGGCGTTGCACGAGCAACTGACGGCGGATGGTTATGACCTGCACGGTGTGCTGCTCACCCTGGCGCCAGATGCCAGTGAGCAAGGCGCCGAAGCATCGTTGCAGGCGCTGGACGCTCGTATCAACCGGCTGGGGGCCATCAACCTGGCGGCCATCGAAGAGTATCGCCAGCAGTCCGAGCGCAAGCATTACCTGGATGCCCAGAATGCAGACCTGGAAGAAGCGCTGGCCACGTTGGAAAGCGTGATCGGCAAGATCGACCGGGAAACCCGCAACCGCTTCAAGGACACGTTCGACCAAATCAACAGCGGCTTGCAGGCTCTGTTCCCGAAAGTGTTCGGCGGTGGCAGCGCTTATTTGGAACTGACCGGCGAAGATTTGCTCGATACTGGGGTCACAATCATGGCCCGGCCACCAGGCAAGAAAAACAGCACGATCCACCTGTTGTCCGGCGGCGAAAAAGCATTGACGGCCCTGGCGCTGGTGTTCTCGATTTTCCAGCTGAACCCGGCACCGTTCTGCATGCTAGACGAAGTGGATGCACCATTGGATGACGCAAACGTAGGACGTTACGCACGGCTGGTGAAGGAAATGTCCCACACGGTGCAATTTATCTACATTACCCACAACAAGATCGCCATGGAGATGGCCGATCAATTGATGGGGGTTACCATGCATGAACCCGGTTGTTCCCGGCTGGTGGCTGTAGATGTTGAAGAAGCGTTGGCGATGGTGGATGCCTAAGTGTTGCGCCCTTGCGGTGAAACACATGCGCGGGACGGTGTAAAGTTGCCTTTGGTCGTGATAGTTTATTGTTCATATTTTTGTGTACGTGGCAAAAAGCCAACCAGAACATAGGTTTGGGGCTACGTTTTAAAGGGTTTTTCACCCTATTTCATTTTTGACATCTTTTTCGAGGCACAGGACTTCATGGAAATCGGTTTGCGCGAGTGGCTGATCGTCATCGGCATCATCGTGATTGCCGGCATTCTCTTCGATGGCTGGCGCCGCATGCGCGGTGGCAAGGGCAAGCTCAAGTTCAGGCTGGACCGCAGTTTTTCCAACCTGCCGGATGAAGAGGGGCCAACCGAAGTACTGGGCCCGCCCAGGGTGCTGGAAACCCACCAGGAACCCGAACTGGACGAGGCCGACCTGCCGTCCATGACCGCACCGGCCAGGTCGTCGAACCGTCGCAAGCGCCAGGAAACCGCCCGCGTTGCCGAACTGGCGGTGGACGAGCCGCGCCTGTCAGCCCGCGAGGATTTCGGCCCCGAAGAGGCGCATACATTGGTCGAAGACGCTTCGCCGGTAGAGGAAGTGCTGGTCATCAACGTGATTTCCCGCGACCCCAACGGTTTCAGGGGCCCGGCCTTGTTGCAGAACATTCTGGAAAGCGGCTTGCGCTTCGGTGACATGGACATCTTCCATCGCCACGAAAGCATGGCAGGCAATGGGGAAGTGTTGTTCTCCATGGCCAATGCGGTCAAGCCAGGGGTGTTCGACCTGGATGACATCGACCACTTCACCACCCGCGCCGTGAGCTTCTTCCTGGGTATGCCTGGCCCGCGCCATCCCAAGCCTGCGTTCGAGGTTATGGTGGCGGCTGCACGCAAACTTGCCCAAGAGCTGGATGGCGAACTCAAAGATGACCAGCGCAGTGTATTGACGGCACAGACCATCGAGCACTACCGCCAGCGTATCGCAGAGTTCGAGCGCCGCGCGCTTACCCACAAGCGTTAATGCTGCACTGTTTGAAAAGCCAGTACCGGCGTGAAGTCGGGCTGGCTTTTTTAGTTTCAATCCCTATTCAACAACGCCTTGAACCGCTGATGTTCGAGGCCGGACTACGCTTATGACCACTGCCCATACCCGTATCCTTGAACTGCGCGCCGAACTCGACGAGCACAACTACCGTTATTACGTGCTGGACGAACCCAGTGTGCCAGATGCGGAATATGACAGGCTGTTCCGGGAACTCCAGGCATTGGAGGCGGATAACCCTACCCTTATTACGGTCGACTCGCCCACGCAGCGGGTCGGTGGCAGCGCGCAAACAGCCTTTAGCCAGGTACGCCATGAAATCCCCATGCTCAGCCTGGGCAATGCCTTTGCCGAAGGCGACCTGGTGGATTTCGACCGGCGTGTGACCGACGGGCTGGATGCTGCACCAGGCAAGGCGGTGGAGTACAGCTGCGAACCCAAGCTCGATGGCTTGGCCGTCAGCCTGCTGTATGTGGATGGCCAGTTGCAGCGGGGTGCCACGCGTGGCGACGGCACTACGGGCGAAGACATCAGCGCCAACGTGCGCACGGTACGCAACATTCCGCTCAAGCTCAAAGGCATTGGTTGGCCAGCCACGCTGGAAGTACGCGGCGAAGTGTTCATGAGCAAGGCCGGGTTCGAGCGCTTGAACGCGACCCAGGCCGAGGTGGGCGGCAAGACCTTCGCCAACCCCCGCAACGCAGCAGCTGGCAGCCTTCGCCAATTGGATTCACGCATCACCGCCAGCCGCCCGCTGGAGTTCTGCTGCTATGGCATCGGCCAGGCCAGCCATGACATTGCCGACAGCCATATCGGCAACCTCCAGCAGTTGCAGCAGTGGGGTTTGCCCATCAGCCGTGAACTGAAGCTGGCCCACGGCCCCCAGGAATGCCTGGCGTATTACCACAGCATTGGCGAGCGCCGTAACAGCCTGGCCTATGAAATCGACGGTGTCGTGTTCAAGGTCAATAACATTGCCGCGCAGCGGGAGCTGGGGTTCCGCTCCCGCGAACCGCGCTGGGCAATCGCGCACAAGTTTCCAGCCATGGAAGAACTTACCGAATTGCTCGGTGTGGAATTCCAAGTAGGGCGCACGGGCGCGGTAACCCCGGTAGCGCGCTTGAGGCCGGTGAAAGTGGCTGGCGTCACTGTGGCCAATGCCACCCTTCACAACATGGACGAAGTGGCACGCCTGGGCGTGATGATCGGCGATACGGTGATTATTCGCCGCGCCGGCGATGTGATTCCTCAGGTGATGCAGGTGGTGTTGGAACGCCGGCCTGAAACCGCCGTGCCCGTGCAGGTGCCTACCCACTGCCCGGTCTGTGGCTCCGAAGTGGAACGTACCCAGCTGATCAAGCGCAGCCGGGGCAAGCAGACGGTGACCGAGGGCGCTGTGTACCGGTGTGTGGGCCGGTTGGCCTGTGCCGCGCAGCTCAAGCAGGCCATTATTCACTTCGTTTCCCGCCGTGCCATGGACATCGACGGCCTGGGGGACAAGATCGTCGAGCAACTGGTGGACGCTGGCCTGGTGCATTCGCCGGCTGACCTCTACCAGCTCACCCAGGAGCACGTGCTGGGGCTGGAAGGCTTTGCCGAAGTCTCCAGCCGTAACCTGATCGCGGCCATCGACGCCAGCCGCCAACCTACACTGGCACGCTTCATTTTCGCCTTGGGTATTCCTGATGTGGGGGAGGAGACGGCCAAGGTGCTGGCACGCGCCTTAGGCAGCCTGGAACGCATCGGCCAGGCGCTGCCGCTGGTGCTTACCTACCTGCCGGACATCGGCAACGAAGTGGCCTATGAGATTGGCCATTTCTTCGAGGAAGCCCACAATCGCACCGTGATCGCGCAATTGCTGGAGCGGGGCGTAGCGCCTCAGGACCAAGGCGAAGTGCACGCCGAATACGCTGCCGCCACAACCTTTGACGGGTTGGTGGCCAGGCTGGAAATCCCTTATGTAGGCCCCGGCGCTGCGCAAAAACTGGCCGAACGCTTCGGCTCCATCCAGGCCCTGGCCGAGGCCGACTGGTTGGACCTGCGCCAGACGGTGAGCGAGCGCGCGGCTGAAGCCTTGCGTACCTGGTTTGCCGACCCTGCCCAGCGTGACGCGGCTTTAGCCGTAGAGGCTCAACTACGTGACTTCGGCATGCACTGGAGCAGCGCCAAACGCACCGTGGAAGGTTTGCCCCTGGCTGGGCAGACCTGGGTGCTCACCGGCACCCTAGAGAGCATGAGCCGGGACGACGCCAAGGAAAAGCTTGAAGCCTTGGGTGCCAAGGTGTCCGGCTCCGTGTCCGCCAAGACCCATACCGTGGTGGCAGGGCCTGGGGCGGGGTCGAAGCTGGCCAAGGCGCAGCAGCTGGGGGTGGCGGTGATGGATGAGGCACAGCTCCTGGCAGCGCTTGAGTCGATGAAACCTAACGGCGCGTGAGTTCCGCGCAAAACCACATGGTTTCTTTAGACTGCACATCCAGCCCGGTCATCACGCCATTGGATGGCGTTAATAGATAGTCCGGAGCAGGGTGGCCAGGACGCTCGCAGGTATTGTAATGCTCTTTGTAGTGGATCCAGCGGGAAGACGACTCACTGCCGCTGGTGCCGAGCGTAGCGGTCCCTGAGGGGTTTTGAAAAGAGGCGCAAGTCAGTGTGGCGCCCTCGAAAAATTCCCCGTTGTAGGAGTTTTTCAGGTAAAGGCCTGTTACAACCTTTCCATTAGGGCACGACCGAGGAGGGTCATTCGGGGACATTGACACAGTGGATTCATCGTATGAGGTGTACATCTTTCCACTGTCGTCCAGTAGGTCCGCGCATTGATACGAAAATTCGCCTGCCCGTTTGTTGTAGGTAGCGATCAGTATTCCATTCCCACATTGGGCATTCTGATCTTTCTTGGACTCTACCCAAAGGCGAGGCGACAGGTTCATTACGTCTGCTCGCTGCAAGGCCGGTAACTGAAGTAAAGCGCATTGTATGGTGCTGGATGATTGAGACCTGATCTGTGCGCCTACGATTTTCAGGTATGGCGCGATGTACACGTTATCGGAGGGATTGGCTATCCACTTGCTGGCTTCGCTGAGGATGTTTGAGACAGGCAGGCTTGCACTCGACGTTAATCGGTTAGTTGCCTGGATTTTCACCCACCATCGCGAAGTGAAAATCAAAGCAGATTCAGTGCAATCATCTCCGCTAATGAGCAGCGTACTTTGTGACGGCATTGCCTCTACCAGAACCTGGTCAGCCCCATAATCGCAGCTACGATTGAGTGCCCAATGCCCGGTGCCTTCTACGGGCAACTGACAATTGCGGTTTGCGCTGTTCAGCATCCGTACACTCCCTGACAGGGGCTCGGCCCGTGGCGTAGGCGTATTAGATTGCTGTGCCGCCATCGTATAGGTATTACAGGCCAGCGCGATAGCCGCTGCGGTTAAACAGGTGAAGCGTCGAATATTCATCAGGGCTTCCTTCCAAGCTGTCAACGAGTGCCTGGACGGTATCAACTGCACACGGCGCTGAATACCTAGCAACCTTGTCAGGGAAAACGCGGCAAACAATGGCCTATTTTTTGCTGCACCTGTGGCATGGCTCGCCAAGCGCAACAATGTGCGGGCTCTAACGATGATGGGTTGTACCCCTAACACAGCTAAACGCTTGAGTTGAGTAGTTTTTTCCGTCAATTAGTTGTATCCCGCTGCCAAGCCTGTACAATGGCCCCCGCTCACCGGGCAACCCGGCCGAGCGTGCGTTATGGTGGCCCTATCGGTCCCCTCGCAATGATTACCCGTTAACCTGGTCAGGCCCGGAAGGGAGCAGCCATGGCGGGAACATCGTGTGCCGGGGTGTGGCTGGTGGGGCTGCCACCCTACCTACCCGCCGTACATCCCCTTCGTGAGCGCTACACCCTTCCTACGCCTTCGAACAAACGCCCGGCCGCCGCATGCGCAGCCGCCAGACCTTCGTTCATCCGCTTATTCGTACGTCACAACAAACCTCAAGGCACCTTTGGGCTTCCCCGGAATCACCGCACCCGTATGCTTGACCATCCGTACGTTGAACGGCACCTTCAGGTTGCCGGTGGGCAAGGCCATGATAGGCACCTTGGCATTGAGCGGCATCGCAGTAATGGCGTCCTGTTTCAGCAATTGAAAGGCCACGCCGCTGCCGGTGCTACCAGTGCCGGTGCTGAAAAGCCCATTGGCAGCGTCAAGGATCGTTGAGCCGTTGTCAGGGTCCATCTGGACATGCACACGAGGTACCGTACTTTGTGAGGGGGCCTGGCAGTCCACCAGGTTCAGTTCGAAGCGTGTTGGGGTGCTGCCTGAGTTGGCTTGTTCAAAGTCCTTGACGTCGAATTCGCCCAAGTCCACCGGGTTTGGGGTGACCGGATCGGTGGCGGTCTCGCACCCCGAAGACACCAGATCGCCCGACAGCCTGAAGTTCAATACGGTATCCAGGCCCGGCAAGGGTTGCATGATGTCGGCACGAATGATTTCATAGCTGGGATCAAAGCTGTGCATACCCGCAGCTATCGTTCCTGTTTTCACGAGGGACACGTAATAAATGTGCGACGGGACGCGCGTAGGTGCCAGGCTGTAGTGGTGGCGTGTAGCGGTAAACGGGACGCGAGCCTCCGTCCCTTGTAGCAGAAATTCGTACTCATTGGCGCCGGTGCCTATCCAGCGTTCCATCTTGATGCTGGCCCCTACGCCCGGAATGCTCGTACGGATGATCGTCTCCTCCGGGAAGGGCAGTGCTATGCGCGGCAACCCCCCCTCCAGTGTGGCCAAAGGCGCAACGTTATGGGCATTGTAGGTAATGCGCACCATAGGTCCATTTGTACTTTTGTTGTCGCAGATATAAATACTGTAGGAGGAGGGTATGCCTTCGTCGCGGAAGGTTTCCCCACCAATCAGGGTGCCGACTGGCGCGTCTTGGGCAATATGCAGGGTAGGTGGGATATTGAACACCACCTGGGCCGGGCCGATCCATGGATCCTCCCAGTAGCAGCCATTTTCCCCGGGCGCGGCCCAGGTATAGGGTGATGCCAGAAGGGCCCCAAGTAAGGGGCCTAGGGTTGCTAAACGGTGCTTCATGAATAATGCCTTGTTCAGAGCGGCGGGTAGGGCAATGAAAAACATGCGGGGTGCAACCAGGTTCAGGGGGTGCAGACCGCGTCGATGAGGTGGTAGCCCTCGCGCTGCGTGGCCTGGGCAGGGTCGAGGCTAATCAGGCAGCGCGACTGGCCATTTTCCCCCCAGCGTGCCATGAGGGTGTGCACTTGGTCTGGGCCTTCCAGCAGTGCCTGCCCACCCTGGCCGACCGTGGCTATCCACTGGCCGTCCCGGTCCAGCAGTTCAGTGCCGAACGCGAGTTTTTCGCCAGACGGCAACCTCGCAGTCAATAGCAGCCGAGTAACAAGGCGACCACTGAAGGTCGTTTTCACGATAGCCCCTCGACGTGGGATCACCTGTTGCGTGCCATTGTCGATCAGCACATCCGGGCCCAGGTCACTGGTGTCCAGGCTAACGGTGTTGGTGCGGTAAGGGCGCAGTGAATTGGCCACGGTGTAGCCCGAGGCATTGGTACGGCCGCTGCCATTGTGCACCCCCACGTTCTCGATGCCCGGGACCTGCACGATGGCAAAGGTATCGCTGACTTGCGGCGACGCAATAAGGCCTTCGGGGTGCAGCACCAGGGAGCCGCTGGCATTGACAGACAGTGAAGTTCTGTCGCTGCTGCGGCTTATGGCGGCACCCAGGCTAGCTGCAGGTGCCTGCCAGCTGGCGGAAAACGCTCCGGTACGGTTTCGCTGGCTGTCTTGGGAAACCGTGGCGCGATAGCCCAGTTGCGAGCCTGGGTGATAACCGGCCAGCGAAGCGTTCTGGCTCAACCGCTCGCCGCTGCGCTGCACATTGAACGTTGCGCTCGAGCGGGTGCTACCCAGTGGGATACTCAGGCTCAAGCCCCATTGGCGATACTGGCGGTTACGCTCATCGAAGGCTTGGCTGGCGTACAGGTTGGCGCCGATGCCCTGCCACAGGGTGCTGAGGTTGGCCTGTACCTGGCGGCGCTGGTAGGTCGAGCCCCAGTAGTCTTCCTGGGACATGGACAGGCTCAGGTTGGTACGCGGCCCGAGGGTCTGGTATAGCGCACCTTCAAGCCGGCTACGGCGTGAGCCATGGCGTAGCCAGCGGTGTTCCTGTTCATTGACGGCTTCGTCGAAATCCCGATAGCCTTCAGTGGAGTAACGGTAACCGGCGAAACGCAATTGCGTACCGGTGCCAAAGGCTTTGCCGTAGCGTGCGGCGTAACTCATGCCTCGGTGTGTACCCCCTTCACTGTCGGTAGTGGCAGCGGTGGCGTCCATGGACAGCGCGCCCCAGGCGCCAAAGTCCCGCGAAAGGCCCAGCTGCCCAGCCTGATAGAAGCTGGCACCCAGCCCTCCGCCGTATAGGGTCCAGTTGCCTGCAAGCCCCCGAGCAACGTTGGCTTGCGCCAGCAGTGGTCGGTTGGCGCCTGCATAGGCCGGGTTATAGCGGCCTGCCGCTACGCTGTACCGCCATACCCCCTCGCGTAGCAAATTGCCCAGGGTCGAGTAGGGTTGGGTGAACCGGGTAACCTGGCCATCGTCCTCGATCACAGAGACTTCCAGTTCGCCGCTGCCGCTAACCGACAGGTCATCCAGCACAAAGCTGCCTGGAGACACATAGGTGGTGTACAGCAAGTAACCGTCGCGGCGCACCTCGACCTTGGCACGGCTTTGGGCTACGCCGCGGATGATCGGGGAATAGGCCTGCAGTACATCTGGCAGCATGTCCATGTCCGAGGCCACCTGCGCGCCCAGCAAGGGCACACTACGAAAGCCATCCCCCTGGGTGAACACTTCACCGACGGTCAGGTTGGCGCGCCAGTGGGCCAAGTCACGCTGGGCGTAGGTATTGGAGTGTTGCCACTCCCGGCCCAGCCGGTCACTGTCGGTCAAGGCGTGGGTTGTGCGCAGGCGCCAGTCACCCAGGTTGAGGCCAGCGTTCAGGTACAGGTCGCGGCTGCCGTCACTACCGCCGCGCCGGCCACGGCCTTGTCGTGCTGAGGCCTGGTAGTTGACATAAGCGGCGTTGATGCCGCGGTCCCACTCCTCAGGCTGGGTGGTGCCATGCAGGCGGCGGTGGATCGCCGCCTGCGGGACCAGCACTGTGACTTTGAAGTGGCGGGTATCTACGTTCACCTGGCTGTCGGGGAGGGCGTTTTCCAGGTCAATGCAGCGTGCGTCGGCCTGCGGTGGCTCAGCCAGCGCGGCCAGGTTTACACCTGCTCGCTCAAGCAGTGCCAGCGGTAGGCACACACGCCAACGGCCTTGCGGGGCCGGTTCCAGGTTCAGGGCGTGCTGGCCCAGCGCCTGGTCGTTGACAGACACGTCGAAACGGTACTCGCCTGGCGCTATGCTGGCCTGTTCATCCAGGTGGGCCAGCGCGCTGGCAGCGGCCGTGTTGCGCAAGAAACCTGGGTCGAAGTCGCTGGCCTGTACAGCGCCAGCTAGCGTACTCAAAGGCACCAGCCAGGCTGCACGCAAGGCGGCATGGGCTGGGCGCGGGTTGCAGGGGGTCATGGGGGTTACTCCAACGTCGACCGCAGTCAGGGCATCACAGGCAGGGGCAGGTCCAGAGGGTCGGTAAAGCCGCCGTAATCGTTGATGGCGGCCACGCTTAGGCGGGCGTCGCTGCCCAGCGCAATGTTCACCGGGTAGCGCTGGCGGGAGAGTGGGGCAAGCATTGGCGCCACGGTCAACGGGTGAGATTTTCCGGCGCTCTGCGCGCGCAGCGTGACGAAGGAAAAATGAAAGGGTGTAGGGTTATCGACCACCAGGTAGTCCTGGCCCTGTTCCCGTGTGCGGTACCAGTGCAGCTCTTTGAGGCGCAGGGTCGGGTCCTCTTTGAACTGGCTGGGGCGATAAAACACCTTGATGCGCGTGCGCAAGGCAATACGCAGCATATTTGCGGCGCCTTCGCTCTTTTGGGGGATTTCCTGCAGGTTGAAGTAGAACAACGACTCACGATCGGTAGGCAAATCGCTGGGTAAGCGGTTGACCGTCACCAGCTGTTCCTCACCCACGCCCAGCCTGAACAAGGCAGGTGCGGGAATCAGCGGTACCTCGGTGGTGGTGTCATCGGTTTCCGTATTCACCCACACCTGTGCGGCATAGGGCTCCTTGCTCGGGTTTCTCACCACCAGCGAGGCGCTGCGTTTATCATCGGTTATTACCAGCCGCGTGGCGCTAAGTGTCAGCGCGGCCTGGGCGGCAGCGGGTATCAGGCAGGCGAGCGCCAGTGCCACCACACCAGTCCGGCGCAGCGCGGGTATTATGCAAATAGCCATGGGTCTACCTTCAAAGGCGGGCCGCATTGCACGGCCCGCAAGCAATCAATTGATGGTCAATTCCACTGACACGTCAGCATCGGCGGCACCGGCCTCCACGGTGGCGGCAGTGGATTTATAGAAGGCCGTGAAGCCCAGCTCGTTGGCCTGGCCCCCGATAAGGGGGTAACTCTTGGAAGTGCCCCCATGGCCTACCAACGTGCCGGCGTCGTCCTTGATACCTAAGGCCACACCGGTTGCAGGTGCACCGCTGGCATTGAGGGCAAACAGTTGGTCGTTGTCAGCACCGCCTGCCAGGCCGAAGAAGCGAACGGCACCGACGTTGCTGCCTGAGTTGTTCCAGCCGGGGCATGTAGCGGGGTCGTCCACCTTGATAGCGAAGTTGCGATGGTTCACCTCAAGGCCTACCCGGTCGAAGTTGCCGGCCATGGCTTCGCCCATACCGATGGTGCCAGAGGTCCCTCCGGCGGGGTCCTTGATAGTGATGGGGCAACTGCCCGCGATCACGTTACCGGTAAAGCTGATGACGGCCGTGTTGGCCAGTGCCGACGCGCTCAGGGCCAGCAGGGGGAAGGCCAGCAGGTAGTGTTTCATGGAACATCCTTTTAAACGGCAGGGGTGGGAAACCAGGTCAGTTGATGACTAGTTCGAGCTGCACGTCGGCATCGGCGGCACCGGCTGTTACGGCTGCCGCAGTGGATTTGTAGAAGGCCTCGAAGGTCAGGTCACTCTGGCCACCGCTGTTAAGCGGGTACTCCCCAGAAAGCTCACCGTGGCCCACTTGTTTCTTGTCCTTGTCACGCAGGCCTAGGGCCAGCCCTGTGGCGGCGCCAGTACCGCCCTTGAGTGCAAACAACTTGCCGCTATCGGCACCGCCTTGCATGCCGATAAAGCGTACTTTGGCGACATTCGTGGCCCCACCGGCGCCGTCCCAGCCTGCGCATAGGGAGGCGTCAGCCACTTCAATGGTGAAGGCACGGTGGTTAGCCTCAATGCCAGCCTGGCTAAAGTTGCCCGCCAGGGCTTCGCCCATCTTGACCTCGCCGCCGGTACTGCCGGACGGGTCTCTAATTTCGATAGGGCAGGTGCCGGCCTTGATGCTGCCGGTGAAATTGATGATGCCGGTGTTGGCCATGGCCGGGGCGCCCAGCGCCAGCAAGGGCAGGGCAAGCAGGTAGCGTTTCATGGGGTGAGCTCCTTTCAGCGATAAATACAGGCCGCTTGGCCTGCAAAACGAAAAACCCCGCCAAAGCGGGGCTGTGGCGGGGTGGGGAGGTTAGTGCCCGAAGGTCAAGGAGGCTATTGGCAGAAGTCTTAAACGTTAGGCGTTCTTAGCCCTTAGTTATCTTAGTTAGAGTTCGATTGAGTTCAGCAGCAGACAGGTTCGTATTGCCTTGGGAAACGGGTTTTCCATCTTTCGAAAACCATGTGTACTGGTCATAAAATACGTTATCAAGAGTTTTTACTCAGCAGCGTCAAAAAAGCGTTTTGGGGGAGGAGAGGGGTCATGCGCACGCTAACGGTGCACCAGGAGGACGGCGAGCGGCGATTGACCGCGGCCGAGTTTCAACACCTGGCCGCGGTACCGGCTGCCGTCGAATGGTTTGCCAACATCGATAACCCACGCACGCGTCGTGCCTACCAAAATGACCTGACGGATTTCTCTTCCTTTATAGAGCTAGCTGCTGTCCTCTGACTGCTCAGAGGCACATCCAGCCTTAACGCTTTTGCCTGAAATTTCCTTGATGTGTAGGAATGTTTGAATACACACACATCAAGGGATGGCGTTTTGATACTTAGTTGAGAACCCTGGCTCACAGGGTCTCGAACAATTTCTTCCTTATCTGATCAACTTTGTTTAGCGAAGGCTTTTTATCGGAATCCGCTAATTTATCAGAAAGTTTTGAAAGTGAATTCAGCATGCCACTCACGCTTTCAGAGTTATACGGTTGTTCATATGGCATCATTGGTAAATAACCTGCCATACCAGATGGCGGCGGTGGTGGCGGTGGATAGCCTCCCATACCAGGTGGCGGCGGTGGTGGCGGTGGTGGCGGTGGATAGCCTCCCATACCAGGCGGCGGCGGATAACCTGCTATGCCAGAGTTGAAGTCGACAGCCGCTGGCAGTTTTCCGAAAACTCCATCTAAATTTTCAATAGTACTGATTAAGTTATTAAAAACTGTTTTGATTGTTGCCTTATCAGGTTTATTCTCCACCCAGCTTCTTTCAAAGGCGTGTAGATATTGGTTGCTTTTTTCCCACAAGGATTTTTTAATATATCCTTGCTCTTCATTACTCGGCAATTCATTCGTGTGTGAGATAACTTTATCAAATACAGCAGTATAATCATCTTCAGCAAATGAAATTGCTTTTGTGATAAGGCTTAATGCTTCGGATTTAAAGGACCGCTCCATTCTTTCTTCGTCGGCAGGAAGTATTGGTGTTTCTATCAGGTGAGCAGGCAATTTGCTTACCAAATTTAGCAAGGACAAAAGAATTTTCGGGCTTATTTCCTCCGAGAAAACTTTATGCGCGATATCATCAAGAGCATCTCGAGCCTTTATATCTTCCATCCAGTTAGGATAATCTGAAGCATATAGATTTTTTATTACATCACTGAATTCCGCTGGCGCGTTTTTAGGATTTACAAGAGCATTCTGTAGGCGTTCATTTTCAAGCGCTAGCTCTTTAATTTCTTTAGGAAAATGCATCGAAAGAGCTTCTAAAAGACTATCCTGTAAAAATTTGTTATGTTCACTCGAAATTTTTAAACTTCCTCCAAGAGGCTCGTAATCGGTAGGATCGTATGAACCAACTGATTGGCCTCGATAGTAAAATGGTCTGAAATCACACGGTCTCTCAACGTAGCCCTGGTACTCTGGATCCTTTGATTGATGAAGTGATTCTTCATCTAAACATTGCAAAGCCTTCATACTAATTTTTGTTGCTGCTTCAAAAGATCTAGTCCAACCCATTTCAGGATTATCAGCAAGGTATTGAACATGCGAGGCTAATCTCTAGAGCATTTCATCCTTTGATTTTTCCATTTTTTTCAGAATTTTTATGTTTTTTAGTTTTTTGGAAAATGGTTCAGGAAAAAGTCCAGAGATATCGTTAGCTGTCTTGGGTCGAAATTTAATATTGCTCCCTTCATTCATTGAAGGGCCAGGAAAATTCATAGATACAGGATCTTTAGAATATTCTTTAAACTCAATACTTATAATATCATGCCTTTTAGAAAGTTCATTTAATTTAGTATTAATTAACAATATATCTTGGTTAGTCATCCTCTTAAATTGTTTTATACCGCTATTAGACTGACTTGGCAAAGTCTCCAAATCAGGGCTGCTTATGGCATCTTTTGCAAGCCCAACTAGCATCTTTTCATTATCATTACCCTGTGCTTCTTTTGCATTCAAAGCATAGGCTGTGTAATCGCTTAACCCAGCCGGTGTCAACCGGCTATGCTGCTTAGACAGTTGTGCTTCCGCCATTGCTTTTGAGGTTTCAGCAGAGTGTGCTGAACTGGCATAAACGCTGTGGTCACTATTACCTCTAACCGGAATCATTATATCCTCAGTGTATATTTTATGCATAAAAAGAACTGAGTGGCATGAAAATCCAATCAGTTCCATTCGGGCTAGCTACAAAGTTAAATACTCGACGAAAGACAGTACTTTTCCGTAGCCAGACTTGACTGTCTTGCCTAAATCTCCAGTGCTGCCATATGCTCAGTCGATTTCCCCTGGCGTTCAGAGAGTCTGCGCTGACTAATATTCAGTCAATTGCTTGAAGGTAAGCGAGAGTGGTCATCAAATATCATATTGTCACGCGCCTTACGCAAGGCGCAGGGGTTCATGGCCTGAGCAGGGCCGTGCGTGTGAAGGGTCCGGGGAGCAATGAGATAGGGAAGTCACTTAAGCTCAGTGCCAGCCCGCAAACCCGCGTGGCGCCTGGTCCAGTTCGATAAAATCACCGTTTTCTAAAACCATTTATGCGATCATGGCGAACGGCTCAGAACGGCCCACAACCAGCCGAAAAATTTTCGATAAACTGGTTTCACAAATCAAAATACGTCAATCAACACCATCGAATGAGTAAACAGAACTTTAACTCGGGCTTAAGTGACTTCGCTGTTCCATTGCTCCCCGGACCCCGTAAACTGCTTTAAAGGGTTCCATATGAAACTTCAGAATGATGACTTTCGAATAGACTGGGTGCCTATGCCGTGGCAGATCCGTCTGCCCCGTGTTCTGCAATCAAGAGAGCCTTACGCACCAGGCTGCGCCTTATGTCTTTGCTCTTTTATACATATTAGCTCAGCCTCAATCTTCCGATCTGCAAAAATACATAACTAATTTATCTTAATGATTTATACTGCTAATACGGAATCAAAATACAGGTTATCAAGAGTTTTCAATCAGCCGCGTCAAAAAAGCGTTTTGGGGAGGAGGAGGGGTCATGCGCACACTAACGGTGCATCAGAAGGACGGCGAGCGTCGATTGACCGCTGCCGAGTTTCAGCACCTGGCCGCGGTACCGGCTGCCGTCGAATGGTTTGCCAACATCGATAACCCACGCACGCGTCGTGCTTACCAAAACGACCTGGAAGACTTCTGTTCCTTTATAGGGTTGGCCACTGCAGACGAGTTTCGCGTGGTAACGCGTTCTCATGTCTTGGCCTGGCGTGCCCAGCTGGAACACCGAGGCCTGGCCGGGGCCACCATCCGACGCAAACTGGCAGCGCTGGCCAGCCTTTTCGACCACCTGCTGGAGTGCAACGCGGTCGCCGGTGGCAACCCGGTGCACGGGGTCAAACGGCCCAAGATCGAAAGCAACGAAGGCAAGACCCCGGCCCTGGGCGATCACCATGCCAAGGCGCTGCTGGACGCGCCGGACGTGGCTACCCTAAAAGGGCTGCGGGACCGGGCCATTCTGGCCGTGCTGCTCTACCACGGCCTTAGACGGGAAGAAGCGGCCCAGCTGGGCGTCAGCGATATGCTGGAGCGGCGTGGTATCAAGCATTTATTGATTCACGGCAAAGGCGGCAAGGTGCGTTATCTGCCTCTACACCCGGTTGCCGCTGACCGCATTCATGATTACCTGGAGCGCTCGGGGCATCACCTGGTCACGCCTAAAGGCCCGCTGTTCCTGCCGCTACGCGGCCCCATAGATCGAGGTGGCATCACTGCCGATGGCATTTATAAAGTAGTGGAAGCCTATGCCAAAAAGGCTGGCATTGAGGTCGCCGGTCTGGGTGTACATGGCCTGCGGGCAACGGCAGCTACCAATGCCCTGGAGCATGAGGCGGACATTGCCAAGGTCCAGGCCTGGCTGGGCCATGCCAACATCAGCACGACCAGGATCTATGACCGGCGGCAGAACCGGCCGGAGGATTCACCAACATATAAGGTTAGATACTGAAAAAGAGGTTAAATTATGATTACCGTCCTAGCTAAATTAGCCTAGGACGGAGATTCTTGTCTACAAAGAATCAGACTTTGATTTTCTAGATTTGTGATCAATAATTCTAGACTGCTGTATGCTTATATGTGCAATTGTAGAAAGCCGCTGCTTGTCTTTGTCGGTGGTATGAAACATATGGAGATGATAATATATCAAGCTTTGCAGGATGGTAAAGGCAAACTTGTTATTTTTTAAATCTCGAGAAAGGGATTCTAGGTAATCAAAGGGAATATGACCAGGTTGCGTTAGACAGGAAGCAGCCTCTATCAGCCTATACGAGTTCTCATTTTTTTCAGCTACGGAACGCGCAATATCATCGCGGATTTTTTCTGAACTGACGAGGTTTCCAGTTCTAGCTATAAAAGAAGTAGTTATTAATCCTACAAGCTGGAATGCAAATTTCTTAGCTTGAGTAGTTAGCTCTTCCGCCTGCATCTTCGGAAATCGTTCAGCAAGCTCCCTCTCCATTTCGGCAACGAATCTATCCGGCTGCTCTATTATTTCAGAGAAAAGGGCACTCAATGTCCTAAGCGAGCTGTCAAATATACTGGTTATGTATTGCTGTTTTCTAGCCTTTTTAATTGAGCCGTAATAGTTTTTAACTATGTTAGCCAAAATTTCAGAAGTTTTTGTTGTGAGGTTAACATTTGAGCCTATACTAAGAGCTTTCTTACTTTCATCATATGTATTTTCATTTTGCGCATCATGGTCTTCATCTTCTGTTTGCGCAGATTCAAACCTGTCCTGATTTTTCCTGCTATTTTCTTGGTTCTGATCAACATCGGGATTTTTGATTACTAATCGAGTAGCTGACTCGACCAAATTATTTATTGCAGCCAGATCTCCATTCAGATGAAGAGGTTCATTATCAGAAAAACATGAATCTAAAGTTGCCGAAATCTTGTTTATAACTCTTGGATCGCTTGAATAATGAGTAAGGAACATTATAATATTTGCGTTTTCGCGGAGATATAATTCCTCACAATACTCTTCAACGCTTTGCATTATTTCATCTTCATGCAAATTATCACTTAAATACTTACCGACAAGCAAATAATATATATAGGCATAAGTAAATCTATAATAGTCCCCGCATTTAGAAATTATTTTTGCAGTTGAAAGCAGACTAATACGCTGTTCAAAATCCACCGAAGTAAATTCATCCGAGAACTTTTTATTGAATTCTCTTAGCTCAGCAGTGCTCAATTCCTTACGGTTATTTTCTTTAAAATACCAAGCCATTTGAGAAAGATATGAGAACATTTCATCAAACTGATCGGTTCTATATCCTGCGTCCTTCAAGCTTTTTGTTATAAGGTACTGATAATAATAGGAGAAACTACTGTTTTGTAATTCCCTTTGTTCATTTTGCTCGTTACTTTGCAGAAATATCAATAAGTAAACTGGCTTCGCAGGGACTATGCTTTTCCCTAATATTCCATTTACCAGTTTTTCTGCACCGTAGACCTTTCTATCAAAGTCTACAAGTGTAGTCACTTCCCCCAGCATGCACCACTTTTTTATAAGTGCATTCCTGAGTAAATGCCCGAACGGTCTAATCTTATAGGTCGCATACTCCATTATGAAGTTTGATGCTTCACCCCCGACAAGCTCGTCTATTTTATACCTAGAGCTTCCAGTCAATACCACAGCGACAAAACGTTCTTGTAGGATATTGACCAATCTTTCCTGTATTTTGAAATCGCCTTTTATACGGTCAAAGTCATCAACCAGGGCTATTTTTTTAGATTTCTCAGCATATCTAAATTCATCTGGATTTGTATATTGCTGTGCGGCTGTCTGCTCAATTAGCTTATCAATATCTCTTTCAGTAACTGATTTTACATCTTCGCCTTTTAAGTATAATGGAAGTCCATCTTGCTCATAAGCGTCAAGAAAATACTTCCGCAGAAGAAATGTCTTCCCCCCTTCGTCATCTGCAAGAATTAGGATTTTTTTTCCTAGCTGCCAACCAGCACAAATTTCGTCTCCATAAAGAGTCTTTTTCTTAGCTGCGTCAGGATCGTTTTCTTCAAGTTGAGGATAGACGAAAATTTCCTCTGAACTCAAAGATCCTCGAAGGGGATGGGTAAAATTCCCACCCGGATCCATTAATACTTTTAGGAATTCGGGGTTAATCTTATTTAGTTTAGATTTTCCAGAATTTGTATCAAAACTATGTGTGATTTCCGGTTCGATCAATTCAGGTAACGAACTAGTTGCTTTGAATCTCTTCTCAAAAACAGATTTGCTAGCTGTCTCAAACAGTAGACAAGTAAACTGTGGCTCTAGGTTTCCCTCATGTGGTTGCAAAGCCGGAGCTTCCAACATGAGAGTACTACCATTCAAATCAGATATCACCTCAGATCCTACCGAATGCTCATGACCCGATAATATCACGTTACAATGCGTTTTTAATGCCCTACGCATAGGATGATATGTGTTTTGACAATACCAATTAAGTGGGTGATGGATAAGTGCTAGCCGTAAATTGCAAGGAATTTCAAGATTGTCTAAGTAATTTTCTATTGGAAATACCAACTGCCCTGCATTTTCATGCAGTTTTGACATCCAAGCCGCATTAATTGAGGAAATTCGAACAATGCCCCCACCGACGGGAAGCTCAAATTCTTTCCACAATTTATCTTCAAAAACCGGCTCAAGCGTTCTGATTTTTTTTTCAAACTCAAAATAAGCAGATTGCGCTTCAGTGCATTTCTCTATCAATGCTTGGCTAAGATTTCTCCCTTGGCTTTCGATGACTTTTTCTATTGTTATGTTCCGTATTTCATCAATGGGAAATAGTGAGCAATCATGATTTCCTGGGGCTAAAAATATTTTTATATCCCTGGCAACCTCACCCTGCAATTTTTCCGCCAGCGTTAAAAGCAACTCCTCGGAGTAACCATATTCTACTTTTTGCCCACCATAAGCTAAGTCACCTGTTACGATAATAACGAACTCATCACATTGACGTGCAGTTTCATAGCACGCTTTTGCTATGCAGCCCGCATAGCTCCTAGCGGGATCACTCTCGCGTCGAAAATGAATATCGCTGAGGTGTAGTACTCCTAGTTTCATCCAGATTTCCTTGGCTTTTGGTAGACAAAATACTGATGCCCCGCATCAGGGTATCCAGCATCAGGGAAGGCATATTATCACGACCACTAGCTGAATGGATCCGTTATTGCGGCCTATGCATATTACTGATCGGTTATAGGTTTTTTGATAGTAATTTATAATTGAGGTTTAGGCTTTTTATCCTTTGTTGGCAACTTATAGGCCAAAATAAATAAAACCTAATCATTGCGTTAGACTACTTACTAAGAGGATTTATGCCACCGAGGGATACAGAATAGATAGGTAGTACATAGGACGATTTAACATATCACCCGATATGGTCATTTCCAGTCGATGCAAGCTTGTAACCAGCTCTTCACCAGTGGGGGAGTCTTCCCTTCCAGGGCGAGACGCTCTGGTTGGAACAAAGTAGCGACGAAGAACCCGGCACCTGACAGTTCGACCACTCGCACTTCACCATCCTCATCCCAACCTGTCGCGCATAGAGCCCTATCCAGCAGCTCAGCCGCGAACTGCGGATTCAGCCCATACCGGCATCTATAACCCTCCTGAATACGCAAAGCGCCATAGGCCTGGGCGATACGTGAACCTTCGGCCAGGCGAATGGACTGTTGAGTCTCTACCAGCCCACACGTCAGTGGGGCAATTACCGCCCGGCCGCCTTCGCTAGGCAGTTCGCCATGCTCGGCATCCTTCCAGTCCAGGGCATTGCGGGCATACTCCAGCAAGGCGTGTTGAAAGCCGCCACAGGTGCCTAGAAATGGAATGGCCTGCTTTCGCCCATAATTGATAGCGGCCAGCACAGCATCGGTGTCACGGTAGGGACTAGCAGGAACGCACCATAGGCCATCGAAAACGGGTAGGTGTGATGGGTCAATCGAGTCTGTAGTCAGCCATTCAAATTCGACAATGATACCCATTGCGGCAGCAGTCAATGGCAGCGCTTGTTCGATAGCGCGGTGAGCAACGACGCTAAAGTCGCGGTCTCCGATCAGGCCTACACGTATGGCCTGCAATGTACTCATAAGTCGTTCCTTTGACTGTGGTAAAGCTAACTGCAGCAAGAAGCGACGATAAGCTCAGGGAGGCGATCTGTCGAGTATGGCCACCCAAAGCGATCGTCGTCGTGACGCAGATACGCTAAACGTAAGTGTCTGGCGCGCGCAACCCCCTAAAGCTGAGATGGAGCCATCATCTCCATTGAATCGAGGCAATAGTGGTTATGCGTATTCTGTTCTCTATAATGACTGGTCGGCCATGTTTAGGGTGCTCGTTATGCCAGCCTCCGTTGATCAAAACCCTGCTGTCGTTTTATGCGCAGCTTGCAATAACGACCTAGAAAATCTGGTAGCCATCAGGATTGAGGCCATGCGCGAGAGCCTTGAACGGCTTGGGCGTTTTAACCCAGATCGTGCGCGCGAACGATTTCTCGATGGGTTCGACGCTAACAGCACACGCCGCATAGAAGTATCAGGTGAGCTGGTCGGTTTTGTCGTTGTCAGAGACCGTCAGAGCGAGCTTCTGCTTGACCACTTGTATGTGGTACCCAGCGCTCAAGGAGCAGGAATCGGCTCTGAAGTTCTTACTCAGATTTTCAGAGAGGCTGATGAGATCGGGCGTCCCATCAAGGTTGGTGCTCTCAAGGAAAGCGCTTCAAATCGTTTTTACACTCGTCATGGATTCGTGTTCGTCGAAAGCAGTGAATTCGATAATTATTATATCCGGATTAATGGTAATTCCATTAATTTGGATGACTAGGCTCTGTACGAAATTGATAGATACCTCTTTAACTAGCAGCTACGCACGCAATCAGTAGCGTTCACGTCCTTCAAGGGAGCTTCTCTAATGGCGAAACGCTACGAAATTGCAGACGCATTCTGGGCGTCGATCGAAGAGCTTTTCTCTCCCCCTCGATATAGCTGCCGTTAGCTATCGGTCGAGACCCACGTGGTACGCACCTACTCTAGAAAACGACTTTCACTCATTTCACTTATGTAGGAGAGTCATTTCAGTGCGCGCTTACCGCCCACAGCTGGCCAATGCGCGTGGTATGGCTCTGACTCATGAACTCCCGACCCATGCCCCAATCTGGCTCTATCGGCACCTTAGCAGCCCGCAACGTGCCTCGATCCCATGCTCGCTCGCTACGGCCTAGCCGCGACTGACCTAGTCTGGAATCTCTTGCTGCCATTCTTGTAGAAGTGCCCTGAGCGCAAGCCATGGGTGTTGGGGCAGGTCGCTGCGCAGGGGACAATCAATGTAGTGCAGCGGATTGAAAGGCTGTCCTGCATCCTCGATCAACTGCTGGGCACCGCACTGCGTGCAACGCACATACGGGTCGTCAATGTCCCACCAGCGCTTCCAGCGCTGGATGCGTGCATCAGGAGTACTCATTTGAGCCATGGCTGCCTCTTACTTTATCCAGTTATCAGTAGATAGTTTATATCTTATCAATGACTTCGACTATGTGCGTAGCACTGAAATTATTTAGGTTCGGCAAAATAGAAATTAAAATTTCAAGCCAAGTGGAAAATGGGATACAATTTTAAGTTAACCCTTAAACTAAAATAGTGTAGAAATATATAGTCTATAAAAAAGATTTTTACAGTCGCTATCGATAATATATACGCATTGACGTAGCTTTATTTATTGCTAGCATGCTTGGAGCTTTCACACTCAGCGGATACGCCTATTTAGAAAAATACTGTTTGACATTGGATGTTCCAATCGAGTAGATAGAAGTTAGCGCGCAGCGAATTTTGGCCTATGGTGCGGCAAGACTTGGGTCATATATAAGCGTAATAGTAAGCACCATTGTCTTGGTCGGATCGTCAACTTTGTTATTGGAAGTATTAGCAAACTGAATACGAAAGAGATTTCTCCAATGCATGGCTAAAATGGCTTTGTACCATTAAATATCGCTTCATGTCGAATCAGGCTGCTGCTATAACTATTTTATTTATAGGCATTTTTGCAGTTATATTTGTACCAATATCTATGGAAACTACCCGCCAGCTGGCACTTCTTTCATAGCTTGCACCATCCAATACCGTACAGATGCCTGAGTATCAATAGGCGCGCGGCTCAAAAATTATTACGGTCAATAGCAAAACCGCCGGTGCGCCCCCTACGCTGAACCTGATCACCTCCTCCTACGACGCTAGCGGCCCGTGCGGCCAATCTTGGATTGCGGGGTGCAACCTGTCGCCTGGATTAGGAATTAGGACTTTTCTTACATACGGCTAGGAAGCATCTACCTAGGCTTGCGCCCCTTTCGATGTTTGCAACTTTTTATTGCAGGAGTGTTGTTGTGGGTAAGCATGTAGAAAGGTCGGGCCATTCGGCCCGCTGCCTCCGGCTGGCCGTAGCCCTGGGTATAGGGGCTGCTCTGCCAGGCGGTTGGGCGCAGGCAATTGTCATTGATCGTGACACCCAGCTGGAAGGCAGTCACCCCTCGCTCTCCTATGAGGTGGAAGAGGGCGCGACCTTGACGGGTTCTAACACGGCCTTCAGGTCTGCAACCTTGGTTGATCAGAGCACCTTGATACTTAGCGACAGTACGGTATCAGGCTCGAACAGCTCCGGCTTCGCCCTGGACCTTACCAACTCCAGCATGACGTTAACCGGTGTTACGGTGCAGTCTGCCGATAGGGCATTGTGGCTCAAGCAAAGCCAGGCTGAAATCAACGGCAGCAGCCTGGTCGGGCAAAACATCGGCGTCACGCTTTCCACCGGCAGCGAGATGGTGCTCGATGGCAGCCAGGTCCGAGGCACAGACCTGGCTGGCCTGTACATGGGCGGCGGTAAGGTAGTGGCCAACGGCAGCTCAATCACCGGTGGCGAGTTTGGCATTGTGATTGAAGACACGACCGGCAGCGATGTGGCCACCCTTGAGCTGAATGGCACCCAGGTAGATGGGGGTACGGGGCCCGCCATCCAGGTGGGCATTCCCTTCACCGGGGGGTACTTGGGGCAAGCCGTTATCACGTTAAGCAACGGCACCACGCTCAGCAGCGGAAGCGGCGAACTGGTTGCCGTGACAGACGGCTCCCGGGCAACGGTCAACGTGACCGGCTCGAACCTTGAGGGTGACCTGGTGGCCGGTGACAATGCCGCATTGGCGCTTTCTCTGGGGCAAGGGGCTAGCCTGGTGGGCAATGTACGGGCCGGTGACAATACTGAGGCCAGTGTCGCTCTGGCAGATGGCGCACGGTTCACCGGCCGCCTGGAAAACGTGGCAGACATGAGCATCGCCAGCGGCGGGGTGTGGTCGCTGGTAGAAGACACCACGCAACAGAACCTTCGCCTTGATGGGGGAGCAGTGACGCTGGGCGACGGCAGTGCATTTCGTACCCTGAGCGTCGGCAACCTGAACGGAAGCGGTGGGCAATTCAACCTCACCACCGACTTTGCCACCGGGCAAACCGACTTCGTGGAGGTGACAGGTACCTCCAGTGGCAGCCACGTGCTCAACGTGCAGAGCACCGGCAGCGATGCCAGCCAGACTCACATCGACGTGGCCCGCACGGCCGACGGCGGGGCGGATTTCTCGTTGCTAAACGGCCGGGTCGACCTGGGCACCTGGTCGTACCTGTTGGCCAGCGAAGATGGCAAAAGCTGGTACCTGGACGGCAGCGAGCGCACCGTCAGCCCTGGCGCTGCGTCGGCCATGGCCCTGTTCAACACGGCACCCACCGTCTGGTATGGCGAACTTACCACCCTGCGCAGCCGCATGGGCGAACTGCGCTGGCGTTCGACGGCCCCCGGCGCCTGGGTGCGTAGCTACGGAAATAAATTCAACGTTGCCACAAGCGCGGGCGTGGGTTATCGCCAGCAGCAGCAAGGCGTATCACTGGGGATAGATACGCCATTGCCTTGGGGTGACGGGCAGTGGATCGCTGGCGTGCTGGCCGGTTACAGCCAGTCGGACCTGGACCTGCAGCGCGGGACGGACGGCAAGGTCAACAGTTACTACGCAGGTGCCTACGCCACCTGGCTGGACAGCCGCAGCGGCTATTACGTCGACGCGCTGATCAAGGCCAACCGGTTCCGTAACAAGGCAGACGTTGCACTCAGTGATGGTGGCCGTACCAACGGCGACTACAACACCCTGGGCGTAGGCGCTTCCGTGGAGTTCGGGCGCCACATCAACCTGCCCCAGGGCTGGTTAGTGGAGCCTTATGGGCAATTGTCTTCACTGGTGGTGCAGGGCCGTGATTTCAGCCTGGACAACGGCTTAAATGCCGACGGCGAGCGGGCGCACTCCTTGCTGGGCAAAGCCGGTGCCACAGTGGGCCGCACGCTGGAGTTGGGCGAAGGGCGCAGTGTTCAGCCTTATGTGCGAGCGGCGATGGTGCATGAGTTCGCCAGGGGCAATAACGTGACCGTCAATGGCAACCGTTTCAACAACGACCTGGCAGGTTCTCGCGCAGAACTGGGGACGGGCCTGGCCGTTAATTTCGGCAGCCGCTTGCAAGCCAACGTAGGGTTTGACTACGCCCACGGGGATGCACTCGAGCAGCCTTGGGGCGTCAACGCGGGGCTTCGCTACAACTGGTAAAACTTTAGGGAGTTTACGCATGGGTACGTCCGCGTCACATGAGTTCAGCCTGTCACCGGCCAACGTACTCGATGCGTTGCCGGACCTGGCGGGCGAGCCGGTAAATTTGCTGCCCGTAACGCTATTGAGCCAGCCTCTACGGGTTCAGGTGCCGAACTGGGGTGAGAGTGGAGGGCTTGGCCGACCCAGGGTGGAGCTGTATTGGGATGGGGCGATAGTCCTTGACCAGGAGATGCCGCCAGAGTTCGGCGATGACGACCTAGTGTTTTCACTGGAAGGGCTGCGTCTGGACCACGGCACGCATCGTTTGCATTACCAGGTACACCTGAGCAACGGCAGCGTGAGTGAAGGCGAAGCCACAGAAGTCAATATTGACCTAATACCTCCGACCTTGGGCGTGGCGCCACCGTTTTTGCAGTTCCCAGACGAAGTTCTGAGTGGGCTAACGGATGACTACCTGCAGGCCCATGGCGACCAAGTTCAGGCAGTAGTTCCCGCCTATTCAGGCCAGGCCCCTGGAGACTGTATCGAGTGGTACTGGGATACCCAGCCCAGTGCCGAGAACAGTGCAGGTAGCCTGCGCGTTGCGCAGCTGGTTCCCGCAATGACGCTTACCTTCAAAGGCGAGATGGTGCGAGAGCGAGGCGATGGCCCACGGTTTGTGTACTACCGCATTACGGACTATGCCGGTAACACCTCGCAGTCTGCAATTACGTCGCTACCTGTACAGGCTACCCCCGTGCCTCGTGTACTGCCTGTGCTGCAAGCCAAAGATGCCACTGGCAGTGGTAACCAGCAAACGCTGAGGGCGTGCCAGGTTACTACCGGGCTTACCCTGAAGGTGCCGGCCACTGCGGTGATCAAGCCTGGCGAGACAGCGGTCCTGGTATTCGGTACACCTGGCCAGGTGGGCGGCACATGCCTACCGATCGAAGGTGCCGGCACGCAGGTGAACGTAGGTGTGCAAGCCGTTGCGCCGCATCTGGACAGCACGGTTGCCGTGCATTACGAGGTGACTGACACGGCAAGTAAGGTTCACCTCTCCGAGGTGCTTACCTTGAAGCTGATAGCGTCCAGCGAGTTGAATTTTCCAACCGTCCAATGCGAACTGGTCGATGGCAGCCAACTGTCATTGAGCCGGGTTCCTAAAACTGGGGCGCCGGTCACTTTGGCGCCCTGGCGCATGATGACCACTGATCAGCGCCTGATGGTGCGTGTGGAGGGGGTAGACGCCAGTGGCGCAGCTTTGAACGAGCCGATAGTAGAGGTAGAGGGGCGGCCTATTGCAGCCGCCGAGGTAGGCAATGGCGTGGGCCATGACGGTAGCCTGGTGATTCCCCGGGAACTGCTGCTGCGCCTGCATCGCGGCTGGACGTTCTACGTGCGAGGTTATTTGAGCTTCGATGGGTCGGATCAATGGCCGGCTGTGCCCACCTTCAAGGACCTTGTGCCCACGCTGGTCAGCTAGGCGCGCATTTACAAGTACAAGGGGCTGTTGCATATTTCAGCTGAATCGTTTTGGTTTTGCTACGGAGTACCGCACGTGGAACAGCCCCTCAGCACGCCGTTGGACAAGGTGTATATCTTGCGTATCGATGGCACCCGCTTCGGCCCTTACGACACGCAGGTGGAGCAGGGCAAAGCCTTGATCTGGGAGGTGACGCTCAACGCCGGTGCCGGTGACACCCTGGAGTACCACCCGGCAAACGGCCCTGTATCCAGCTACCTCATCACCAATACCCATTTCCAGCCGCAGATGAAAGGCATCGAAGCCCATTACACCGTTCGCCTGCGGGCCGAATAGGGTTACTCAAGCGGGTTGGCGGCCAGCCACGCCTGCACGTCAAAGCAAGGGCAGGCTTTGAGAAATTCGTTCGGCGTCAGTTTGCCGTCGTTGTTCAAGTCTGGGGAAAAGTCCCGGTGGCCGCGCACACGCGCCGCCGGGTAGCGGCGTGTGAGTTGGCCCAGCAGCGTGCCTAAACTGGAAAACTGCGCCGGTGTGAAGTTGTTTTCCGGCTTGCCCTGTTCATCCAGGCCGCCCACCAGGCAGAGGCCCACTGAGGTCGAATTGAAACCCTGCACATGGGCACCCACGGTGTGCTCCGGTCGGCCTGCCTCCATAGTGCCATCCCGGCAGATGACGTAGTGGTAACCGATGTCGGCCCACCCCCGGTCCAGGTGCCAGCGGCGTATGTCGGCAGCACGCACGGCACTGGCCGCGCGCGTGGCGGAGCAATGCACCACCAGCCAGTCCGTGCGGTGGCGTTGCTTGAGGGTAACGGTTGTCATGGCTTGCGTCCTTTGCGGTAAGAGAAAGGTGCGTAGAAAAGCCTGAGCGTAAAAGCCTGCCAACTCGGAAAGGCTACCGGCGAGCCTGCTCACACGCCGTGCCCAGTGCTTTTTTGGCCCTGCTCGGCTACGATTGGCGGCCTTGGGCAACGGGTTGTGACGGGTTTTCATGAGTTATCAGGTTCTTGCACGTAAATGGCGGCCGCGTTCGTTTCGCGAAATGGTCGGGCAGGGCCATGTGCTCAAGGCCCTGATCAATGCGCTGGACAACCAGCGCCTGCACCACGCCTACCTGTTCACCGGCACCCGCGGGGTGGGTAAAACCACCATTGCCCGCATCATTGCCAAGTGCCTGAACTGTGAAACCGGCATCACCTCTACGCCGTGCGGCCAGTGCTCGGTGTGCAGGGAAATTGACGAAGGCCGTTTCGTCGACCTGATCGAAATCGACGCTGCCAGCCGCACCAAGGTCGAAGACACCCGTGAGCTGCTGGACAACGTGCAGTACGCCCCCAGCCGTGGGCGGTTCAAGGTGTACCTGATCGACGAAGTGCACATGCTGTCTACGCACTCTTTCAACGCCTTGCTCAAAACCCTCGAAGAGCCGCCGCCCTACGTCAAGTTCATTTTGGCCACAACAGACCCGCAGAAACTCCCGGCAACCATTCTGTCCCGCTGCTTGCAGTTCTCTCTCAAGAACATGACGCCTGAACGGGTGGTCGAGCACCTGGCCCATGTGCTGGGGGCTGAGAACATTCCCTTCGAAGACGATGCCTTGTGGCTGCTGGGCCGGGCGGCTGACGGCTCCATGCGTGACGCCATGAGCCTTACCGACCAGGCCATTGCGTTTGGCGAGGGCAGGGTACAGGCGGCCGATGTGCGCGCCATGCTGGGCACCCTGGACCACGGCCAGGTGTTCGATGTGCTGCAAGGGCTGCTAGAGGCTGACGCCAAGGCACTGCTGGCTGCTATTGCACATCTGGCCGAGCAGGGGCCGGACTGGGCTGGCGTGCTGGCAGAAATCCTTAATGTGCTGCACCGGGTGGCCATTGCCCAGGCCTTGCCCGAGGCGGTCGACAACGGCCACGGCGACCGTGAGCGTGTGCTGGCCCTGGCGCAGGCTTTGCCGGCCGAAGACGTGCAGTTCTATTACCAGATGGGCCTGATCGGCCGCCGCGACCTGCCGTTGGCGCCGGAACCCCGCAGTGGCTTCGAGATGGTGTTGCTGCGCATGCTGGCGTTCCGGCCGGCCGGTGAGCCCGCGCCGCCCGTGCAGTTAAAGCCGGCAGGGATCAGCCAGGCCACGGTTGATTCCCCCAAGGCCGTGGCCCCATTGCCCGTTGCCCAGCAGCCGGCAGCCTCCAAACCGCCGCCTGAGCCCGTACCACTACCAGCGGCGCCCACCAAGCCCGCATCGCTGGGCGCGGACGACCCGAGCCTGCCGTGGAACGACGCGCCCGCCGCGGATGCAGAAGTGCCGGTCACTGCGCCCGCCGCGCCGCCCGAAGCGCTGCTCGATACCCGTGCCGAGCAACCCCCTTTGTCGCCCATGCCAGGCCCGGTACCGGCCTCGGTGGTGCCTCCGGCGCCCGACAACAATGCCGCCCTGGACGACAACGCCGGTGCGCCGATCGAATACCATCCCGTTGGCATGGTGCGGGACGACGAACCACCTGCCGATGACGACTACTACCTGGAGGAAGCCGACCCGGCCGGCTACGGCTACCTGGACGACCTGGCCAGCCACGCTGCCGAGCCGGTTACCGCACCGGAGCCACCGCCTGCCGCACACGCCGCCACCGGGCTGGCACTGGAGTGGTTGGAGTTGTTTCCCAAGTTGCCCGTTTCAGGCCTTACCGGCAGCATCGCAGCCAATTGCAGCCTCGTGGCAGTAGACGGGGATACCTGGCTGTTGCACCTTGACCCTGCCCAGGGCGCGCTGTTCAACGCCACACAACAACGGCGGTTGAATGAGGCCCTGAACCAGCACTTGGGCAAAACGGTCACGGTAAAGATAGAGCTGGTGCGCCCGGAACAGGAAACCCCGGCCCAGGCCGCCGCACGCCGCCGTGCCGAGCGCCAGCAGGACGCAGAGCAGGCCATCGCAGCCGACCCGTTCATCCGCCAGTTGATGGACCGGTTTGGCGCTACCGTGCGCAACGATACCATTGAACCCCTGGCAGACCAGGGCACTTGAACCCGAACGAACGTGGAGATTGCACCCATGATGAAAGGTGGCATGGCAGGCCTGATGAAGCAGGCCCAGCAGATGCAGGAAAAAATGGCCAAGATGCAGGAAGAACTGGCCAATGCCGAAGTAACGGGCCAATCGGGCGCAGGCCTGGTGAGCGTGGTAATGACGGGCCGTCATGACGTCAAGCGCATCAGCCTGGACGACAGCCTGATGCAGGAAGACAAGGACGTGCTTGAAGACCTGATCGCCGCCGCCGTAAACGACGCCGTGCGCAAGATCGAAGCCAATAGCCAGGACAAGATGTCGGGCATGACCTCTGGCATGCAATTGCCGCCTGGTTTCAAGATGCCGTTTTAAGAAACGCCCAGGGCCTGGCGTGGTCTCTTTTCAGTCCCCAACGATTGAAGGAGCCACGCTCATGGCCGCTGATGCCATTCAAAACCGTCGTATCGTTCTGGCCTCCCGCCCCAAGGGCAAACCGGTGGCCGACAACTTCCGTACCGAAACCCAAACCTTGCCTGCGCTGGAAGACGGCCAGGTGCTGCTGCGCACCCTATGGCTATCACTGGACCCATACATGCGTGGCCGCATGAGTGATGCCCCGTCCTACGCGCCACCTGTTGAACTCAATGACGTGATGACCGCCGGTGCCGTGAGCCGGGTGGAACAGTCGCGTCATCCTAAATTCCATGAAGGGGACCTGGTAGTGGGCGCCACTGGCTGGCAAACCCATTCGATTTCAGACGGCTCCGGCTTGATGCCTTTGCCAGCGGGCATCCCTCAGCCTTCCATGGCGCTAGGTGTGCTCGGCATGCCTGGCATGACCGCCTTCATGGGCCTCACCCACATCGGCCAGCCCAAGGAAGGTGAAACCCTGGTAGTCGCGGCGGCATCCGGCGCGGTCGGCTCTGTGGTAGGGCAGGTTGCCAAGCTCAAAGGCCTGAAGGTCGTTGGCGTAGCAGGCGGCCCCGAGAAGTGCAAATACGTGGTGGAAGAACTGGGCTTCGACGCCTGTGTGGATCACCGCAGCGAGACCTTTGCCAAGGACCTGGCCGCAGCCTGCGACAAGGGCATCGACGTGTATTTCGAAAACGTCGGTGGTGAAGTGTTCGAAGCGGTGATTCCGCTGCTCAACCCTCGTGCACGTATCCCTGTCTGTGGGCTGATTGCCCATTACAACGAACAGGACCTGCCCGAGGGCAAGGACCGCCTGAGCCTGATACCGCGCTTGTTGCTCACCAAGCGGGTACGCATGCAGGGCTTTATCGTGTTCGACGACTTCGGCGACCGCCATGCTGAGTTCTTCTCGGCCATGGTGCCCTGGGTGCGAGACGGGAAAATCAAGTTCCGCGAGCACGTGGTAGAAGGCTTGGACAACGCGCCAGAGGCCTTCTTTGGGCTGCTCGAAGGTAAGAACTTCGGCAAGCTGGTGGTGAAGGTCAGCGAGTGACCCATCGACGTTGACCCCTGTAACAGGCGCGGGTATAACCCGCGTCTTCGCCGTTTTTGTCAGGTTGTGTTTTGATGAGCTTCAGCCCACTGATTCGCCAACTGATCGACGCCCTGCGCATCCTGCCAGGCGTAGGTCAGAAAACTGCCCAGCGCATGGCGCTGCAATTGCTGGAGCGGGACCGCAGCGGCGGCGCCCGCCTGTCTCAGGCACTGGCCCATGCCATGGACGGGGTAGGGCATTGCCAACGCTGCCGTACCCTGACCGAAGAAGCGCTCTGCCCCCAGTGCGCAGATCCGAGGCGTGATGATACGTTGCTGTGCGTGGTGGAAGGGCCCATGGACGTGTACGCCGTGGAACAGACAGGCTTTCGCGGCCGCTACTTTGTGCTCAAGGGCCACCTGTCACCCCTCGATGGGCTAGGACCGGAGGCCATTGGCATTCCTCAATTGATGGTCCGCATCGGCGAGGAGCCAATGCTGGCCGAGGTGATCCTGGCCACCAACCCTACGGTGGAAGGCGAGGCCACCGCGCATTACATCGCTCAATTGCTCAATGAAAAAGGCCTGGTGGTGTCCCGCATCGCCCATGGTGTTCCTTTGGGCGGCGAGCTGGAAATGGTAGACGGTGGCACGCTGGCCCACTCCTTTGCGGGGCGCAAGCCGATCACTCTGTAAGTACAGCGCTGGCACTGTTCGCCGGCTGGCGCCAGCTCCCACAAGGTATGCGCCGTTTACGCTGTAGGACCAGGCGAAGCCTGGGAATGCGCACAGTGCTGGACAATAGCCCTCACAAGGTCGGTGCCGTTCATGCTGTGGGACCAGGCGAAGCCTGGGAATACGGGCCTTTGGGCCTACTGCTCGTCCAGCGCGAACGCGGTCAGGCTGAACACCGGCACGCCGGCTTCGGTCAAGCGTTGGCCGCCCCCCAGTTCGGGCAGGTCGATGATGGCCGCGGCCTCATGTACATGGGCACCCAGGCGGCGGGTAAGGCTCACGGCTGCCAGCAGCGTACCGCCGGTCGCGATCAGGTCATCGAACAGCACCAGTGAGTCCCCTTCGCACAGGCTGTCGCTGTGGACTTCCAGGAACGCTTCGCCGTATTCGGTCTGGTAGCCCTCGGAAATCACATCGGCGGGCAGCTTGCCCTGCTTGCGGAACAGGATCAGCGGCTTGTTCAACTCGTGCGCCACCACGGCCCCGATCAGAAAGCCCCGTGCGTCCATGGCGCCGATATGGGTCACGTTCTGCTCCACATAACGCTCCACGAAGTGGTCGATCACCGTACGCATGGCCCGGGGTGACTGGAACAACGGGGTGATGTCGCGAAACACCACGCCCGGCTTGGGGAAGTCCACCACCGGGCGGATAAGGGACTTGAGGTCGGAATCGTCAAAAGGCATGAACACGTCTCGGCAGGGCACAAAAGCGGGGGATTATACCTGCCCTTACGCCGGTGTTCAGCCCTGCATCGACCCACCGGCCAGTGCACAGAGCTCAACCGGTTGTAGAATATGGATTTCCTTGCCCTCGGCTGCGATCAGTCCGTTCTGCTGGAAGCGTGTGAATACCCGTGACACGGTCTCCACCGCCAGGCCTAGAAAGTTGCCCATGTCGTTGCGCGACATGCTCAGGCGGAATTGGTTGGGTGAATAACCGCGTGCCCGGAAGCGCGCTGACAGGTTGATCAGAAACGTGGCGATACGCTCATCGGCATTCTTTTTCGACAGCAGCAGCATCATCTGCTGGTCATCGCGGATTTCCCGGCTCATCAGCCGCAGCAGCTGACGTCGCAGTTGCGGCAGCTGCATGGCCAGGTCTTCCAGGCGCTCGAAGGGTATTTCGCACACGCTGGTGGTTTCCAGGGCCACCGCAGATACCGGGTAATGGTCGGCGTCCACGGCACACAGCCCTACCAGCTCACTGGGCAAATGGAAGCCTGTGATCTGTTCCTGACCGTTGTCACTCAAGGTGAGGGTGCGAAGCGTACCGGACCGGACCGCGTACAGCGCACTGAAGGGGTCGCCCTGGCGAAACAGGGCGTCACCTTTCTTCAGGGGCCTGCCACGCTTCACAATGGCGTCCAGCGCGTCCATGTCTTGCAGGTCCAGGGAAAGGGGAAGGCAAAGCGGGGCCAGGCTGCAGTCCTTGCAATGTGCCTGATGGCCTGCCCCTTGTTTAAGTGGCTCGGACATCTATCAAACTCCTTGAAGCACGTATGAAGCGCAAGGGTAACCGATTGAAACACAACGGGCCAACTTCAGCTGGATCCATTAATGACGTGGTGTGTAGCCATGTGCTCATGGTGAGAGCTGAAAGCCTCATGGTAGACAACAGCGGCGCACGTCCACAGGCCATAGGCAATCAGCAGGCTGCCCGCCGCCCGGCGAATACCAGGGCGTCTCAGCCAGCGCTGCCCACCGGCACCGGCCAGGCCGGTCAACAGCAAGAGGGGCCACGTGCCTAGCCCAAAGGCCAGCATCAACAAGCCCGCATGCGCCGGCTGGCCCTGACTGGCTGCCCACAGCAGCGTGCTATAGACCAGGCCACAGGGTAGCCAGCCCCACAGCATGCCCAGCATGACCGCCGCTCGCAGCGAGGCCACCGGCAGCAGGGTGCCGGCCAAGGGACGGATGCGCGCCCACAACCCTTGGCCCACATGCTCCAGCTTCAGCAACCCCTGCCACCCTCCCGCTAGGTATAAGCCCATCACCACCAACAAGCCACCGGCCAACAGCCGTAACGGCCACTGCCCTAGGGCTTGGGTGAGCGCCCAGCCCGCACCGCCCAGCAGCATACCGGCCACCCCATAACTTACTACCCGGCCCAGGTTGTAGCCCAGCAGCAGGGCTGAGCGGGACCGGCGGCCCGGTGTGGCGCCCAAGGCAAAGGCGCCCATCAGCCCCCCGCACATGCCTACGCAATGGCCACTGCCCAGCAACCCGAGGATAAAAGCACTGGCCAGGCTGGACAGCATTTCAGCGGTCATGGGAAGGCGGCTCAGGTGGGGGAGGCAGGTCTTCATCCATCAGCAGGCGCCGTGCGGGCGTATCAAGGTCATCGTATTGCCCACTGCTGACAGCCCAACAAAACAGCCACACCACCGCGCTGACAATCAGCAGCGCAGCGGGTATCAGAAAATACAGGGCGCTCAAGGGCGGGCCTGCGGCAAGCGGTTCAGGCGCAAGGCGTTGAGCGCCACCAGCAGCGAGCTGGCCGACATGCCAATGGCCGCCCAGGCCGGTGTGACCAGCGCCATGGCAGCAAACGGCAGGATGAGGCCATTGTACAGCGCAGCCCACGCCAGGTTTTGCAGGATGACCCGGCGGCACCGGGTCGCCATGTCAACAGCCTCGATCACAGCACCCAGGCGATTGGAGAGCACCACGGCATCGGCCTGGGTATGGGCCAGGTCCGTGCCTTGCCCCATGGCGATGCCAACGTCGGCCTGGGCCAGCATCGGGGCGTCGTTGCTGCCGTCACCCACTACCAGCACGGTTCGGCCCTCAGCCTGAAGCCGCGCCAGCAGGCTGAGTTTGTCCGCAGGCAGCAGCCCACTGAAGGCCTCGATGCCCAAGGTATGGGCCAGGCCCTCCACGGCAGGGGAACGGTCGCCGGAGGCTATCACCATGCGCCAGTTACGCTTGCGAGCGTAGGCAATCAAGGCCGGTGCGTCTTCCCGCACGCGGTCGTCCAGGCCGAACCACGCCAGGGGCCCGGACGGGTCAGCCAGCAGCAGCCACTGGTGTTCAGTGTCGGGTGCCGCCAACGCTTGCTTGCACGCCCAGTCGGCCGCGCCCAGCCGCCTCACCTGGCCTTGCACCTCGCCTTCCAGCCCTTGCCCAGGGTAGGCCTGCACGCTTTGAGCGAGGAGGCTGACGGGTGCAAAGGCATGGCTCAGGGTATGGCCGGAATCCTGTTGCAACGCACTGGCCAGTGCGCTGCAGTCCGCCGCCGATAGCAACCCGAGCGGCACGACCTGAGCAATGTGCGGGCGCCCTTCAGTGAGTGTGCCCGTCTTGTCCAGCAGCAGGGTGTCCACGTGAGTGAGGGTTTCCAGCACAGCCCCACGGGTAATCAGCAAGCCGCGCCGCTGCAGTGTAGATAGGGCCGCCGTCAGGGCCGTAGGGGTCGCCAGGGACAGGGCGCACGGGCAGGTGGCAACCAGCAAGGCCAGCACCACCCACGGCGCCTGCGCCTTGTCCAGCCACCACCAAGCGGCGCCGAACACCAGGGCAGCCCCTAGGGACACCCACAGCAATACCCGCGCGGCCCGGTCGGCCAGCCGGGCCAAAGCCGGTTTGTTGGCCTGCGCCTGTTCCAGCAAGCGGCTGATCGCCGACAACTGGCTGTGATCGCCTACCGCTTGCACACACACGTCAAGGCGTTGATCGAGGTTGAGCGTGCCGGCACTGACCCGCTCACCTGGCCCACGCGGGCACGGCATGAATTCCCCCGTCAGCAAGGATTCATCCAGCCGGGACTGGCCATAAACCACCACGCCGTCGGCCGGCACAACACTGCCGGCGGGAATGCGGACCTGATCGCCTACTGTCAGGCTGCTGAGCAATACGTGTTCAGCTTGGCCTGAGGGCAGTATGCGCAGGCAACTGGCAGGCAATTGTGCGGCCCATTGGGCACTGCCTTGGGCGGCACGCTGGCGCACCCGCGCCTCCAGGTAGCGACCGGCCAGCAGGAAGAACGCGAACATGCCTACCGCATCGAAATACAGCTCGCCCTGGCCGGTGACCGTGGTGTAGATCCCCGCCCCATAGGCGCCGCCAATGGCCAGGGCCACGGTCAGGTCCATGCTGGCCTGCCTGGCCCTTAGCGCACGGGCTGCACCCTTGAAAAAGGGCGCGCAGCTATAGAACACGATAGGGGTAGCCAGGAAAAACCCTACCCAGCGCAGTACTGTGTGCAGGGCGGGGCTAAGGTCCAGGTTGAATTCCGGCCAGGTCGCCATGGTGGCCATCATCACCTGAAACCATAAAATGCCGGCCACGCCCAGCCGCTTGAGCGCCCCGCGGGTATTCCGTACCTGGGCCTCGGCCGCTTCATCGGCACGCCAAGGGCGAGCGGCATACCCGATGTGCCCCAACTCGGCCAGCACGGTGGCCAAGGGCACAACGGCGGGTTGCCAGGCCAGGCGAAGCCGGTGGGTAGCCAGTTGCACGTCGGCTGCCTCCACACCTGGCATTGCTTTGAGGCGGTGCTCGATGAGCCAGGTGCAGGCTGTACAGTGCAGGCCTTCTACAGCCAATGAAAGGCGTGCCATCCCATTGGCTTCGCGAATAAAGCCCGCCCAGCTCTCATCAGGCTCGGAAGTGAGAAGGCCCGCAGGGCGCACTGGCAGGGCGCCAGGCGCTTCGCGGTGGTGGTAGAAGCTTTCCAGGCCTGCCTCCATGATGCTCTCGGCCACGGACTGGCAGGCCAGGCAGCAGAACGTACGGCGCGCCTGTAGCAGCTCACGGGTATAGCGGCCCTGCAACGCCTTGGGCACGGCTTCGCCGCAATGGAAACAACGTTGGATGTCGGCCGTCATGGCTTCAGCGCCGCCGCAGGCGTGTCATCACCCAAGGTAACGCTATGGTCCTGAACCACCCATTCCTGCTCGTAGATCCGCCAAGTGCCCTCAGGGCTTGTGCCTAGCAGCTCCAGGCTGCGCCGGCCCTCGACTGGCTCTGCCAACTGCCCCCGGTATTCGGCAATGCCCCGTGTGGCCACTTGGCTGCGCACCAGGCGCACGGCACGGTCCCGGCCCGGCTGGGTAGGGCTGATCACGTTGAGCTGCAGGTGTGCCGGCTTGCTACGGCCGCGCAGGCGCAGGCGCACTTCCCCGGTGAGGCTGTCGAACACCAGTTCAGCCTGCTGCCCTAATTGACGGGCGAGCAGGTCTTCACCCAAGGCCCGGTTGATACCTTTGCCCGCATCGTAGTAGCGGTCGTTGACCACGCCATCCTGGCCCCTTATGGCCAGCACCAGCATCACGCTGCTCAGCAGCATCGAGCCGGCCAGCAGCAGCACGATGAACCATGCCCACCGGTGTTTATACCAAGGGCTGGTCATCGCAATGGCCCCGTGAAGCGGCTACTGACCTGTTGTTCAATGGCCTGTGCAGCGGGTGAACGGTGTTCAGCTACCTGAAACACCACCTCGGTATTAACCGCCTGCTCAGCCGCCAGGGCCAGGCTCATCACCTCGGTTCGCCGCTCACCCGGCGCCAGTGTGACCTGGCGTACTCCCCGCCAGGCCAGGCCTTGGGGGCCGGTGGCACTCAAGGCATAGGTACGCGGCTGACGTGTCTTGTTCATGACCGTGAGGCTGTACAGGTTTTCAATAAAGCCATCGCCCCGTTCGCGGTAGAGCTGCCGGTCCTTGCTCACACTCAGGGTCACCAGTGGCCGAGTGGCCAAGCCATAGGCAAGCAATGCCGTGCTGGCGATCACCGCCACCCCGTACCCTAGCAGCCTGGGTCGCCGTTTCGGCGGGGCATGGCCAGCTTGGCCGGCTTCGCTGCGGTAGGCAATCAACCCCTGGGGGCGTTTTACCTTGGCCATGACGCTATCGCAGGCGTCCACACAGGCGCCGCAGGCAATGCAGGCCAGTTGCAGGCCTTGGCGGATGTCGATGCCGGTAGGGCACACCTGCACGCACAGGGTGCACTGGGTGCAGTCGTCACGGGCCTGGTCATAGTGGACTACGGGTGTGTGGGCATCGAACATCACGGCCTGGAAACGGCCGTAAGGGCACAGGTAGACGCACAGGTGTTCACGTAGCCACCCGGCGTTGACATAGGTGAGCAGGGTGATAGCCGCCAGGCAGGCCCCTGCGCCAGCCCCTAGGGTGCCCGTGGCGATGGCAGGCAACAGCTGCTGGATGGGCACAAACAGGCCCACCAGTGTGAGCGCAGTGAGTGCGCTGAGGGTGAGCCACAGCAGATGACAGATCAGGCGTCGCCCTCGGCTCACACGCTCGCACCACAAGAACAGCGCAGTCCACACGGTGTGAGGGCAGGCATACCCGCACCATACGCGCCCGGCGAGCACGGTGGCCCAGAATAAGGCCAGCGCCGCGACGATCAAGGCCAGGGCGAGCAGGTGCAGGTCGTCCGGCCAGAAGGCCGCACCCCATACCTGCAGGCGGCGGTTGGGCAGGTCCAGCCACAAGGCTTGCTGGCCCTGCCAGCGCCACCAGGGAAGCGATAGAAACGCGAGCACCAGCACGCCCCCCAGCCCTGTACGCAGCCGCGTGTATCGGCCGCTGACGGCACGCGGCAGCACCGTAAGGTTGCGCACAGGTATCAGGGTCATGGCGCGGGTTGCTCAGCGGCAGGTGGCTGGGACAGGCTGCGGATATAGGCGGCCAGCACCTTCACGCGTTCGTCCCCTACGATTTGCCCTTGGGCAGGCATCTGGCCCATGCGCCCATCGTGGATGCTGCGGTACACCGCCTCGAAGCTGGCGCCGTTGATAAAGCCACGGGCCTGGGTAAGGTCCGGCGCGCCCAGCAATGGGTTGCCATGCCCTTCGGCACCGTGGCAGGCCACACAGGCCTGGGCATAGCGTTTGGCGCCCTCAGCGGGGTTGGCGATAATCCCTTCGGGCACGGTACGCCCATTGAGTTGCAGTACATAGGCGGCCATGTCGCGGCTACCTTGCTCGCCCAGTACAGCGGCCCAAGGCGGCATTACACCGGTGCGGCCCAGCCGGATACTGGTTTGCAGGGCCGCGTCATCACCGCCCCAGCGCCACAGGTCATCGGCCAGGTTCGGGAAGCCTGGTGCGCCTTGGCCATCGGCCCCGTGGCACAAGGCACAGTTGCTGGCGTAAAGGCGCTTGCCCATGGCCAGGGCTTGGGGGTCCGCTGCTACGGCGTCCAGCGGGAGGTCAGCAAAGCGGGCGTACAGCGGAGCATAGGCTTCCCGGGCTTGGGCTTGTTCCTTTTCCCATTGATGAACCCCGCTCCAGCCTTGACGGCCATCGGTGAAGGCCGTTTGGGTATGCGGGTCCAGCCAGGTGTAGCCCGGCAGCAACCCCCGCCAGTTACCCAGGCCGGGGTACAGCAGCAGATAGGCCACGGCAAATACCAGGGTGGCGATGAACAGCCAGGGCCACCAGCGCGGCGGCGGGTTGTTCTGCTCGGTGATGCCATCGAACTCAGGGGGCGTGTCGTCAGGGTCAGATGGGCGGGAACGGTTGGCCCACAGCAACCACCCCATGGCGGCCAAGGTGCCCAGGGTCAGTACGGTGATATACAGGCTCCAGAAGGCGCTCATGGCGGGGGAGCGTCCTGTGGCTCATCCTTGGGCTCATCGGCAAAGGGCAACTGCGCGGCATCATCGAAGTCCGCCTGGCGGCGTGCACTCCAGGCCCAGATAACCAGGCCGATGAAGCTCACCAGTACCAGCAGCGTACCCAGGCCGCGAAGGGTTCCGACGTCCATGGCTTATGGCCTGTCCTTGATAAGGGTGCCAAGGCCTTGCAAGTAGGCCACCAAGGCTTGCAGTTCTGTTTTGCCCCGCACCGCAGCCTCCGCCCCCTGGATGTCAGCCTCGGTGTAGGGCACCCCCAGGGTACGCAGGGCCTGCAGCTTTCGAGCGGTTTGCGTGCTGTCCACCAAGGTGTTGGCCAGGAAAGGGTAGGCCGGCATTACGGATTCAGGCACCAGGCTGCGCGGGTCGGTCAGGTGTGCCACGTGCCAGGCATCGGAATAGCGCCCGCCTACCCGGGCCAGGTCCGGCCCGGTGCGTTTGGAACCCCAGAGGAAAGGGTGGTCCCACACACTTTCGCCGGCCACTGAATAATGCCCATAACGCTCGGTTTCCGCCCGCAATGGGCGAATCATCTGGGAGTGGCAGCCCACGCAGCCGTTGGCAATGAACACGTCGCGGCCTTCCACTTCTAGCGCCGTGCGCGGCGTCATGCCCAGCACCGGCTGCGTGGCTACGTCCTGGAAAAACAGCGGCACGATCTGCGTCAGCCCGCCCACGCTGATGGCCAGCACCATCATCAACGCCAGCAGGCCAATGTTCTTCTCCAGCCGGGCGTGGTTCATCGCAGCGCCCCGGGTATGGCCGCTGCTTTCAGGGCCTGCTCAGGGCTACCGCGCTGAACGGTGCGCCACAGGTTCCAGGCCATCACCAGCATGCCGCTGGCAAAGCAGGCGCCCCCCAGCAGGCGTACCCCATAGCCCCCGTGGCTGGCCTGAACCGCCTGAACGAAACTGTAGGTGAGGGTGCCATCGTCTTCGAGGGCCCGCCACATAAGGCCTTGGATAAGGCCATTGACCCACATGCCGGTGATGTAGAGCACTGTGCCCACGGTGGCCAGCCAGAAGTGCGCGTGTATGGCGGTAATACTGTGCATGCTCGACCGGCCAAATACCCGAGGCGCCATGTGGTAGGTAGCGCCGAGGGTGATCATTGCCACCCAGCCCAGCGCCCCCGAATGCACGTGGCCGATGGTCCAGTCCGTGTAATGGGTGAGGGCGTTTACCGTCTTGATGGACATCATTGGGCCTTCGAAGGTGGACATGCCGTAGAAGGCCAGCGCCACCACCAGAAACCGTAGGATGGGGTCGGTACGCAATTTGTCCCAGGCACCGGCCAGGGTCATCATGCCGTTGATCATGCCGCCCCAGCTGGGCACCAGCAAAATCACCGACATCACCATGCCCAGGCTCTGGGCCCAGTCCGGCAGCGCTGTGTAGTGCAAGTGGTGGGGGCCGGCCCAGATGTAGAGGGTAATCAGCGCCCAGAAATGGAGGATGGACAGCCGGTACGAGTACACCGGGCGCTCGGCCTGTTTGGGAACGAAGTAGTACATCATTCCCAAAAAACCGGTGGTCAGGAAAAACCCGACGGCATTATGGCCATACCACCACTGCACCATGGCATCGGTGGCCCCGGCGTACACCGGGTAGGACTTGAACAGGCTGACCGGCAAGGCCAGGTGGTTCACCACATGCAGGATGAGCATCACCAGGATAAACGCCCCGTAGAACCAGTTGGCCACATAGATGTGCCGTACGGTGCGTGCCCGTATCGTGCCGAAGAACAGCCAGGCGTAGGCCAACCAGACAATGGCCAGCGCCACGGCGATGGGCCATTCCAGCTCCGCGTATTCCTTGCTGGTGGTGTAGCCCAGCGGTAGCGAGATAACCGCTGCCACCAGCACCGCTTGCCAGCCCCAGAACACGAACTCGGCCAAGGCATCGGAGATCAAGCGCGCCTGGCAGGTGCGCTGCACCACATACAGCGATGTGCCGAACAGCGCACAGCCGCCGAAAGCGAAAATCACCAGGTTGGTGTGCAGCGGCCGTAGGCGGCCGAACGTGGCCCATGGCAGTTCGAGATTGAGTGCAGGCCATACCAGCTGCGCGGCGATGAACACGCCCACCAGCATGCCTAGAATGCCCCAGGCCACAGTGGCCACGGTGAATTGGCGAACGACCCGGTAGTTGTAGGTGGTTGCGCGCGAAGGGCTGTGCATGGTTCGTCCACATGGATATGAAGCAGTGGTGGCAGTGTGGGGGAAGTCGGGCAGGGAGGCAATGCGACCTCACGCCTCGCTGGCATGGTGCTTTGCCCGGCCTTCGTGCACAGTCGGGCTTTATGGCTCAGGAGCTGGCGTGATGGACGAGTGGGAAGAACGTGTACAGGACAATGGCTGGTTATGGAACGGTGCGACCACCGAGGCCAGCGAAGACGAGCGTACCTGCCTGATTCTGGCCCACGGCGCAGGCGCGCCCATGGACAGCCCCTTCATGGAGACTCTGGCCGGCCTGCTGGCCAAGGGCGGCGTGGACGTGCTGCGGTTCGAATTCCCCTACATGGCCCAGCGCCGGCTTGACGGCCGCAAACGGCCGCCTAACCCCCAAGCCCGGTTGCTGGAGAAGTGGCGCGAAGTGTATGCCCTGGCCCGTACCCTGGTGCCGGCGCGCCTGGCCATTGGTGGCAAATCCATGGGCGGGCGCATGGCCAGCCTGCTGGCCAATGAACTGGGTGCTGATGCCTTGGTGTGCCTGGGTTACCCGTTTTATGCCGCAGGCAAACCCGAAAAACCTCGGGTCGAGCACTTGGCAGACCTGCAAGTGCCCACGCTGATTATCCAGGGCGAACGGGACGCCTTGGGCAACCGTACGGCAGTGGAGGGCTATACCCTGGCGCCTGCCGTGGAGGTGTACTGGATGGCCGCAGCGGACCACGACCTCAAGCCCCTGAAAGCCTCCGGGTTCACCCACGAACAGCACTTGGAGGCAGCGGCTGACCGGGTGTGTGCGTTTCTTTGAACATGTTCGCCCGCTACGCAGGCACTGTAGGAGCCTGCGTAGCGGGCGAATAGGGCCCCCGCAAAGATTAACCGTTAACAGCGCTACCGGTTGAACCGCTCCACCAGCGAATACTGGCTGGCTGCGGTCTGGGTCAGTTCTTCGCTGAGCAAGGCCGTGCTCTGGGCTTTGCCGGAGGTCTGGTCTGCCAGCTCGGCGATGGTGGTGATATTGCGGCTGACCTCTTCGGCCACGGAGCTTTGTTCCTCGGTAGCGGCCGCGATCTGGGTGGTCATGTCGGTGATGTTGGCCACCGCCTCGCTGATACCTACCAGTGCCTGGTCCGCTTCCAGCACGCGAGCCACCCCTTCCTGAGCCTGGCGGGTGCCGGCTTCCATGGTTTGCACGGCCGCGTTGGCGGTGCTTTGCAATTTGGCGATCAGGCTGTGGATCTGGCCAGTGGACTCCGCCGTGCGCTGGGCCAGCTGGCGTACTTCATCGGCTACCACGGCAAAGCCCCGGCCCATTTCCCCTGCACGGGCCGCTTCGATGGCGGCGTTCAAGGCCAGCAGGTTGGTCTGGTCCGCAATGCCCTTGATCACGTCCACCACGCCGCCAATCTCGTCGCTGTCCTTGGCCAGGCGCGTCACGGTCTGCCCGGTTTCACCCACGGACGCCGACAGCCGCTCGATGGCCTCGCGGGTTTCACCGGCAATGTCGCGGCCCCGGCGGGTCAATTGGTTGGCCTGTTGGGTTGCATCGGCCGTGCGTTGCACATGGCTGGCCACCTCCTGAGTGGTGGCCGCCATTTCGTTCACGGCGGCGGCCACCTGTTCGGTTTCGGCCTTCTGGCGGTCCAGCCCTTCGGAGCTTTCGTGTGCCAAGTGGTCGGCCTGGCGGGCCTGGCCATTGAGGTGCTCGGCGGTATCCTGCAACCGCGTAAGGCACGTTTTCAAACGGGCTTCCTGGCTGAGCATGGACATTTCCAACTGCCCCTGCACACCACGGCTGTCGGTATACATCTGCGCAATCAGAGGGTCGGAGGTGGTTTGTTCCGCCAGTTTCAGCAGCCGCTTCAAGCCACGCTGCTGCCAGCTCAGGCCCAGCAACCCCAGCGGTACCGAAAGCGCTGCAGCGGCCGCGAAGCCCCAGCCCGTGTTCAGCCACAGCCCGATCAGAAAACCGACCTGGCTGACCAGAATGAACGGCAGCCAGTCCCGTACCACGGGCAACCAACGGTCTATGGCGGCGATTGCCGGCTTGCTGGCATTGAGCCGGGCGTACAAAGCCTGGGCACGGCCGACCTGTTCGGCAGTGGGCTTGACCCGCACAGACTCATAGCCCACCACCTGGCCATTTTCCAGCACAGGGGTGACGTAAGCGTTCACCCAGTAGAAGTCGCCGTTTTTGCAGCGGTTCTTCACGATGCCCATCCACGGCCGGCCCTTCCTGAGGGTGGACCACATGTGCTCGAACACGGCCGACGGCACGTCCGGGTGGCGCACTAGGTTGTGAGGCGCGCGGATCAGCTCGTCACGGCTATAGCCGCTGATGTCCACAAAGGCATCGTTGCAATAACTGATCATGCCTTTGGTGTCGGTGGTGGAGATCAACCGCTGCTGGGCGGGGAAGGAACGTTCACGTTGGGTGACGGGCTGGTTGTTGCGCATGAGCTGGCAGGTTCCGCTTGGGGCTTTGTGAGCATGTCGGCGGGAACGGGGGAATGTTTAGGCCGGATGTACGAAAAGCGGATCCAGGTTTCAACAGTTAATCAATGCGGGTAGCGCCTGGCGCGCATGAAAATCCGCGAGCCAGGCGCCTGTACAGTCAGGCAATCAGTTGCCGCAGCACATAATGCAGAATCCCTCCGGCCTTGAAGTACTCCACCTCATTAAGGGTATCGATCCGGCACAATACCCTTACATCTTGGGTTTCGCCGCCGTCGCGGGTGATGCGCAGGGTAAGCGGCAGGTGAGGGGTGAGGGTGGCGTTGGTCAGGCCGAGAATGTCGAAGCGCTCACGGCCTGTCAGCGCTAGGCTTTTCCGGGTGTCACCGGCGGTAAACTGCAGTGGCAGCACGCCCATGCCGACCAGGTTGGACCGGTGGATACGTTCGAAGCTTTCCGCGATCACGGCTTTGACGCCTAGCAGGTTGGTGCCTTTGGCCGCCCAGTCGCGGCTAGAGCCCGTACCGTACTCCTGGCCTGCCAAAATGACCAAGGGGCTGCCCTCAGTTTGGTAGCGCATGGCCGCATCGTAGATGGCCAGTTTTTCACCACTTGGGATGTGAACCGTATTGCCGCCTTCTTCGCCGCCCAGCATCTCGTTGCGAATCCGGATATTGGCGAACGTGCCGCGCATCATCACTTCGTGGTTGCCACGGCGGGAACCGTAGGAGTTGAAGTCTTGGGGTGCCACGCCCTTTTCTCGCAGGTAACGGCCCGCCGGGCTATCGGCTTTGATGTTGCCGGCCGGAGAGATATGGTCTGTGGTGACTGAGTCTCCCAGCACCGCCAGGGCATAAGCACCCTTTACGTCTTCCACCACGGGAAGGGGGCCGGCAATCCCTTCGAAGAACGGTGGATGCTGGATATAGGTAGAGTCGTTCTGCCAGACATAGGTCGCCGCCTGGGGCACGTCGATGGCCTGCCATTGGGCATCGCCGGTGAACACCTCGGCGTATTCCTTGTGGAACATGGCGGTGTCGACCTTGGCGACCGCTTCGGCAATTTCACGTTGGCTGGGCCAGATGTCCTTCAGGAAAACAGGTTTTCCATCAGGTGTAGTACCCAAAGGCTCGCTGGCAATATCGATGCGCACGTTACCAGCCAGGGCATAGGCCACTACCAGGGGGGGTGACGCCAGCCAGTTGGTTTTCACCAACGGATGTACGCGGCCTTCGAAGTTACGGTTGCCAGACAATACAGAAGCCACTGTGAGGTCGGCCTGCTGAATAGCCGCTTCGATAGGGGCGTCCAATGGCCCGGAGTTGCCAATGCAGGTGGTGCAGCCGTAGCCCACCAGGTCGAAGCCCAATTGTTCCAAGTAAGAGAGCAGCCCAGCGGCCTTGTAGTAGTCGGTGACCACTTTGGAGCCGGGCGCCAGGGAAGTTTTTACCCAAGGCTTGCGGTTCAGCCCCTTTTCCACCGCTTTCTTGGCCAGCAGCCCGGCTGCCATCATGACGCTAGGGTTAGAGGTGTTGGTGCAGGAAGTGATCGCCGCAATGACCACAGCCCCGTGCTTAAGTGCATGGGTGGCGGTGCCATCGCTGTACGTGGCCTCGCCGGCCTGGTCGGCATTCCCCACCGCTACGCCACCGCCGCCTTCGTTTTCCAAGCGGCCTTCCTCTTTTTTCGCTGGCTTGAGCTGCAGGCCGATAAAGTCATTGAACGCCTGGCTGACCTGGCCCAGAGGCACGCGATCCTGGGGGCGTTTCGGGCCGGCCAGGCTGGCCTCAACCTCGCCCATGTCCAGGCCCAACTGTGCGCTGAACACCGGCTCCTGGCCGGGTTCGCGCCACAGGCCTTGGGCCTTCGAATAGGCTTCCACCAGTTGCACGGTTTCTTCCGGGCGGCCAGACAACCGCAGGTAGCCCAGGGTGATGTCATCCACTGGGAAAAACCCGCAGGTGGCACCGTATTCCGGCGCCATATTGGCCAAGGTCGCGCGGTCGGCCAGTGGCAGTTCAGCCAGGCCGTCTCCGTAGAACTCCACAAACTTCCCCACCACCCCTTGCTTACGCAGCATCTGGGTGACAGTCAGTACCAGGTCGGTGGCAGTGATGCCTTCTCGTAGCTTGCCCGTGAGCTTGAAGCCCACTACTTCTGGAATCAGCATGGACACCGGCTGGCCTAGCATGGCCGCTTCCGCCTCAATGCCACCCACGCCCCAGCCCAGCACACCCAGGCCATTGATCATTGTGGTATGGGAATCAGTGCCCACCAGCGTGTCGGGGAAGGCGTAGGTGCGGCCATCCTCTTCGCGCGTCCACACGGTGCGGCCCAGGTACTCCAGGTTTACCTGGTGGCAGATGCCAGTACCGGGCGGCACCACGCTGAAATTGTCGAAGGCACTCTGGCCCCAGCGCAGGAAGGCATAGCGCTCGCCGTTACGTTCCATTTCAATGTCGACGTTTTCCTCGAAGGCCTGCGCGTTACCGTAGCGGTCCACCATCACCGAGTGGTCGATCACCAGGTCTACGGGCGACAACGGGTTGATGCGCTGGGGGTCACCGCCTGCCTTGGCCACGGCGGCGCGCATGGCCGCCAGGTCTACCACCGCCGGTACGCCGGTGAAATCCTGCATCAACACCCGCGCCGGGCGGTACTGGATTTCCCGGTCCGAGCGCCGATCCTTCAACCAGCCCGCCAGGGCGTGCAGGTCCGGCACCCCCACGGTAGTGCCGTCTTCCCAGCGCAGCAGGTTTTCCAGCAGCACCTTGAGGGACATGGGCAGCGATTGCAGGTCGCCCAACTGCTTGGCCGCAGCGGGCAGGCTGAAATAGTGGTACTCGCGGTCACCGACCTTGAGCGTATGCAGGGTATTCAGGCTATCGAGGGAAGGCATGTAAGGGGTCTCCTGATGGCCCGCACGGCACGGACCATTGGCTGAGCTTGTCTGCACTGGACTTTCCCAGCACCGCCACGGTTCCCACGGTGTGCCTGGCTGCTCCAACGGTCGCAACGCCGGCCCCCATGGTGGCGACGGCTGCGCTATCATCCGCAGTTTGCCGCGCCACCTTCGCCTTGCGCCGAACGCAAGGCCCCAGGGCGCGGCCTGCGGAGTAGGGATGAATACCTTGTTGCTTCACTGCCGCCCCGGTTTCGAGGGCGAAGTGTGCTCGGAAATCAGCGAGCACGCGGCCACGCTGGGTGTGGCCGGTTACGCCAAGGCCCGGCCCAGCACGGCATGTGCCGAGTTCGTGTGCATGGACGCCGAAGGCCCTGCCGCGCTTATGGCGCAGTTGCGCTTTCGCGAGTTGATCTTTCCGCGTCAATGGGCGCGTGGGCACTATGTGGCCCTACCGGAGACCGACCGTATCAGCGTGCTGCTCCAGGCGCTCGAAGGCTACCCAGCCTGTACCAGCCTGTGGCTGGAGGTGCTGGACACCAACGACGGCAAGGAACTGTCTACGTTTTGTCGCAAGTTCGAGGCGCCGTTGCGCAAGGCGCTGGAAAAGGCTGGCAAGCTGCGGTCCGGCCCGCCTGGCACCCGTTTACTGCTAACGTTTATCAGCGGCCGGGAGGTGTTTCTGGGCGTGGCCGAGGAGCAGAACAGTGCCATGTGGCCCATGGGGATTCCTCGCTTGAAGTTTCCTCGCGAAGCCCCGAGCCGTTCCACCCTCAAGCTGGAGGAGGCCTGGCACCACTTCATTCCTCGTGACCAATGGGACGACCGCCTGCACAGCGACATGACCGCCGTGGACCTGGGTGCTGCACCGGGGGGCTGGACTTGGCAACTGGTGAACCGGGGTATGCTGGTGACCGCCGTGGACAACGGCCCCATGGCCCAGAGCCTGATGGACACCGGCCTGGTCAAGCACCTGATGGCCGACGGGTTTACCTATGCACCGCGGCCACCGGTGGACTGGATGGTGTGCGATATCGTGGAAAAACCCGCCCGCAATGCGGCGTTGCTGGAAACCTGGCTGGGGGAAGGGCATTGCCGTGAGGCAGTGGTGAACCTCAAACTGCCCATGAAGCAGCGCTATGCGGAGGTGCGTCGTTTGCTGGACCGCATTCGTGAGGGCTTCCAGGCGCGCCGTATCAAGGTGGCCATCGGCTGCAAGCAGCTGTACCACGACCGTGAGGAAGTGACCTGCCACCTGCGCCGGTTGGATACCTGATGCTCTTGTCCATGCAACGAGAGCCACGCAACAAGAGTCATGTACCGAAAGCGGCCCACGGGGAGATGTAGCCCATGCCTGATACCCTTGAACACCTGAACGTCGATGCGGTACTTGACGCCACTGGCCTGAACTGTCCGGAGCCGGTGATGATGCTGCACCAGTCCGTGCGTGACCTGCCGCCCAGCGGCCTGTTGAAAGTGCTCGCCACCGACCCGTCCACCCGGCGCGACATTCCCAAGTTCTGTGCGTTTCTGGACCACGAACTGGTCGGCCAGGATGAGGCGGCGGGCACTTATCGTTACTGGATTCGCAAAAAGGCGTAGTAAGCGCCCAGAGGTCCCTCGATGCTGATCGTTGCTGACGAAAATATCCCCTTGGCTGACGCCTTCTTCCAAGGCTTTGGCGAACTTCGCCGAGTGCCAGGGCGCACCCTGGCCGCCAGCGACGTACGTGATGCGGAGGTGCTGCTGGTGCGTTCCGTGACCCCGGTCACTCCGGCGCTGCTGGAAGGCAGCCGTGTGCGGTTCGTGGGTACCTGTACCATTGGCACCGACCACCTGGATGTGTCCTGGCTGCAACAGCAAGGCATTGCCTGGGCCAGCGCGCCAGGCTGTAATGCCCGTGGCGTGGTCGACTATGTGATCAGTAGCCTGTTTACCCTGGCTGAGCTGGACGGCGCCGCCTTGCCCGAGCGCACGTATGGCATCGTGGGTGCAGGGCAGGTGGGCGGCAGGCTGGCCAGTGTGCTGCGTGGGTTCGGCTGGCAGGTGAAGGTGTGTGACCCGCCGCGACAGGCGGCAGAGGGCGGCGACTTCTGTAGCCTGGATGAGATTATCGAACACTGCAATGTGATCAGCCTGCACACGCCGCTCACCAAGACCGGCCCTGATGCAACCTGGCACCTGTTGGGCAGCCCCGAACTTGAACGCCTGCGCCAGGGCGCTTGGCTGATCAACGCGGCCCGTGGGCCTGTGGTCAGCAACACTGCACTCAAGCGGGTACTGCTGGCCCGTGATGACCTTCAGGCGGTGCTGGATGTGTGGGAACACGAGCCTGCGGTCGACGAGGCGCTGGCCGACCTGTGCGCCATCGCCACGCCTCACATCGCGGGCTACAGCCTGGAGGGGCGGCAACGGGGCACCGAAGCGATCTACCGGGCTTACTGTGCAGCGGCTGGCGTGCAACCTAGCGTTTCTCTGGCTAATCTGCTGCCGCCACTGGCATTGCCGGGCCTTACCCTCAATGGCAGCGCCGACCCCGCCTGGGCGCTGGCCATGCTATGCCGTGCGGTGTACGACCCCCGTAGCGACGACGCCCGTTTTCGGCTCAGCCTGGCCGGCGATGCCGCTCAACAACGTGCCCGCTTCGATGCGCTGCGCAAAGCCTACCCGCCACGCCGGGAGATCGATGGCTTGGCCGTGCACATCGAAGGGGAGGGCGCGCTGCTGCGCCAGTATGTGCAGGCGCTGGGTGCACGGCTGGTGTAACGCGAGGCGCCCGTTCGCAGGGTGCCCCTGCTCCCACACAGTGAACTGCGGTGCCCCTGCTTTCACATATGCAGCGCAGTCCAACCCTGTGGGACCGGGCAAAGCCCGGGAACGAACGACCCAGGCACTGGGTTTACGGCTGGCATAGCGCGTGGCGCCAGTTCGCAGGGTGCCCCCTGCTTTCACATATGCGGCGCAGTTCAACCCTGTGGGATCGGGCAAAGCCCGGGAACGAAAGGCACAGGCACTGGGTTTACGGCTGGCATAGCGCGTGGCGCCAGTTCGCAGGGTGCCTGCTGATCCCACACATGCGGCGTAGTTCAACCCTGTGGGATCGGGCAAAGCCCGGGAACGAAAGGCACAGGCACTGGGTTTACGGCTGGCATAGCGCGTGGCGCCAGTTCGCAGGGTGCCTGCTGATCCCACACATGCGGCGTAGTTCAACCCTGTGGGATCGGGCAAAGCCCGGGAACGAAAGGCACAGGCACTGGGTTTACGGCTGGCATCGCGCGTGGCGCCAGTTCGCAGGGTGCCCCTGCTCCCACACGTGCAGCGCAGTTCAACCCTGTGGGACCGGGCAAAGCCCGGGAATGAACGACATAGGCACCGCCGTAAGGGCTACCGGTGAGTGGCAATCCAGATCAAAAGCGCGGCCTGGAACAGCGCAAACGCAATCAGACAGGCGATGGTAAACCGCAAGCTGCCATCTTCACGCCGGTACTTGTTGAGGCGCTCCTCATGCTTGCGCAGCTTCACCTCCTGCTCCTGCAAGCCTTTGTCGGCCTGTTGCAGCAGCGCGGCGGTTTCCAGCGTGTCCATCCGCTGCAGCTTGTCACCGTTCCAGTTGGGCAGCAGCTCATTCACGGTCACTGGCTTTACACTGCCCTTGAGGTGCTGGGCGTCTTCGTACACCACATCAAACCCGTGGGTGCGCAGCACATGGTCACGCCGTAGGCGAGTGTCTTCCACCAGCGCGTCGCGGTTAGGCAGCTCGATACTGTCCAGGCGATAGGCGGGCCAGCGCCCCTTTGCCCAGGTAGCCGCCTGGGCCAGTAGAAAACGACCCAGGCCACGGTTGGCCGGTTCGATACTGAGGGTTTCCGGCAGCGTGAACAGGCGCCGTTCCTGATGATCGGCCCAGACATCCAGGCAATTCTGTTCCTTGCGTACGCGCTGGCCTGGCAGGTTGATCACCAGCCGCAGCAAGCTGTAGCGCTCACTGTGCCGTTCTGCCCAGCCATATTGCACAAACCGCAAGGGCCGCAGGCCTGCTGTGCGGTCTGTAGGCAAGGCAGCCAGGCGTAGCACTTCCAGGTGCTCTGGGGCAACATCGCCCCATGGCAGGTCGGCACCGGGGGCGGGGGTAGCCGCTTCGGCCGGTGCCTCGTTAAGGGGTGTATCAGACATGGTGACAGTCCTCCTGTAAGGAGGGTATCGGCCATCCAGCCCAGAGCTGAAGCCTAGCTCAGCGGTTCACGTTGACGAAGCTGGCCAGTTCCCGCGCCAGGCCTGCCGCCAGGGGCAGGTTAGGGTTGTTGTAGGAGGCCAGTTGTTGCTTCATGTCCAAAGGCACGATGCGCAGCACGTGGTTCATGCCAGGAATGATCACCCGGCGCGCCTTCGGGTTGGCGGCGGCCAAGGCATCGGCGTCCTTCACACCCACCTGAATGTCGTGCTCGCCCTGGACGATCAGCGCCGGCACCTTCAGCCCCGCGAACGCTTTGCCGGGGTCCTGGCGGAACAGAGAAATCAGGTAGGGCTGCACACTAGGGCGGAACACTACTTGCAGAGGCTCAGGCACCTGCTCATCCACTTGGCCGGCCTTGAGCGAATCCAGCAGCTGCTCGCTGCGGGCATAGAGCTCTGGTGGCAGGCGTTCGCTCAGTTGCTCTCGCAATACCTGGTCGATGGGCCGGCCGCTTCCAGACAAAGTCACCACGCCCACGGCTTTAGTACCCGGGGCTGCCAAGGTGGCGATCAGGGCGCCTTCGCTATGGCCGACCAGCGTCAGCGGGCCAAACCGTGGGTCGGCGGACAGTTGCCGAGCCCAGGCCTGGGCATCGGCCACGTAGCCCTCCACGCTCAGCGTTCGCTCGTCGGGGGCCAGGGGCAGGCCGCTGGCCACGCCGCGTTTGTCGTAGCGCACGCTGGCGATACCGGCACGCGCCAAGGCCCAGGCCAGCTTTTTCAGGCTGTCAGTGCGCCCGGCATCGGGGTTGTTGCCGTCCCGGTCGGTGGCACCAGAGCCGGAAATCATCAGCACCACAGGCACCGGGCCCTTGGCGCGGGGCAGCAGCAGGCTTCCGTGCAACGTGCCTGTGCCGGTGTCCAGGTCAATGGGCCGTTGCAGGATGGAAGCGGGGGCAGCCTGGGCCAGGCTGGTGAACAAGGCAGCAAGCAAGATAAAGAAGCGCAACATCGTGGACCGTGTGGGCAGAGGAAGGGTTGGACCGAAGCGGCTCGGCAGGGTTCGGCAAAGGGTGAACTGCCTCGCTACCCTGCGTATACTGGCCGGCCCCATGTTTCATGCAGATTCATCTCGCGGAGCGCCTCGCATGTCTGGCAACACCTTCGGCAAGCTGTTCACCGTCACCACCGCAGGCGAAAGCCATGGCCCTGGCCTGCTGGCCATCGTCGACGGGTGCCCACCAGGGCTGCCGCTGGACGTTGCGGACCTGCAGCGTGACCTGGACCGCCGCAAGCCAGGCACTAGCCGGCACACCACCCAGCGCCAGGAAGCCGACGAGGTCGAGATCCTTTCCGGGGTGTTCGAAGGCCATACCACGGGTACGCCTATCGGCTTGCTGATCCGCAACACCGACCAGAAGTCCAAGGACTACTCAGCCATCAAGGACGTGTTCCGCCCCGCCCATGCGGACTACACCTATCACCACAAATACGGTGTACGGGACTACCGTGGGGGCGGTCGCAGCTCGGCACGGGAAACGGCCATGCGGGTGGCGGCGGGGGCCATTGCCAAGAAATACCTGGCCACGCTGGGCATACAGGTGCGTGGCTACATGAGCCAGCTAGGGCCTATCCATATCCCTTTCGTAAGTTGGGACTCGGTGGAGCAGAATGCCTTTTTCAGTGCCGATGCCTCCAAGGTGCCGGAACTGGAGGCCTACATGGACCAGCTGCGCCGTGACCAGGATTCCATTGGCGCGAAAATCACCGTGGTGGCCGAAGGCGTGATGCCTGGCCTGGGCGAGCCCATTTTCGACCGGCTGGACGCCGACCTGGCCCATGCCTTGATGAGCATCAACGCCGTCAAAGGCGTGGAGATCGGTGCAGGCTTTGCCAGCGTCGCCCAGCGTGGCAGTGAACACCGGGACCTGCTCACCCCCGAAGGGTTCGTGGGCAACAATGCCGGTGGGGTGCTGGGGGGCATCTCGTCAGGCCAGCCCATCGTGGCTCACCTGGCGCTCAAGCCTACGTCCAGCATTACCACGCCAGGGCAGTCCATCGACGCGGCCGGGCAGTCGGTGGACATGATCACCAAAGGCCGCCACGACCCCTGCGTAGGCATTCGTGCAACGCCTATCGCCGAAGCCATGATGGCCATCGTGCTGCTGGACCAGCTGCTGCGCCACCGTGGGCAGAACGCCGATGTTCGGGTAGGCACGCCGGTGCTGGGCCAGCAGGCATGACCTGCGCGCGCCTGCTCGGCCTGGCCTGACAGCATGGCCGTTCCCTACTGGCGGCTGTCCGGCTTCTACCTGTTCTATTTCGCCCTGCTGGGCGGCACTGCGCCGTTTCTAGCGCCCTGGTTCGCCTACCTAGGGTTCGCTCCTGCGCGCATTGGCGAACTGGTGGCCATTCCCATGGTGATGCGCTGCATCGCCCCGCACCTGTGGGGGTGGCTAGGCGATCGCAGCGGCCATCGCCTTCGCATCGTACGGCTGGGCGCTGCGGCCACCTTGCTCAGCTTCAGCCTGGTATTCCTTGGCGACAGCTATGCCTGGCTGGCACTGGTGATGGCCTTGCATGCGTTTTTCTGGCATGCGGTACTGCCCCAGTTCGAAGTGATTACCTTGGCCCACCTGCGTACCCAGCCCACCCGTTATGGGCAGGTACGGCTGTGGGGCTCCATTGGCTTTATTGCAGCGGTCATCCTGCTGGGGCGCTGGTTCGAATGGCGCGGCATGGGGGATTACCCAGCCACGATACTGGTGATCATGGCCGGCATTCTGTTGGCCAGTGCCTGGGTGCCTGCCCCTGCGCGTGAAGCAGACGAAACCAGCCCGCCATACCCAGGTGATGGCTTTGTGGCACGCTTGCGCCAGCCAGGGGTTATTACCTTTTACCTGTGTGTGGGGCTAATGCAGCTCAGCCATGGGCCGTACTACACCTTTTTCAGCATTCACCTGGCCACCTTGGGCTATAGCAGCCTTGCCATTGGGTTGTGCTGGGCCCTGGGTGTGGTGGCCGAGGTGCTGATGTTTATGGGCATGGCCCGGTTGCTTGCACGCTGGCCCGTCAATACCGTGCTGCTGGTGAGCTTTGTGCTGGCTGCTGTTCGCTGGGTGCTGCTGGGCGGGTTCGCCAGCAACGTGGGGGTTTTGGTAGTGGCCCAGGTGCTTCATGCCGCGACCTTCGGCAGCTTCCATGCTGCGGCGGTACAAAAAGTGCGTACCACCTTTGGCTTGCGCTACCAAGGGCAGGGCCAGGCGCTGTACGCCGCGCTGGCAGGTGTAGGCGGCGCCTTGGGCGCGGTGTATTCCGGCCATGTCTGGCAGTCCCTGGGGCCGTTCGGCACCTTCGCGCTAGCCAGCCTGGCGGCCTTTGCCGCAGCCGTTATGATGGTCCTATTTACCCAGAAGGAACCGGTATGATCCCAGACCGCGATACCCTTGCCCGGCAGATCATCGAAGCGGGCCGTTTTCTGTATGCCCGAGGCTGGTCCCCGGCCACCAGCAGCAACTACTCTGCACGGCTGTCCGCCAGTGAAGCCCTGCTGACCGTTTCCGGCAAGCACAAAGGGGCGTTGGGCCTGGACGATGTGCTGGCCACCGACATGCAAGGCCATAGCCTGGAGCCGGGCAAAAAGCCCTCTGCCGAAACCCTGCTCCATACCCAGCTGTACAGCTGCGATGCCCGTATCAACGCCGTGCTGCACACCCATTCGGTTAACGCGACCGTGCTGTCGCGTGTGACCTCCGGAGCTGTGCTGGTGTTCGAGGATTACGAGCTGCAAAAAGCTTTCAGCGGTGTGTCCACCCATGAAAGCCCAGTGCAGGTGCCGATTTTCGAGAATGACCAAGACATCGCGCGCCTGGCCAGCCGTGTACAGCCTTGGCTGGACGAGCACCCGGACTGCGTTGGCTATCTAATCCGCGGCCATGGCTTGTACACCTGGGGCGCAAGCATGCAAGACGCCCTGCGCCAGGTGGAAGCCTTCGAGTTCCTGTTCGAATGTGAATTGAAGATGCGAGCCGTACGTTGATACGGCGTACACAAGGAGCTGCCCGATGAGCTGCCTGACCGTTTACCACGAAAGCACCCCAAGCCTGCCGAACAAAGTGCTGACCCACGTTGAAGACATTGCCGCCACTTTGGCTGAACACAACGTGCGGTTCGAGCGCTGGGAGGCGGCCGCGCCCATACAGCCCGGCGCCAGCCAAGAGGCTGTGATTAATGCGTACCGTGCGCAGATCGACCGGCTGATGACCGAATGCGGTTACGTGACCGTGGACGTGATCAGCCTGGCGGCCGACCACCCGGACAAAGCCGCACTGCGTGCCAAGTTTCTGGAAGAACACCGCCATGGTGAGGACGAAGTCCGTTTCTTTGTGGCGGGTCGTGGCCTGTTCACCTTGCACTTGGGTGAATACGTCTACGCCGTGCTGTGCGAAAAGAACGATCTCATTTCCGTGCCTGCCGGAACACCCCATTGGTTCGATATGGGGGAACACCCTCACTTCGTAGCCATTCGCCTGTTCAACAATGCCGAAGGCTGGGTGGCCAACTTCACGGGTGAGCCCATCGCCAAGCACTTTCCACGCCTGGATGACTGAAGGATGCTCTCAATGCCCATCAAGGCCATACTCACCGACATCGAAGGCACCACCAGCTCGGTCAAATTCGTGTACGACGTGTTGTTCCCCTACGCCGTTCGCCAATTGCCTGGGTTTGTGCGTGAGCAGGCGCATGATCCGCAGGTCGCTGCTCAGATCGCGGCGGTGCGTACCGAAGCAGGCGAGCAGGGTGCAAGCCTGGAACGGGTCGTCGACATTCTTCTAGGGTGGATGAGCGAAGACCGCAAAGTGACGCCACTCAAAGCGCTCCAAGGGATCGTGTGGCAGCGGGGATACGAGACCGGTGAACTCAAGGGCCATGTGTACCCGGATGCCGTGGCAGCGTTGAAGCGCTGGAAGGATGAGGGGTATGACCTGTATGTATATTCCTCCGGCTCGGTCCAAGCGCAAAAGCTGCTATTTGGCTATTCCGAAGCGGGTGACCTGACAGCCCTGTTTTCAGGCTATTTCGACACCACCAGTGGTGGCAAGCGGGCTCAGGCTAGTTATACGGACATTGCGCAAGCCATGGGATTGCCGCCAGAGCACGTACTGTTCCTGTCTGATATAGGCGAGGAGCTGGAGGCTGCAAGTGCTGCAGGAATGGCCGTGTGCGGGTTGGCGCGAGAGGAGAAGCTGGACACCTTGCATCCAGTGGTGGCGACCTTTACGTCTATTGAGCCAAGGGCTTTTTAAACGCTTATGTAAAACTAAATCCGCCATTAGCCGGTCCACTGTTACAGCGTGGTGGGAGGGCCGGTGGCGGATTTTTCGTGGTTGCTATCTGCCCAAATGCCAAGCGTTGGCGGCAGACCTTTCGCTTAGACCGAATGGTAAGTCGGCAGGGCGAAGCGGTTCTGGCTTTGCAGCAAATGGATTTCTGGGAGCTGACTGACTTCGCCTGCCAGGTCACGGCGAATGGCGCTGATTACCCAAGACAGCTGCTCTGGCGTATTGAGCTGGGAGTAAGAGATGGAGCGGCGGGTTTGACGGCCGTCCTCGCCACGTAGAGTCAGCAGGACTGCACCATCCGGGCGAGGCTGGGCAATCACGTCATATTCCGAAAACAGGCTAGCGAATTTTTCTTGGAGGAATTCCATCTGGCGACTCCTTGGCATTTCGAGTGGGCTGGCTGACCAGCTGGCGATGCAAGGAAGGTTGCAGCGAATGTGCCAAGTACCTATAAAAAATAAAATCCTTGTTTTTCAATGGCTTGGCTAAGGAAGGATTTTTACGCGTTCGTGCAATCTGCAAGGTGAGGGGTAGGGGAGTATGCATTTTGCGTGATGGGCATCACACTTCAGCGGATAGTGTGTATATGACATCATTTGGCATTTAAATTCCGTGCTCAGCGCTTCAGTTGACGAGCGGTTGACCCACCGTCTGTCTCTCAGGAACACTGTGGCAAACTGTTCTGGCTGGAGCCTTCAATGCCTGATTCAACTGCCCCTCACGTAATGACCGAAGACGAAGCTGCCGAATTTGCAGCCCAAGTGTTCGATGTGGCTCGAAAAGGCGATGCCGACATGCTGCAAAAACTGCTGGAGAAGGGCGTGCCCGCCAACCTTCGTAACCACAATGGCGATACGCTCCTGATGCTTGCCAGCTACCACGAGCACCTGGCCGCGGCGCGCACGTTGTTGGAAGGGGGTGCCGACGCCAACATCGCTAACGACAAGAACCAGTTGCCACTGGCCGGTGCCGCATTCAAAGGCAACCAAGCGATGGCACAACTGCTTATCGAACATGGGGCCGATGTAAACGGCTGCGCAGCAGATGGCCGTACCGCGCTTATGATGGCCGCCATGTTCAACCGCACCGAGCTGGTGGCCTGGCTACTGGAACAGGGCGCCGATCTCCAGGCGCGTGACCGCGCAGGCGTCGATGCGTTGGGCGCGGCCAGGGCAATGGGCGCACAGGCCACAGTTGCACAGCTTGAAGCCTTGGCTCACTGAAGGTGTGGGGCTGGTATCCTTGGTATTTCTCCAATGAAACCTGGACCCCATGCAAAGCCTTTTGATTGAACTCCTCACGTGCATCAGCTCCGGCTGCATGACAGACGCCGATATTGCCCGGGTGGCCGACGAAGCGGCTGCTGCCTATGCCGACCCTGATGGCTTCCTGGCGGCCAACCCGGACATCAACTACGACGACAGCTTCCCTATTCCCCTTGGTGAGTGGGTGATTGTAGGCAGCCTGCCGGACACCGTACTGTTTCAGGCCGACAGCTATCCGGAACTGCTAGAGCAGATCATGGCCTCCTTCGGCCCGGGCGTGCCCTTCAACCTCAAGCCCAAGCAGCTGATGCGCGTCGAGCCTCAGGTGGCTGTCAACCGCCTGCAGATCCAGTTGTCCAGCATGAACAAAGAGGTAGGCGGTTATGTCCTGCTCAACTTCAGCCGCGTTCTGGACACGGAACTACAGGCAGTGCTGGTCTACCACAATGACCTGCCCAAGGTGCTACAGCTCTGCGAGCAGGCGCATATTTACGCAGCCCCTGCACTAGAGGCGCTGAAGGCGGGGTAACGGAACCGCCAGCGCGGCAAACGGCCTAATGCCGGTACCTGCCTACTGGAGTGCGTCATGGGTGCTACTTTCAATGGCCTGTTCGGCCTTATCGTTCTGGCGCTGGATATCTGGGCCATTCTTCACGTGCTTAAAAGCGGCGAGGAGGTGGGCATCAAAGTGCTGTGGGTACTGCTGATCGCCATTGTGCCGGTGCTGGGTTTGATTATCTGGGCGATCTTGGGGCCGCGGGGAAAGCTCAGATAGGCACACGGTTAGCCTTGTCACCGTTCACGTACTAGAATGCGCCCCTTTCTTACCCCGGTGGCACCTGCTGCCGCCGATTAGCAGGGGACCTGTTCATGAGCGACTATCAGGAAACACTTTACGAGGGCTATGGCCAGCGGTTCCGTATGGAAAAGCTTCTTCACGAGGTGCGCACTGACCACCAGCACCTGGTGATCTTCCAGAACCCGGTGATGGGCCGCGTAATGGCCCTGGATGGCGTGATCCAGACGACCGAGGCCGATGAGTTCATCTACCACGAGATGCTCACCCATGTGCCGATCTTCGCCCATGGCGCCGCTCGCCGCGTCTTAATCATTGGTGGCGGCGATGGCGGCATGCTGCGTGAGGTGGCCAAGCACCACGGTGTCGAACACATCACCATGGTAGAGATCGACGGCACCGTGGTAGAAATGTGCAAGACGTTCCTGCCTGACCACTCCAAAGGCGCGTTCGAAGACCCTCGCTTGAACCTGGTCATCGATGACGGCATGCGCTTCGTGGCGACCACTGAAGAAAAATTCGATGTGATCATTTCGGACTCCACCGATCCCATCGGGCCGGGTGAAATATTGTTCACCGAAAACTTCTATCAGGCATGCCATCGTTGCCTTAATGAGGGCGGCATTCTGGTTACCCAGAACGGTACGCCTTTCATGCAGCTGGACGGCGTTCGTACCACGGCCGGTCGCCTGCGCGGGTTGTTCGCCGACTGGCATTTCTACCATGCCGCAGTGCCCACCTACATTGGCGGGGCCATGACCTTCGCCTGGGGCGCCACCCGCCCGGAATACCGCAAGTTGCCGCTGGAAACGCTGCGTGCCCGCTTTGCAGGCAGCGGTATTGTGACGCGTTACTACAACCCGGAGATTCATCTGGGCGCCTTTGCACTTCCGCAATATGTGCTGCAGGCCGTCAATAAACCCAGCAACAACTGAGTGAGTGTTACCAAGCCAGCGCCACCGGGGTGAACAGAATTTTCACACCGGCTGTCGCAGGCTTGGGTGCCGCTTCGCTTATTGATCGACCACCTTTGTACGGATACCCGACCCCACATGGCTACCCTGGATGCTCAGCGCCCTGACCGCACGCCCGCGCGCGCGCCTCGGCCTTCCCTGAAGTCTCACCTTGCTTACACGCTGCTGTGCGGCCTGGCCCTGATGGTGCTGTTCAGCGGCCTGCGTGCAGCCCTTCTGGCGTACAACCTGGAGTCTGCAGGGGACGCCTCTACGTCCGCCCTTGCAGAAGGGTTCGTCAACGGCCTGCGCTTTGACCTGCGCGTGGTGGTGTACCTGCTGGTGCCCTTGCTATTGGCGGTGCTCAGCGCTCGCGCCATGGCAGCGCGCGGGTTTTTCCGCGCCTGGTTGACGGTCACGGCCAGCCTGTCGATGTTCGCAGGCCTGCTGGAAATGGACTTCTATCGAGAGTTCCACCAGCGCCTTAATGGCCTGGTGTTCCAGTACGTGAAAGAAGACCCGAAAACCGTGCTCAGCATGATCTGGTACGGTTACCCCGTGGTGCGTTACCTCATCGCTTGGGCCGTGGGCACCCTGCTGCTGAGCCTGGTGTTCAAAGGCATCGACCGGGCAACGCGCCCACGTCAGGTGGCAGTGGCTGGCCGCACAAGCGCGCCCTGGTATGGCCGCACGGCAGTCTTTGTAGTGGTACTGCTTCTGGCTGTTGTGGCCGTGCGCGGCACCTTGCGCCAGGGCCCTCCGCTGCGCTGGGGCGACGCCTATACCACGGACTCGAACTTCGCCAACCAACTGGGCCTCAACGGCGTGCTGACCCTGGCCACGGCAGCCAAGAGCCGCCTGTCCGAGGACCGCGACAACATCTGGCAGGCCACGCTGCCCCAGGCCCAGGCGACGCGTACCGTCCGCGACATGCTGGTGACGCCCAACGAGCGCCTGATCGACACCGACAGCGCCGCTGTACGCAGGGTATTCACGCCACCTGCAGGCAATACCCTGCCAATCCGCAACGTGGTGGTGATCCTGCTGGAAAGCTTTGCTGGCCATTCCGTGGGTGCGTTGGGTAATGACGCCAATATCACGCCGTACTTCGACAAGCTCAGTAAAGAAGGGCTGCTGTTCGATCACTTCTTCTCCAACGGCACCCACACGCACCAAGGCATGTTCGCCACCATGGGCTGCTTCCCCAACCTGCCTGGTTTCGAATACCTGATGCAAACCCCTGAGGGCAGCCATAAGCTTTCCGGCTTGCCTGCGATGCTGAGCCCGCGCGATTACAACGACGTGTATGTGTACAACGGGGATTTTGCTTGGGATAACCAGTCCGGGTTCTTCAGCAACCAAGGCATGACCACCTTTATCGGCCGTGACGACTTCGTAAACCCAGTCTTCTCGGACCCTACTTGGGGCGTGTCGGACCAGGACATGTTCAGCCGCGGCAACGAGGAGCTGGACAAGCTCGCCGGGCAGGGCCAACCGTTCTATGCCCTGTTGCAGTCCTTGTCCAACCATACGCCTTATGCCTTGCCCACCAACCTGCCTGTGGCGCCGGTCACCGGCCGTGGCAACCTGGACCAGCACCTGACCGCCATGCGCTATTCGGATTGGGCCCTGGGGCAGTTCTTCGAAAAAGCCAAGCAATCGCCGTACTATAACCAGACGTTGTTCGTGATCGTGGGCGACCATGGGTTTGGTAACGAGCGGCAATTGACTGAGATGGACTTGAGCCGCTTCAACATTCCGCTGCTGTTGATTGCACCAGGCATCCAGGAGAAATTTGGTGCCGTGAACCACACGGTGGGCACCCAGGTGGACATCGTGCCGACCATCATGGGCCGGCTGGGTGGCGAAACGCAGCACCAGTGCTGGGGCCGGGACCTGCTCAACTTGCAGCAGGGTGACCAGGGCTTTGGCATTATCAAGCCTTCGGGCAGCGAGCAGAGTGTGGCCATCGTGAGCGGTGACCGTATCCTGATCGAGTCCCGTGACATGGAGCCCAAGCTGTACCGCTACAACTTTGGCCCTGAACCCAAGGCCGAGCTGATCCCGGAAACCGCTGACGTTCCGGCCCTGCGCAATAAGCTCGATTCGTTCATCCAAACGGCGACCAAGAGCCTGATGGATAACACGGCGGGTGCGGTGCAGAGCAAGGCCGAGTAAACCTTCGCGTAATAATAAAAGGCCCATCGCGTGATGGGCCTTTTATTTGGAAGCGGGAAAGCTGCTGGCAGCCGTTCAGGCTTAAGCGCCGTGGCACTTCTTGAATTTCTTGCCATTGCCGCACGGGCAGGGGTCATTGCGGCCCACGTCCTTCAATGCGTTGCGGACAGGTTCCTGGGGTTCGTGACTGTGGTTGCAATGCGGGCCGTGGACATGCCCATGATGGCCGTGGTCATGGGAATGAGCATGATCATGATCGTGATTGCAATCCGGGCCATGAACGTGAGGTTGTTGCGACATCTGCACTACTCCAGAAGCAGGCCTGCGGGGGTGAGTTCACCGGTTCGCCGCAGGGAAAGGTTGTGGCCGAATAATAACCCGGTGCGCAGCTCACCCTCCAGCCGATACTGCAACGGCCTGTCCGGGTGGCGCAGCAGTTTGGCCAGGGGCTTGAGGTGCTCCCACAGGTTAGTGCGTACCTCTACCACATGGACGGCCCGGCTGTGGGCACGTACGCTGAACCAGCTGTCATCTTCGCCTTCGGCCAGCAACAGCCCTTCCAGGCTTACCTTGTAGGTAAGGCCGCGCACGGGCAAGTCCTCGTCATTGGGGTTGTCGATCACGAAATGAAGCTTGAAACGCTGTTCCAGCAGCTTCGCCTTGACCACCTCCACACGCTTGAGATGTACTTCCGGGTCTTCATAGTTACCTGTGAGCCAGGTAGAGCAGCCCCCCAACCCGAGCAGAAGGGCCAGCAGCATGAACCTTGCGTTGCGGTGGTTTCGTTGCATCTACCGCCTCCCAGGGGTGTCCATTGAAGAACACCGTGCCGATTTACAGGAGACCATAGCATGGCGCTGTACGAGATTGCTTTCAGAGGTGAATGCATGCCAGGCGTGCCGGTTGAAACCGTGAAGGCCAGTGTTGGGCAACTGTTCCGCGCCGATGCCGAGCGCGTCGCGTTGCTGTTTTCCGGCCGCCGCCTGGTGTTGAAGGGCGGCCTGGAGGCCGCGGCGGCTGAGCGTTTCCGCCAGGCCATGGCCAAGGCAGGGGCTGTTGCCTATGTTCAAGAAACCGCTTCTGTGGAGCACGTTGAACTGGCCCCTCCACCGCCACTGGCTTCGGTCGCTGGCCCTCGGTTGCAGGTCACACCCAGAGATCGCTACATGGCGGCCTTTGTGGACGTGGATGCCCCCGACTACCCGGTGGCCGAACCCGGCGCCTTGATGCAGCCCCAAGCTGCGCCAGTGCCGCCACCGCCGTTGGACCTGAGCCGGTTGAGCCTGGCCCCGGCGGGCGCTGACTTGGTGACGGCTGAGATTGAAACCGTGGCAGTGGTGCCGGATGTTTCGCATTTGAAGCTGGTGCCTTAGGCCCCTGCATAGCCCGAACAACACTTCTTGAATTTCTGCCCGCTCTCACAAGGGCAGGGGTCATTGCGGCCGGCAACCAGCGGCACTGTGGGGTCGATGAAATACCAGCGGCCAGCGTTTTGAACGAAGCCGGAGCGTTCTCGGTGGCTGTGTTCGCCCTGAGTATCGTGCCAACGGGCAACGAAGGTAACCCGAGCGTGCTCAGGCGTGCCGCCCATCACCTCGGCGCTTTCTACTTCCAACCCTAGCCAGGTGGCTTGGGCACTCCATGTGGCCATGGCTTCACGGTCGAGCTTGCCCTGTTGAGCAGGGAGCGTAGTGGCGACTAGGTAGTCCACCCGTCCAAGCACATAGGCGCTATAGCGGGACCTCATCAGGTGCTGGGCATCTGGCGCTGAGTAATCCTCATAAAAACGCCCGCAGCAGGCCTCTAGAAAGCTGCCACTGCCGCAGGGGCATACCGACGTTGCCATGGTTACCACCAATATTTGTCAAAGTGCTGCGGGTTGGCCCAGAAGCGCGCGTTGAGCCAGTCCGGCGCTTGTTTGTATTCGCGCACATCATAAGTGAACAGCCCGAGGGTTTGCGTGTCTCGTTGAAAGGTTGCGGTTTTTTGCAGGGCCAAGGCATAAAAGTCTGTCTCAGCCCAGGGGCTCGCACCCAGGTCAGCCAGCACGGCCAGGCGGCTGGCGTTCAAGTTGCGGATACCACCCAGCAGTTGCTGGCCTTGGCGAAGGGTCAGGTGTTCCAGGCAGTCCACTACCACCGCCAGGTCGAAGCGCTCGCCTGCCAACTCAGGTGGCAGGGCGCCGGGGCCTGCCAGGCCAAGCACCGTGTGGGGGTGCGTTTCCATGAAGGCATCCAGCGCTGGAAAGCGCCCGGCAGCCACCACCAGTAGGCGTTCGGGTGGGTGCGCGTCGAGCACTGCCGCCAGTGCCTGCTGGGGCGTTTGGGTTGAAAGGGTCATGCCGCATGTCCTCTTTTAGAAAACAAAGACTAACGTCCTGGAAACTTCCCGCCTAGTGCGCAATCAATTTGCCTGTATTTCGGCAGAGCGACCTGCCTTGGGCTTTAATCCAATGACCGGCACCGGCCGGCGACACAGGAGTTACAACGATGAGAACAATCGTGCGGGCGTTGTTGCCCGTTCTTCTGGTCAGTAGTGTTCTCTCAGGGTGCGCATCGCACAGTGATGGTACTGCGCCGCTGAACCAAGGGAACTGGCCCATTTGCAGTGCCATCGGGGGTGTAGCAGGTGCAGGGCTGGGCGCGCTGGAAAGCAGCGCCTGGGCTGCAGGGGGAGGGGTGCTGGGTGTGATTACCGGCGGTTTGATCTGTTACGCGCAGGACGGTGACCAGGACGGGGATGGCGTGTTTGACCGCCGTGATCGCTGCCCCGACACGCCACGCGGTACACCGGTATCCCACAACGGTTGCCCATTGCCGCCGCTGCCAGCGCCTGTTGCGGTAGAGCCACCGCCACCACCACCTCAGCCGCCCAAGGAAGAAGTCATCACCCTGAGCGACGCGGGTGACGTGCTGTTTGAGTTTGACAAGTCCAACCTGACCGCAGAGGCCCAAAGCCAGTTGACGGGCTTGCTGGATCGCCTCAACGCGGCTGACATCGTCAGCGTAAAGGTTGAGGGTCATACTGACAGCGTAGGCAGTGACAGTTACAACCAGAGCCTGTCTGAACGCCGCGCCCAAAGCGTGGTGGACTTCCTGACCCAGCACGGCGTGGCCCAGGCCAAGCTGAGCAGCCAGGGCTATGGCGAAAGCCAACCTGTGGCGGACAATGGCACGCCTGAAGGCCGTGCGCAGAACCGTCGAGTGGAACTGCGGCTGAACCGCTGACAGGACGCCTCGCAGCTTTTTCGGTAGAGTAACCCCCTTTACCGAAACGGCTGCGAGGCCCCGCCCCATGAGGTTTCCCACAATCGCTTCTGGCGTTGCCTACCTGCTGCCACTTCTAGGGTGGTGGCTCGTACTGCTGAATCTAGTGTCGCCTTTCCCCAAACCTTTTTCCGCGCTTATCTCCTTTGCTGGCATTAGCCTGTTGCTACTGCATGGGCTGGAGCTGCTGGTGTTCAACCGCAGGTTGCAGAGCAGCAACCGTCACTGGCTGGACCGGCTGCTGGTGCTGGTAATGGGCATTTTCTACCTGCAGGTCGTGCTGCGCAGGCCTGTGGTACCTGCATCTGTTTTAAACAAGGCCTAGCGCAACGCGGCTAGCGCAACGCGGTTGGCGCAAAAGCTGCATTGGGGTCTTCATTCGCCGGGTTTCCGTCGCGGCATTTGGAGAACGCAATGCAAAGGTTGGGTGCTGTACTGGCAATGCTGCTGTTGAGCGGTTGCATGAGTGTGAGTGACATGGGCGTAGTAGCACGGGACCAGCTTAGCGACGCCGGCGTGCTTGACCACAGCCAGACCCGCCGTTCAGTCAACTTCCGGCTGCAGCCAGACTCCTTTATCTACATTGCCCAGGGTTCATTCGTTCCCCCCGGTGGCGCGTACCCTCGGCCTAACGTAGTGGCTGAGGAAGCGTTCAAAGGCTTTGTTGAATACTTCCCCATGGTACGTCGTGCAGAACAGCCTGAGGGCCTTGAACAGGCGCTGACCGAAGCACGGGGTGTGGGTGCGCACTATGTGTTGTACACGCGTTTCGCCAGGGCAGATGACCGTATCGGCAACCTGGACGAATGGTCTGATCAGGAAGCCGTGGACCGGCTGGGCATCGACAGCGGCGTGGTGCAGATGATGCTGATCGAGACCAGTACACGTTATCTGATCGATACTGCCACTATTCGCAGCCGGGGCGGGTTGCTCACCTTCCATAACAACCGGCCGGAAGACTTGCTTGGCCCGCCTTTCGAGGACTACGCTCAGCGCTTGTTAGGCATGGGCGACCAGCCGTAACCGCTTTAGGAACGACCATGAGCAACCTTTCAACGGCTGACAACTTGCTGGAACAGATTCCCAAGGCCAAAGGGTTGCCCCCGGTGCACCTGTGGAACCCGGCCTTTTGTGGGGATATCGACCTCCGCATTGCCCGTGATGGCACCTGGTATTACCTGGGCACCCCTATCACGCGAAAGCCCATGGTGCGGTTGTTCTCAACCATTTTAAGGCGTGATGAAGACCGTTGGTGCCTGGTGACGCCGGTGGAGAAGGTGGGCATCCAGGTTGAGGACGCACCCTTTGTGGCGGTGCTGATGGAGGTGGAAGGTGAGGGCGAGCAACAGCACCTCCACTTCACAGACAACGTGGAGAACCACTTCAGCGCCGGGCCGGAACATCCCCTGCGGGTAGTGACCGATGACGTAACGGGCGAGCCTGCACCTTATGTCACCGTGCGCGGCAACCTGGAGGCTTTGATTAACCGCAATGTCTTCTATCAGCTGGTAGAGCTGGCCGTTACTCGAGAGGTAGACGGCCAGCAGTGGTTAGGCGTGTGGAGCGGGGGAGTGTTTTACACCCTTGGCGAAGCGCCCTAAATCTCAGGGCTTGGCAACGTGCCACACCCCGCCTTTGCCATCTCCGGTCACATCGCCGGGCTTGGCATCGTTTTTCCAGGTGTACAACGGTTTGTCTTTATAGGCCCACTGCTGGCGGCCGTCGTCGCGCTTGACCAGCGTCCAGTCGCCCTCCGGAACAGCGCCAGTTTGAGCCACGAAGGCTGGCCAGTTTTCCACGCACTTGCCATTGCACATGGACATGCCCGTCATGTCCTCATCGTATGTGTACAGGGCCTGGCCCTTGTCATCCACCCATACCGCACCCTTGTCGGTAGTAACGGTCTTGGCGGGTTGGGCAGCCTGGGCAGTGGCCGCGAGGCAGGCGATAGCGAACAGCGCGGGAAGTGCAATACGTTTCATTGAAAGCTCCTGCCTGGGTAGAAGTGACGAGTTCTCAAATGACCTTGCGGATAGCGTCTGTGACGATACCCAGGTTGCTTTGGTTAAGGGCGGCAGCACAGATGCGCCCTGTGTCTAATGCATAGATGCCGAATTCATCACGCAAACGGTGAACCTGAGCGGTTGTCAGGCCTGAGTAGGAGAACATCCCCCGCTGCTGCTGAACGAAACTGAAATCCTGGCTGGCGCCCGCCAGACGGTCGACCAGGGCCAAGCGCATGTCGCGGATGCGGCTACGCATCTCTGCCAGTTCCGATTCCCATAAGGCGCGCAGTTCCGGGCTGTTAAGCACCGTGGCAACAATGGTCGCGCCATGGGTAGGCGGGTTGGAGTAGTTGGTGCGAATCACACGCTTAACCTGGGAAAGCACGCGGGCGCTTTCGTCCCGTGAGGCTGTCACGATCGACAATGCGCCCACGCGCTCTCCATACAGCGAGAAGGACTTGGAGAACGAACTGGACACAAAGAACTCAAGGCCCGCTTCCGCGAACAGGCGTACCGCCTCGGCATCCTCGGCAATACCGTCGCCAAAGCCTTGATAGGCGATGTCCAGGAAGGGGATATGGCCCTTGGCGCGGACCACGTCCAGCACCTGCTCCCAATCGCTGCGGGTCAGGTCCACGCCGGTGGGGTTGTGGCAGCACGCGTGCAGCACCACCACTGAACCACTGGGGAGCGCGTTCAGGTCCTCCAACAGGCCGGAACGGTCCACACCGTGGCTGGTCGCATCATAGTAGCGGTAGTCCTGCACAGGGAAACCGGCGGTTTCGAACAGGGCCCGGTGGTTTTCCCAACTCGGGTCACTGATGGCCACCACGGTATCGGGCTTCAGACGCTTGATGAAATCTGCGCCCAGCTTGAGCGCGCCCGTGCCGCCTACGGCCTGAACGGTCACCACACGGCCTTCGGCCAGTAGCGACGACTGCTCCCCGAACAGCAGCACCTGTACGGCCTTGTCGTAGGCGACGATGCCGTCGATGGGCAGGTAGCCGCGCGCCGCGTGCTGGGCCACTCGAGCCTGCTCAGCCTGGATGACAGCCTTGAGCAGCGGAAGTTTGCCAGCTTCGTCGTAGTACACACCTACGCCCAGGTTGATCTTGCCCGTGCGAGGGTCGGCGTTGAAGGCTTCGTTGAGGCCGAGGATAGGATCGCGGGGTGCCAATTCTACAGCGGAAAACAGGCTCATGAGGGACCGTGGCTCTGTGGGAGAAGTTAAAAAGACCGCACCAACGCGGTACGCCAACGGTCAGTGAGTATAGAGACCGCACCGCAGGTTCGCGACCGCCATGGCTTTGTTTTAGTGAATTTATTTCCCCGCCTGAATCAGGCCCAGCAGCACTTTGCTGAGGCCCTGAAAGCATGCGGGTTTGACGGGACAGCAATGGCCCAAGTACTGTTTATGGATACAGCCCTGCGGGGTGAGCCGAGGTAGACCATGTCCGAATTCCAGCTTGTTACCCAATACCGCCCTGCTGGCGATCAGCCTGAAGCGATCCGCCAACTGGTAGAGGGCATCGATGCAGGCCTGGCGCATCAGACACTGCTGGGGGTGACGGGCTCAGGCAAGACGTTCAGCATTGCTAACGTAGTGTCCCAAGTAAAGCGGCCGACGTTGGTACTGGCACCTAACAAAACCCTCGCAGCCCAGTTGTATGGGGAGTTCAAGGCGTTCTTCCCCAACAACGCCGTTGAGTACTTTGTGTCCTACTACGACTATTACCAGCCCGAGGCCTATGTGCCGTCGTCGGACACCTTCATCGAAAAGGACGCCTCCATCAACGATCACATCGAACAGATGCGGTTGTCGGCCACCAAGGCCCTGCTGGAGCGTAAAGACGCGATCATCGTCACTACGGTCAGTTGCATCTACGGCTTGGGCAGCCCAGAAACCTATTTGCGTATGGTGCTGCACCTGGACCGGGGTGACCGCTTCGACCAGCGTGAACTGCTGCGTCGGCTGGCTGAACTGCAGTACACCCGCAACGAAATGGATTTCGCCCGGGCCACCTTCCGCGTGCGTGGCGACGTAATCGACGTATTCCCGGCCGAGTCGGACCTGGAAGCCATCCGTATCGAGCTGTTCGACGATGAAATCGAAAACATCTCGTCCTTCGACCCGCTTACCGGGGAAATCATCCAGCGCCTGCCGCGCTACACCCTCTACCCCAAGACCCACTACGTGACCCCTAGGGAAACCATCGTAGGGGCCATCGAGAAGATCAAGGTGGAGCTGGAAGAGCGCCTGGAATACCTGCGCGGGGCCAACAAGCTGGTAGAGGCCCAGCGGCTGGAGCAGCGCACCCGGTTCGACCTTGAAATGATGCTGGAGCTGGGCTATTGCAACGGGATCGAAAACTACTCCCGCTACCTGTCAGGCCGCCCGGCCGGGGCCCCGCCGCCTACGTTGTACGACTATCTGCCGGCCGAGGCCCTGCTGGTGATCGACGAGTCCCATGTGAGCGTGCCTCAGGTAGGCGCCATGTACAAAGGCGACCGCTCACGCAAGGAAACCTTGGTGGAATACGGCTTCCGCCTGCCGTCGGCGCTGGATAACCGGCCCATGCGTTTCGAAGAGTGGGAATCGATCATGCCCCAGACCATCTTCGTCTCAGCCACGCCAGGCCCTTACGAGCAGGAGCATGCGGGGAGGGTGGTCGAGCAGGTGGTGCGGCCTACGGGCCTGGTGGACCCTCAGATCGAGATCCGCCCCGCGTCCACTCAGGTGGATGATCTGTTGTCGGAAATCCGCAAACGTGTTGCCCTTGATCAGCGTGTACTGGTGACCACACTGACCAAGCGGATGTCCGAAGACCTTACGGACTACCTGGCGGACCACGATGTGCGTGTGCGCTATCTGCACTCGGACATCGATACCGTAGAGCGGGTGGAGATCATTCGTGACCTGCGCCTGGGCACGTTCGACGTGCTGGTGGGGATCAACCTGCTGCGCGAGGGCCTGGACATGCCTGAGGTGGCCTTGGTGGCCATTCTGGATGCGGACAAGGAAGGGTTCCTGCGCTCGGAGCGCTCGCTGATTCAGACCATTGGCCGTGCGGCCCGTAACCTCAATGGTCGAGCCATTTTGTACGCGGACAACATGACAGGCTCCATGGAACGCGCCATCAACGAGACAGATCGCCGTCGTGAGAAGCAGATCGCGTTCAACGAGGCCAACGGTATCGTGCCCAAGGGCGTAGTGCGCGACATTGCAGACATTCTTGAAGGCGCCAACATTCCAGGGGGCAAGAGCAAGAAGCGCAAGGGCATGGCCAAGGCTGCTGAAGAAAGCGCCAAGTACGAAGCCGAGCTGCGTAGCCCAAGCGAAATCACCAAGCGCATTCGCCAGTTGGAAGAGAAGATGCTGCAGTATGCGCGCGACCTGGAGTTCGAGGCCGCGGCGCAAACTCGGGACGAGATCGGCAAATTGCGCGAGCGTTTACTGGCGGTGTAAGCATCAGGCCCAAGGTTCGTCCGCTTCGCCCACTGCGCCCGCGCTTCGCAGGCTCCCACAAGCTCTTTCAGTGACTGGCGCACCTTGTGGGACCGGGCTTGCCCGGGAACAAATACCAAAGGTTCGCCCGCTGCGCCCGCGCTTCGCAGGCTCCCACAGGCCTTTCAGTGCCTGGCACACCCTGTTGGACCGGGCTTGCCCGGGAACAGGCGCCCTAGGTTCGTCCGCTGCGCCCGCGCTGCGCCCGCGCTGCGCGAACTCCCACAGGATGCTACCATTCCCTACTTTGCACAGCCCTGCCCGAGAACCTTCAATGAGTACCGTTCGTACCCGAATCGCCCCTTCACCTACCGGTGACCCCCACGTTGGCACGGCCTATATCGCCTTGTTCAACTACTGCTTTGCCAAAAAGCATGGGGGCGAGTTCATCCTGCGGATCGAAGACACAGACCAGCTGCGTTCAACCCGCGAATCCGAACAGCAAATCTATGATGCCTTGCGCTGGTTGGGCATTGAATGGAGCGAAGGCCCGGACGTAGGTGGGCCCCATGGGCCCTACCGCCAGAGCGAGCGCGGCGAGATCTACCAGCGTTACGCCCAACAGTTGGTAGAGGCCGGCCATGCCTTCCCATGCTTCTGCACGGCTGAAGAGCTGGACCAGATGCGCGCCGAGCAGACCGCCCGGGGCGAAACACCCCGCTATGACGGCCGCGCGCTCTTGCTGCCTGCCGATGAAGTCCAGCGCCGCCTGGCCGCTGGCGAGCCCCATGTGATCCGCATGAAGGTCCCCACCGAAGGCGTCTGCGTGGTGCCCGACATGCTTCGTGGCAACGTGGAAATCCCGTGGGACCGTATGGACATGCAGGTGCTGATCAAGACCGATGGCCTGCCCACCTACTTCCTGGCCAACGTGGTGGACGACCACCTGATGGGCATCACCCACGTGCTGCGTGGCGAAGAGTGGCTGCCGTCCGCGCCCAAGCTGATGAAGCTGTACGAATACTTCGGTTGGGAGCAGCCCCAGCTCTGCTACATGCCGTTGCTGCGCAACCCGGACAAATCCAAGCTTTCCAAGCGCAAGAACCCCACTTCGGTGACCTTCTACGAGCGCATGGGCTTCATGCCTGAGGCCATGCTCAACTACCTGGGCCGCATGGGCTGGTCCATGCCGGACGAACGCGAGAAGTTTTCGCTGGAGGAAATGGTCGAACACTTCGACCTGTCCCGCGTCTCCTTGGGCGGGCCTATCTTCGATATCGAAAAGCTGTCCTGGCTCAACGGCCAGTGGCTGCGTGAATTGCCTGTGGAAGACTTCGCGGCGCGGTTGCAGAAGTGGGCGTTCAACCCGGATTACCTGATGAGAATCGCTCCCCTGGTACAGGGCAGGGTAGAGACCTTCAGCCAGGTGGTGCCGCTGGGCGGCTTCTTCTTCGAGGGTGGCGTACGCCCGGACCCTGCCTTGCTCGTGAGCAAAAAGCTCGGCCCTGACCAGGTTCGGCAGGTGACACAACTTATCCTCTGGAAGCTTGAAAGCCTCCGTCAGTGGGAGAAGGACCGCATTACGGCCTGTATCCAGGCGGTGGTCGATGCGTTGCAGCTCAAGCTGCGGGATGCCATGCCTTTGATGTTCGCCGCCATCACTGGCCAGGCCAGCTCGGTATCGGTGTTAGACGCCATGGAAATCCTGGGGCCGGACCTTACCCGCTACCGCCTGCGTCAAGCGTTGGATGTACTGGGCGGCGTCTCGAAGAAAGAAAACAAGGAATGGGAAAAGCTGCTGGCCGATATCGGCTGATAATGCCCCTGGGTGTGCAACGGACATGAGCGCTTCGCTTGTTGCCGTTGCGGCCTTGTTATTCGGGGGGTTGGCCTAACCCTTTGAATGCCGGGAATAATTTTTCAAGCATTTCTGAAAATTTGTTTGACAGGGTAGGGGTGTCGTCTTAATATGCGCCCCGTCCACGACATGGTGCTGAAACAAGGCGCCGCACTGTGGGGCTATAGCTCAGCTGGGAGAGCGCTTGCATGGCATGCAAGAGGTCGACGGTTCGATCCCGTCTAGCTCCACCATATTCCTGGCCCGAGGCGCTGTAAGCCTGGGGTGCACCGGCCAGAAGGTTGGTGGGAAAGAAGGTCTGTCCCCTTCGTCTAGTGGCCTAGGACACCGCCCTTTCACGGCGGTAACAGGGGTTCGAGTCCCCTAGGGGACGCCAGTTTCACCTGTATCGCTTCGGTGATACACGCCGCCAGGCGTTAAATTGGGGCTATAGCTCAGCTGGGAGAGCGCTTGCATGGCATGCAAGAGGTCGACGGTTCGATCCCGTCTAGCTCCACCAATTTGCCAAGGTCTGCTACGGCAGGCCTGCTCGAAGGTTTGCGTCCCCTTCGTCTAGTGGCCTAGGACACCGCCCTTTCACGGCGGTAACAGGGGTTCGAGTCCCCTAGGGGACGCCACGTTTACCCCGATCTCCGGGAATCAAGGCTCATTCGATTATTGAATGGGCCTTTTGTTTTTCCAGCCCCCGTGAGCGCAGGAGAGCCTATGAATTGGGATCTACCAGCACCTTTCACCCTCGACTATCACGTAACCGCCGATGACATCGATGGCCTGGGGCATGCCAACAATGCCGTGTACGTCGCCTGGCTTGAGCGCTGCGCCTGGCGCCACTCCGGCCATCTAGGCCTGGACCTGGCCGAATACCGCCGCCTGGACCGTGCCATGGCGGTACTGCGTCACGAGATCGACTACTTGGCCGCCGCCTATGAAGGCGATGAGCTGGTAATGGGCACCTGGATCATGGACTGGGACCAGCGCCTGAAAATGAACCGCCGCTTCCAGCTAGTTCGCCCCCGCGATGGCGCGACCTTGTTGCGTGCGCAAACCACATTCGTGTGCATCGAGCTGTCCACTGGCCGGCCCAAGCGCATGCCTAGCGAATTCATCGATGGCTATCGCTGCGCCATCCTGCCAGCGCCTGCTGCGCCCGAGAACTGAAACCATGCAACTTGCCTTGGCGCCCATGGAGGGGCTGGTAGATAACATACTGCGGGACGTGCTGACCCGCGTGGGTGGGATCGACTGGTGCGTGACCGAATTCATCCGCGTATCGGACCGAGCGCTGCCCCCCTCGTCCTTTCTCAAGCTGGCCCCAGAGCTGGCCCATGGCAGCCAAACCCGTGCCGGTACGCCCTTGCATGTGCAGTTGCTGGGCTCCGAGCCAGCCTTGCTGGGCGACAGTGCCGCTGTTGCCTGTGAGCTAGGAGCGCCAGTAATCGACCTGAACTTCGGTTGCCCGGCGAAAACCGTCAACCGATCGCGGGGCGGGGCGGTGCTGCTGAACGAGCCGGACCTGTTGCACCACATTGTGAGCCAGGTGCGCCGTGACACACCTGCCCATGTGCCCGTCACGGCCAAGATGCGCCTGGGCTACGCCAGCCCTTCCAGTGCCATGGACTGCGCGCGCGCGCTGGCCGATGGCGGGGCTGAACGCATCGTGGTGCATGCGCGCACCAAGCTTGAAGGCTACAAGCCACCGGCCCATTGGGAGTGGGTGGCGCGCGTGCAGGATGCCGTGAAGGTGCCGGTGTATGCCAACGGTGAGATCTGGACGGTTGAGGATTGGCTACGTTGCAGGGAAGTGAGTGGCGCTCAGCATTTCATGCTGGGCCGTGGGTTGGTGTCGTGTCCGGACCTGGCGCTGCAGATTGCTGCAGCGGCCCAGGGCCACGATCTTCAGCCCATGACCTGGGAGGCGCTGCTCCCCCTGCTGCAAGACTTCTGGCGGCAGGCCACGGCCAAGCTATCGCCTCGCTATGCGCCAGGCCGTCTCAAGCAATGGGTGGCCATGCTCACGCGTACCTATCCAGGCGCCGTGGAGCTGTTTACTGCCTTACGCCAGGAAACCGACTGCACCCGAATCAGCGCCCTGCTGGGCATGAACGACACGGTAGCTGCCTGAAAAAAAAGACGACAAACGGTCTTGAAACCGTGTTGGCGAGCCCTATCTGTTAAGTACGCGATGCCGAAGTCGGGTCGCGGAATCAACCACTCGCTGAAACATTTAGGAGTTTGTCATGAGTACTGCATTTTCCTTGGCTCCACTGTTCCGTCACTCCGTTGGCTTCGATCGTTTCAACGATCTGTTCGAGTCGGCGTTGCGCAATGAATCGGGTAGCACCTACCCACCCTACAACGTCGAAAAGCATGGCGATAACGACTACCGTATCGTTGTAGCCGCAGCGGGCTTCCAGGAGCAGGACCTGGACCTTCAGGTCGAGAAGGGCGTGTTGACAGTCACCGGCGGCAAAAACCGCGAGGGCGATACCAGCGCTGTTACCTACCTGCACCAGGGCATTGCCCAGCGGGCCTTCAAGCTGTCCTTCCGCCTGGCAGACCATATCGAGGTCAAGGCGGCTGGCTTGCAGAACGGCCTGTTGAACATCGACCTGTTGCGTGTGGTGCCTGAAGAGGCCAAGCCAAAACGCATCCCGATTGGTGGTGTACAGCAGCCTGTGCTGGAACACTGATCGCTCGACGCGTGAAGTAAAAAAGGGGGCGCCTGGTGGGGTGCCCCCTTTTTATTGGCTACAGGCAGCCGTGCAGTTCACGCACCCTCATCGAACGTTGCCTGGGCTTCAAGCAGTGCCATGAAGGCACGTGCCGCATTGGAGAGCGTACGCTCCGTATGCACGATGTAGCCCAGCTGGCGAGACAACTGGACGCCGGGCAGCGACAGGGTGGTCACTTGATTATCCAGCATGGTACGCGGCAATACGCTCCAGGCCAGGCCAATGGACACCATCATCTTGATGGTTTCCAGGTAGTTGGTGCTCATGGCGATATTGGGGGTCAGCCCCTGGGCCTGGAACAGGTGATGCACAATATGATGAGTGAAGGTATTACCGCCTGGGAACACAGCGGGGTGCCGGGCAATGTCCTGGAGCGACACGTTCGCCTGGCGCGCCAGCGCATGCTCGGGCGCGGCCACCAGGTCTAGCGGGTCGTCCCAGATATGCATGGCCTTCACTAGCCCATGGGGTTCAGGTGCCAGGGTGATAACGGCCAGTTCGGCACGCCCGTGGAGGATTTCCTCATAGGCCACTTCTGAATCCAGAAACTGGATGTCCAAAGCCACATTGGGGTAGCGCCGTGTAAAAGTGCGCAGCACGGGCGGTAATCGATGTAAACCGATGTGGTGGCTTGTCGCCAAAGTCAGCCGGCCAGTGACCTCCTTGTCAAGGTTGCTCAAGGCACGGCGGGTGTCCTCCAGCACATTGAGAATCTGGTAGGCCCTGGGCAGCAGAGCGCGCCCGGCTTCGGTGAGGCTCACTTCCCGGCCCAGGCGGTCGAACAAGCGTGTGTTCAATTGGCTCTCCAAGCCTGCTATGCGCTTGCTGATCGCCGGTTGAGTCAGGTGCAATTGCTCACCTGCGTTGGAAAAACTGCCGGTTTCGGCCACCCTGATAAAGGCAGTAAGGTTTGCCAGGTCCACGCCTTCGAATTCCTTTTTGTTATCCAGAATATGAAAATTATGAATTTGAGTTATTCAATCTAACCTCATAGCATTTAGGCCTACAAGCGGAGGCTTATCAATCGAGCGGCTAGCAGAAGCCGCCACTCTGCGACAGTCATGCCTGACGAGGAACCACTAGATGGCCGGTAAAACGCTGTACGACAAGCTCTGGGATTCGCATCTGGTCAAGCAACGGGACGATGGCTCTGCGCTGATCTACATCGATCGCCACATCGTTCACGAAGTGACCTCCCCGCAAGCGTTCGAAGGGCTGCGCCTGGCGGGTCGCAAGCCCTGGCGCGTCGACAGCATCGTGGCCACACCTGACCACAACGTCCCTACCACGCCAGAACGCAAAGGCGGTATCGAAGCCATTGCCGATCAGGTGTCGCGCCTTCAGGTTCAGACCCTGGATGACAACTGCGACGAGTACGGCATCACCGAATTCAAGATGAACGATGAGCGCCAAGGCATCGTTCATGTCATTGGGCCTGAGCAAGGGGCTACGTTGCCGGGCATGACCGTGGTATGCGGCGATTCCCACACCTCCACCCACGGCGCGTTCGGTGCGCTGGCCCATGGTATCGGCACCTCGGAAGTGGAGCATGTGCTCGCCACCCAGTGCCTGGTGGCCAAAAAGATGAAAAACATGCAGGTGCTGGTGGAAGGCACCTTACCCTTTGGTGTAACGGCCAAAGACATTGTGCTGGCCGTAATCGGCAAAATCGGCACGGCGGGCGGTAATGGCCATGCCATTGAGTTTGCGGGCAGCGCCATTCGCGACCTTTCTGTCGAAGGCCGCATGACCATCTGCAACATGTCCATCGAGGCCGGCGCACGCGTAGGCCTGGTGGCCTGTGACGAGAAAACCATTGCCTACGTGAAAGGCCGGCCATTCTCACCGACGGGTGATAACTGGGCTAGGGCCGTAGACGCCTGGCAGTCGCTGAAATCTGACGACGATGCCCACTTCGACACGGTAGTGCGCCTGGAAGCGGCGCAGATCAAGCCGCAGGTCAGCTGGGGCACGTCGCCTGAAATGGTCCTAGCGGTTGACCAGGCTGTGCCGGACCCGGCCGCTGAAGCCGACCTGGTCAAGCGAGGGTCCATCGAACGTGCCCTGAAGTACATGGGGTTGCGCGCGAACCAGCCGATCACCGAGATTCGCCTGGACCGTATCTTTATCGGCTCCTGCACCAACTCGCGCATCGAAGACCTGCGCGCCGCAGCCGTCGTTGCCAAAGGCCGCAAGGTAGCCGCCACCGTGAAGCAGGCCATCGTGGTGCCCGGTTCCGGGCTGGTCAAAGCCCAGGCTGAGCAGGAAGGGCTGGATCGCGTCTTCATTGACGCCGGCTTCGAGTGGCGTGAGCCTGGTTGCTCCATGTGCCTGGCCATGAACCCGGACCGTTTGGAAGCCGGTGAGCATTGCGCGTCCACCTCCAACCGCAACTTTGAAGGGCGCCAGGGGGCCGGTGGCCGTACTCATCTGGTCAGCCCCGCCATGGCCGCCGCTGCGGCCGTGACCGGCCACTTCATCGATGTGCGTGAATTGACCCAGGAGAGCGCAGCATGAAAGCCTTCACCCAACACACCGGCTTGACCGTGCCGCTGGATCGCGCCAACGTTGACACCGATCAGATCATTCCCAAGCAGTTTCTCAAATCCATCAAGCGCACGGGGTTTGGTCCCAACCTGTTCGATGAATGGCGCTATCTGGACGTAGGCCAGCCCTACCAGGACAATTCCAAGCGCCCCTTGAATACCGAGTTCGTGCTCAACCAGCCACGCTACCAGGGCGCCAGCGTGCTGCTGGCCCGTGAAAACTTCGGTTGCGGCTCTAGCCGCGAACACGCGCCTTGGGCGTTGGATGAATATGGCTTCCGGTGTGTGATTGCGCCCAGCTATGCGGACATCTTCTTTAATAACAGCTTCAAGAACGGCCTGTTGCCGATCATTCTTGACGCTACCGACGTAGACGACCTGTTCAAACAGGTAGAGGCTGAGCCCGGCTACCAGCTGGCTATCGACCTGGATACCCAGAGCGTGACTCGCCCGGACGGCAAGGTGTACCGTTTCGAGGTAGACGCCTTCCGCAAACACTGCCTGCTTCATGGCTTGGATGACATCGGCCTGACCCTGCAGGATGCCGAGGCTATTCGCGCGTTCGAAGCAGGCCACAAGGTCAGCCAGCCCTGGCTGTTCCGCTGAAGCGAACCACCCACGCACGCATTTCTACCGGCACCCTGTGGGGTGCCGTTTGCCTATGAAGAGGAACGCATGAGCAAGCAGATCCTGGTTCTCCCCGGCGATGGTATCGGCCCTGAAATCATGGCCGAAGCTGTCAAGGTACTGAACGTTGCCAATGAGCGTTTCAGCCTCGGCCTGACGTTGACAGAAGATGTGATTGGCGGTGCCGCCATCGACCGTCATGGCGTGCCCCTGGCCGACGAGACCCTGGACCGTGCCCGGGCTGCCGATGCGGTGCTGCTAGGCGCTGTCGGTGGCCCCAAATGGGACAAGATCGAACGCGACATCCGCCCCGAGCGCGGGCTGCTGAAAATCCGCGCCCAGTTGGGCCTATTCGCCAACCTGCGACCGGCCATCCTGTACCCGCAATTGGCGGACGCCTCCTCGCTCAAGCCGGAGATCGTTGCCGGGCTGGACATTCTTATTGTGCGGGAGCTGACGGGCGGCATCTATTTCGGCGCCCCTCGGGGGACTCGTGAGCTGGAAAACGGAGAGCGTCAGGCCTATGACACCTTGCCCTACAGCGAGAGCGAAATCCGGCGTATCGCCCGAGTGGGCTTCGACATGGCCAAGGCGCGCGGCAAAAAGCTATGCTCTGTGGACAAGGCCAACGTGCTGGCCTCCAGCCAACTGTGGCGTGAAGTGGTGGAGGAGGTTGCAAAGGATTATCCTGAGGTCGAACTCAGCCATATGTACGTGGACAACGCTGCCATGCAGCTGGTGAAGGCGCCCAAGCAGTTCGACGTGGTGGTAACAGACAACCTGTTCGGTGACATTCTGTCCGACGAGGCGTCCATGCTTACCGGTTCCATCGGCATGCTGCCCTCGGCCTCCTTGGATGCCAGCAACAAAGGCATGTACGAACCCTGCCATGGTTCGGCCCCAGACATTGCAGGGCAGGGTATTGCCAATCCATTGGCGACCATCCTGTCGGTGTCAATGATGCTGCGCTACAGCTTCAACCAGGGCGACGCTGCCCAGGCCATCGAGACAGCGGTCGGGAAAGTGCTGGATCAGGGCCTGCGTACCGGCGACATCTGGTCGGCAGGTTGCACCAAGGTGGGTACACAGGAAATGGGCGACGCGGTAGTCGCGGCCCTGCGAAATCTGTAATCTCTCGGGCCCGCCGTCTCGCTTGCCAGAGCGGCGGCTCACATTTTTTCCAAGGGTACAGTTGCGATGAAACGTGTAGGTCTGATCGGTTGGCGCGGTATGGTCGGTTCCGTGCTCATGCAGCGGATGCTGGAAGAGCAGGACTTCGACCTGATCGAACCGGTGTTTTTCACTACCTCCAATGTGGGCGGCGAAGGCCCGGCCGTGGGCAAGGAGGTGGCACCGCTCAAGGATGCCTACAGCATCGATGAGTTGAAAACCCTGGACGTCATCCTCACCTGCCAGGGTGGCGACTACACCAGCGAAGTGTTCCCCAAATTGCGCGAGGCGGGCTGGCAGGGCTACTGGATCGATGCGGCCTCTACCCTGCGTATGCAGGACGACGCCGTGATCGTGCTGGACCCGGTCAACCGCAAGGTGATCGATCAGCAGCTCGATGCCGGTACCCGCAACTACATTGGTGGCAACTGCACGGTTAGCCTCATGCTCATGGGCCTGGGCGGGCTGTTCGAAGCCGGGCTGGTGGAGTGGATGAGCGCCATGACCTACCAGGCGGCCTCGGGTGCAGGTGCCCAGAACATGCGTGAGCTGATCCGGCAAATGGGCGCTACCCATGCCGCAGTGGCCGACGACTTGGCCAACCCGGCCAGCGCCATTCTGGACATCGACCGCAAGGTGGCCGAGGCCATGCGCGGTGAAGCCTTCCCTACCGAACAGTTCGGCGTGCCCCTGGCCGGTAGCCTGATTCCCTGGATCGACAAAGAGCTGCCCAACGGCCAGAGCCGCGAGGAATGGAAAGGGCATGCCGAGACCAACAAGATCCTAGGGCGCTTCAAGAACCCGGTGCCGGTCGATGGTATCTGCGTACGCATCGGCGCCATGCGGTGCCATAGCCAGGCGCTGACCATCAAGCTGAACAAGGATGTCCCCATTGCGGACATCGAAGGCATGATCAGCCAGCACAACCCATGGGTTAAACTGGTGCCCAACCATCGCGAAGCCAGCATGGCAGAGCTGAGCCCTACCCAGGTCACCGGTACGCTGAACATTCCCGTAGGCCGCCTGCGCAAGCTCAACATGGGCTCGCAGTTCCTGGGCGCCTTCACGGTAGGTGACCAGCTGCTGTGGGGCGCAGCCGAGCCGCTGCGCCGTATGCTGCGTATCCTGCTGGAGCGTTGATACCCGGCAAGGCCTGCGACAAACCCCTGCCGTATGGCGGGGGTTTTGTTTTCTGGCAACCTTATTTTTTCAACAGGAACCCTGATGTCTGCAACCTTTGACGTGGCGGTAATCGGTGCTACCGGCACCGTAGGCGAAACCCTTGTGCAAGTGCTCGAAGAGCGCGATTTTCCGCTTGGGCAGCTGCATGTGCTGGCAAGCGAAGCCTCAGTGGCGCAGTCCATACCTTTTCGTGGCCGGAACGTGCGGGTAAAGTCGCTGAACGGTTTCGATTTCAACCAGGTGAAGCTAGTGTTTTTCTGCGCTGGCGACGCCGTGACGGCCGCCTTCGCAGGTCAGGCGAGCGAGGCTGGCTGTCAGGTGATCGACCTGGCTGGTGGGACGGGCGCGCCGGTGGTGGTGCCTGAAGTGAATGCGCAAACCCTTCAGGGCCTGCCAGCGCCCAGCCGCGTAGGCACACCCGGCAGCATCGCAACGGCATTGGCCCTGGCCCTGGCACCCCTACAAGGGCTATTGGACATCGAGCACGTTACGGTCACCGCTTGCCTGCCCATGTCTGCCAGTAGCCGTGAGGCGGTACGCGAGCTGGCGCGGCAAACCACCGAGCTGCTGAACGCAAGGCCCCTGGAACCTCGGGTGTTCGACCGCCAGGTGGCCTTCAATATGCTCGCCCAGGTCGGCGAGCCGGATGCAGCGGGTCAACTGGCGCTGGAAAAACGTGCCCACCGGGAATTGCGCGAACTGTTGAACCTGCCTTTACTCAAGGTATCCATCAGTTGCATTCAGGCGCCTGTATTCTTTGGCGACAGCCTCACAGTGAGCGTACGTTCGCGCACCCCCGTGGATGTGCAAGCTGCTACACAGGCCCTTGAACAGGCGGCGGGTGTGGAGTGGACAGGCGCTGACGACTACCCAACGGTAGTGGGGGATGCCGTGGGCCAGGATGTGGTTTATGTGGGTCGCGTACGCGGCGGGTTGGGCGACCCTTGCGAGCTTAACCTCTGGCTGGTGCTGGATAACGTGCGCAAAGGTGCAGCCCTCAATGCAGTGCAAGTGGCTGAGTTGTTGATAAAACGCCTTTCGTAAAAGATACTTGGGCACTTTTTGTAAAAAAATTTCTCGGATTACGTTGCAAGCCCGGCACGCACAAAAGGATCTGGCCATGGTTCATGTTCGAAAACTGGTCTTGGCGATAGCCGCTGCCACCGCGCTGTCTTCCGGTATGGCGCAAGCCTTGGAACTGGGCGAGCTGACGCTCAAGTCAGCCGCCAACCAGCCGTTGGTGGCAGAGATCGAGCTGCGTGATGTGGCTCAGCTCACCGCACCTGAGATTGTGCCAGGCCTTGCCTCGCCGGATGAGTTCGCGCGCGCAGGCCTGGAGCGTCAGGCCTTCCTCAACCAGCTCAGTTTTACGCCCGTAATCAATCCCGGCGGGCGTAGCGTGATTCAGGTCACGTCGCCTGCGCCACTGTCCGAGCCGCTGCTCAAGTTCCTGGTGCAGGTGATCTACCCCAGCGGGCGCCTGATGCGCGACTACAGTGTTCTGGTCGATGCGTCCAAGTTCTCGCCGCAAACTGCAGAGGCGGCCACGCCAGCCGCCACCCCAGCGGTGACGGCGCCAGCGGCGTCCAATGGCCGGGAGTACACCACTACCAGCCGCGACACCTTGTGGGAAATCGCTGCACGTTTCCGTGAGCAAGCGTCTGTACAGCAGACCATGCTGGCCATTCAGGCCATGAACCCTTCTGCTTTCCAGGATGCCAATATCAACCGCCTGCGTGCCGGCCAGGTACTGCGTATCCCCGATAGCAACGACGCCACAGCATTGGCGCAGCCGCAGGCTATTGCAGAAGTGGCACGGCAGAACGCGGCCTGGCGCGAAGGCCGCCGACTGGGCCCCCGCGCGCAACAGTTGGACGCTACGCGGGGCAACGGGCGAGGCAATGCCCCTGCGCCTGCGCAAACCGATAACCTCAAACTGGTGTCTGGCGACGCTAATGCCGCCAACGCCAAGGGCCTTGCCGGTGATAACAAAGCCCTGACGGACAAGCTGGCGGTGACCCAGGAAGGCTTGGATACCGCCCGGCGCGAGAACAGCGAACTGCAAAGCCGATTGGCCGACTTGCAAAGCCAGTTGGACAAAGCCAATCGCCTGTTGCAGCTCAAGAGCGACCAGTTGGCGCGCCTTGAAGCGGGGGCGAACACAGCACCGGCGGTTACCGCGCCGGCACCTGCGGCAACCCCTGATGCAGTGGCCCCAGCGCCTGACGCGGCTGCGTCACCTGCCCAACCTGCGGTTGATGCTCAGCTCACGCCATCCACCCAAGCCCCTGTCGCCCAGCCGGACGCCACCACGCCGCCGGTCGTAGCGCCAGCCCCTGCCGCCGAAGACAACCACACCGGTTCCTGGCTACTGGGCACGGCTGCTGGCTTGGCAGTGGCGGCCGCCTTGCTGGCTGCCTGGCTGCTGGCACGTCGGCGCAGGGCCCAGCAGGAGTCCGAGCGCCACGCACGCATGGCGCGTGAGCTGGCTGAAGCACAGGAATTCCGGCCTGAAGATTTCGAAGCGCCGGTGGGCAGCTTTGACAGCCTGGGTACGTCTTCACCGTCGGTCCGCCTGGCCCCTGCCATGGTAGCGGCGTCTGTTGCCGCAGCGACTGCCGCCGAGGCCTCTGCAGGGGAGGCGCCGGTGTATGCACGGCCAGACCGCATCGCTGCCCGTCAGGAGGTGCCGTCTGTGGCGTCCTTGGTGGTAGCGCCTGCGGCTAGCGATCCGCTGGAACAGGCCCAGGCACACATCGACCACGATCGCTACATGAGCGCCAGAGACGTGCTTGAGGAGGCCGTAAGAAAAGAACCGGAACGTGGCGACCTTCGTCTCAAGCTCATGGAAGTCTATGGTCAGCAAGGCGATCGCGACGGCTTTGTCGCTCAGGAACGGCACCTGATGGCCCATGGTGGCAACCCGACACAGGTGAACGAGCTCAAAGCACGGTTCCCTGCCATGGCAGGGCTTGCAGCCGGATTGAGCGCCGCTGCCGTGGCGGCAGAGATGGATGCCCAGTACGTCAAGGAGCTGTTGCAGGATGACGCCAGTGCCCCTGAGCCTATCGGGGATGTGTTTGACACTAATTTCGACCTTAGCCTGGATGGCATAGAGCCTGTTGCCGCGGACGCCACGCCTGAAACATCCGAGCGTGCTACGCCCCGTGATGAGGTGGACTTCGAAACCCTGCTTAGAGAAAGCGCGGCTGAACGCAGCAATGTGGAGCCGGAACCAGAAGTGGGGCTGGAGCAGGCCGCTGATGCTGAGCAGGCGACAGCAAAGCCGGCACCTTCCGAAGCGAATGAATTGGACGCCCTTGGTCCCGTGGAAACGCCCCGCGTACTAGGGGAGGATGAGGCTTCAGCGGCCGAGCGTAGCCACCGCGAGCAATTGGACGACTTCGACCTGGCACTGTCCAGTGAGCAGTTGGAGGATCAGGATCGGTTTGCCGCCGACGTGAACGATGTCAACGCTCAGCTGGATGAGCTGTCCCACAGCCTTGGCCAAGCCTCTCTGGACAACGGCTTGCATGGCGAGGGCAGGGCAGGTGAAGGGCTGGACGAGTTCGATTTCCTGTCCGACTCCGACGAGGTCACGACCAAGCTCGACCTGGCGCGCGCCTACATCGAAATGGCCGATGCTGAAGGGGCGCGGGACATTCTGGATGAAGTGCTTAAAGAGGGCACAATGGCCCAGCAGAAAGAGGCACGCAAGATGCTGGCTACGTTAAGCTGACGCGCGCCGTGTATCACCCAACGGCAGCCAATTGGCTGCCGTTGTCGTTTTCCTGAATATGGGTTTATCACGTGGACATCTATCAAAGCGCAGCGGATGAAGTGGCTGCTGACGGCTATACCCGAATTGCCTTGGGCGTGGAATACAAAGGCTCACGCTACAAAGGCTGGCAGCGGCAGATCGACGGTGTGTGCAGCGTTCAGGAAACCCTTGAGAAGGCCTTGTCCAAGGTGGCTGCCAGCCCAGTGTCCGTGCTGTGCGCCGGCCGCACGGATGCTGGCGTGCACGCCTGTGGCCAGGTCGTCCATTTCGATACCCGTGCCGTACGCCCGGAGCGGGCCTGGGTGATGGGTACCAATAGTGAGTTGCCAGGCGATATTAGTGTCAGTTGGGCGCAGGTGATGCCCAGTGATTTTCATGCGCGGTTCAAGGCCGTGTCCCGCCGTTACCGCTATGTGATCTACAACGATCCTATCCGCCCTGCGCATTTGAGCGAAGAAGTCACCTGGAATCACCGGCCCCTGGATGTGGCGCGCATGGCGGCAGCGGCAGCGCCCCTGCATGGCACCCATGACTTCAGTGCGTTCAGGGCCAGCCAGTGCCAGGCCAAATCACCCATCAAGACCTTGCACCACCTGCGGGTCACACGCCATGGCAGCCTCATTGTCATTGATGTGCGTGCTAGTGCCTTTCTTCACCACATGGTGCGCAACCTGGCTGGCGTGCTGATGGCCATTGGTTCTGGGGACAAACCCATAGGCTGGGCAGCGGAAGTGCTGGAAGGTGGCGAGCGGCGACAGGGCGGGGTAACCGCGCATCCCTACGGGCTTTACCTTGTGAACGTTGAGTACCCGGAGCCCTATGAGGTGCCCAATAGATACATCGGGCCACATTTTCTGACCGGCTTCACGGGTTTGGACAGCTGACGGCCACAGGGGTATTTGCTACCATCGTGCCCGTTTTGTCAGTAGAGGTCTTACACAATGGGCGCCGTTCGCAGCAAGATCTGTGGTATTACCCGGCCGGAAGATGCCATCGTTGCCGCTCAGGCAGGTGCTGATGCCATTGGCCTGGTGTTTTATGCCCCCAGCCCTCGTGCAGTAAATGTGCAACAGGCGCGCGAAATCATCCGTGCCTTGCCGCCATTTGTCACGGTAGTGGGCCTGTTCGTGAATGCTTCTGCCTGTGAAATCAATGAAACCCTGGACGCCGTTCCCCTGGACCTGCTTCAGTTTCACGGTGATGAAAGCCCGGAGCAGTGCAGTGGCTACCATCGCCCGTACATCAAGGCTTTGCGGGTAAGGCCGGGGGATAATCTCGAAGCGGCCTGCGAACGCTACAGCAGTGCCAGCGGCCTGCTGCTGGATGCGTTCGTAGAGGGCGTGCCGGGTGGTACCGGGTTGGCGTTCGACTGGAACCTCGTGCCAGCTGCCTTGCCCAAGCCCATCATCCTGGCCGGTGGGCTGACGCCGGAAAACGTCAGCGAAGCCATTGAGCGAGTACGGCCCTTTGGCGTGGATGTAAGCGGCGGCGTAGAGCTGAGCAAGGGCATCAAGGATGCTCACCGTGTCCAGGCCTTCGTCAAGGCGGTGCGTTCGTGGCGTTGACTTGCACCCACCGTGTGGCAATGTGACGGCGGTGGCCTTATGGCCGTCGAACTTCTTCAGCGCGCCACGGGGCAGCCCCGCTGGCGCGCCTCCGTATTTTTAGTGAGGGTGAAGCGCATTGCGCTCCCCTGGTATTGAACGACCATGGTGGCTTCGAGCCCCGGTCCGGCCCGCACAGGGTTCGCCCAGTTACTGGAGAAACAGGCATGAGCAACTGGTTGGTAGACAAACTGATCCCTTCGATCATGCGTTCCGAAGTGAAGAAGAGCTCGGTTCCCGAGGGGCTGTGGCACAAGTGCCCCAACTGCGAAGCGGTGCTGTACCGCCCAGAGCTGGAAAAAACCCTCGACGTTTGCCCCAAGTGCAATCACCACATGCGCATTGGTGCCCGGGCACGCCTGGACATTTTCCTGGATGCCGAAGGGCGTGAAGAGCTGGGTGCAGACCTGGAACCGGTCGACCGCCTCAAGTTCCGCGATGGCAAGAAGTACAAGGATCGCCTCACCGGCGCCCAGAAGCAGACCGGCGAAAAAGACGCCTTGATCTCCATGAGCGGTAGCCTGATGGGCATGCCCGTGGTCACCAGTGCGTTCGAATTCAGCTTCATGGGCGGCTCCATGGGCGCCATCGTGGGGGAGCGTTTTGTGCGCGCTGCCAACTATGCGCTTGAAAACCGCTGCCCGATGATCTGCTTCGCGGCATCCGGTGGTGCACGCATGCAGGAGGCACTGATCTCCCTGATGCAGATGGCCAAGACCTCTGCCGTGCTGGCACGCCTGCGAGAGGAGGGGATTCCGTTCATCTCCGTACTGACCGACCCGGTGTATGGTGGTGTATCCGCCAGCCTGGCCATGCTGGGTGACGTGATTGTCGGCGAGCCCAAGGCCTTGATCGGTTTTGCCGGGCCGCGTGTCATCGAGCAGACCGTGCGCGAAAAACTGCCCGAAGGGTTCCAACGCAGCGAATTCCTGCTGGACCACGGCGCCATTGATTTGATTATCCATCGGCAAGAGCTTCGCCCGCGCCTGGCACGGCTGCTGGCACAGATGATGAACGTGGCCACCCCTAACCCGGCACTAAGCGTCGTACATCCTGTTGAACTGGACCCTGCGAGCGTCCCGGCAGGCGCCCCAGCAGCGGTATGAAACCACGTACCCTTGACGCATGGCTGGCGTACCTGGAACAGCTGCACCCGGTGGCCATCGACATGGGGCTGGAACGCTCCAGAACAGTGCTGGAGCGTTTGAATCTTGGGGCCCTCGCGCCGCGTGTCATCACCGTTACCGGCACCAATGGCAAGGGTTCCACCTGCGCGTTCATTGCTAGCCTGCTCGAGGCCCAAGGCCTTCGGGTAGGCGTGTACAGTTCGCCGCACCTGCTACGTTACAACGAGCGGGTTCGCCTTGAAGGCCAGGACGCGACAGATGCACAGCTGTGCGCAGCGTTCGAAGCCGTGGAGGCTGCACGCGGGGACACCACACTCACCTACTTTGAAATGGGCACCCTCGCAGCGTTCTGGCTGTTCGCAGGGGCGCAACTCGATGCGGTAGTGCTGGAAGTGGGCCTGGGTGGGCGTCTGGACACGGTCAACCTGGTAGATGCAGACCTGTCGGTAGTGACCAGCATCGGCATCGACCATGCCGACTACCTGGGCGATACCCGTGAGTCTGTGGCGTTCGAAAAGGCGGGCATCCTGCGTTCGGCAAAGCCTGCACTGTGTGGTGACCTCGATCCGCCAGCCCCTTTGTTGGATACCGCGCAGCGGCTGGGCTGCCCGCTGTACCGCACAGGCGCTGCCTTCGACCTGGCCGTTGGGCCACAAGCCTGGGCATGGCGCGGGCAGGCCATTGACGGTGCTGCGCTTTCGCTCGCCGAGCTGCCGCTGCTGGCCCTTCCCATGGAGAACGCTGCACTGGCCCTGCAGGCCTATGCGCTGCTGGGCTTGCCATGGGTGCCCTCCGTATTGACAAGTGCCTTGAGCCGTACCCGTGTCATGGGCCGCCTGGACCGTCGGCAGGCGCTGTGGAAAGGCAAACCGGTCCGGTTACTGCTGGACGTGGGCCATAACCCCCATGCGGCGCACTATCTGCGCAGCCGCTTGCCCGCGTTGCCGCTGCCTGGCATTCGCCGTGCGGTCTTCGGGCTGTTGGCAGACAAGGACCTTCCTGGTGTGATCGAGCCACTGCTGGGAAGCATCGCACACTGGGCCGTCGCTCCTCTGCCATCGCCTCGCACACAGCCGGCAGCGGCCTTGCAGGCAGCTTTGTCGAACCTTGGCGCAACGGTAACGTCACATGGCAGCGTCCATGACGCCCTGGCGCACCAGTGCGACCAGGCAGGCCCGGACGACGAAATACTGGTGTTTGGATCTTTCTTTTGTGTCGCCGAGGCCTTGTTATGGCTCGACCGGCACGGCGTGGAGGTAGCCGCCGATGGCTTTGCTGGATAACGTGGTCAAACAACGCATGGTAGGTGCCCTGGTGCTGGTCGCACTGGCGGTGGTATTCCTGCCCATGCTGTTCAGCCGCCCGGATGAAATGCGCGAAGTACGCGTGAATGCGCCAGCGGCCCCCGCTGTGCCTGTGGTACCGCAGGTCAAGGTACAGCCGGCTGCGGTGCCAGATGCCCCTGCACCCACGCCGGTGGTGGATGAAGCACCGCCTTCTCCACCAGTTACTGCCCGTGCTTCTGCCCAGGCGCGGGCGCCTAGCATGCCTATCTCCGCGGCGCCGACAGTCACGGCCCCGTCCGCACCGTCGCAAAAAGCCGCAGCCCCCGCGCCCGCGCCTTCCACTCCCGCACCTTCGACCTCAACAGCACCGACTGCCAAGGCGGACGCTGGCAGCAAGCTCGACGCAGGAGGCGTGCCCGTAAGCTGGTCGGTTCAGTTGGCCAGCCTTTCGAACCGTGCAGGAGCCGACACCCTGCAGAAAACCCTTCGTACCCAAGGCTACAATGCCTACGTGCGTTCAGCCGAAGGCAAGAACCGGGTATTTGTAGGGCCGCTCATTGACCGGGGCGAAGCCGAGCGCCTGCGTGATGTGATCAACCGTCAACAGAACCTTAAAGGGTTCGTAGTGCGCTTCGAGCCTGAACGCGGCTGAACCGCCGGCCATCTTGTGAGGGGGGATTGGATAATCTCCCTTAACCGGAACCTTCCTGTCTGCTAAAATGCGCGGCCTTATACGTCTGCGGGCCGAAACGTGGCATTTACCTGGGTTGACTGGGCGATCATCGTGGTCGTCGCTGTCTCGGCACTGATCAGCTTGAAGCGTGGCTTCGTCAAGGAAGCCCTCTCGCTGGTCACCTGGATAGTGGCAGGTGCCGTGGCCTGGATGTTTGGCGGCGGCCTGGCGCAGTACTTCGAGAACTATATTCAAACGCCGTCGGCCCGGGTGATTGCCGGCTGCGTGATTCTGTTCGTGGCTACGTTGCTGGTCGGCGCGATGGTCAATTACCTGATTGGCGAGCTGATTCGCGTCACGGGCCTTTCCGGCACCGACCGCTTCCTGGGCATGGTGTTCGGTGCAGCCCGGGGTGGCCTGCTGGTGGTGGTAGCTGCAGGGTTGCTTAGCTTGGGGCCGGTTCAGCAGGACCCTTGGTGGCAGCAGTCTCAGTTGTTACCGCGTTTTCTTCTGGTTGCAGACTGGTCAAAGAACCTCATTTTGGGGATGAGCAGTCAATGGCTGGCGGCCGGGGTCAGTTCGCCGGTCGAGATTCCGTTCAAGGAGCACCTACTGCCAGCGCCCAAGGCGCATGAGCAGGGGTCCGTTCAGGTTCACTAAGTAGGGGTTGCGTCGCATGTGTGGCATCGTCGGTATCGTCGGTAAGTCGAACGTGAATCAGGCGCTGTATGACGCGTTGACCGTCTTGCAGCATCGCGGCCAGGACGCTGCCGGTATTGTGACCAGCCATGAGGGCCGGTTATTCCTGCGCAAGGACAACGGCCTTGTGCGCGATGTGTTCCAGCAGCGGCACATGCAGCGGCTGGTGGGCAACATGGGCATCGGCCATGTGCGCTACCCCACCGCGGGCAGCTCCACCTCCGCCGAGGCGCAGCCGTTCTATGTGAACTCGCCCTACGGGATCACGCTTGCCCACAACGGCAACCTTACCAATGTGGAGCAGTTGGCCAAGGAGATCTACGAGTCCGACCTGCGCCATGTCAACACCAGCTCGGACTCCGAGGTGCTGCTGAACGTGTTTGCCCACGAGCTGGCCGTTCGCGGCAAGCTGCAGCCCACCGAAGAGGATGTGTTCGCGGCCGTGAAGGACACCCACAAGCGTTGCCGGGGTGGCTATGCGGTGGTGGCCATGGTCACCGGCTACGGCATTGTCGGTTTCCGGGACCCAAACGCCATTCGCCCGATCGTGTTCGGCCAACGCCAGACCGATGACGGGGTGGAGTACATGATCGCCTCCGAGAGCGTGGCCCTGGACGTGCTGGGCTTTACGCTCATTCGCGACCTGGCCCCCGGCGAAGCCGTCTACATCACCGCAGAAGGCCAACTGCACACCCGCCAGTGCGCGCCGAACCCCAAGTATGCCCCCTGCATTTTCGAGCATGTGTACCTGGCACGGCCGGATTCGATCATCGACGGTATCTCGGTGTACAAGGCCCGCCTGCGCATGGGTGAAAAGCTCGCCGAGAAAATCCAGCGCGAGCGCCCAGCCCACGACATCGACGTGGTTATCCCAATTCCGGACACCAGCCGCACATCGGCCTTGGAGCTGGCCAACCAGTTGGGCGTGAAATTCCGCGAAGGCTTTGTGAAAAACCGTTACATCGGCCGGACCTTCATCATGCCGGGCCAGGCAGCCCGCAAGAAGTCCGTGCGCCAGAAGCTCAACGCCATCGAGCTGGAATTCCGCGGCAAGAACGTGATGCTGGTGGATGACTCCATCGTCCGCGGTACCACCTGCAAGCAGATCATCCAAATGGCTCGCGAGGCCGGTGCCAAGAAAGTGTACTTCTGCTCGGCCGCCCCGGCAGTGCGTTACCCGAACGTGTATGGCATTGACATGCCAAGTGCCCATGAACTGATTGCCCACGACCGCAGTACCCAGGAAGTGGCGGACCTTATCGGTGCCGATTGGCTGATCTATCAGGACCTGCCCGACCTGATCGATGCAGTGGGCGGGGGCAAGGTGAAGATCGATCACTTCGATTGTGCCGTGTTCGATGGCCAGTACGTGACCGGCGATATCGATGCCACCTACCTGAGCAAGATCGACACGGCGCGTAACGATACCGCCAAGGTCCGGCCACAGGCGGCCAGCGCCATCATCGACCTGTACAACAACTGAGAGGACCGAGCATGAGCCAGGATTGGGACGCAGGGCGCCTCGACAGCGACCTGGACGGCGTAGGGTTCGACACGCTGGCAGTGAGAGCAGGCCAGCATCGCACCCCGGAAGGGGAGCACAGTGACCCGCTGTTCTTCACCTCCAGCTATGTGTTTCGTACGGCAGCCGATGCCGCTGCCCGTTTTGCCGGGGATGTGCCGGGCAATGTGTATTCGCGTTATACCAACCCCACGGTGCGTTCTTTCGAAGAGCGTATCGCGGCGCTGGAAGGCGCAGAGCAGGCTGTCGGCTTCGCCACGGGCATGGCCGCCATTACGGGCCTGGCCATGGGGCTGTGCAGTGCGGGCGATCATGTATTGATCTCCCAAAGCGTATTCGGCTCGACCATCAGCCTGTTCGACAAATACTTCAAGCGCTTTGGCATTGAAGTGAGCTACGCGCCGCTGGCTGACCTCGCAGGCTGGGAGCAGGCCATCCGGCCAAACACCCGGTTCCTGTTCGTGGAGTCACCCTCCAATCCACTGGCCGAGCTGGTGGATATTGCTGCGCTGGCCGAGATCGCCCATGCCAAAGGCACGCTGTTGGTGGTGGACAACTGCTTCAGCACACCCGCCCTGCAACAGCCGCTGAAGCTGGGGGCAGACATCGTGATGCATTCGGCGACCAAATTCATCGATGGTCAGGGCCGCTGCATGGGCGGTGTGGTGGCAGGCCGTGCCGAACACATGAAGGAAATGGTAGGCGTGGTGCGTACGGCAGGCGCCACCCTCAGCCCGTTCAACGCGTGGGTGTTCCTCAAAGGGCTGGAAACCTTGAAGCTGCGCATGCGTGCCCACTGTGCCAATGCACAGGCACTGGCCGAATGGCTGGAGCAGCAGCCAGGCATTGAAAAGGTGCACTACGCAGGCCTGGAAAGCCACCCTCAGCACGCCCTGGCCAAGCGCCAGATGCACGGCGGCTTTGGCGGAGTAGTGAGCTTCGAGGTAAAGGGCGGCAAGGCAGGGGCATGGGCATTCATCGACGCCACCCGTCTGGTGTCCATCACCGCCAACCTGGGCGACAGCAAAACCACTATCACCCACCCGGCCACTACGTCCCATGGGCGCCTGTCGCCACAGGAGCGTGACGCTGCCGGCATCCGTGACAGCCTTATTCGCGTGGCGGTGGGCCTGGAAGACCTGGCAGACCTGCAGGCAGACCTGGCCCGGGGCCTGGCAGCCCTGTGATTCCTGTCGAAATTGCGCGTAGCGGCTTTCGCGACGCACGGGTGGCGCTGGTTACAGGGGCTGCGCGTGGCATAGGCCTGGGCGTCGCGTGCTGGCTGCTGGTGGAAGGGTGGAAAGTGGTACTGGCCGACGTGGACGCGGAGCGGGGCGCGGTGATTGCCGAGGCCTTGGGTGAAAGCGCCGCCTTCGTGACTATGGACGTGGCCAATGACAAGCAGGTCGCTGCCGGGGTGGCTCAGGCGCTGGCACGTTTCGGGCGGCTAGACGCCTTGGTGTGCAATGCGGCAATAACCCATGCCCACAATGGCCCGCTCGAAAGCCTGCCATTGTCGCGCTGGCAGCGGGTGATCGACGTAAACCTCACCGGCACCATGCTGCTGGCCCGGCATTGCGCGCCCTACCTGCGCGCACGCAACGGAGCCATTGTGAACCTGTGCTCTACCCGCGCCCATCAGTCTGAACCCGATACGGAGGCCTATGCCGCCAGCAAGGGTGGAGTGCTGGCACTCAGTCACGCACTGGCAATCAGCCTGGCCCCGGAAATCCGGGTCAACGTAGTAAGCCCCGGCTGGATCGACGCCCGTGATCCGGCCCAGCGCCGCGCCGAACCGCTGACGGACACCGACCATGCACAGCATCCCACTGGGCGCGTAGGTACCGTAGAAGACGTAGCAGCCGCAGTGGCTTGGCTGCTGTCGCCTACGGCAGCGTTCGTGACGGGGCAGGAGCTGATCGTGGACGGCGGCATGACCCGCAAGATGATTTACGCCTAAACCTCAAGCGCAGCGGGAGGCTTCGAACTTAATTCAGGCTTTTTGAAAAAAACTTCAAGCAGGGTATTGACTTACAGTCGCCCCATCGCCAAAATGCGCACCACTTCGACGCAGTACACGGGTGATTAGCTCAGCTGGGAGAGCATCTGCCTTACAAGCAGAGGGTCGGCGGTTCGATCCCGTCATCACCCACCACTTCGAAGTGCTCTGATTCTAGAGCGGATGAAAGTCCACCGACGCGCAGCGGTAGTTCAGTCGGTTAGAATACCGGCCTGTCACGCCGGGGGTCGCGGGTTCGAGTCCCGTCCGCTGCGCCATTTTTCTCCAGGTGTCGTTCAGGCGTCATCTGAGATCGAAGCAACCACCCCGCTTCGGTCAGCCAGTTTCACTTCGGGCGAAAGCCTGAGCGATACGCAGCGGTAGTTCAGTCGGTTAGAATACCGGCCTGTCACGCCGGGGGTCGCGGGTTCGAGTCCCGTCCGCTGCGCCATCTTTGGTTCGAAACGTTGAACGGTTTCGGGCCTCAAAAAAACGACCTTCGGGTCGTTTTTTTTCGTCTGCCATTCGGTGTGGTTCTAATAAAGGGCTACCGGGAAGCCGATGTGTGCATTGGGTATCTTAAAGCCTTGGCAAACGCACGATAGCCGTCAGGCCGCCCCCAGGTGTTTCGTCGAGCGCCAGGCTGCCATTGAGCCGTTGAGCAGCCTCTCGCGCAATGGTCATGCCCAGCCCCACACCGCCGGAATTACGGTTGCGTGAGCCTTCCAGCCGGAAGAAGGGCTCGAACACAGCTTCGCGTTTTTCGGCGCTGATACCAGGCCCATGATCGATCACCCGAATGATGATGTGAGTAGGCCCGTCGGCCAGCTCAACCTGTGTTGCACCCCCGTAGCGCAGGGCATTGTCCAGCAGGTTGCTCAGGCACGAGCGCAGCGCCATGGGCTGGGTACGCAGGGGCGTGCAGTTTCCCCTTGCCTCAGCGGGCAAACCGTTATCCTGGGCGTTTTCACACAGCGACTCCACCAGTGCCTGCACATCGTATAGTTGCAGGGCTTCGCTGGTCCGTTGTTCATGCAGGTAAGTCAGGGTGGCGTCCAGCATGCCAATCATGTCGTCCAGGTCCTGACGCATCTGCATTTGCAGCTTCTCATCGCCCAATTGCTCCAGCCTCAGCTTCAACCGGGACAGGGGCGTGCGCAGGTCATGGGACACCGCACCCAGCATACGGGCACGCTGTTGCACCTGTTCGCGAATACGCTGCTGCATCTGGTTGAACGTATGGGCGGCCTTGCGGGCCTCTACAGGTCCGGTTTCCGCCATGGGCGGGCTGTCCAGGTTTTCGCTGAGGCGCTCAGCAGCCTCGCTGAAGCGGCGAATGGGCCGTGACAGGTAGCGCGCACCCCACCAGGCCGCGATCACCAGCGTAATGATCTGGAAGGTGAGCGGCACGATAGGCCCGTCGAAGACGTGGCGTTCACGACAAGGTTTAAATGGCCCTTCAGGCCCCGAGCCGCTTGGCCATGACCCCGGCAGGCCAGAAAACCCTGCCGTGCCTGGTGAAGGCATGGGCTCAGAAAAGGGCGGTGGGCAGCCGGGCGGCGGCGGGACCCCGTAGTAATGAAACCAGACCAAGGCCAGCAAGTGAGCCAGAAGAATGGCAATCACGGACACACCGAATAACCGGGCGAACAGCGTATCGGCGTTACGCATCAGCCAATGTCCCGAGCGTCGAACAGGTAGCCTTCACCCCGCACAGTCTTGATCAGCTGAGGCGCCTTGGGGTCATCGCCCAGCTTCTGGCGCAGCCGCGACACCAGCAGGTCGATGCTGCGGTCGAAGGCTTCGATGGAGCGCCCCCTGGCCGCATCGAGCAATTGTTCACGGCTCAAGACGCGCCGTGGCCGTTCCAGGAACACCCAGAGCAAGCGAAATTCGGCGTTGCTCAGGGGAACGACCAGGCCACTGGCCGAGGTCAATTGGCGCAGCACACTGTTCAGGCGCCAATTGTCAAAGCGCAAGTTGCCGCGTGGCTCCGTACGTTCATCACGCACGCGGCGCAGCACGGTTTGAATGCGCGCTACCAGTTCACGGGGCTCGAAGGGCTTGGCCATGTAGTCATCGGCACCTAGCTCCAGACCGATGATCCGGTCGGTGGGTTCGCAACGCGCCGTGAGCATCAGGATCGGAATGTCGGATTCGGCACGCAATTGCCTGCACAGCGCCAGTCCGTCCTCACCGGGCAACATCAGGTCCAGCACCACCACGTCATACGTGCTCTGGCTCAATGCCTGGCGCATGGCTTCTCCGTCGCTGGCGCCCACCCCAAGAATGCCGAAGCGGGCCAGGTAATCGATCAACAATTCGCGGATCGGCACGTCGTCATCGACGATCAGGGCACGAGTATTCCAGCGCTTGTCATCTTCGAGTTCAGAAAGCCGGTCAAGATCGGAAGTAAGACCGAAGGTGGGTACGGGCGTTGATTCAGAGGTTGTCATGGAAGGTCGTCTGCCTGGGCACCGGGCCCTTGGCCGGCGGTGTGTGTAAGAAAAGGGCTGCATGGGCACCTGCCGGGCCTGCGCGGGTGCAGCGCGGGTGCAGCGCCGGTACAGCATGCTCCTAGTCTGAAGGGCTGGCATGTCCTGTGGGTTTCCTGAATGTATCGGCCTTGATACAACCGGCTTGAACCTGACGCCGGGCGCAAACATTACGCGGTCTTTACGCCCCAGCCGCACCTGGCATCTCGTTCCTTTACAGCCCTAGCCTTAACAATAGCTGCCTTGAAGAGTGACCTCGAAGGAGAGGTTGATGAGCGCAAAGGTGCGGTACAGGAGCAGCCATCATGCACAGCTATGATTATTGGCTCATCATTGGCGTAGCGGCCTTGGTGCTGGTGCCGGCGCCCTGGCTGGGGCGGTTTTATTTTCGCGTGATGGAAGGCCAGCCTACGGTCGTGGGTCGGGTGCTGGGGCCTGTGGAGCGGGGCTGCTATCGCCTGGCGGCCATCGACCCGACGCGGCAGCAGAACTGGCGTGCCTACCTGGGCGCACTCCTGGCGTTCAACCTGGCCGGGCTTGCGCTGTTGTTTGCCTTACTCATGCTCCAAGGGTGGCTGCCTCTTAACCCGCAGCACTTGCCGGGCCTTGAATGGACCTTGGCACTCAATACAGCGGTCAGTTTCGTGACCAATACCAACTGGCAAGCCTACAGTGGCGAAGCGTCGCTCAGTTACCTGAGCCAGATGGCCGGCCTGGGAGTGCAGAACTTTGTAAGCGCGGCCACGGGCCTGGCCGTGCTGGCGGCGCTGTGCCGTGGCATCGCCAGCCGCGGCGGTGCCAGCCTGGGTAATTTCTGGGCAGACCTCACCCGTGCCACCCTGTATGGCCTGCTGCCGCTGTGCCTGGTATTTGCCGTGGTGCTGGTATGGCAGGGCGTGCCACAAACGTTTTCGGCCTACGTGCCAGCCGTCACGGTACAAGGTGCCGACCAGCTCATTCCCTTGGGCCCGGTAGCCAGCCAGGTTGCTATCAAGCAGTTGGGCACCAATGGGGGTGGCTTCTTTGGGGTGAACTCAGCACACCCGTTTGAAAACCCTACCGCGTTGAGCAACCTGTTCGAGCTGGCGGCTATCTTGAGCATCCCAGCCGCACTGGTGTTCATGTTCGGGCACTACGTAAAAGACCTGCGCCAGAGCCGCGCGATCCTGGCCAGCATGCTAGTGCTGCTGGCCGTAGGAGCAGGCGTGGCGCTGTGGGCCGAATTCCAGCCCAACGCGGCCTTGTCGGCGGCCAACGTTGCTTTGGAACCCTCACTGGAAGGCAAGGAAAGCCGCTTCGGCACCACCGCCACCACGCTGTGGGCCGTCATCACTACGGCAGCGTCCAATGGCTCGGTCAATGGCATGCATGACAGCCTCAACCCGTTGGCTGGCATGGTGGCCATGGTCAACATGATGTTGGGGGAAGTCATCTTCGGCGGGGTAGGGGCCGGGTTGTACGGCATGTTGCTGTTTGTGCTTACGGCCGTGTTCCTGGCAGGCCTGATGATCGGCCGCACGCCGGAATACCTAGGCAAGAAATTGCAGGCCACTGAAGTGCGCTTGCTGGTGGCGACCCTGCTGGTAATGCCCGTAGCCACACTGCTGCCTGCAGCCCTGGCCGCGGCCCTGCCCAGCACCCCGGCGGGGTTGAGCAACCCTGGGCCCCATGGCTTCAGTGAGCTGCTGTATGCCTATGTGTCGGCCGCCGCCAACAATGGCTCGGCCTTCGGCGGGTTGAGCGCCAATACCGCCGTGCACAATCTGTTGCTGGCCCTGGCCATGATGATCGGGCGTTTCGGTTACATCATCCCAGTGATTGCCTTGGCCGGTTGCCTGGCCGCGAAAAAGCCCGCCCCTGCCGGCATCGACAGTTTCCCTACCCATGGCCCGCTGTTCGTAGCGCTGCTGACCCTGACCATTGTGCTGGTAGGCGGTCTGACCTTCCTTCCTGCACTGGCGCTGGGCCCCATCGCCGACCAACTGACCCACGCCTTTTGAGAACTCGCCATGAACCTGCCGCTTGAACCGACCGTGGTGGCTGCCGCAACACCGGCCACTGGCGTCACCCTTAAACACCTGTGGTTGCCAGCGCTGGGCCAGGCGTTCGTAAAGCTGGACCCACGCCAGTTGCGCCGCTCCCCGGTCATGCTGGTGGTGGCCATTACCGCCGTGGCCACGACCGTGCTGTGCCTGCTGCCTGACAGCGGTGTCAGTGCCGGGGTCGGGGCGCAACTGGCGCTCTGGCTATGGTTTACCGTGCTGTTTGCCAACTTCGCCGAAGCCTTGGCCGAAGGCCGTGGGCGGGCGCGTGCCGACAGCCTGCGCAGCGGCAGCCAAGGCCTGATGGCCCGCCGGCGTACCACCAGCGGTGCCATGGAAACCGTGCCCGCCGGCAGCCTGCGTATCGGCGATATGGTACGGGTCGAGGTGGGGGAAATGATCCCTGCTGACGGCGAGGTGGTCGAAGGCATCGCTGCAGTGGACGAGGCTGCTATTACAGGGGAGTCTGCCCCGGTGATTCGGGAATCCGGCGGGGACCGCTCGGCGGTGACCGGCAACACGCGGCTGGTATCGGACTGGCTGCTGGTGCGGGTCACCAGCAATCCGGGCGAGTCCACGGTGGACCGCATGATTGCGTTAGTGGAAGGCGCACGCCGGCAGAAAACCCCTAACGAAATCGCCCTCGACAGCCTGCTGATCGGCCTGACGCTCATTTTCATCATTGTGGTGGCAACCCTGCAGCCGTTTGCACGGTTTTCAGGAGGGGAACTGCCGCTGATCTACCTGATGGCGCTGCTGGTGACCCTGATACCCACCACCATCGGCGGGTTGCTCTCGGCCATCGGTATCGCCGGCATGGACCGGCTGGTACGGCTGAACGTCATTGCCAAATCTGGCCGGGCCGTGGAAGCGGCGGGCGACGTGCAGGTGCTGTTGCTGGACAAGACCGGCACCATCACTTTTGGTAACCGCCGCTGCACGGCACTGATCACGGCGCCTGGCATTGCCAAGGCCACTTTGGAAGAAGGCGCGGCTTATGCGTCCCTGGCAGACACCACCGCCGAGGGTAAATCCGTTCTGCAGTTCGTGGGCCGTGACCTCAGCGGCGCCATGGGCGGCACCAGCGTGCCGTTCACTGCCGAAACTCGTCTGTCAGGCCTGGACCTGGGCGCAACTCGCTACCGCAAAGGCGCGGTGGATGCCGTACTGGGCTTTATCGGCAGCCAGCGCAGTGAATTGCCCGGCGCCTTGGCCCGGGAGATCGACCGCATTGCCCAACAGGGCGGTACACCGTTACTGGTCAGCCAGGACAACCAGCTGCTAGGGGCTATCGAGCTGACCGACGTGGTCAAGCCCGGCATTCGCGAACGCTTCGCGGCCCTGCGCGCGCTGGGCATTCGCACGGTGATGGTGACCGGAGACAACCCGCTTACGGCGGCAGCCATTGCCGCCCAGGCCGGCGTGGACGACATGATTGCCGAAGCCACGCCGCAGAAAAAGTTGGAGCGCATTCGGCTGGAGCAGGATCAGGGGCGTTTGGTGGCCATGTGTGGCGACGGCGCCAACGATGCACCGGCGCTGGCGCAGGCTGATGTGGGGGTGGCCATGAACGAAGGCACCCAGGCCGCGCGTGAGGCCGCCAACATGGTGGACCTGGACAGCGACCCCACCAAGCTGCTGGACGTGGTACGGGTGGGCAAGGAATTGCTGGTTACCCGAGGTGCCCTGACCACCTTCTCGGTGGCCAACGACGTGGCCAAGTACTTCGCCATCCTCCCCGCCTTGTTCGCCGGCGTGTACCCCTCGCTGAACCTGCTCAATGTGATGCACCTGGCTACACCCCAGAGCGCCATTCTGTCGGCGATCGTTTTCAACGCGCTCATCATTATTGTGCTGGTGCCCCTGGCCCTGCGTGGGGTGAAGGTGCAGGCACGCAGCGCTGCACACCTGCTGCGCCGCAACCTGTTGATCTACGGCGTCGGCGGGCTGATCGTACCGTTCGTGGGTATAAAGCTGATTGACCTGATACTGACTGGCCTGGGCCTAGTGTGATGCTGTTTCGTGGAGAGAACGCAATGTTGACCCTTATACGTCCTGCCCTGAGCCTTCTGCTGATCATGACCGTGTTGACCGGTGTGGCTTACCCACTGGCCGTGACAGCCGTCGCCCGCCTGGGGTTTTCCGCCCAGGCCGGGGGCAGCCTGGTGCATGATGCCCAGGGCCAGGTTCGAGGCTCTGCACTGTTGGCCCAGCCGTTCACAGGGCCTGAGTGGTTCCAGCCACGCCCCTCGGCGGGGGATTTCGCGACGGTGTCCAGTGCTGCCAGCAACCTGGCCAGCACCAACCCGGCCCTGGCGACGCGGGTACAGGCTAGCGTGGCCTCGCTGTATAACACTGCGGCCGGCCCGGTGCCCTTGGCCTTGCTGACCACCTCGGCCAGCGGGCTGGACCCGGACCTGCCCCCGGCTGCTGTGCTGTACCAGGTCGCGCGAGTCGCCAAGGCCCGTGGGCTGGCCGAAGACCAGGTCCATACCCTGGCGATGAACCAGGTGCGCCAGCCGCTGTTTGGCCCGCCAGTGATCAATGTGCTGGGGTTGAACCTGGCGCTGGATGCGTTAACGTCAGCGCGCTGACCACACACAAGGGGTATACGTGACCAACTCCGAACAGGCCGACGCGCTGCTGGCCGCTTTACCGGTACCTGGCCAGGGGCGCCTGAAGGTGTTCCTTGGCGCTGCCGCCGGGGTAGGCAAGACCTTCGCCATGTTGCAAGCGGCGCAGGACCGGCAGCGCCAGGGCGTCAAGGTGCTGGCGGCCATGGTGGTCACACATGGCCGGGCCGAGACCGAAGCCCGCCTCACAGGGCTGACGCGGCTGCCGCTGCGCCGGGTGCAGTACCGCGACCGCTGGCTAGAAGAGCTGGACTTGGATGCACTGCTGCAGGCCAAGCCACAACTGGCCCTGATCGATGAGCTGGCCCATGACAACGTACCCGGCAGCCGTCACGGCAAGCGTTGGCAAGACGTGCAGGAAGTGCTCGCCGCCGGGATCGACGTGTACACCACCGTCAACGTCCAGCACCTGGAATCCCTCAATGATCGGGTACGGGGTATCACCGGCGTGCAGGTACGTGAAACCGTACCGGACTGGCTGGTATTGAGCGCCAGCGAGCTGGTGTTGATCGACTTACCCCCTCACGACCTACTGGAACGCTTGCGTGACGGCAAGGTGTACGTGCCTGAACAGGCCCGTGCGGCCATCGAAGCCTTTTTCTCACCCCGCAACCTTACAGCCCTGCGCGAGCTGGCCCTGCAAACAGCCGCGGCACAGGTCGATGCAGGCCAGCACGTGTTCGGCCCGGTGGCTGGTGCCAACCGGCTGCGGGGGCGGCTGCTGGTGGGCATAGAGGCGGACGGCGACGCCGACCGCTTGGTACGCCATGCCAGCCTGGTTGCCCAGCGTCGCCACCTGCCGTGGAGCGTGGTGCACGTGGACACCGGCAGGCCGAGTGACGAAGCCAGCCGCCAGCGCCTGTCCACGGCCCAGCAACTGGCTGAGCGCCTGGGCGCTGAGGTGGTCACCCTGCGCGGAGCCGACCCGGCGCGCACGCTGCTGGAGCATGCACGCGAGCGCCAGGCCAGCGTGCTGGTGGTAGGGCAAACGGCGCGCACCCGCGGCTGGCGGCGTGGGGTGGCCAGCCGCCTGCTGCGTCTGGGGCCTACAGTGGAGCTGTCGGTGCTTGAGCGTGATCCGGCCATTGCCCGGCCCAAGGTCCAGCGAATGTCGCCGTCGCGGCGCCCGGCGGCTTACTTGTGGGCATTGGTCGCCGCCGGCGTGGCGGGCTTGGTGGCCTGCGCCGTGCCGGGCTGGCTGGAACTGCCCAATGTGTCGCTGATCTTTCTGACCGCCGTTTTGCTGGTGGCCATTCGCAGTGCCACGGGGCCTGCATTGGTCTGCGCCTTGGCGTCGTTTCTGTTGTACGACCTGCTGTTCATTCCGCCGCACTTTTCGCTGGCCATTCAACGGGAGCAGGATGTACTGACGCTGGTGTTCTTCTTGATCATGGCCACACTCACCGGTCAGCTGGCCGGTCGGCAGCGCCACCAAGTGCAAGCCCTGCGCGATACCCAGGCCGATACCACAGACCTGTTGGACCTGTCCCGTGGCTTGGCAGCGGCCAGTGACCTTGAAGGGGTCTTCGAGGTAGCCCGTGTTCACTTGGCTCGCTGGTCAGAGGTAGGGACCTGTGTGCTGTCGCGCGACCCTGAACGTCGCCTGTTGGGTTCAAATGCCGCCCTGGTCACCCTGGAGGCAACCGAGCAGGCTGCCGCTGACTGGGCCTGGCAACATGGCCAGCCAGCAGGGCAGGGCACAGGTACGCTGCCAGGCGGGCGCTGGTGGTGGTGGCCCCTGGTGGCTAATGGCCGAACTCTGGGCCTGATCGGGCTAGCGGCGTCAGGCCAGCAGGCCGTCAGCCAGCAACGGCGGCAGCGTGTGATGGCCCTTGCGCAACCCCTGGCACAGGCGCTGGCGCGGGCCAACCTGGCCCAGGAGCTGGAAGCGGCACGGTTGCATGGCGAGACTGAGCAGTTGCGCAGTGCCTTGCTGGCCTCGGTATCCCATGACCTGCGTACCCCGCTGACCGCCATGCGCGGCAGTATCGAAAGCCTGCAGACCCTGGGCAGCCTGTTGTCGGCCAGTGACCGGGAGCAATTACTGGAGAGCACCCGACTGGAGTGCGAGCGGCTGGACCGCTATATCCAGAACCTGCTGGACATGACCCGGCTGGGCCACGGGGCACTGACCCTGGCCCGAGACTGGATCGCCCCCGGCGAGTTGGTGGGTGCAGCTGTGCAGCGCTTACGTTCGGTGTTGGCGCCGCTGGCGGTGGAGGTTCGGGTGCCTGCCGAGCTGCCCCTGCTGTGGGTTCACCCTGCGTTGATCGAGCAGGCCCTGATCAATGTGCTGGAAAACGCTGCCCGCTTTTCACCACCGGGTGGGCGCTTGCAAGTGGAAGCCACCCAAGAGGGTGATCGCCTGTGCCTGGCCGTTATCGATCAGGGCCCAGGCATTCCAGAAGCGGAGCGCGAGCGTATCTTCGACATGTTTTACACGGCCGCCCGTGGCGACCGGGGTGGGCAGGGCACCGGGCTGGGCCTGGCCATTTGCCAAGGCATGGTGGGCGCCCATGGCGGGCAAGTGACGGTCAGTGAAGGTGATGATGGCCTGGGCACGCGCATCGCCTTATGCTTGCCGCTTCATCCGCCTCCGGTTGCACAGAGTGAAGCCTGAACATGCCTGACCCCACCAAGGTACTGGTGATCGACGACGAACCCCAGATTCGCGCGTTCCTACGCATCAGCCTGGGCTCCCAGGGCTACAAAGTGCTAGAAGCTGCCACCGGTGTTGCCGGGCTTGAACAGGCGGCCTTGAACGGGCCGGACCTGGTGGTGCTGGACCTGGGCCTGCCCGACATGGATGGCCAGGCGGTTCTGGTTCAACTGCGCGAGTGGAGCCAGGTGCCGGTGCTGGTGCTGTCTGTGCGGGCCAGCGAAGTGCAGAAGGTGCAGGCGCTGGACGCCGGCGCCAATGACTATGTGACCAAACCCTTTGGCATCCAGGAGTTTCTGGCCCGCGTGAGGGCCTTGTTGCGACGCACCGCCTCGGCACCTGGGGAGCCTGCTACGGTGCTGCTGGGCGAATTGGCCGTGGACCTGGCCAGCCGCCGCGTGACGTTGGGCGGTTCGCCTTTGAGCCTCACGCGCAAGGAGTACGCCGTGCTGGCGCAATTGGCCCAGTATCCAGGGCGGGTGATTACCCAGCGCCAACTGCTGGTGGAGATCTGGGGGCCGAGCCATGTGGAGGACACCCACTACCTGCGCATCGTTATCGGGCACCTGCGCCAGAAGCTGGGCGACGATCCGGCCAGCCCGCGGTATATACAGACGGAGCCGGGGGTAGGTTACCGCTTGATGGAGGCTATGCCCGAAAAGTCCTGACACTCGGTGATGCTGCGTTGAAAACAGCTTCGGAATGCTCATTTACAACCAGTAAACTCCGCTTCCTCAGCTGTTTTCGCCTTGCCTGACCTTCGCGTCAGAACATTTCATACACAGCCTAGCCCTATCAGGGCCTAGCTGATATTGCTGCCCTTGCTAGCGCCGCCCCTCATACCGGTCAAAGGCATCCCTGGCGATACGTCGGCCAAGGGCGATCAGTTCAGGGGCTTTGTAGAACTCGAAGAAGCGACAGACCCGCTTGGGCACTTCGATCAGCACATCCGGTGGGTAGCCGGCGATCTTGTACTGGGCCAATGACGTTTGCATCACCTCGAAGCTCTGGTTGACCAGGTCCAGCAACGAGGCCGGGCCCACGGCATCGACCACTACGGCATCAGTGGCTGAGGTCGGTGCGGTTTCGTCCGGGTCGGGCAACGGCGGTCGACGCCGCGGCCGCACCCGAACCACCTGCTCATCGGCACCGTGCGCGAAAGCCTGCACCGGGATCTCAGGCAAAGGTTCGCACAGGTCTTCGGGGAACCATGGGCCAGGTGCCATGCTGGTGGGTGACAGTATATTGCGCTCCATCTGCAACACTGCCTGGGCCTGCCGTCGGCGCGAAGGCAGTCGCGAATTGAGGGACTCCAGCAACCGGTCGAAACGGCTGCGAAACGCCGCAGGCCGTTCAATCATCGGTATTTCATAGGGCAGGGCGCTGGTGCCGTTGAGGTTGACGGCCACCACCAGGTCGCAATGGCTGGCCACCACGGGAACAATGGGCAGCGGGTTGAGCAGGCCGCCGTCGACCAGCGTGCGGTTGCCGATCATTACCGGCGTAAACAAGCTGGGAATGGCGGCTGATGCCCGCATGGCCTGGTGCAGGCAGCCTTCCTGAAACCACACTTCTTTCTGGTGGGTCAGGTCGGTGGCCACTGCCGTGTAGGGAATCCGAAGGTCCTCAATGTTGAGGTCGCCCAGCAACCGGCGGATCTGCCCGAACACCTTGTCTCCGCGAATGGCGCCCATGCGGAAGCTCACATCTACCAGCCTCAGGATATCGAGGTAGTCCAGGCGCTCGATCCATTGGCGGTACTCGTCCAGCCGGCCCGCGGCATAGATGCCGCCCACCACCGCGCCCATTGAACAGCCGGCAACGCAGCGGATGGCATACCCACGGCGCTCGATCTCTTCGATGGCACCTATGTGCGCGTAACCACGGGCACCCCCTGCGCCCAGCACCAATGCCACGGTTTTCTTTGTCACGGTGCCTCCGCTTGGGTGTCCTTTGAGCCGTATACTATGCCGCCGCTGACCTCGCCCCGCGACTGCCAGGGTTCTGCATGGCTGGCACTTTTCATGGGCGTTACCGTCTTATCTGCACGCTGTCTCTTTTCTGGAGTGTTCGAATTAATGAAAGCCTGGGTCTGCCTGCCTTTGCTCGCTGTACTGATCACCGGTTGCGCCGGTAAAACCGCTTACCGTGAAAGCTGCGGCACCCAGCTTGATGCCGCCTGGCATGAACTGGATGTTGCCAAGGCCGAAGGGTTTGCGGGCACCGTGAGCTATTCCAAAGCCCTGTCGCTATTGACCGGCGCCAAGACCCAGCAGCAGTTCGAAGCCTTCGAAGGTTGTACCACCAAAGCCGAAAAGGCGCGCTTCTATATCCGTGAGTCTCGCGAAGGGCGGTAGGGCTTATACCCACTCCGCTCCCGCCCGCAGGGTAGCGCGCCTTTGGCAGTAGCGCAGAGGTACCGATGGCCGATTCACTGCAGGCTTGCCTTAGGGCTGTTAACCAGATAGTGCTGGGCAAGCCCACTCAAATACGCCTGGCTTTGGCCTGCCTGGTGGCCGACGGCCATTTACTGATCGAAGACGTGCCCGGCATGGGCAAGACCACGCTCAGCCATACCCTGGCCAGAGTACTGGGGTTGGGCTTTCAACGTATCCAGTTCACCTCCGATCTTCTCCCGGGGGATATCCTGGGCACCTCTGTATTTGACAAGGACAGTGGCCAGTTTGCCTTTCACCCTGGCCCCATCTTCGCCCAGTTGGTGCTGGCGGACGAAATCAACCGTGCAACCCCAAAAAGCCAGAGTGCGCTGCTGGAGGCCATGGAAGAGGGGCAGGTGACCATAGAGGGCGCTACACGCCCACTGCCACAGCCTTTCTTCGTGATTGCCACGCAAAACCCCACCAGCCAGGGTGGCACCTTCCCTTTGCCTGAGTCTCAACTGGACCGCTTTCTCATGCGTGTGTCCTTGGGCTACCCGGCCCACGCGGCCGAGCGCGCGTTGCTATTGGGGGAAGCGCGGCGGGACATGCTGCCACGCCTGGCACCTGTGCTGAACCTTGAACAATTGGCGGCCATTCAGGTCCGCGCCAAAGCCATTCGGGTCAGCGAAGCCGTGGTGGATTATGTGCTGCGCCTGGCCGAGGCCACCCGTACCCAGCCTCATTTCGCTATGGGCCTGTCACCCCGTGGCAGCCTGGCCCTGCTGTCTGCAGCCCGTGCGTGGGCCCTGCTAGATGAACGTGAATACGTGATACCCGAAGACATTCAAGCCGTACTTCCCGCTGTGGCTGGCCATCGCCTGCGTGACCGTACCGACCCCGGCAGCCAGCAGGGCGGTGCCTTGGTGCAGTGGCTGTTGCGAGAGGTGCCGGCCCTGTGACCACGCACTGGCGGCAGCGGGTTGCGGCCTGGCAAGCCCGCCGCTCGCCCCCGGCCCCAGACGTTGTGCTGGACCACCGGCGGATCTACATTCTGCCCAGCGGCGCAGGCTACGGTTTTTTCGTCACCCTGGCGCTGGTGTTGCTGGCAGCCATCAACTATCAGAACAGCATGGCCTATGCGCTCGCGTTTACGCTGGCGGGTCTGTTTGTGGTCGCCATGCTGCATACGTATCGCAACCTGAGCGGGTTGTGGATCAGAGCACAGGCACCGGCCCCTGTGTTCGCCCATGAAGCGGCTCAGTTCGGGCTGATGCTGGAAAGCCAGGGCCGCCCGCACCTAGCCGTCTACGTGGGATGGTCCAAGGCGCAATTGCAGCGCCTGGACCTGGCAGTGGGGCAGGCGCAGCGCATCACACTGGGGCTGGCAGCACCACACCGGGGCTGGATGGCTGCGCCGCGCATTCGCTTGGAAACGCGTTTCCCGCTGGGGTTGCTACGGGCCTGGAGCTGGGTTGACCTGAGCCAGCAGGTGCTGGTGTACCCCGCGCCCCAGCCGGCTGTGTTGCCCCCACGTCACGGGCCGGCCGGTGATGCCGAGGATCACGGTTGGCATGTGCTGGACACAGGGGTAGATGATTTTCAGGGCCTGCAAGCCTATCGGCCGGGAGGCTCGTGGCGGCGCCTGCACTGGAAGGCGTTTTCCAAAGGCCAGGCATTGCTGATCAAGTCGTTTGCAGAGGTGCGCGGGCAGGACGTGGCTTTGGACATCGCTGTCCTTGAAGGGCCGCTTGAACAGCGGCTGTCCGTATTGTGTCATTGGGTGCTGGCGCTGAGCAGCCGGGGCGAGTCGTTTTCCCTGCACCTGACCAGTACCTCGCTGGCCACCGCTACGGGTGAGCCACATCGAGACGCGTGCCTGTATGCCTTGGCGATGGAAGGGCTATGAGTACGGTGGCCAGGGTACCGGACCTGCCGCGCAGTGCACTGCACTGGCTGCTGGGCGCCGAAGCCTTGGTGCTGGTTCCGTTATGGCCCAATGTGCCCGTATGGCTGCTGGGCCTGTGGCTTGCGTGCAGTGGCTGGCGGCTCTGGGTAGAGCGCCGAGGGCGCGGCGCCCCAGGCTGGGTGGTCAAAGGGGTTCTGCTGGTTGCCATGGTGGCCGGCCTTTACCGCGCCGTAGGCACGGTCATCGGCCTGGAGTTCGCCGCCGCCTTGCTGGTGGCCGCTTCAGTGCTGAAACTGTTGGAAGTGCAAGCCCCGCGGGATGTGCGGGTGGTGGTTATGCTGGGGTTTTTCTGCCTCGCCGTTGGTTACCTGTTTGACGCCAGCCTGCCATGGGCGCTTTATAGCCTGCTACCACTGAGTGCCTTGCTGGCCACCTTGATTGCTTTGGAGCTGCCGTCGGCGTCCATGAACTGGACCCTGCCGTTGAAGCGCGCCGGGCTACTTATCGGCCAGGCCCTGCCGTTGCTGCTGGTGCTGTTTGTGCTCTTTCCCCGGATTGGCCCCTTGTGGTCATTGCCCATGCCAGGAGACCGCGCAAGCACCGGGCTGAGTGATACCGTTGCACCAGGCGATATTGCCGAGTTGGCACAGTCGCCAGAACTGGCTTTCCGGGTGGCATTCGAAGGCCCTTTACCCCCTCGCCAGGCCTTGTACTGGCGTGCCCTGGCGTTGGACCGGTTCGACGGTACACGCTGGACCCAGAGCGATCCGGGGGCGGTACGCACGGCGCCCGAGTGGCAGCCCCAAGGCTCTGCCTACCGCTACCGAGTGATTCAGGAGGCGAGCCATCAGCCCTGGTTGTTCATGCTGGACACCAGCCGCCTGGAGAGCGCCGATGCTCGGCAAGGGTACGACCTTCGCTGGCAGCGTTCCCGGCCCATCGACCAGGCGTTCAGCTATGACGCCACGGGCTGGCCACAGGCGTTGCGTGAGCCTGTTTTAAGCGAGGCTGCTCGTCGCCAGGCCTTGGCGCTGCCGCAGGCCGGGAACGCCCGGAGCAGAGCACTGGCCCAAACCCTGGCCCATGGCAATCCGTCGCCTGATCAGCAGGTACAGGCGGTGTTGCACCTGTTCAACCAGCAGGATTTTCATTACACCCTGCGGCCTACGCCCTTGGGCGCTGATAGCATCGATGGTTTTCTGTTTGAGAGCCGCCGTGGCTTCTGCCTCCATTACGCAGGCGCGCTGACGTTCCTGTTGCGCAGCATGGGGGTGCCTGCCCGGATTGTGATGGGCTACCAGGGTGGCGAATTCAACCCCCGCGGCGGGTACCTGAGCGTGCGCCAATACGACGCCCATGCGTGGGTTGAATACTGGGTAGCAGGCCGTGGTTGGACCCAGGCCGACCCTACGGCCGCCGTAGCGCCCCAGCGGGTGGAGGCCGGCTTGGCCGAGGCCCTGGCCGCCGACGAGCCTTTTCTAAGCGCGTCACCTTTCTCAGCCCTGCGCTACCGCCATTTTCAATGGCTTAACGAGGTGCGCCTGGGATGGGAGAACCTTAACTACGGGTGGGAGCGCTGGGTACTGGGGTATCAGGAAGCCCAGCAGCAACAGTGGCTGAGCCGGTGGTTTGCAGGCGCTACAAGCTGGCTGCTACCGGTTGCAGGTGGTGGAACACTGGCACTACTGGCGCTGGTCCTGCTTCGGCCCGGCCGGCGGGTGGTTGACCCTGAGCTTAAACTGTACCGGCGCTTTGAGCGCGTATTGGCTCGCAAAGGGCTGCGCGCCCGTTCAGGTGAGGGGCCTCATGATTTTGCGGCGCGTGCTGTGTTAGCTTTTCCTGATCACACCGCAGAGATAAAGGCGTTCATTGAGGCATTCAGCCGTTTCCGCTACGGGGGTGACACTGGAGCCAAGCGTCTGGCAACGCTGGCACTCGCCAGGCTGGAAAGAGGGCTACGCACGGCGCATCGCTACCCACACCCTGGCTGATCCTTGTTAACGAGAATGTGCAGCCTTGGGTTTGCTAAGGGCCGCTACCAGGCAAATAGCGCCGATTGCCGCTGAGGGGGCGCTGTGAGTAGCGATACCTAAGCCAACCAGTGCGATGGCAATCAGCAACAGTGGGAAGGTGAACAAGGCCGCAGCAGGCGTGGCGGTGGCCAACAGGTTATCGGCGGGCATGCGACCTGCAGTACGGCAAGCGAGGCGTCTAAGCATGATCTGGCTCCATCAGGGATGCGAATGATTCATGTTTGAAGCGTAGCCAACTGACGTGCTCCACGCGAATCACAGTTCTCTATGGGCCCCATAGCTGGTTTGAAAGTTTCGTTCAAGGGGCGAACGGGCAATGGCCGTTTTTCAGATAGGTTCAGGCAGCCCGAAAAATGCCCGGGCGCATGCCGTGGTATGGGCTGCCACATCCGCCTCGGATTCCTGGCGATGCTCAGCTACCGCCTTCAACACTTCGGGCAGGTAGGCCGGTTCGTTGCGGCCGTTTTTAGGCTTTGGGCGCAGGGTACGAGGCAACAACCAAGGCGCATCGCTTTCCAGCATCAACCGGCCGCGAGGAATGCTGCCCACCAAGGGATGCAAATGGCTGCCACGGCGTTCATCGCAGATCCAGCCTGTGATGCCGATATGAAGGTCCAGGTCCAGGTAGGCGAACAGGGCTTCGCGGTCGGCCGTAAAGCAGTGCACCACCGCATGGGTCAGGCGATCGCGCCACTCGGCCAGAATAGGAAGCATCCGTGCCACGGCCTCTCGCTCATGCAGGAATACCGGTAGCTGATGCTCTGAGGCAAGTGCCAATTGCTCCTCGAACGCTTTCTCCTGCTGGGGGCGGGGAGAAAAGTCCCGGTTGAAATCCAGTCCGCATTCGCCAACGGCGCGTACCCGCGAATGGCGCAGCAAGGCATCGATACGTCGCCTTGTATCGCTGTTCCAGGCCGTGGCGTCGTGAGGGTGAACGCCGGCGGTGGCAAACAGCTGCTTTTCCTCGGGGTCAAGCCGTTCGGCCAACTCAATGGCCTGCTCGCTGACCTCGGCACTGGTGCCGGTAATGACCATTTGCACTACACCGGCCGCCACGGCCCGCGCTATAAACGCAGCGTGCTGCTCGTCGAATGACGAGTGAGTCAGGTTGACGCCGATGTCGATGAGTTGCATGGTGGCTCCTTTCAGGCTGAGGCCGGAAAGCATACCAAACCTGGATTTCAAACAATAAAACCCGTTGCAGGCTTGGCCCGCACGGTTTTGGTAGTTCTCAGGCGGCGCGCCTGGGGGTGGCTTTTAACCTCGGAGCACACATGAAAGGTCCTGCTGCTGGCCAGGGATTGACCCTGGCTACACTCGCGCTTTTCGTCTTCACCTGTACCGCTGCGCTGGCTGAGCCTCGGCATGCCGCTCCCCCTGCACGCGACCTGGCGCAGATCCGCCAGGCCAAAGTGCTCAGGGTGGTGGTGAACCAGAGCCGTAACAGCTCCACCACCGTAGCGGGCGAAGCGTTGGGCACTGAAGACCAGCGCCTGCAAGCGTTCGAACACTACCTCAATGCCCAGCCGGGGCGGCACCCACAGGTTCGCCTTAAGGCCGTACCGCGCCCTAAGGGCCAACTACTGGCGGCCCTGCAGCGCGGCGAGGCAGACCTGGCTGCACCAGGCGAAGCCCTGCCAGCCGATACCTATGGCCAGGCCGTAGAGGCTGCCACCACGGTGGCCAGCACCGTGCTGGTACTGGTGCAGCCTCGCAAGCACCGTGCCGTGACCCGCCTGGACCAGCTGGCCGGCAAGCACGTGGTGCTGGTGGCCGGCAGTGCGGCCCAGGAAGCCGTAAAGCAGGCCAATGCCCAACTGGCCGCACGCCACAAAGCCCCCATGGTGGTGGAGTGGGCAGACCCCACCCTGGGGGTTGAGGATGTGCTGGACATGGTCAGCGCTGGGGTATACGGCCTTACGTTAGTGGAGCAACCCATTGCCGAGCGCTGGGTGAAGCTGATGCCGGACCTGCGCATCGAACGGCGCGTACCCTTTCGCGCACCCACGCCCATGAGCTGGTACGTGCGCCAGGGCGCCCCTCAGTTAAGCGATAGTGTGCGCCAGTTCTTGGGGCAGTACCGAGCACCGGTTAATCAGGACAAGGACCTGCTCGACGCCTGGCGCGGGCTGTATCAAACCCAATACCCCCTGCACCGGGACGACCGCGAGCGCCTGGAAACCCTGCGCCCTGTGCTGCAACGCAATGCCCGGCAGCAGGGCCTGGACTGGTTGGACCTGGCTGCACTGGCCTACAAGGAGTCAGATCTGGAGCCGGACGCCCGTGGTGGTGGCGGTGCCAGCGGGCCCTTGCAAATCACCCCTGCCGCCGCACGCCGGGTGGGGGTGAAGAGTGTGGCTGAACTGGACGATAACGTGAAAGCTGCTGCCCGGTACCTGGCCCTTATCCGGCGCAATTTCTTCAATGCCAAGGGCATGGATGAGCGCGAGCGTATGGCCTTTGTATTGGCGGCCTACAACATGGGGCCGGAGCGCGTACAGCGGTTTCGCGCCCAGGCCAGGCAGCGTGGGCTGGACCCTAACCGTTGGTTCTTCCAGGTAGAGCGGGTTGCCATGGAGAACGTAGGGCTGGCGCCAGTGCGATATGTGAACAACGTGAACAAATACTACTTGGCCTTCGACCGGGCACGCGACAGCCTGGAGCGCAGGTAATGCCGATATTGACTCTCAAACCTGCCCCTACTAGGATCAGACACATGCGCCGATTTAGACAGCTACTTGCGGGGCGCCTGGGCGTTGTTCATCGCCTGAAATACCGCTAAAGCGCTGGCTCGGTGTTACCTCGCACCCGCCCGCGAAACCCGTGAGGTGGAGTACCCCGCCAATGAGTTGCCCACGCCCCGTCTGCTGCCTGGCCCCGCTGCCGGGTTCTGTGCTTACCTCTCATGTCCCCAGCATCCTGTTGATTGGCCAGCATCAGCCCACGCTGTTGCGCTACCTGGATGGCTGGCCCCGGCGCCATGGCAAGGCCACGCCGTTTTCGGTACGGTTCATGGACCCCGGCCAAGGCCTGGCGCACGTGGCGGACGACCGGTTTGACCTGGCCGTGGTGCAGTCGCCCTCGGCTGAGCATGCCCCGGCTCTTATCGCTGACCTGGTGCGTGTGGCACGCCAAGGGCTGCTGCGCTTCTGAAGAACGCTAACCCTCGTACTCTACCTGGTTGACGATCCAACACACGTCGCCTGTGGGGGTGGGTACCATCACCTCGTCACCTTCCTCTTTCTTGAGCAAGGCACGGGCCATGGGGGCATCGATAGAGATGTAGTCGTTGCGCCCGTAGATTTCGTCATAGCCCACGATGCGAAACCGGCGGGTCTCGCCCTCCAGGTTCTCGACTTCGACCCACGCCCCGAAAAACACCCTGCCTTCCTGCTCAGGTGAGTAGTCAACCACCTTGACGTCTTCCAGCCGCTTGCGCAGGTAGCGCACGCGGCGGTCGATCTCGCGCAACAGTTTTTTGTTGTACTGGTAATCCGCGTTCTCGCTGCGGTCGCCCAGCGAGGCCGCCCATTGCACTTTCTGGGTCACATCCGGGCGGGTCACCCGCCACAGTTCGTCCAGTTCGGCCTTCAGGGCATCGAACCCCTTGCGGGTAATAATGTTGGTACTCACGCCCACACCACCTCTCTATCCTTCACGTAGCACCTGCAACGGGCTGGCCGTCAGCGCTCGCCGGGTACCGAATACGCCAGCCACACCCACCACTAGTGCGCCCAGCAATGGCAGCAGCAGCAACCAGGCATGGGGATGCCACGGCAGGTTCAAGGCAAAACGGTACAGTGCCCAACTGGCCGCTTCGGCAGCGATGGCCGCCAGCACGCCGCTGGTGACGCCTAGTACGCAGAATTCGATGCGCCGGGCCCTTACCAGCAACTGACGGCTGGCACCCAGCGCGCGGAGCAGGGCGCCTTGGTGAATGCGCTCATCCAGCGTGGCTTGCAAACCTGAGAACAGTACCGCGAGCCCAGCCGCCAGTACGAACACCAGCACGTACTCCACCGCCAGGGTGACTTGCGCCAGAATGCTGCGCAATTGTTCCAGCAACGCCTGCACCTGCAACAGGGTCATGGCTGGGAACGCACGGGCCAGGGCGACCACTTGCGCATCGTGCCCAGGGGGCAGGTAGAAGCTGGTGAGGTAGGTGACCGGGAAGTCTTCGAGCGTGCCAGGCTCGAAGATCATGAAGAAATTAGGCTGGAAGTTGTCCCAGGTCACCGTACGGAGGCTGGCTATGCGGGTATCCCGTACGGTGCCGCCCACGCTGAACGTGAGGGTGTCCCCTACGTTCACGCCAAGGCTTTCGGCCAGCTTCTGTTCTATGGAGACGCCTGGCAGCGGGCCTGGCGAAGCGCTCCACCATTGGCCCGCGATCAGGCGATTGCCCGTAGGCAGGTCGGTGGCCCAGGTGAGGTTCAGGTCCCGTTGGGTTGCCCGTTGCCCCTGGCTGTCCTCGGTTACCACTTCGTCTACAGGCTTGCCGTTGATGGCCGTCAATCGGCCTGCCACGATTGGGTACAGCGGTGCGCCGGTGGCCCCATTGGCCTTGAGCTGTGCCGCAAAGGCCTCGCGCTCGGCGGGTAGAATGTTCAGGGCAAAGAAATTGGGTGCATCGGCGGGCAACTGGTGCTGCCAGGTGTCTAGCAGCTCTCCCCTCAGCAGCGCCACCAGCGCCATGGCAAACAATATCAAGCCGAATGCCAGGGCTTGCCCCGCCGCCGCGAAGGGGTGCCGCAACAGTTGCCCTACGCCCAGGCGCCAGGGCAGTGTGGCATGGGCCAACGCGTGGCGAAGGCGCTGAAGGCCCAGCACCAATACGCCACCCAGTACCAAGGCGGCCAGAGCACCAGCGCCCAGCAAGGCCACGGTGAGCAAAGGGTCCAGGCTCAGCCGCCACATGATCAGGCCCAAGGCGGCCAGGGCGCTGCCATAGACGAACCAGGTGCTTGCGGGCAGGGGCTGCAGGTCGCCTCGCAGTACCCGCAGGGGCGGTACCCGGCCTAGGGCAGCCAGGGGCGGCAAGGCAAAACCGGCCAGGGCCACCATCCCGGTGCCAATGCCGGCCAGGGCAGGCAGCAGCCCGCCATCCGGGACCACGCTGGGCAGCAGGCCGTGCAGCAGTGCAAAAATACCGAACTGCGCCAGCCAGCCGATCAATGCACCGGCCACTGCGGCGACCAGGCCCAGCATGGCCAGTTGCAGGGAGAAAACCCACATCACATCCCGTCGGGACAGGCCCAGGCAACGTAACAGCGCACTGGCATCGTAGCGGCGGGTAGCGAACCGCGCGGCAGACAGCGCTACGGCCACGCCGGCCAACAGCACCGCGACCAGGCTAGCCATATTCAAATAGCGTTCGGCCTTGCTCAAGGCACCGCCCACCTGGCGGTTGCTGTCACGGGCGTCGCGCAACACCTGGTTGGCATTGAGCCCCACCTTCACCAGTTCCCGGTATTGCTCCAGGTTCTGAGGCGCCCCCCGCCAAAGGTCACGAAACGTCACGCGGCTACCAGGCTGCACCACGCCAGTGGCGTCCAGGTCCTCTAGGTTCATCATCACCCGTGGCGTCAGGCTATAGAAGTTGCCGGCCCGGTCGGGCTCGTAAGTCAGCACTCGTGCCAGGCGCAAGTGCGTGTTGCCAATGCTCACCGTGTCGCCAATGTTCAGGTTCAAGGCGCTCAACAAGCGGGGCTCTACCCAGGCTTCGCCTCGCCCTGGTGCGCCGCCTTCCACCTCTTCAGCATAGGGCTGGGCTGCACTGCGCAACTGCCCACGCAAGGGGTAGGCGCTGTCTACAGCCTTGACGCTCGCCAGTTCGATACCTTCGTCGGTGGCAACCACGCTGCTGAACTCCACCACACGGGCGTGATCCAGGCTCAGCTCCAGGCCGGTGCGTATCTGCTCGGAGCGGGCAGGGGTACTGCCTTGGAGTACCAGGTCTGCCGCCAGAAATTCCGTGGCACGCAGTTGCATGGCGCCGTTGAGGCGAGCGCCGAAGTAGCCGATGGCGGTGCTGGCCACCACTGCGACGAGCAGCGAAAAGAACAGCACGCGCAATTCACCGGCACGGGCTTCCCGTACCAGCTGGCGCCCAGCCAGTCGCAGGAGGCGCCCCAGGCCTTGACTGCCTGCAGCCATCAATTGGCCCCGGTGGCAACCAGTTGCCCCGCCTCCAGCCGGATCCAGCGGCGGCAACGCTGTGCCAGCCGCTCATCGTGAGTCACCAGGACCAGCGTGGTGCCGCGCTCGCGGTTGAGGGTGAACAGCAGGTCGGTAATGGTTTGGCCGGTGTGCGTATCCAAGTTGCCCGTGGGCTCGTCGGCGAACAGCACGGCCGGTTCAGCCGCAAAGGCACGAGCGAGGGCAACCCGTTGCTGTTCGCCGCCCGAGAGCTGACGAGGCCAGTGCCCCAACCGTTCACCCAGCCCTACACGCTGTAATAGCTGCGTGGCCTGGGTGCGTGCATCGGCCCTGCCATGCAGCTCCAAGGGCAGCATCACGTTCTCCAGTGCGGTAAGGGTTTCTAGCAACTGGAACGACTGGAAAACGAAACCAACGTTTTCAGCCCTGACCTGAGCCCGCTGGTCTTCGTTCAGGCCCGTGAGCACCTGCCCGGCCAAGGTGACGTCGCCCTCGCTAGGCTGGTCCAGCCCGGCCAGCAGCCCTAGCAGGGTCGATTTGCCAGAGCCTGAGGCGCCTACAATGGCCAGGCTGTCGCCCGCAGCGACCTCCAGAGACAGCGCTTGAAGAATATGCAAATCGCCTTCCGCCCCGGAAACCACTTTGCTAAGGTTCCGCGCTGTGAGAATGCTTGCGCCCATGGAGATTCCGAATGCGTATGTGGAAAGTGGCCGCCGTGGTGTGGGCGGTGTGCCTGGCTCAAAGCGCCGTTGCAGGGACTGTGCTTGTGCTGGGGGATAGTATCAGCGCAGGTTTCGGCCTGGATACCTCAAAGGGCTGGGTTGCACTACTGCAACAACGCCTGCGCGATGAGGGTTATACCGACCGGGTGGTCAACGCGTCCATTACCGGTGACACCAGCGCCAACGGCCGTGCGCGGCTTGAGCCGCTGTTGGCGGCGAACACGCCAGACCTCGTGGTACTGGAGTTGGGTGGCAACGATGGCCTGCGGGGGCAGCCCCCTGCACAGTTGCAACAGAACCTGTCATGGATCGTCGACAAGGCCCGTGAGAGCGGGGCCCATGTGCTGTTGCTCGGGGTGCCACTGCCACCCAATTACGGTGCGGCGTATATCAATGCGTTCACTGGTGTTTACAAGCAGGTAGCGCTGGACAAGCAGATTCCCCTAGTAACGTCTTTCCTTGAAGGCGTAGGCGGGGTGCCTGAACTGATGCAGGCCGACGGTATTCACCCCCGTGTAGAAGCTCAGCCCAGGCTGTTGGAAAACGTGTGGCCCACCCTCAAGCCGCTGCTGTGACCTGAGCGTTTTCACGTTTGGCATTTGGCCTGCACGGGCTCTTTTCTCCGACCAGCCTTTGAGCTAAGGTTGCGCCCCCTTTCGGAGCCTCTATGCCACGTCCTGCCTGGTCCCTGCATGCCTACCAACTGATCGAGCCCGACGAACAGCTGGACCTGTTCGCCTGCCAGGAGGTGCGCGTCCATGTGGCCGCCCGGCAACTGGAACTGGGAGGGTCGATCGATCGCACGCTATGCGGTGGCCTGCTGCCGGCGCAGCCTCGCTGGCAGCCCGTGGGGCGCGGCATTTTTCGGGATACCCGGTTGTGCCCCTTGTGCCGGGCCATTCTTTTTGCCCAGCGCAAGGGAACCCGGCCAGTGTGGCCGGGCCTACAGAACGAATACGATTGAGCGCGCCGTTGGCCGTGTGGCTCACCCACTGCCAGGGGCTGAGTGTACAATCGTCGGCGTGTGCCTTGGTTCATTGCATTTAAGGATTTCCCAGGATGTTGCCGTGCTTCCCCGCGTTTAGCCGTTGCCTGTCTCTGGCCGCTGCCCTGGTGGCAGGGCCGGCCGCAGCGCTGGAGTTCCCACTGCCCCCGGCGGGCGAAGACGTGGTGGGCCAGGTCCAGACCGTCACAGCCAAGTATGAAGATACGTTTGCCGACCTGGCCCAGGCCTACGACCTGGGCTACAACGAAATGTTGGCGGCCAACCCTGGCGTGGATGCCTGGCTGCCCAAGCCCGGTACTGAGATTGTGCTGCCTACGCGGTTCATTCTTCCGCCCGGGCCACGTACGGGGATCGTGATCAACCTGGCTGAATACCGCCTGTACTACTACCCCAAGGGCGAAGAGGTGGTGCGTACCTACCCGCTGGGCATTGGCCGGGAAGGGTGGGGCTCTCCTATCGCGACTACCAAGATCATTTCCAAGGTCGCCAACCCATCCTGGACGCCCCCAGCGTCAGTGAAGGCCGAGCATGCGGCCGATGGCGACCCGTTGCCCAACGTAGTGCCACCGGGGCCAGATAACCCCCTGGGGCCTTACAAGTTCGGGTTGGGCCTGCCTGGGTATCTGATCCATGGCTCCAACAAGAAGTTTGGCATAGGCACGCGCACCAGCCACGGGTGCTTCCGCATGTACAACGAGAACGTACTGGAACTGTCCACGATGGTTCCAGTGGGCACGCCTGTACGCATCATCAACGAACCCTACAAGTTTGGCGTGAGTGCAGGCCAGGTGTACCTGGAAGCTCATACGCCACTGGACGCAGAAGGCGACCCCTCGCGGGAAGACAAGCACACGGCTGTGGTCAACGCCTTGGTGAATCGCAAGGACCTCACCGGTGTGGTCAGTGTCGACTGGGATCGGGTGCGTGATGTGATCGGCGCTGAGGATGGCCTGCCGGTAGTCATCGGCGCCCCCAGCGGCCCTGCTGTAACAACGGCGCCTGTTACGCCGCTTTAACCTGGCGCAATAAAAAACCGGCCCCTTGAGAGGGCCGGTTTTTTTGCAGCAAGGTCCCGAAGGATTACTTGCGGCTAGCCTTGTCGAGCATACGCAGGGCGCGCTCGTTGGCTTCGTCAGCAGTCTGCTGGGCTTTCTGGGCAGCAGCCAGTGCTTCGTCAGCCTTGCGGTAGGCTTCGTCGGCACGTGCCTGGGCGCGAGCGGAAGCGTCTTCGGTCGCGGTCAGGCGAGCTTCGGACTCTTTGGACGCGCTGCTGCAGCCGGTAGCCAGAACGGCAGCCAGAGCCAGAGCAGAGAATTTCAGAACGTTGTTCATCGTGTTCCCCTTCAAAGGACTTTCTATTTAAGAGCCATTTCTCAGTATGAGAAACTGGCCGGCGTACATAGTACTCATTACTTGTAGTAAGTAAACTCAGTGTCCGCAAGAAACAGCAAAAAATACGCTGCACAGCGCCTCGGGCAAGCTACACCAATGCCACCTTTTGCCAGGCTGGCTGGGGGTGGCAGGGTGTTTATGAAGTTGAAAGGCACTTGCACCTCACACTTGCAACTAAACTTAGTTGTGAACTCATTGCGGCTTTTACTGTCAAGCCAAGATTATGCAACCAAAGGCTACAAGCTGGTTCATAAACACGGGTATGTGATCCAAGGCCTGCAGGTTGCGACAGGTGCACCTATGTGGCCAGTGGTTCCAAAGGCACAGAAACAGCGGTATGGTAAGGGTCTAACTCCAAGACCCGCGAGGATTCGACATGAGCGAGGCGCTGTCCATTCATCATGACCAGGCAGGTCACCAGTTTGAAACCAACGTGGACGGTCATCGTGCCTACCTGACCTACATGGACCTGGGTAAGCAGACGCTTGATATCTACCGTACCTTTGTCCCCAATGCGCTACGCGGCCGTGGCATTGCGGCCGCGCTGACGGAAACCGCGCTGGCCTACGCCGAAGGCATGGGCTATACGGTAATCCCGTCCTGCTCGTACGTTGAGCGGTACATGGAGCGCCACCAGCGCCGCGCTGCAAAGCTGTAACACCACGGCTTAAGCAGGGTGGGGGCTGTATCAGCCCCCTCTGCGTCAGTGCCTTTTGCGTGTTGGCAACACGGCTTTGAGCTTGTCGCGCATGGCGCGAATGCTTTGCTCGGTCGTTTCCCAGCCAATGCAGCCATCCGTAATGGATACCCCGTATTGCAGGTCTGACAGGTCCTTGGGGATACCCTGAGCGCCCGCATTGATGTGGCTTTCGACCATCAGGCCAATGATGGAGGTATTGCCTTCGAGCACCTGATTGGCCACGTTCTCCATTACCAGCGGCTGCAGGGCCGGGTCCTTGTTGGAGTTGGCATGACTGCAGTCGATCATCAGGTTCGAGCGAACCTTTGCTTTCTCCAGTGCCTGCTCGCACAGCGCGACGCTGACCGAGTCGTAGTTGGGCTTGCCGTTGCCACCCCGCAAAACTACGTGGCCATAGGCGTTGCCTTTGGTTGTCACGATGGACACGCCGCCTTCGGGGTTGATGCCCAAAAAGCGATGAGGGCTGGAGACCGACTGCAGTGCATTGATGGCGACCGTAAGGCCACCATCGGTGCCGTTCTTGAAGCCCACTGCTGACGAAAGGCCGGACGCCATTTCTCGGTGGGTCTGGGACTCTGTGGTGCGTGCGCCGATGGCCGACCAGCTGATCAGGTCCTGCAGGTACTGGGGTGAAATCGGGTCCAGGGCCTCGGTAGCTGTGGGCAGGCCAGCCTCGGCCAGGTCCAGCAATAGCTGGCGGCCGATATGCAAGCCATCGGCGATCTTGAAGGAGTCATCCAAGTAAGGGTCGTTGATCAAGCCCTTCCAGCCCACAGTAGTGCGTGGCTTTTCAAAATACACCCGCATGACCAGATAGAGCGTGTCCGAAACTTCTTCGGCCAGTGCCTTGAGGCGCCGAGCATAATCGTGTGCAGCCTTGATGTCGTGAATGGAGCAGGGGCCGATCACTACGAAAATGCGGTGGTCAGTGCCGTCCAAAATGTTGCGGATCACTTCCCGCCCCTTGGTGACGGTCGCTTGCGCCGCTTCGCTCAGGGGAATGTCGCGCTTGAGTTGATCGGGCGTGATCAGAGTCTCGTTGGAGGCGACGTTAAGGTCGTTGATCGGTAAATCGGCCATGGGGGTACTCGTCTATCAGGCAGGTCAGGCGCGCCCGGGGCGGGCGGTGCGCGCGAAGGTGCCGAACCTTAGCGCGTTCTACGCCTGTTCGACAATGGCCGGTCGTGCCCTTTAGGCTGGCGTTCAGGCTCAAGCATTGCCTCAAAGGGGGGAAACCTGCCTACTCACCTAGCCACTGCTAGACTAGGCCCTATTGCTGCCCGAGACAGGCAGTGCGGGGGAGCCGGAATGATCCGTTCAATGTTGTACGCCACTGACCTTGGCGCCTATGCACCCCTTGTGTTGCAGCACGCGCTAGCCCTGGCCCGAACGTTCGAAGCTGAATTGCACGTGATTCACGCGGTTGAGCCCATGGGCACTTTCGCTGAATCCGTACTACAAAGCTATCTGGATGCGCCCACCCTGACCGAACTCCAAGGTCGGGGGGTAGACGCCATGATGGCCAACATTGAAAAGCGGGTGCTGGACAATTTCAGTGAAGAACTTGCCGATGGCGAGCGCGACCTGGACCTGATTCGCGCGGTGTGTGTGCGTCAAGGTGACCCGGCCGACGTTATCCTGGACCAGGCTCGGCGGCTTCACGTGGACTTGCTGGTTCTAGGTAGCCATAGCCGGGTGGCAGAAGCAGGGGTGCCGTTGGGTCGTACGGCGGCCAGGGTGATGCGGCTCACGCCTGCGCCGGTGTATCTGGTGCCCCTTAATCAGTCACCCGCAGGCCGTTATCTGTGACACATCTTGCAAAAAGTTCTAGATTCTCGCCCCAACCATCAATATAGTTATATCCGTTGCCGTGACTTGCTGGCTAAGCAAGGCCTTGGCGTATTGGCCTTTGGGGGGTCGCGAATGAAGCTTCAGCAACTGCGCTATATCTGGGAAGTCGCTCACCACGACTTGAATGTCTCCGCAACGGCGCAGAGCCTCTATACCTCCCAGCCTGGGATCAGCAAGCAGATCCGCCTGCTGGAGGATGAGCTAGGGGTGGAAGTCTTTGCCCGCAGTGGCAAGCACCTGACACGTGTGACTCCGGCAGGCGAGCGCATCATCACCACAGCGGGTGAAATCCTGCGCAAGGTGGAAAGCATCAAGCAGATCGCCCAGGAATTCTCGAACGAGAAAAAGGGCACGTTGTCCATCGCCACCACCCATACCCAGGCACGCTATGCCCTGCCGCCTGTGATAAGCGCCTTTATCAAGCAGTACCCAGACGTAGCACTGCACATGCACCAAGGCTCGCCTATGCAGATTGCCGAAATGGCTGCAGACGGCACCGTAGATTTCGCCATTGCCACCGAAGCACTGGAGCTGTTCGGCGACCTTATCATGATGCCTTGCTACCGCTGGAACCGTTGCATAGCCGTACCCCAGGGCCACCCTTTGGCCAAAGCGCCCAAGCTCACCTTGGAGCTGTTGGCCGAGCACCCTATCGTCACCTACGTATTTGGCTTTACCGGCCGCTCAAAACTGGACGAAGCCTTTAGCCACCGGGGCCTGACACCCAAGGTGGTGTTTACAGCTGCTGATGCGGACGTGATCAAGACCTACGTGCGCCTTGGGCTGGGCGTAGGCATTGTGGCGCACATGGCCGTCGACCCTAAGCTGGACAGCGACCTGGTGGTATTGAACGCAGACCACCTGTTCGAGCCCAGCATTACCAAGATCGGCTTCCGCCGCGGCACCTTCCTGCGGGGCTTCATGTGTGACTTCATCGAGCGCTTTGCGCCTCATCTCACCCGCGAGGTGATGGCCAAGGCGGTGGCTTGCCATAACAAGCAGGAGCTTGAAGCCCTGTTCGAAGGCGTGGAACTGCCAGTTCACTAAACGCACCGTGGCTGGCATTGGGGCGGAGTAGCCTATTGCTTGGCGATAAGGTTGCCGGCGTGCAAGCCACACTCTTTCTGCGTGGCTTCCTCCCACCACCAGCGGCCTTCGCGCTCGTGCTGGTTTGGCAATACCGGCCGGGTGCAAGGTTCGCAGCCAATGCTGATGAACCCACGCTCGTGCAGGGCGTTGTAGGGCAGTTCCATCATGCGGATATACGCCCACACCTCTGCGCTGCTCATCTGGGCCAGTGGGTTGAATTTGTATAGCGTGTTGTCGGGAGTCGAGAACGCAGTATCAACCTCCACCACTGCCACTTGGCTGCGGGTGCCAGGGCTCTGGTCACGGCGCTGGCCCGTGGCCCAGGCCCGCACGTTGGCGAGTTTGCGGCGCAACGGCGCAATTTTGCGAATGCCGCAGCATTCGCCATGGCCGTCACGGTAAAAGCTGAACAGCCCTTTTTCCTTCACCATGGCTTCCAGCGGCTCGCGCTCCGGGTTGAGCACTTCAATGGCAATGCCATAGTGCTCCCGTACCTGCTCGATGAACCGATAGGTTTCCGGGTGCAGGCGGCCGGTGTCCAAGGTGAAGACCTTGACCTGCTTGTTCAGCGTGTGGGCCATGTCCAGCAGCACCACATCTTCGGCGCCACTGAAGGAGATCCAGAGGTCGTCACCGAAGTGATCGAATGCCAGTTTCAGGATGTCTTGCGGGGATTTGCTGGCATAGCTGGCCGCCGCTTCGGCGACATCAAAGAGGTGGTTCATCAGGCGGTTCCAATGTGATGGCGCCTTGTGGCGCTCGAATGGCAGCAAGGTTACCAAATTGTGCGCTCGCGTGCTGGCAGGCCCTATAGCATCGAGGGCAGCCGCTGTACTGCGATGGCCTGTTCCCGGTCTCCGCCTTCGGCTGCACCCGGTCCCACAGCGCTCAAGCCTGGCGCCGATCTGGTGTAGGAGTTCGCGCAGCGGACGAACCAGGGCAACCGCTGTACCGCGACGGCCTGTTCCTACAACGCTTCCAGCGTGTCCATCAGTACCTTCACCTTGATCAGTGACTCCTGGTACTCGTCCTCGGCGCGGGAGTCCATGACCACGGCGCCTCCGCCCCAGCAGGCGACACGTTCGTCTTCAATGAGCAAGGTACGGATGGCGATGGAGCTGTCCAGGTGGCCCCGCACATCCAGGTACAGGAACGCGCCACAATAGATGGCGCGGCGGTGCGCTTCGAGCTCATCGATGATTTCCATGGCCCGGATCTTGGGGGCACCTGTTATGGACCCTCCAGGAAAGCTACCAGCCAATAGGTCCAGCGCATCCTTGCCAGGGGCCAGCTGGCCCACCACGCTGCTGACCAAGTGGTGAACATTGGGGTAGGACTCCAACACGAACAGCTCGGGTACTTGCACACTACCGATGGCACAGGTACGCCCCAGGTCATTGCGCAGCAGGTCCACGATCATCAGGTTTTCGGCCCGGTCCTTTTCGCTGGTCAGCAGCGCAGCGGCTTCTGCCGCATCTGCCTCAGGCTGTGCGCAGCGAGGGCGCGTGCCCTTGATGGGCCGGGTTTCCACAGCACCCTTGTGCACCTGCACAAACCGTTCAGGGGAGTGGCTGAGGAGGGCGGTGTTGGCGTTGACCTGCATGAAAGCCGAATAGGGTGTGGGGCAGGCGCTGCGTAAAGCCTGGTAAGCCGCCCACGGATCGCCCTCACAGCGGCCGGCGAAGCGCCGCGTGAGGTTGACCTGATAGGTGTCGCCGGCACGGATGTAAGCCTGCACCTTGTCGAACGCCAGCCGGTAGGCGGGCTCGCCGAGTTCGTTGGCAAAGGGGGAGGTCATGTGAAACGGTTTGGTCAGGGGAGGCGACGGTGTTTCGAACAGTGCAATCAGGCGCTGCTGTTCGCTGACAGGCAGCGAGGGGTGCAGCACCAGCCAGGTGCACTGCTGCATATGGTCGCTGACCACGGCCCAGCCATAGAGCCCAAGCTGAGCATCGGGTAACGTGAAGTCCTTGGGTGGCCCCTCGCCAAACTGCTCGAAACGCCGCCCCAGGTCATAGGCCATAAAACCGATAAGGCCACCGGCAAAAGGTAGCTCGCAGCCGTCTGGCAGGGTCGCATTGCCCAGCCGGGCAAGGGCTGCCCTCAAGCGCTGAAAATAGGCGTTGCCTGTTTCTTGGGCCGTAGGCGCAAGGGTTTCCAGTGGCCAGGCGCTCAACAGGTCGAACCGACCTCGTTCAGCGTCGGGCTTTGCGCTGTCCAGCAGAACAGCGCCTGGCGCCTCTCTTAGGTACGCGAAGTAATGGGCCGGGTTGGCATGGTAAGGCAGAGGGTGCAGGCTGCAACTGGGCATGGGCAATCAGCGGTTTACGCAGGGGGGGCGATTGTAGAGCCTGGGCCCCCAGGCCTCCAGCCCTTCATGGCGTCACGTGGCCAAATGCTGCCTGAGCGAAGCGAGCGCGGGCTTCGGGTGTTTCGCTGCGCTCCTCGGCCGCCAGCATGGCCAGATGAGCCTCGATCGCGGAAGTGCGGTGCGCCAGGCCACAGTCGTTGGCGATCTGGATGTTCAAGCCTGGGCGGGCGTTGAGTTCGAGAATCAGTGGCCCCTTGTGCTGGTCCAGCACCATGTCCACCCCAATATACCCCAGGCCACACAGCTCGTAGCAACTGGCGGCCAAGTTCATGAAACCGTCCCAGTAGGGCAGTTGAACCCCTTGCACGTCGTTGGTGGTGTCTGGATGCTTTCGAATGATGCTGTTGAGCCAGGTGCCCTGCAGGGTGACGCCTGTGGCCAGGTCCACGCCTACCCCGATGGCACCCTGGTGCAGGTTCGCCTTGCCGTTGGACTGCCGTGTAGGCAAGCGGACCATGGCCATCACGGGGTAACCCATCAGCACGATAATGCGAATATCAGGTACGCCTTCGTAGCTGATGCTTTTGAAGATAGGGTCTGGCGTGACCCGGTATTCGATCAAGGCGCGATCACGGTGCCCGCCCAGGGAATACAGGCCAGTGAGGATGCTGGAAAGCTGGTATTCGATTTCCGAGCGGCTGACGATTTTGCCGGACACGGTACGGAACCGGTCCTCGAAACGATCGCCAATTACCAGGATGCCGTCGCCCCCCGCACCCTGTGCTGGCTTGATAACGAAATCCGGGCGATCGCCGACGATCTGGTCCAGCCGCTCGATTTCCTTCTCCGTAGAAATTACCCCGTACAGTTCAGGTACCTGGATACCCGCCGCAATGGCTCGCTCCTTGGTGATGATCTTGTCATCCACAATAGGGTACAGGCGCCGGTTGTTGTACTTGAGCACGTAGTCGGCATTGCGCTGGTTGATGCCCATGATGCCCCGCGCATGCAGGGCCTTCCACGTTTTGATAAGCCCCAGCATCAGGCGTCTGTCTCCCGGCCTTTCACGAACGCCTTGAAGCGCAGCAGCTCGGTCAGGCGGTAGCCCCGGTAGCGGCCCATGGCAAGCATGAAGGCTACCAGCACCAGCAGCACGGCCGGGAACGTGAACACGAAGTAGGTCAGCTCCGGTACGGTCATCAACAGGTGTGCCAGGGACGCTGCCAGCAAGGTGCCCGCTGCCACTTTCATGGCATGGGTGCCGCCGCGCTCTTCCCAGCTAATGGATAGCCGCTCGATGGTCATGGTGAGAATCACCATGGGGAACAGCGCTACCGACAGCCCGCGCTCCAGGCCCAGCTTGTGACTGAGCAGGCTGATGGCAGCGATCAGTACCACCACGAAGGTAAGGACCACGGACAGGCGCGGCAGCATTTGCAACTTGAGGTGTTCAAGGTAGGAGCGTAGTGACAGCCCCAAAGCCGTGATCAGGGTGAACAGTACGATACCGTAGCCCAGCTGTGTTTCCCGGAATGCCAGGGCGATCAGCACGGGGGTGAAGGTGCCCAGGGTCTGCAGGCCGATCAGGTTGCGCAGGATAAGGATCACCAGCACGCCGATGGGAATCATCACCATCACCATGAAGGTTTGCTGGGTTTGCAGCGGCAGCCCGTACAGGGAGTATTCGAGAAAGTCTGCGTCTGTGCTGGCATCGGTCAGCTTGGCCAGGCGAATGGCGTTCATTTCGCTGTTGTTGAGGGTGAAGGTGACGGCGATTTTCTTGCCACCTTCGAGCGTGACCAGTGGCTCATCGCCGGTCCACCAAAGCAGGCGGTCGGCAGGCATACCCTGTTCGCCGGTCTCCGGGTTGAAGTACAGCCACTTGGTGCCGTTGAAGCTGCGCAGCCACAGTTCCGGCGCCTGCGGCTGGTCGGCCACCAGCCGCAGGGTGTGGGCGCGTTCCATGGGCACATGGGCAATGGACAGCAGCAGGTCGATCACGCCGGCTTTGTGCTGGGGGGAAGGGTCCCCGGCCAGCAGCAGTTTCACGTTGTCGTCTGCCAGGTTGTTCACCCGGCGAATGGTTTCGCTGATGAAGGTTTCCACGTCGGCCGAATGCTGGCGAATGGGCGCCAGCAAGGCTTCGGCGGCGATTTTTTCAGGCCCTTCCAGTACCAGGCTGTCCCGGAAGATGGGGCCCTTCACCTTCGCTTTGTTATCGCTGTAGCGTTTGGTCAGGACCAGCCGGTAATACAGGGTCTGGTTGCCCGAGACCCGCCGGGAAGACCAGGTGACCTTGCGGTTGTTGTCAATGCGGTTGACGCTTACGCCATAATTATTGGAGATGAAGCTTTCGTTCAGGCTCACGTAGTCGCTGGTGAGCGGCGGCACGAACATCTGCACTTTTACCGGCGCTTTGGGCGTGGGCACGAACTCGACCTTGGCATCGATATTCCACAGGTCATCGGTTTCGTCCTCGGACACCGGAATGCCCAGTGCGAAGATCTGGTAACCCGTGATACCGGCGCCCAGCAACAGCAGGATCAAGATAAGCAGCTTGAGGTGGAGGGTCAGGGAACGCATTCAGGCTACTCGGCGTTGGACGCTTGTGGGGCGCAGGCGGGCTTGCCAGCGGTGTATTTCAAGGCAGGGTCCACTAGCGCGTCGAACCGCACCAGGGCTTCGGAGCCTACCAGCAAGGGATACTGAAAGGCGCTGCGATCGGTGAGGTTAACGTCGATGCGGCGCAGCGCCTTGCCAATGCAGACATTCAAAGCGATGACCGGGCGCGCGGTGTAGTGCTTGCCGCCCTCGGGGTCATAGTCCCCGGCACGGCGCTTGATGCGGCTCACACGCTCCAGCGGGCGTTCGATAGGGTGCTGATGGGCATCGTCGATGGCCAGGTAGAACCGCACCCAGGATTCGCCCTTGCGCTTGAACCGCTTGATGTCCCGGGCACTGAGCGAAGCGGTGATGGCGCCTGTGTCCAGCTTGGCAGCCACCTCCAGGTCGATTTCGTCCAGCCGAGCATATTCGTTCAAGCCGTAGGCCGTTTTTTCAGAGGCCAGGCTCAGGCCCGGGACCAGCAGCAAGCCGAGCAGGGAGGGGAATCTGGGTGTTCTCATGAGACCTGGGCAGTGGCGGGGCAAGGTAGAAGCGAACGCCCAGACAGCAACCTCTGGGGCGGTGCATTCTAGCACGATGCTTTCATGGCGCCAGTGAAGCTGGTGGGCAGGTTGATACCTAAACTGTTACAGAATTTTCATGATTGTCGACAATCGATTTGACACTTAGCACCTTCTTGCTGATTATTGGGGTGTTAGTGGGTGGGGTGTCGACAATATGCAGGTTGCTCAAGGTCAGGACCACAGGGTTGAGGTAGATTCTGAAACCATTGCCGAGTCGGTCTTTCGGCGCATTCAGGCCGCCATCGTGAAGGGTGACATCGCGCCTGGCAGCAAGATCTCGGAGCCGGAGCTGGCACGTACTTATGGCGTCAGCCGCGGGCCGCTGCGCGAAGCCATCCATCGGTTGGAAGGCCAGCGCCTGCTGGTGCGCATTCCTCATGTAGGTGCCCGGGTGGTGTCGCTGAGCCAGGCCGAGCTGATAGAACTGTATGACATTCGAGAGTCCCTGGAAGGGATGGCCTGCCGGCTGGCGGCAGCACGCATGACCGCTGCGGAAGTGGATGAGCTGCGCCGAGTGCTGGACACCCACGAGCGCGACGCCGGGTTCCAGGCCGGTGTGGGCTACTACCAGCAGGAGGGCGACTTCGACTTCCACTACCGCATTATCCAGTGCAGCGGTAACCGCACCCTGGCCCAGTTGCTGTGTGGCGAGCTGTACCAATTGGTGCGCATGTACCGTATCCGTTTCTCCACCACACCTAATCGCCCCCGCCAAGCATTTGCCGAACACCACCGCATCCTGGACGCCATCGCTGACCGGGACGGTGAGCTGGCCGAGCTGTTGATGCGCCGCCATATTGCCGGCTCCCGGCGCAATGTTGAGCAGCACATGGCCGGGCGCGTGCACGAACAAACACAACGAGGTGAGCCATGACCCAGCACAGTACCCCCGGCCAGCGTTTCCGCGACGCCGTGGCCAGTGAACACCCTCTGCAAGTGGTGGGGGCTATCAATGCCAACCACGCCTTGCTGGCACAGCGGGCCGGCTTCAAAGCCATTTACCTGTCTGGCGGTGGCGTAGCGGCAGGGTCCCTGGGGCTGCCGGACCTAGGCATCAGCAACCTGGACGACGTGCTCACGGACGTGCGCCGCATCACCGATGTGTGTGAGCTGCCGCTGCTGGTGGACGTGGACACGGGCTTCGGGTCTTCGGCCTTCAACGTGGCCCGTACCGTGCGCACCATGATCAAGTTCGGGGCGGCCGCGCTGCATATCGAGGACCAGGTTGGCGCCAAGCGCTGCGGTCATCGCCCCAACAAGGAAATTGTGACCCTGGGCGAGATGGTGGACCGCATCAAGGCGGCCGTGGACGCCCGCACCGATCCCAGTTTCGTGATCATGGCCCGCACCGACGCACTGGCCGTGGAAGGGTTGAATGCTGCATTGGACCGGGCCCAGGCCTGTGTAGAAGCCGGGGCCGACATGGTGTTCCCTGAAGCGATCACCGAGCTGGCCATGTACAAAACGTTTGCCAGCCGGGTGAACGCCCCCATTCTGGCCAACATCACCGAATTCGGCGCCACCCCTTTGTACACCACCGAAGAGCTGGGCGCGGTGGACGTTTCCTTGGTGCTGTACCCCCTGTCGGCGTTCCGTGCCATGAACAAAGCTGCCGAGAATGTGTACGCGGCCTTGCGCCGTGACGGCACGCAGAAAAACGTGGTAGACAGCATGCAAACGCGCATGGAGCTGTACGACGCCATCGGTTACCACGACTTTGAACAGAAGCTGGACGCCTTGTTCGCGCAACAGCGCTGACAGGCGTAGCGATCAATCCCCTAACAACTTCAAAAAAAGGATTCACGCAATGGCCGAAGCAAAAGTATTGAGCGGGGCAGGATTGAGAGGCCAGGTGGCAGGGCAGACGGCCTTGTCTACGGTGGGCCAGGCCGGCGCCGGGCTGACCTACCGGGGTTATGACGTAAAAGACCTGGCCGCCCATGCTGGTTTCGAGGAAGTGGCCTACCTGCTGCTAGAGGGCGAGTTGCCGAACCAGGCACAGTTGAACACCTACCAGGCACGCCTGCGTAGCCTGCGCGACCTGCCCCAGGCCTTGAAAGACGTGCTGGAACGTATTCCGAGCAGCGCCCACCCTATGGACGTGATGCGCACCGGCGCCTCCATGTTGGGCAACCTGGAACCGGAAGGCAGCTTCGAGCACCAGCGCAAAGCGACCGAGCGCTTGCTGGCCGCGTTCCCGGCCATCCTGTGCTACTGGTACCACTTCAGCCATAACGCCCAGCGTATTGAGTGTGCCAGCGACGAGCCCACCCTGGGCGGGCATTTCCTGCACTTGCTGCATGGAAAAGCGCCTAGCGACCTGCACCGCAAAGTGATGGATGTGTCACTGATTCTCTACGCCGAGCACGAATTCAACGCCTCTACCTTTACCGCCCGGGTATGTGCCTCAACCTTGTCGGACCTGTATTCGTGCGTGGTGGCGGCCATCGGCTCGTTGCGCGGCCCGCTGCACGGCGGGGCCAACGAAGCGGCCATGGCCATGATTGAACAATTCTCGTCCGCTGAAGAAGCGACCGCGGGCACGCTGGCCATGCTGGCGCGCAAGGACAAGATCATGGGCTTCGGCCACGCGATCTACAAGGACAGTGACCCGCGTAACGAGGTGATCAAGCAATGGTCGCGAACCCTGGCAGAGGCCGTGGGCGATACCGTGCTGTTCCCGGTGTCCGAAGCCATTGACAAGGTAATGTGGGACGAGAAAAAGCTGTTCCCCAACGCCGATTTCTACCATGCCTCGGCTTACCACTTCATGGGCATTCCTACCCCGTTGTTCACGCCTATATTCGTGTGTTCACGGGTCACGGGCTGGGCTGCCCACGTGTTTGAGCAGCGTGCTAACAACCGCATCATACGCCCCAGTGCCGAATACACGGGCGTCGAGCAGCGTGCCTTCATCCCCCTTGAACAGCGCTGAACTTCACTGTGACCGAGCCTGCCGCCATGAATACCGAGTACTGCCTACCTCTGCCAGGCACTGGCCTGATGTATTTCGACACCCGCACTGCCGTGGACGCCATTCAGCCAGGCGCCTACGCGCGCCTGCCCTACACCTCGCGGGTATTTGCCGAAAACCTGGTGCGCCGCTGCGACCCGGCCACCTTGCGCGCCTCACTGTTGCAGCTGATCGAGCGCAAGCGTGACCTGGACTTTCCCTGGTTCCCGGCGCGGGTGGTGTGCCATGACATCTTGGGGCAGACCGCCCTGGTAGACCTGGCGGGGCTGCGCGACGCCATTGCAGAGCGAGGTGGCGACCCGGCCCAGGTGAACCCGGTCGTGCCCACGCAACTGATCGTGGACCACTCCCTGGCTGTTGAATGCGGCGGCTACGACCCCGATGCTTTTGCCAAGAACCGCGCCATCGAAGACCGTCGCAACGAAGATCGCTTCCATTTCATCGACTGGACCAAGCGTGCGTTCAAGAACGTGGACGTGATTCCACCGGGCAACGGCATTCTTCATCAGATCAACCTGGAGCGCATGTCGCCGGTGATCCAGGTGCGTGACGGTGTGGCGTTCCCGGACACCCTGGTGGGCACCGATTCACACACCCCCATGGTGGACGCTCTAGGGGTAATCGCCATTGGCGTGGGTGGGTTGGAAGCGGAAAGCGTGATGCTGGGGCGGGCGTCCTGGATGCGCCTGCCGGAGATCGTCGGCGTAACGCTTACCGGCCGGCCGGCTCCCGGCATCACGGCTACAGATATGGTGCTGTCGCTGACCGAGTTCCTCCGCCAGCAGAAGGTAGTGGGCGCTTACCTGGAGTTCAACGGGGAGGGGGCTAGCAGCCTTACGTTAGGCGATCGGGCCACCATCGCCAACATGGCCCCGGAATATGGCGCCACGGCGGCTATGTTCGCCATTGATGAACAAACTATTGCCTACCTGCGCCTGACTGGGCGTGAGGATGAGCAGGTCGGGTTGGTTGAAACCTACGCCAAGGTCGCAGGGCTATGGGCAGCAGACCTGGCAAACGTGCAGTATGAACGGGTGTTGAGCTTTGACCTGGGCACGGTGGTACGTACCCTGGCAGGCCCTTCGAACCCGCACCGGCGCCTGCCGGTCAGTGAACTGGCGGCCCGAGGCGTGTCTGGCGTGGTCGAGAACGAACCGGGCAAGTTGCCAGACGGCGCAGTGATCATTGCGGCCATTACCAGCTGCACCAACACCAACAACCCTCGCAACATGGTGGCGGCAGGGTTGCTGGCCCGCAACGCTAATCGCCTGGGCCTGGCGCGCAAGCCGTGGGTGAAAACCTCCCTGGCGCCGGGCTCCAAAACCGTGGCGCTGTACCTGGAAGAAGGGCAGTTGCTGCCCGAGCTGGAAGCCTTGGGGTTTGGGGTGGTCGCCTTTGCCTGTACCACCTGCAACGGCATGTCCGGGGCGCTGGACCCGGCTATCCAGCAGGAAATCATCGACCGGGACCTGTATGCCACGGCAGTGCTGTCTGGCAACCGCAACTTCGACGGGCGCATTCATCCTTACGCGCGCCAGGCGTTTCTCGCCTCACCGCCCTTGGTCGTGGCCTATGCCATTGCTGGGACCATTCGCTTCGACATCGAGAAAGACGTGCTGGGCCTTGGCCCGGATGGCCAGGAAATACGCCTCAAAGACCTGTGGCCCAGCGACGAGGAAATCGATGCGGTGGTACACGCTTCGGTCAAGCCTGAACAGTTCCGCCGTGTGTACATTCCCATGTTCGCGGTGCAGCCCGGCAGCACCGAGCACGTCAGCCCCCTCTACCCGTGGCGGCCGCAAAGCACGTACATTCGCCGCCCGCCGTACTGGGAGGGCGCATTGGCCGGCGCGCGCAGCCTGGCCGGCATGCGCCCGCTGGCCCTGCTGGGGGACAACATCACCACCGACCACTTGTCACCGTCCAACGCCATTCTGCTGGACTCGGCCGCGGGCGAGTACCTGGCCGCCATGGGCCTGCCCGAAGAAGACTTCAACTCCTACGCCACCCACCGCGGCGACCACCTTACCGCGCAGCGTGCAACCTTTGCCAACCCCAAGCTGTACAACGAAATGGTGCGCGACCTGGCCGGTGAAGTGAAGCAAGGCTCGTTGGCGCGCGTGGAGCCCGAGGGGCAGACGATGCGCATGTGGGAGGCCATTGAAACCTACCTGCAGCGCAAACAGCCGCTGATCATCGTGGCAGGTGCAGACTATGGCCAGGGCTCGTCGCGGGACTGGGCCGCCAAGGGTGTTCGCCTGGCTGGCGTGGAAGTGATCGTGGCCGAAGGGTTCGAGCGCATCCACCGTACCAACCTGATCGGTATGGGCGTGCTCCCGCTGGAGTTCCTGAACGGTACTACCCGCCTCACCTTGGGCCTGGATGGCACCGAAACCTACGACGTGACCGGTACCCGTACACCTCGTGCGTTACTGCTGCTGGTGATCCATCGCCGTAACGGTGAGCGCGTGGAAGTGCCGGTGATGTGCCGGTTGGACACGGCCGAAGAGGTGTCTATCTATGAGGCCGGTGGGGTGCTGCAACGGTTTGCCAACGATTTTCTCGATGCCACTACCGCGGCGGCCTGAGCCGCCTTTGCTGAGGATGTTCACATGGCCTACCCGGCGCAACTTCGAATCCCGGCCGTTTATATGCGGGGCGGCACCAGCAAAGGGGTATTCTTCCGCCTGGAAGACTTGCCGCAAGCGGCTCAGGTAGCCGGCCCTGAGCGCGACCAACTGTTATTGAGGGTGATCGGCAGCCCGGACCCGTACGGCAAGCACACTGACGGTATGGGCGGGGCCACCTCCAGTACCAGCAAGGTGGTTATCCTGTCGCCCAGCAGCCGGCCCGGCCATGACGTGGACTACCTGTTCGGGCAGGTCGCTATCGATGCGCCTTTTGTGGATTGGAGCGGCAATTGCGGCAACCTGTCGGCAGCCGTTGGGGCCTTTGCAATCAGTGGCGGCATGGTCGAAGCCGCGCGCATACCTAGGAACGGCACTGCTACGGTCCGGGTGTGGCAGGCCAATATCGGCAAGACCATCATCAGCCATGTGCCGATAACAGAGGGTGCGGTACAGGAAACCGGCGATTTCGAACTCGATGGCGTGACCTTTCCAGCTGCTGAGGTGCAACTGGAGTTCCTTGAGCCTGCGGACGACAGTGAAGGCGAGGGCGGCGCCATGTTCCCGACGGGCCAGCCGGTCGATGACCTGGAGGTGCCGGGTGTCGGTACGTTTCGGGCCACTTTGATCAATGCGGGCATTCCCACGATTTTTCTCAACGCTGCCGACCTTGGCTACACCGGCACCGAACTGCAGGGCGCAATCAACGAGAGCCCTGAGGCACTGGCGCAGTTTGAACGCATACGTACGGCAGACGCTTTGCGTATGGGCCTGATTCAAGACGCCGCGGAGGCCGTGGCGCGCCAGCACACGCCCAAGGTGGCCTTCGTAGCCCCACCCCAGAACTACACCGCCAGCAGCGGTAAGCAGATAGCAGCCGAGGATGTGGATGTGCTGGTGCGGGCGATGTCCATGGGCAAGTTGCACCACGCCATGATGGGCACCGCCGCGGTAGCCATCGCCACGGCGGCGGCGGTGCCAGGCACTCTGGTAAACCTGGCGGCAGGTGGGGGTGAGCGGCAATCCGTACGGTTCGGCCATCCCTCAGGCGTGCTGCGGGTGGGTGCCGAGGCCCGGCAGGTGGATGGCCAGTGGACCGTCACCCGCGCCCTTATGAGCCGCAGTGCGCGGGTGCTGATGGAAGGGTGGGTACGGGTGCCGGTGGCCTGAGCCTTTCAATTTGTGCCACAGGTTCCCGGCCTCCGCCCCCGGCTGCGGCCGGTCCTACACACAAATCAGCGAATGGCAGGGTGCTGTAGGAGCCGGCGCCAGCCGGCGAACAGGGGGAATGGTCACACGGGTTCAAGCACCTACTTGAACCGCCGCTCAACGCCCATCTCCACCAGGATCTTGGCGGAGATTTCCTCCACCGAGAAATGGGTGGAATTGATGTGGGGGATGCTTTCTCGGCGGAACAGGCTCTCCACTTCACGCACTTCGAATTCGCACTGGGCAAAACTGGCGTAGCGGCTGTTGGCCTTGCGCTCGTGGCGGATGGCCGTGAGGCGGTCGGGGTCGATGGTCAGCCCAAACAGCTTATGCCGGTGTGCTTTAAGGGCGGCGGGCAGTTGCAGGCGCTCCATGTCTTCTTCAGTGAGCGGGTAGTTCGCTGCCCGAATGCCGAACTGCATGGCCATGTACAGGCACGTCGGTGTCTTGCCTGAGCGCGACACACCCACCAATATCAGGTCCGCTTTGTCGTAATAATGCGTGCGAGCCCCATCGTCGTTGTCCAGGGCGAAGTTCACGGCCTCGATCCGGTCCATGTAGTTGGCATTGCCTGCAATGGAGTGGGACTGCCCCACGGAGTACGACGAATGCGAGCCAAGCTCCAGTTCCAGAGGGGAGAGGAACGTTGAAAAGATATCGATCATAAAGCCGTTGGACGTGGCGAGAATTTCGCGGATGTCCTGGTTCACAATCGTATCGAAGATGATAGGCCTTACGCCGTCACGGTCTGCTGCGCCATTGATTTGCTGCACCATGGTGCGGGCCTTTTCGACAGTGTCGATATAAGGCCGAGTGAACTTGTTGAACGTAATGTTTTCAAATTGCGCGAGCAAACTCTGACCGAGGGTTTCGGCCGTGATGCCCGTGCCATCGGATATAAAAAAAGCTGATCGTTTCATGTGCGCCCCGGGCTTTAGGCTGTGGAAGGATCCTGAGATATCATAGGCCCGTTTCGCTGGGCGCCGAGTCTCATATTCTCACGCATTTCAAAGGCTCGGGCCACTGGCCCCGGCGGGTACCTTGGAGGTACTCGATCCATCCCTTTTGCGGAGACACCACCTTGGTAGATTACGTAGTTTCCCTCGATAAGCTCGGCGTCCATGATGTGGAGCATGTGGGGGGCAAAAACGCATCCCTGGGCGAGATGATCAGTAACCTGGCCGGTGCCGGCGTGTCGGTACCCGGTGGCTTTGCCACCACGGCCCAGGCCTATCGGGACTTCCTGGAGCAGAGCGGCCTGAACGATCAGATCCACGCGGCCCTTGATGCCTTGGACGTGGATGACGTCACCGCCCTGGCCCGCACCGGCGCGCAGATCCGCCAATGGGTGATGGACGCGGACTTCCCCGAGCAGCTCAATACCGAAATTCGCGAACATTTTGCGCTGATGTCCCAAGGTAACCCGGACATCGCCGTGGCCGTGCGTTCTTCGGCGACCGCCGAAGACTTGCCCGACGCCTCGTTCGCCGGCCAACAGGAAACCTTCCTCAACATCCGTGGCGTGGACAACGTGATCCGTGCCGCCAAGGAAGTGTTCGCCTCCTTGTTCAACGACCGCGCCATTGCCTATCGGGTACACCAAGGCTTCGATCACAAGCTGGTGGCCCTTTCGGCTGGTGTGCAGCGTATGGTTCGCTCCGAAACCGGCACGGCCGGGGTGATGTTTACCCTGGACACCGAGTCCGGTTTCCGTGACGTGGTGTTTATCACCGGTGCCTACGGCTTGGGCGAAACCGTGGTGCAAGGGGCCGTCAACCCGGACGAGTTCTATGTGCACAAGGCCACGCTTGAGGCAGGCCGCCCGGCGATCCTGCGTCGGAACCTGGGGAGCAAGGCCATCAAGATGGTGTACGGCGAGGAGGCCAAGGCGGGCCGCTCCGTCAAGACGGTGGACGTGGACAAGGCCGAACGCGCACGCTTCTGCCTCACCGATGCCGAGGTCAATGAACTGGCCAAGCAAGCCATGATCATCGAGAAGCATTATGGCCGCCCCATGGACATCGAGTGGGCCAAGGACGGTGACGACGGCCAGTTGTACATCGTGCAGGCCCGCCCGGAAACCGTGAAAAGCCGCTCGGCCGGCAACGTGATGGAGCGCTACCTGCTCAAGGAAAAGGGCACGGTGCTGGCCGAAGGCCGTGCCATCGGCCAACGCATCGGCGCTGGCAAGGTGCGCATCATTCGCGACGTGTCGGAAATGGACAAGGTGCAGGCCGGTGACGTGCTGGTATCGGACATGACCGACCCGGACTGGGAGCCGGTGATGAAGCGCGCCAGCGCCATTGTAACCAACCGCGGCGGGCGCACTTGCCACGCCGCCATCATTGCGCGGGAGCTTGGCATTCCTGCAGTGGTAGGTTGTGGCAATGCCACACAGCTGCTGCAGGATGGCCAGGGCGTGACAGTGTCCTGCGCCGAGGGTGACACCGGCTATATCTTCGAAGGCGAGCTGGGCTTCGACATCAAGCAGAACTCGGTCGATGCCATGCCCGAGTTGCCGTTCAAGATCATGATGAACGTAGGCAATCCAGACCGAGCGTTCGACTTTGCCCAGTTGCCCAATGCCGGGGTGGGCCTGGCGCGGCTGGAGTTCATCATCAACCGCATGATCGGCGTTCACCCCAAGGCGCTGTTGAACTACAGCGACCTGCCTGCCGACATCAAGGACAGCGTCGACAAGCGCATTGCCGGCTACGAGGACCCGGTGGGCTTCTACGTCGAAAAGCTTGTGGAAGGCATCAGCACCCTGGCCGCTGCTTTCTACCCCAAGAAGGTGATCGTGCGCCTGTCGGACTTCAAGTCCAACGAGTACGCCAACCTCATCGGCGGCAAACTGTACGAGCCTGACGAAGAGAACCCGATGCTGGGCTTCCGCGGTGCCTCCCGCTACATCAGCGAATCCTTCCGGGACTGCTTCGAACTGGAATGCCGGGCGTTGAAGCGTGTGCGTGAACAGATGGGCCTAGACAACGTTGAGATCATGGTGCCATTCGTGCGCACCCTAGGCGAAGCCAGCCAGGTGGTAGACCTGCTGGCCAGCAATGGCCTCAAGCGCGGCGAAAACGGGCTGCGCGTGATCATGATGTGCGAGCTGCCGTCCAATGCCATTCTGGCCGAGGAGTTCCTGGAATACTTCGACGGCTTCTCCATCGGTTCCAACGACCTTACCCAACTTACCTTGGGCCTGGACCGTGACTCCGGCATCATCGCCCACCTGTTCGATGAGCGTAACCCAGCCGTGAAAAAGCTGCTGGCCAATGCCATCCAGGCCTGCAACAAGGCTGGCAAGTACATCGGCATTTGCGGCCAGGGCCCCTCCGACCACCCAGACCTGGCCAAATGGCTGATGGAGCAGGGCATTGAAAGCGTGTCCCTGAACCCGGATTCGGTGCTTGAAACCTGGTTCTTCCTGGCAGAAGGCCAGGCCTGAGAGGATACCGTTCAGCGGTGCCTCTCAGATATTCTGTAAGCACCTGGCCTTGCCCACTCAGGCAAGGCCAGGTGCTTACGTTGTCTCAAGCGCTGAGATGTATTCCCTCCTTCTACAGTTGTGAACCATGCAAAGCAGCAGCCGTTTATTCCCAGTCGCCTTGCTCCGTGCGGAGCGATGCGGCGACCTCAGTGAAGACGTTTACCGCATCAAGGCTGGCAACAGCCCCGACCCTTCCGTAGAGCTGGCCGTTACCCGGTTGGGCCTGGCGGACCCTAACGGCCCGGGGCGTGGCGCGCCGGTCATTCTGTTGCATGGCAGCTTTTCCAACCGGCGGTTCTGGTATTCCCCCAAGGGGATCGGGCTTGGCGCTTCTTTGGCGCGTGCCGGGTTTGACGTATGGATTCCCGAAATGCGAGGCCATGGCCTGTCGCCCCGCAACCTCAACTATCGCCATAACGGCGTGGCTGATTACGCCCGCCATGACCTGCCGGTGATCAACGCCTTTGTGGCCGAGCTGAGCAACCAGCGGCCGTTCTGGCTGGGGCACTCCCTGGGCGGTATCACGCTGGCGGCTGCGTTGGGTGAAGGTACGCTCACTGCCGCAGACGTAGCGGGCGTAGGGTTGTTCGGTAGCCAGGTCAGCCGCGCAGCCTGGCCGCTACGGGTGGCCCCGCTCAACTGGCTCTTTCGCGTGCTGCTGCGCGGGTTCGACCATGTCTCCGGGCCCCGGCTCAAGCGTGGGCCCGAAGATGAACCTGCGGGTGTCGCCATGGAACTGCTTCGCTGGTACGGGCTGCGGCGCCGAGCCGGCCGAGGCGGGGCAGACTGGCGCGAAGGGCTTGCCAGTGTTCACGTACCACTGCTGGTGGTTGCCGGCGCGGGCGACCACCAGGACCCGGCCTGGGCCTGCGAACAGTTGTTCGAGCGCTTCGGCGGAGGTGGTCAGTTTTTGCTGCTGGGCCGTGCTCAGGGGTTTACCCAGGACTTCGGCCACGTAGACATGTTAGTGAGCAAGGCAGCCCAGGCCGAGGTATGGCCCTTGGTACAGCGCTGGTTGGCCGCCCCGTCGCGTGGGCTGCCTCAGGCCAGCGTGCCAGATGAGATGGCAACGGCCGAGGTGGCGGCTAAGCTGTGATCAACCCGGTAATGAGGTGGTGTTGTGTTCGTGACCTTGGAACGGCTGATCAACCTGGATGAAGGCTACAAACGCGCCTTTGCAGTGTCCGGGAGGCAATTGCTGCTGATCGTCGATCAGGGGCAGCACCTCTTGTTCGAAAACCGCTGCCCGCACCAAGGTGCGCCCTTGCATGACGGCACCTTGGCCAACGGCATGCTGCGCTGCCGCCGTCACGGCATCGAGTTCGACGTCCACAGTGGCCGGCCTCGGCTGGCTCAGTGCGGTGCGCTTACACGCTGGCCGGTGGTGTATGAGGGGGATCGCCTCGGTATTGACCTCTAACCATCGCTTCGATCAAAGAAACAGGAGTTCAACCATGCACTACCTTACCCCTGATCTGTGTGACGCCTACCCCGAACATGTCCAGGTGCTTGAACCGATGTTCAGCAATTTCGGTGGTCGGGATTCTTTTGGTGGCGAAATCGTGACCGTCAAATGCCATGAGGACAATTCCCTTGTCCGGGCCCAGGTGGACATCGATGGCAAAGGCAAGGTGCTGGTTGTGGATGGAGGTGGTTCGCTGCGTTGCGCACTGCTTGGCGACATGCTGGCGCAAAAGGCGGTTCACAACGGCTGGGAAGGTATTCTGATCTACGGCTGCATCCGCGATGTGGATGTGATTGCGCAGCTGGACATCGGCGTGCAGGCCTTGGCGACCCATCCCATGAAAACCGACAAGCGTGGCCTTGGCGATCACAACATCCCGGTCACGTTCGCCGGTGCCACGTTACGCCCTGGCAGCTACCTGTATGCTGACAATAATGGCGTGATCATATCGCCCGTGCCTTTGAGCATGCCCCAGTGAATCCTCAGGAACTATGATCACCGATGGTAGAACAAGACAACGCCGGAGGGCTGGTGCACGCGCGTGTCCTCGATGGCCAGGGTGGCGCGCGTGTCATCACCCAGGCGGAGCTGGCAGGCCTGCAACTCGGCGAACATGAAAGCCTGTGGCTGCACTGGGACCGCAGCCATGCCCAGACTCAGGCGTGGCTGCGCGACCGTAGCGGGCTGAACGACTTTGCCTGCGACCTGTTGCTGGAGGAAAATACCCGTCCTCGGCTAGTGCCCTTGCCCGAGTCTCAATTTCTGCTGTTTCTGCGGGGCATCAACCTTAATCCCGGTGCGCAACCTGAAGACATGGTGTCCGTCAGGATTTTCGCTGAAGAGCGCCGGGTGATTTCATTAAGGCTCAGGTCCTTGCGCGCCACTGAGGACCTGGTCGCTCGGTTGGCGGCAGGCACGGGGCCAAAAAACTCGGCAGACCTCGTACTGTACCTGGCCGAACGCCTCACTGACCGTATTCAAGCGGTGATCGACCAGCTCACCGATACCCTCGATACCGAAGAAGAGCGGGTAGACGCTGAAGAAGGGTATGCACCCGAGCATGCCAGCTTGCTGCACCTGCGCCGACGCACCGCTGGGCTCAGGCGGTTTCTGGCCCCCCAGCGTGACCTGTTTGCCTTGCTGGCGCGCAACGGCCCTGAGTGGTTTGCGGGGGAAGACAGCGGTTACTGGAATGAGTTGAACAATAGCCTCATTCGCTACCTGGAGGAGCTGGAGCTCAACCGTGAACGCGTGGCGCTGCTGCTCGAAGCCGAAGAGCGTCAGTTGGACGAGCGGATGAACCGCACCATGTACCGCTTTGGTGTGGTAACCGGGATTTTTCTGCCTATCACCTTTATTACCGGCTTGCTGGGCATGAACGTCGGCGGGCTGCCTGGCGCTGACAACCCTGAGGGTTTCTTCATTACCTGTGGCATCACCCTGGCGGTGGCGGTGGGGCAGTGGTTGCTGTATCGGCGCCTTCGCTGGGTATGAGGTTTTGTGCAAAGGATGTGACCCGGCCTGAGAGCGGTGCGTCTTTAAGTCACATTCGTGAGGTAATGCATGCACGATCCATTTGAACAGTCCTTGAAGGACATGCTGAACGCTGCGCCCGAAGGCCGTGACGACGGTGCCTGTCTTGGCCGGGTGCTCAAGACCGCCAACCGTCAGGTAGGCGCTCAGGACCTGTTCGGGCTGATCGGGCGCTGCTTCCAGGCTGGTGCGCTCGCCTTGAGCCAGGGTGCGCCGCATGTAACGCCTGTTTCCCGCCGTACCCGTACCGCGCACTGCGCGGATAAGGCTGATTGAACATGGAACTCGACCTCTGGACCCAAAGCCTGGTCACCGCAATGACCGCCCTGTGGACCAAAGTCGCTGGCTTCATTCCCAACCTCTTCGGCGCCTTGGTGGTGATCCTGTTGGGGTTTGTGGTCGCCAAGCTGCTCGATGCGCTGCTGTCGCGCGTACTGGCAAAGGTAGGCCTGGACCGCTTGATGGCAGGCACAGGCCTTACCAAATTGATGGGCCGTGCCGGGGTGCGCGTTCCCATCTCTACAGTGGTAGGGAAAATTGTCTACTGGTTCGTGTTGCTGATTTTCCTGGTATCGGCGGCCGAATCCTTAGGTTTGCAGCGGGTATCGGCCACGCTGGACGTCTTGGCCCTGTACCTGCCCAAAGTGTTCGGGGCGGTGCTGGTGCTGCTGGTCGGCGTGTTGCTTGCCCAGTTGGTGAACGGCATTGTGCGCGGTGCTGCAGAAGGGGTAGGCATAGACTATGCCGGCGGCCTTGGGCGGGTATCGCAATGGTTGGTCATTATCATCAGTATTTCCGTGGCCATCAGCCAGTTGGAGATCAAGACCGACCTGCTCAACCATGTGATTGTGATCGCGCTCATAACCGTTGGTCTGGCCGTGGCCCTCGCCATGGGGCTGGGAAGCCGTGACATTGCCGGGCAGATTCTGGCAGGTATTTATGTGCGTGAGCTGTATCAGGTAGGCCAGCAGGTGCGTGTTGGCGACCTTGAAGGGCACATCGAAGAAATTGGTACCGTGAAAACAACGGTTGTCACGGAGGAAGGTGAGTGGGTGTCGGTATCGAACCGTGTGCTGCTCGCAGAGAAGGTCAGTAGCCGCTAGGCGTGCATATTCTGCTAGTATGCCCGCCGCGAAAAATTGCCGGCCCCCGTGGGCCGAGCGGTGCATCTGACCTGACCTGCGGCCTGAACCGTTTTGATTAAAGTGCCAACGCCCGCCGTGCGATACGACCCACTAGCGCTTTCCGATGAAGAGCTGGTAGCCCGTTCGCATGAAGAGCTATTCCATGTGACGCGTGCCTACGAGGAATTGATGCGCCGCTACCAGCGGACCCTGTTCAACGTATGCTCGCGTTACCTTGGGAACGATCGAGACGCTGACGATGTCTGTCAGGAAGTGATGCTGAAGGTGCTGTATGGCCTAAAGAATTTCGAAGGTAAGTCGAAATTCAAAACGTGGCTTTACAGCATCACTTATAACGAATGCATCACGCAGTATCGGAAGGAGAGGCGCAAGCGCAGGCTAATGGATGCCTTGAGCCTCGATCCGGTGGAAGAAGCCTCGGAGGAGAAATCCCCGAAGCCTGAGGAGCGCGGCGGTCTTGACCGTTGGCTAGTGCATGTGAACCCGATTGATCGGGAAATCCTGGTGCTGCGTTTTGTCGCAGAGCTGGAATTCCAGGAAATCGCAGACATCATGCACATGGGTCTGAGCGCGACGAAAATGCGGTACAAACGCGCGCTCGACAAGCTGCGCGAGAAATTCGCTAACGTTATGGAAACTTAACGGAACGCGGTTCTCTCTAACTGGCGTGCAAGTTCTGCTAGAATTGCCGCCAAGTTGTCCCACGCAGTCCTGGTGGGATCACTTAACAATCACCAGATGGGGATTTAACGGATGAAACTGAAAAACACCTTGGGCCTGGCCATTGGCTCTCTTGTTGCCGCAACCTCTTTCGGCGTACTGGCACAGGGCCAAGGCGCTGTCGAGGGTGAGCTGTTCACCAAGAAGTACTACACCGACAGTTCGCGTGACCTGGACGATGCCAACCTGTACGGCGGCTCGATCGGTTACTTCCTGACCGACGACGTTGAGCTGCGCCTTGGCTACGACGGCATCCACAACATTCGGTCGAACAACGGCACCGATAACCAGAAAATCCACGGTGGCAACGCTGCCCTGGACGCCGTGTACCACTTCGGTACCCCAGGTGTAGGCCTGCGTCCGTATCTCTCCGCTGGCTTCTCCCAGCAGAGCATCAGCAACGTCGAAGCGAACGGCCACAAAGGTCGTGACCACTCCACCTTCTTCAACGCTGGTGGCGGCGCCAAGTACTACTTCACCGAAAACATCTACGCACGTGCTGGCGTTGAAGCCATGTACAACATCGACCGTGGCGAGACCGAGTGGGCTCCAAGCGTTGGTGTGGGCGTGAACTTCGGTGGCGGCGCCAAGCAGCAGGAAGAAGTAGCTGCCGCTCCTGCTCCAGTGGCTGAAGTGTGCTCCGACTCGGACAACGACGGCGTTTGCGACAACGTCGACAAGTGCCCGAACACCCCTGCCAACACCGCTGTTGACGCTGATGGCTGCCCAGCCGTTGCTGAAACCGTTCGTGTTGAACTGGACGTGAAATTCGACTTCAACAAGTCGGTCGTCAAGCCTAACAGCTATGCCGACATCAAGAACCTGGCCGACTTCATGAAGCAATACCCGGCTACCACCACCACCGTTGAAGGTCATACCGACTCCGTTGGTACCGACGCTTACAACCAGAAGCTGTCCGAGAAGCGCGCTGCCGCTGTTCGTAACGTTCTGGTTAACCAGTACGGTGTTGAAGGTGGTCGTGTGAACTCTGTTGGCTACGGCGAAAGCCGCCCAGTTGCTGACAACGCCACTGACGCTGGCCGCGCGATCAACCGTCGCGTAGAAGCTGAAGTAGAAGCTCAAGCCAAGTAATTGCACTGAGTTTCAGAAAAAGCCCGGGCATTGCCCGGGCTTTTTTGTGGGCAGCGGTTAGGTAAACCATCAGGTTGAGCCTGGCCTGTAACGAATCTACCACCAGTGCCGACAAAACCGGTTTCGGCCTATATACTGCCGGCTGTTTTTTGACCATGCCGAGCACGCCGACCATGTACGACCTGGCCCGCCAACTGCTGTTCAAGCTGTCCGCCGAAACTTCCCATGACCTGTCGCTGGACCTCATTGGTGCCGGTGGCCGGCTGGGCCTTAACCGGCGTTTGGTAAAGGCCCCAGCATCTCTGCCGGTCAAGGTACTAGGCCTTGAGTTCGAAAACCCAGTAGGGTTGGCGGCAGGCCTGGACAAGAACGGCGCGGCCATCGACGGTTTTGCGCAGCTGGGTTTCGGTTTTGTGGAAATTGGCACAGTTACGCCACGCCCTCAGCCAGGCAATCCACGCCCGCGGCTGTTCCGCCTGCCAGAAGCCACTGCGATCATCAACCGCATGGGCTTCAACAACCTGGGTGTCGACCACCTGGTTGCTCAGGTAAAAGCAGCCCGATACACAGGGGTGCTGGGCATCAATATCGGCAAGAACTTCGACACACCCGTGGAGCGTGCTCACGAGGACTACCTGCTGTGCTTGAACAAGGTTCATGAGCACGCCAGCTACGTGACGGTTAACGTGAGCTCGCCCAATACACCTGGCCTGCGCAGCCTGCAGTTCGGTGACTCTCTAAAAACACTGCTCGATGCCTTGGCAAGCCGTCGTGAAGCCTTGGCCCTAAGCAGCGGGCGACGCGTGCCGCTGGCTATCAAGATCGCGCCCGACATGACCGATGAGGAAACCCTTCAGGTAGCGGCTGCCCTACGCGCTACAGGCATGGACGCTGTGATCGCTACCAACACCACACTGTCCCGTGAAGGGGTAGAGGGGTTGCAGCATGGAGAGGAAGCCGGTGGGCTGTCGGGTGCCCCGGTGCGTGCGAAGAGTACGCACACCGTGCGGCTGTTGGCAGGGGCGCTGAAAGGCGAGGTTCCGATCATCGCAGCAGGCGGCATTACAGAAGGCGCTCATGCGGCTGAAAAAATCGAAGCCGGGGCCAGCCTTGTGCAGGTGTATTCAGGGTTCATCTACCGAGGGCCGGCGCTGATCCGGGAGTCGGTGGATGCCATTGCGGCACTGCCGGGCTGGGTCCGCTCAGCAAAGTGAAGGGAGAGGGGCAGGGGCGACCACGCCTGTGGTGCCCCTGCAGGTCCATTCACTAAAATGGAATGGGCTAGCGCCTGGATAAGGCGCGGTGAAACAGAGGAAACTGTCGGGTGTCAGCCGACCGCGTGAAGTTCGTTGAGCCTATGGAGCCCGGCCGTACCGGTCATGCCATCCCAGTTGTCACCACGGCCCTCGCGCCAGCCATTGATCCACGCTTGCCGGACCGAAGGTAGGGTGAAGGGGCACAGCTCTCGGGATTTGCCACTGAGGCCGTTCTGATAGCCGCGAAGAAATGCTCGTTCCAACGGATCACGCTTGAGTCTTCTCATAGGGTGTAGCCCTCGTTTGTTGACTGATGTCCCGTCGGCCACTGTGGGCCGGGCAGTCATCGACTGCCGGTGATAAAGGCCTGCTGCCGGCGTCGCAGGCTTGGAAGGCCTTACCCTTGCGGTAAGGCCTGGCTTCATTTCTAAACAACCTTGAAGGCAGAGGGAATGAACGTTTTGTAATAAGATATTCACCTTTAGTGCCTTCAGACATAAGGCCGTAACAATTCTTTCACGGCGCAGTAAATGCAAACGATTGAAAGTTCTGGTGTTTTGTTTCTCGTAAGGGCTCAGAGGCGCTCTTATGAACACCGCTGGTGCATGTTGATACGATCGACGAAAGGCAGTAACTAATTGTGACCAGATGAGTTTTAGGCTGTTTGAACGTCTAATCCTTTTTGACGCAAGGGACGTTCGAGCGGCAGGCACAGGCGTGCCCAGGCAGCGTTGGCGGAAACAGCGCTCGATTAACCGGCCCGGGAATGCGTTCTCCGGCCCTCTCACAGGCTTTACCGAATGTCCGATGTAGCTGAGCTTTACCTTACCTGCCCTAAAGGCCTTGAAGGCCTGCTTGCTGAAGAAGCGGCCACCCTGGGCCTGGCCGACGTGCGTGAGCACACCGCTGCTGTACGTGGGGAGGCCACCCTGGAGACGGCCTACCGTTTATGCGTATGGTCCCGGCTGGCCAACCGTGTGCTGCTGGTGCTCAAGCGCTTCCAGATGAAAAACGCCGAAGATCTGTACCACGGCGTGCGCGAGGTGGAGTGGGCCGACCATTTGGAGCCCACTGGCACGTTGGCAGTCGAATTCAGTGGCCATGGTTCGGGCATCGACAACACGCATTTTGGGGCGCTTAAGGTCAAGGACGCGATCGTGGACAGCCTGCGCGCCCCAGACGGCCAACGCCCAGGCGTGGACAAGCTCAACCCTGACCTGCGCATTCACTTACGCCTGGACCGCGGCGAAGCCATCCTGTCTCTGGACCTGTCCGGCCATAGCCTTCACCAGCGGGGCTACCGGCTGCAGCAGGGTGCTGCGCCGCTGAAGGAAAACCTGGCAGCCGCGATTCTCATTCGGGCCGGTTGGCCGCGCTTGGCTGCGGAGGGTGGCGCGTTGGCTGACCCCATGTGTGGTGTGGGCACTTTTCTAGTAGAAGCTGCCATGATAGCCGCCGACCTGGCGCCGAACCTTCGTCGCGAGCGTTGGGGGTTCAGTGGCTGGTTGGGGCACGTTCCGGCGGTATGGCGCAAGGTACATGACGAGGCCACCGACCGAGCGCGCGAAGGGCTTTCACGCAAGCCCACCTGGATTCGTGGCTATGAGGCCGACCCTCGGTTGATCCAGCCGGCTCGCAATAACATTGAACGTGCTGGCTTGAGCGACTGGATCAAAGTCTACCAAGGCGAAGTCGCTACCTTCGAGCCGCGGCCCGACCAGAACCAGAAAGGCCTGGTGGTGTGCAACCCACCCTACGGCGAGCGCCTGGGCGACGAGGCCAGCCTGGTCTACCTGTACCAGCATTTGGGCGAGCGCTTGCGCCAGGCCTGCCTGAACTGGCAGGCGGCAATTTTTACTGCTGCACCAGACCTGGGCAAGCGCATGGGGATCCGCAGCCACAAGCAGTATGCCTTCTGGAACGGCGCCTTGCCCTGCAAGCTCCTGCTGCTGGATGTGGTACCCCAGCAGTTCGTGACCGGTGAGCGCCGCACCGGGCCGGCTAACCAGGACCCGCAGGCCTATGATCAGCCAACGGTCCCTGTACCGGCGGTGGCAGAAGCGGCGCGGTTAAGCGAAGGCGCACAGATGTTCGCTAACCGCTTGCAGAAAAACCTGGTGAAACTGGGCAAGTGGGCCCGTCGCGAGGGCATAGGGTGCTACCGCGTGTACGACGCCGACATGCCCGAGTATGCCTTTGCCATCGACCTTTACCAAGGTTGGGTCCACGTACAGGAATACGCAGCGCCCAAGTCCATCGACCCTCAGAAGGCACAGGCGCGCCTGTTCGATGCACTGGCAGCGATTCCGGTTGCGCTGGGCGTAGACCCCAAGCAGGTGGTGCTCAAGCGCCGTGAGCGCCAGAGCGGTACGCGTCAGTACGAGCGTCAAGGGACTCAAGGGGCCTTCATGGAGGTTACCGAAGCCGGGGCCCGACTATTGGTCAACCTCACTGACTACCTGGACACCGGCCTGTTCCTTGACCATCGCCCCCTGCGTACACGCATTCAGCGCGAGGCCGAAGGCAAACGGTTCCTCAACCTGTTCTGCTACACCGGGGCTGCCACTGTCCATGCTGCCAAGGGCAATGCCCGCTCCACCACCAGCGTGGACCTTTCACGTACCTATCTGGATTGGGCACGCCGCAATCTGGCGCTCAATGGCCTGTCCGAGCGGCATCAGTTGGTTCAAAGCGATGTGATGACTTGGTTGGAGGCAGAACGAGGGGAGTATGACCTGATCTTTATCGACCCACCCACCTTCTCCAACTCCAAGCGTATGGAAGGGGTGTTCGATGTACAGCGAGACCATGTGCGTTTGCTGGACCTGGCCATGGCCCGCCTCGCCCAAGGCGGGGTGCTGTATTTCTCGAACAATTTCCGTCGTTTCGTGATGGACGAAGACATAGCAGGCCGTTACGCCGTAGAGGACATCAGCCGGCATACCATTGACCCGGACTTCGCACGCAACGAGCGCATCCACCGCGCATGGCGAATCCAGGCCAGGTAGACGCCGGTCTCCTGTCTGATACCGTCGGGGGTAATCACTGGCCACTATGCAAAATAATGGCCAGTGGCTATAAGTCTTGCAGGCTTGCGCGGATGGAGCGCGCAGGTTTCATGAGTACTCTGTATGTTGCCTCGAACGGACACCGCGAAGATTTTCGGCTTTATCAACGAAGGCGCCAGTGCCTGGCGCGTTTTGCTGCTGGGGCTGGTGCTTGGTTTTGCTGTCACTGCTGCACTTGTCATCACGTCAAGCCTGCTTTCCCGCCAGCAGGTCCAGCAACGTTTCGAACTGTTGGCCAGTGAGCGTACGGCACGCATTGAAGAGCGGTTGACAGACCAAACGGGGCGGCTGGACAGCTTGCGGCGATTTGCCACTTGGGCCGAGCCGTTGACTGAGAGAGCATTTGAGGGCTTCTCTCAGCCGTTGCTGACGCGCACTCGGGGTTACTCCTGGGTGCCTGTAGTCAGTGCACAGGACCGCGCACGGTTCGAAGCTCAGGCAGGCTTCCCTATACAAGTGCTAGGGCCTTCCGGCGAGCTGGTTGATTCGCCGCCAGCGCAAACGTATTTTCCGATCTATTTCAACACATTGACCGGTGGAGGCAAGGCGCCCTATGGCTTCGATGTGGGCTCTAGCCCTGAACGACGCAGCACCCTCAACAACGCCTTGGCGAGCCAGGGGCTAGCCGCCTCCGCACCGCTGGACCTGATTGGCATTGACTCACCCTATAACCGAGGGGTGTTGGTGGTTGCCCCGGTCTACCATTGGCGCGCGCCTTCATTGGGCCAGGGGGCGCCGCGGCTGCGAGGGTTCGTTAGCGCGATTGTCAGCGTGCACGAGCTCCTGGCCAATGGCTTGCCGGACCCTCAGGAAGATAATCTCTACGTCCGTATCCTGGACCTCTCAAACCCGGGGCAACAGGAAGTGCTGTATGCCTCGGACAACCAGCGCGGCGATACCAGCTTGGCCATGAGCCGGTTGTTGCACCTTGCAGACCGTAGCTATCGCATCGAACTCAGCCCCAGCCAGGTATTCATGAGCAACAACCGGTCGGCAATCGCGTTGTCGATCGGAGTGCTCGGCACGTTGCTGACGCTGTTGCTATGCGTGCTGCTGTACAGCCTGGTAACCCAGCGTCAGCGGGCCTTGCGCCTGGTCAGCCAGCGCACTGACGAGCTCAGCCGAAGCGAGCAACAGTTGCGCCATACCCATGCTCAACTCAAGAGCATTCTGGATGCTGCCACCGAGGTGGCAATCATTGGTACGGACCTGTCCGGCATGATCACGACGTTCAACGCCGGTGCCGAGCGTATGTTTGGTTACAGCGAGACGCAGGTCACTCAACAGATGCGACTGGGGGATTTTCACCTTCACAGCGAACTGGCCAACCGTGCCGGTGAACTGGAGTACCGCCTTGGGCGACCTATTTCGACCATGGACGCCATGCTGTACAACGATGAGCCGTCGGGTTCCCCTGAGGCCCACCACTGGACCCTGGTACGTAGCGACGGCTCAAGCCTGACCGCTAACATGCTGGTCACCGCGATGCACGATGAGCACACCGAACTCATCGGTTACCTGGCTGTGTGTATCGATGTGACCGAGAGCCTGCGCACACTTCAGGCATTGGCTGCGCGCGACCGTCTGCTTGAGCGGCTCAGTGCAGAGGTACCCGGTGGCATCTTCCAGCTCAGGTTCGATAACGACGGCTCCTCAGCATTTGTATACGCCAGCCGCGGGTTGGAGGCTATCTACGAAATCGACCTGGCGACGCTGGCGCAAGACGCTTCGGGCGTGTTCGAGCGTGTTCACCCTGACGATGAAGCAGACTTGCGAGCGTCTATCGTGGTGTCCGCCCGCCAGCTCACTCGGTGGCAGGCCGAGTACCGCGTGTGCCTGCCGCTGCGCGGTGAACGCTGGGTGCGAGGAGAAGCCACACCCGAGCGGCTGGCAGGTGGGAGCGTGTTGTGGCACGGCTACCTTTCCGACATCAGCGACCTCAAGCGCGTGGAGCATGAGCTGCGCAGGCTGTCTGTTACCGATGCCCTTACAGGCATTCATAACCGTCGTTATTTTCAGGAGCGTTTAGAGGCCGAGCTTGACCGAGCCCGTCGTGAACGCTCAAGCCTGGCGATCGTGATGCTGGATATTGACCATTTCAAGCGTATCAACGACCGGTTCGGGCATCCTGTTGGCGACCGTGTGTTGCAAGCTATCTGTCGCACCTTCAGCCAGCGGCTGCGGCGTAATGATGTGTTCTGCCGGCTGGGAGGGGAAGAGTTTGCCGTTCTATGTGCAGGGAGCACTCTGGAGCAGGCACACTGCTTGGCTACAGAGTTGTGGCAGGCAGTACGTAACACACCCGTGGAGGGGGTAGGGCAGGTCACTGCCAGCTTTGGCGTAGCGGGCTGGCACCTTGGCGAAAGCGGCGAGGCCCTACTGGCGCGGGCCGATGCCGGTGTGTACCTGGCCAAGCAGAGCGGGCGTGACCAGGTGGTGCAAGGCTGATATCAGGGCAAGGCGGCCGTCGTCGCTACACGAGGCTGGTTGTAGAGGTCTAGCAGCACCTGGTCCAGCACTGAGCGAGCGCCCCAAGGCTTGGGATCGTTCAAGATGGCGACCACCGCCCATGTGTTGCCGTTCACGTCCCGGCTAAAGCCTGCTATCGCCCGAACGGTGTTCAATGTACCTGTCTTGATATGGCCTTCACCGGCCATGCTCGTACGCTTGAGGCGCTTGCGCATGGTGCCATCCATGCCCACCAGCGGCATGGAGCTCATGAATTCCGCCGCGTAGGGGCTACGCCAGGCCGCCTGCAGCAGGCTGGCCATTTCTCGTGCACTCACGCGCTCGGCACGGGACAGGCCGCTGCCGTTCTCCATGACCAAGTGAGGGGACGTGATACCTTTTTTCGCCAGCCATTGGCGGATCATGCGCTGTGCGGCTTTAGCGTCATCAGCGTCGGCATCGGTACGGAACTGAGCGCCAATGGTCAGGAACAACTGCTGAGCCATGGTGTTGTTGCTGTACTTGTTGATGTCGCGGATGACTTCAGCCAGGTCCGGTGAGAACGCCCTGGCGAGCAGGCGTGCATTCTTGGGAACCACGCCATCGCGATCTGCACCGCTGATGCTGCCACCCAGTTCCGACCAGATGGCGCGAATAGCCCCTGCCGAGTAGGCGAAGTGGTCCAGTAACGAAAGGTAGGTCTGCGAGCTGCAGCCATCGGCCAGTTGCCCACTGACCACAACATTGATGCCGTCAGCCTGGGGCACCGGGTTATACCGTACTTCGCCGGTGCACTTGCTACCGCCAACGGCTTTGACCTGGTTGTCCAGATGAATGGTACCTATGGGCGGCTCTACCGCCACGGACACCTTGCCGCCGTCATTGCGAGCAACAAAACGCATGGCTTTGAGGTTGATCATCAAGGCGTCCGGGCGCACCAGGAAAGGCGCGTTTTCGTCGTTGCCGTCGTCATTGAATGTTGGAAGCACGGGCTGCTTGAAGAAGCTGCGGTCCAGCACCAGGTCGCCTGTGATCTGTTGTACGCCGTTGGCGCGAAGGTCGCGCATCAACAGCCACAGCTTTTCCATGTTCAGCTTGGGGTCACCGCCGCCCTTTACATAAAGGTTGCCGCGCAATACGCCGTTGCTGAGTGTACCGTCGGTATAGAACTCGGTTTTCCACTGAAAAGTCGGCCCTAGCAACTCCAGGGCGGCAAAGGTAGTGACCAGCTTCATGGTGGAGGCAGGGTTAACGGATACATCGGCATTGAACAGGGTAGTGGAGCCCGGACCGCTCAAAGGAAGCATCGCCAAGGACAGGGCATTGTCGTTGAGCTTGCTGGCCTTGAGGGCCTGTTCCACTTTGGGCGTAAGCCCGGCAGGGGCCGCATGTAGCGGCGCAACACCTGCCAGCAGCAAGCCGGCAACTAACCAGGGGCGCAAGGTTTTGATCATGAATACAGAACTCTGAGGCGCGCTTGAAGTAAGGAGCATGAAAAGATGAAGGCTCCCGCTAAAGTTGCGCATTATGCCTGATGCACTGCCGGGCTGGGCGTAGACTGGAACCGGCTGTAGGAAAATTTACGTCTTGTGGTACACCCGCTCGGCAATTCTCGCGCTTAACTGGTACAGTGCCGCGCTTGAAACTCATGAGGACTTACCCAATGGCTACAAACCGCTCCCGCCGCCTGCGCAAAAAACTGTGCGTAGACGAATTCCAGGAACTGGGCTTCGAATTGAACCTGGCGTTCAAGGAAAGCCTGAGCGAAGCCGAGATCGATGCCTTCCTGGTGGACTTCCTTCGGGATGCCATGAAAGCCAACGGCGTCGACTATGTAGGTGGCGATGATTTCGGCCTGGTATGCCTGGCCAAGCGCGGCTCGGTTAGCGAAGAACAACGCGCTGCCGTCGAAACCTGGCTCAAAGGCCGTAGCGAACTGACCAATATCGAAGTCAGCCCGCTGCTGGACGTGTGGTACCCGGAAAAGCCGGTTAACACCACCGCAGCCTGATAAATACCTTGCAGGGCGCAGAGCAGGCCGTTCGCTAACGGCTTCTGCCTCCTGCAAGGGCAGTGGCCCTTGCTTGCCGCTGCCTTATACAACCGCGTTTCTTTTCGCGATCTCCAGCAGGTCTACCAGCGACCTGGCCTTAAGCTTGTTCATCAGCCGTTTCTTGTACGTACTCACTGTCTTGTTACTGAGAAACATGCCCTCTGCGATTTCTCGATTTGTTCGCCCTTGGGCAAACATCTGCAGTACCATCAGCTCGCGGTCGTTGACGTGTTGGAACAATGCCAGCTCAAGCCTGCGTTCCGGGTCGTCAGTAGTGCCCAATGTGAGGCTGGGAAAGTAGTTGTAGCCTGCGAACACTGCCCGCACCGCACTTGCCAATTCCGTAAGGTCTTCGACCTTGCAGACGTAGCCGGCAGCACCCAGCTGCATGCAGCGCCTGGCAAAGAGCTGCGGAGCTTGAGCCGTCAGCACCAGAATGCGACAGGGCATGCCCATGGCTTGAAAACGCGCCAGCACTTCCAGGCCATCCAAGCGCGGCAGGCTGATATCCAGGATAATCAACTGCGGCATGCGCTCACGCACCATACGCATGCCGTCTACGCCATTGTCCGTTTCACCAATGATTTCGTAGCCTTCATTCTCAAGCACCATTCGCACGGCCAGCCGGCTGACCGGATGATCTTCAATGATAAGTACCGAACCCATTCCTGCATCCTTGTCGCAATCAGGTGCAGGACCTTAGCTCACTTGTGGCCTGGCAGGGGGTGGTGGCAGGTATATCAGACTATTCCATGTCAGTGGCCGCAGGCGCCCTTATACGGGGATAGCGCGCCCGGTCATTTCACTGGCCATTTCACTGGCATAGCTGTCTGTCATGCCCGCAATAAAGTCGATCATCCGCAGAAACGCAGCATGCAGGGGCCAGTTGGGCTCGGGGGCACTGCTGCCCATCAGGTCAAGAATTCGCCTGTTCTTGAAAGACAGGCGTGCCCCACCGTGCTGTTCGAGTGCTGCGCCACAGAACGCATTGAGCAGTACTTCAAGGGTGGTATAGGCCCCGATTTCGTGGAGGGTCTTGCGCTTGTCCTGGAATATCTTCTGGCGTGCGATATCCTTGGCGCCCAGCACGCAACGTTTGGCAGGGCCGGACATGTGTTCCACCAGGTCGCCTGAAAGCGTGCCCGCTAGCAGGGCCTTCTGCTGCTCCACAAACGCCCTTGCCGCAGCGTTGGTCAGGTGTTCGATCGCCTTGCCCCGCAAAATGGCCAGCTTGCGTCGCTGAGCCTCACGGGCGCTCAGCTGTCGGTAGGTTTCAGGGACGTCGTCACCGACCAGATCCAGCAACAGTGTTTCCACTTCCCGGTATTCGAGCAGGCCCATTTCGAGGCCGTCTTCCAGATCGATCAGGGCATAGCAGATGTCATCTGCTGCTTCCATCAGGTACACCAGTGGGTGACGTGCCCAGCGATGAGGCTCCAGTTGGGGCATCCCCAGGCGCCCGGCAATCTGTTCCAGCACAGGCAGTTCGCTCTGGTAGCAGCCAAACTTGTGTTTCTTGTAACCCAGCGAATCTGCATGCCGGGCAGTCCAAGGGTATTTCAGGTACGTGCCCAGCGTGGCATAGGTCAGGCGCATGCCACCTTCAAATTGGTGGTACTCCAGTTGGGTCAACACCCTCAAGCCCTGGGCATTACCCTCGAAGTTGAGAAAGTCCAGGCGCTCGCTGTCGTTCATGCTGTCGAGCCAGCCACGGCCGGCTGCCTGCTGAAACCATGAACGAATGGCATCTTCGCCAGAGTGGCCGAAGGGCGGGTTGCCGATGTCATGGGCCAGGCAGGCAGACTGCACCACCATGCCTAGATCGGCAGCATCGCACCAGGTAGGTAATTCGCTGCGCAAGGTTTCGCCCACTTGCATACCCAGCGATCGGCCCACGCAGCTGACTTCCAGGGAGTGGGTGAGCCGGGTATGAATATGATCGTTGCTTGAGACGGGGTGCACCTGGGTCTTTCGCCCCAGGCGCCGGAACGCACCAGAGAAGATGATGCGGTCGTGATCCTTGTGGAAAGGGCTGCGGCCAATCTCTTCGGCAGTGTGCAGAGGTTTCCCCAGCCGTTCGCGGGTAAGCAATGTGTGCCAGTCCAAGGCGATTCTCCTTTAGCGTTGGCCTAGCTTCATAGCTTTGAAGGGCTGGAGCAACCACCAAACCGTATCAACGTCTGCTGGCGCTCTGCAGAAGTTTGAGCAGCGGGACCAAGCTCACAGCTAGCTTGGTCAGCTTCCCCACAGTACCGATGCCACCTTTGCGTGCCCCTTTGCCTGACAGAAAGCCCAACAGGCTTACTAGGCCCACACCCCAGAGTGGGGCATGGCGCACACCTAGGTTCTTCCCAAGGCCCTGGCCCATAGTACGGAACCGTGACAGTGGGTTGACCATTTGGCGTGAGGACTGGCGTATTTCCTGGCGATGCATTTCCATACGCAAGCGAATCAGGGCCTTGCGCATTTCACGGCGGTTAGCGCCAGTGGGCGCACTGTGTCGGTTCATGGCAACAAACGCTCCCGGTCGTTGGCAAGTTCTTCGAGGGTGGCGTGGAAAGGCGACGACTCATCGAAGATGGCTGCCTTGAGCCGCATGGCACAGAACAGGCCTGCAAGCAGGTAGAACACGCACAAACCAATCATGCCGGGGATACGGTAGTTATCCCACAACAGGATCAGCACCAGCCCCGATAACGCCACCAATGCCAGTAGGGCAAATACCAGTGACAGGCCGGCGAACAACAGCAGGCTTAGGGTGCGCGCCTTCTGTTCCTGCAGTTCGATGCCAAGCAGTTCGATATGGCTGTGCAGCCACCCTAGCAGCGCGCCGCCCAGCCGACGACCAGCCGACCCGGTGGTCTCGCCTGCCGGCGGTGGAAGGGAGGTGGATTCGCTGTCTTGGTTCATATCAGCGCCTTGTAGCCAGCAGGCCTACCAGAAAGCCCACGCCAGCGGCGATGCCGACGGCGGGCAGTGGGTTAGCCTGCACGTAGTCTTCAGCTGCTACCAGTGCAGCAGCACCTTGTTCACGCAGTTGAAGCTCAGTTTCCTTGAGAGACGCACGGGCCTTGATCAGGCTTTCCTTGATCTGCTCACGCAGCTCATCGGCTTGCTCGCCTGCCAGGGTAGCGGTGTGTGCCAACAGCTTCTCGGTGTCGCTGATCAGCGTCTGGAAATCTGCAGTCAACACGTCTTGAGCGGTATTCAGGGTATCGCGGGGCATGGCGTCCTCCTTGGTTGGGCTTTGAAGTTCGAGTCCCGTTGCCTCCCCAAGGTTCAGCGTTTAGCCAGACCATTTTCGCCACGGGCACTTTTGTGCAGTGCGGGCAAGCCTTGGGCAGGGTGAACGCAAAGCTACGTTCAGTGACGGTAGGCGTGCGGTGGCTGGCCCTGTTACCGGCGTCTAGAATGCAGAGACTGTGCCCTCAGCCTGAAGGTCGCTCATTACCATGTGTCCAGAATGCCAGCTTTTTGTGGTGCTTAACTGCTCGCGCTGTGCGCTAGCCGAGGCAACCTTGTTGCCGCTCGTGGAGCATGGGCTGTGGTTGGAGCTGGTCGATGTACACGAAGCCGGTGGGCTGCCGCCAAGCTACCTGTCACGTGCGCCGCTGCTGCGCCGTGTAGACACAGGTGCAACGTTGGATTGGCCGTTCAACGCCGACCAGGTTGTTCACTTCCTGAAATAACCTGGGCTCTGTCAAACTCAGTAAAGCGTTGCACAATACGCGGCATTGGATTTGCGCAGGCTGGGACGCGCACGCGTTGCCTTTAGGGGTACGCCGCCTTATGCTGTATAAAAATACAGTGTGCACCCGGCGTTGCGCCAGCACTCTAAGGAAGGCGTGTGATCAATATTCAACAGCTTAAAACCAGCGTAAACCGCATGTCGCCAGAAACTGTCTTCGAAGCGGTGCTTGACCTGCGCCTCGATGGGCTGGTTATGGAAGGCAAAACGCCCTTCGGCAAGCTTCATTTCAATACCTGCTTTGCTGAAATCGAAGCGCTGTTCCAGCGCGCGGGCTACCATCAACGCCTGGATGTGGTAGGTCTCCAGGGCCAGGCCTATGCACTGTTCGACCCTGCCCGCTGGGATGCCGTAGACGTACTTCGCTGGCTGGAGGCGCAGGCCAAGGCCATGGCGGCAGGCCAGCCGCAGAGCATTGTGCTTTGACCCCAGGCTTGGGCACGCGATAATCGTGACCTGTCAATGATGAGCCTGCAAACATGAGTGCGTCAACGTTCGACCCATCGGCCTCTCAAGCCAGTACCTTCTGCTTGCCGCCGGGGCCTTGGCAAACCGTGCTGGACTGCCTTTCTGATCGCTTTCCCTCCGTGGGCCGGGCGCGTTGGGCCGATCGCTTTGGCCGGGGCCGAGTGTTGAGTGCACAAGGGGAGCCGCTATCTGCAGATCACCCGTACCGCGTAGGCTTGCGCGTCCATTATTACCGAGAGGTCGCTCAGGAAAAGTCGATTCCAGTACAGGCACGTATCGTTCACCAGGACGACCATCTGCTGATCGCCGATAAGCCTCACTTTTTGCCCGTTACACCTGCTGGAGAGTTCGTCGAGGAAACCCTATTGCGCAGGCTTATCCGCACTACAGGCAACCCGCACCTGGTGCCGCTGCACCGCATCGACCGGCACACGGCTGGCCTGGTGATGTTTTCTACCCAGCCGTCCACACGGGGCCCTTATCAGCAGCTCTTCCCCACGCGGCAGATTACGAAGGTGTACGAAGCAATGGCACCCGCTTTGCGCGGCCTCGTTTTCCCCCATGTGCGGCACAGCCGCATAGCGCGTGGCGAACCTTTCTTCTGCATGAGGGAGGTGGAGGGCGATGCCAACAGTGAAACCCGTGTGGAAGTCATCGATCACAATGGCCCTCTGTGGCGCTATCGGTTGTTTCCAGTGACAGGGCGCACCCATCAGTTGCGTGTCCATATGGCAGGTCTAGGCGCCCCACTGTGCAACGATCCCTTTTACCCTACTGTAACGCCCCAAGGTGTGCCGGATGATTATGAACGGCCCCTTCAGTTGTTGGCCAAAAGCCTGTCCTTCAAAGACCCGCTCACGGGCGACCACCGTAGCTTTGAAAGCCACCTGTCGCTGCTGCCTCAGTTAGCCTGAAGAAGTTGACTCACGCCTGCCTTGAGATCATTCATCGTGAAAGGCTTCAGAAGCAGATGAGCCTGTTCTGTCGTGAACCCGGCAGTCGGGACCGCGTTTTCCGAAAAACCTGTGATGAACAAGACTTTCAAGGCAGGGCATATCCGGAGCGCCGACTCTGCCAGCTCGTCGCCGCTCATTCCGCCAGACAGGCCTATATCGGTGACGAGCAGTTTCAGATCAGGCAAATAACGCAGTAATGCGAGAGCCTGCTCTGCGGTCTCGGCTTTTGACACGTCGTAGCCGGCGTCTTCCAGCACCTCACCTACCAGGTCCCGGATGGCGGCCTCGTCATCGACCACCAGCACTTCGCCGTTGGCGTTTGAGCCAGCGGTGGCTCCACCACAGGGTATAGAGGTAGGCGAGGCGGGGAGGGGGCCCTCGTAGAGCGGAAGAAATACGCTAACAGTGGTTCCCGCCCCTACGAGGGATTTGATTTGAGCGTCCCCTGAGGATTGCCGAGCAAACCCGTACACCATGGAGAGGCCAAGCCCGGTGCCTGCGCCCAGGGGTTTGGTTGTAAAGAAGGGATCGAAGGCGCGCTCCGCGACGTTCTGTGGCATGCCGGTCCCTGTGTCACTGACGCGTATGGCCACATACTCGCCTTCGGGCAACGTCACACCAGCAGTCGCTGCATCAAGGCTCGTACGTAGCACTTCGACCTGCAAACGGCCGCCTTGCGGCATCGCATCGCGGGCGTTGATGCATAGATTCAATACGACGTTTTCCAGCTGGTGTGCATCGCAAAAACACCACACAGGAACCTCTGGTGTCACCAACCGCAGGTCTACGCGGGGGGTAAGGGTGCGGCTGATCAATTCCTTCATGTCTTGAACAAGCAACCCTGGGTTCACCGGTTTGCTGGCAAGCGTCTGTCGCCTGGCGTAAGCCAGCAGCCGATGGGTAAGCGAGGCCGCGCGCCCTGAGGCTGTCTGGGCCAGTGCCAGGTAACGTTCCAGGCCATGGCTCTGGCCTTGGGCAATGCGGGACTGAAGCAGCTCAAGGCTGCCGGCGATAACCGTCAGCAGGTTGTTGAAATCGTGAGCCAGGCCGCCGGTCAGTTGCCCGACAGCCTCCATTTTCTGGCTCTGTTGAAGCTGCGAACGCATCTGCTCCAGTGCATCTTGCCGTTCCTTGAATAGCGTCACATCACGGGCCACCGCAAAATATTTCCCGTGCCGGTGCGCGATTCGCCAGTTCAGGTGAATAGGCGAGCCATTCTTGCGGACACCTGCCGTATCTTGTTCAACGATAGGGCGCTGGCGTAATTCTCGAAGTGCTTCATCAAGCTGGTGGGGTGGAATAAAGGCAGCGAAGTGCCCGCTTTTGAGTTCAGGTTCAGTCCAGCCTGTTTCATGTTCCCATGCCGGGTTCATGGCCAGGGGTTCCCCCTCCTCGGACACTGCGCAGATCAGGTCTGGGGAGACATTCCAGATGCTGTCTCTCTCCTGGGTGCGGCGTTCTACTTCTTCCTCAAGGCGCTGGTTGATACCCGCCATCATGTTCAGGTTTTGCCGGAAGAGTGCGCATACCACGGCCATGCCCAACGTCACCACGCCAAAGCTGATGCTGTTGGTCCAAGCCGACAGGTTTTCTTCAAAGCCCCGCGGGCCGATAAAGAAGTACTGCGCTGCCAGTACCGCCAGCACGCTTCCTACGACCGAGGGGCCTACCCCGAACCAGAAGCCGGAAAACATCAGGCCAGGAATAAAAAACAGGTAGGGAAGGGCAGTGCTAGGCATTTGAGCGCGTATGGCACAGCAGAGAAGAACCACTGCTATGGCACCTATGTACCGCACGGGGGCGGGCCACTGATTGCGGGCAGTACGCTGAATGGCCGTAATCAGCGAGGACAACAGGCTATGCAAGGGCGGGCTCCTGATGTGTTGGCTTGCCGGGCATTGCCTATGTGACCTCGTGCCAGGGTAGAGGTGCGGCGAGCAGCGAAGCCTGGCCCTGTGGCCAAAAAAAACCCGCGCTAGGCGGGTTTTCTATACCGTTGGCCAGGCTGTTGGGCAGGCCTGGAAACGCAAAATGGCAAAATGGTCGGAGAGACAGGATTCGAACCTGCGGCCTTCTCGTCCCGAACGAGACGCGCTACCTGGCTGCGCTACACTCCGATACGGGGAAGCATATCGCTGCGATACAGCACCTGCAACCCCGTGACGTTGCGCTTAAGCCCTTGAAAAGGCCGTAGCCTTACAGCTCTTTGACGGTGCGTACCTGGTCTTTGTTGACACGGGTCTGCTTGCCATCGAGCTGTTCGATTTCATAGAAACCGGAGTCTTCATCGTACTTGGGCGTATCAACAGCCTGGATTTCACGGCCATCGTTTAGGGTGATGACCGTTGGGGTGGAGCATCCCGCCAGCGCGGCCAGGCCTGCTGCGAGCAAAACGGCGGGAAGAATCCTGTTGGACATTTCTAGTCTCCGAAAAGAGGTGTCTGGTTGACCCTCGTAAGACGCAACGCTAACGAGCAAGTTCCTCATAAGGTTCACAGGCTCGCCATCAGCTCGAGGGTGTTGAGGTTGCGCAAGCGCGCGTCATTGGCCGGGCAGTCCAGGGCCTGGGGTTCAAGCGCCAGCAGCACTCGCCGTGGGCTGCGCTCTCCCTCAGCCCAGGCGCTGACCAGGGCGGTGATCGCCGACGTGGGCAGCACACAGATCAAAGGCTCCCATATCCCGCCCTGACGCACAATCAGAGGCTTGTCAGCGTGCCTTGCGTGCGCACTCAGCATGACTTGGATCAACGAAGCATCCACGGCAGGCACATCGCACGGCAGTACCAGCACGCGCTCATGACGCGCTTTGGCAAGCCCGGCGGACAGCCCCGCCATGGGCCCTGGAAAACCTGCCTCGGTATCCACGACCAGTTGGTCGGCGAACACGGCATAGCGGTCGACGTTGCGGTTGCAGGAAATGATCAGGTCATCTGTGAACTGCCGCACTTGCCGGTGCAGGTGCTCGATCATGGGCAGGCCTTGCCACGGCAGCAGCCCTTTGTCCTGCCCGCCCACCCGTGCACCCTGGCCGCCAGCCAATAGCAGGACGGAAGCGGGCGAGGCTACATCAGAGGCAGTGTTCATGAGGTCGGTTCGGCAGGAGAAGGGCCGTGTGATATAACATTCGGCGTTTTCCTCAACAACTGGAACGTGCAATGACCGCCAAGGCCGATGCTCCGTTTGTACCGCTCAATATTGCGGTACTGACTGTCAGCGATACCCGTACTCGGGACACCGATACCTCCGGTCAGTTGTTTGTAGACCGTTTGAAGGCTGCTGGCCACCGCCTGGCCGCCCGCGTGCTGCTCAAAGACGACCTGTACCGAATACGCGCCCAAGTGGCCACCTGGATTGCCGAAGACGAAGTGCAAGTGGTGCTCATTACCGGTGGCACCGGGTTCACTGGGCGCGACAGTACGCCTGAAGCGGTAGCCTGCCTGCTGGACAAACATATCGATGGGTTCGGCGAGCTGTTCCGCCAGATCTCCGTGGCTGATATCGGCACCTCCACCGTCCAGTCCCGAGCCCTGGCGGGGCTTTCCAACGGCACGCTTGTATGCTGCCTGCCGGGTTCTACCAACGCCTGCCGTACGGGCTGGGATGGCATCCTGGCCGAGCAGTTGGACAACCGCCACCGCCCCTGCAATTTCGTTCCGCACCTCAAGCAGGCCGAGCCTTGTGAAAGCCGTGGGTGACTCATCCTTCAAGGGCTTGCTACCCCTGAGCGAGGCCCTTGAGCGCCTGCTGGCGCTAGCAGACAGTGCCCTTCTGGAGGGTACCGAGTGTGTGCCATTGGCCGCGGCCGACGGCCGCGTTCTGGCAGAGGCACTCCACGCCACCAGCGACCTGCCGCCGTGGCCTAACAGTGCCATGGACGGCTATGCTTTGGCCCATGCTGACTGGGTGGGTGAGCCGATGGAGGTGAGCCAGCGTATTTTCGCAGGCCATTCCCCAACGCCCTTGCAACCTGGCACCTGCGCCCGGATCTTTACCGGGGCACCGGTGCCCGAAGGCGCCGATTGCGTACAGATGCAGGAAAACGCAGAGGTCGATCACGATGGCCGAGTGCGTTTCACCCAGCCCATGAGGGCTGGCCTGAATATCCGCCCCCGCGGGCAGGAATGCACCGCAGGCGAGCGCGTGCTTGAGGCCGGTACCCGCCTGGGCCCGATCGAATTGGGCCTAGCAGCGACCCTCGGCGCTGCGCACGTTACGGTTACCCGCAGGCCCCGTGTCGCTGTGTTGTCCACTGGTGACGAATTGGTAGCTCCAGGCGAGCCCCTGGGGCCAGGGCAGATCTACAACAGCAATCGCACGTTATTGTGCAGTTGGCTGGCTCGCACCGGGTGCGAAGTTGTAGACGCGGGCATCATCGTGGACGACCTGGAACTCACCCGTGACGCACTGGCCGGCCTGCATGAGGTAGATCTCATACTTACCACAGGGGGCGTGTCGGTCGGCGAAGCGGATTACCTGGGGCAAGCCCTGCGCGAGGGTGGCCAGCTGAACCTGTGGAAGCTGGCCATAAAGCCTGGCAAGCCCCTCACTGTGGGCCACTACCAGGGTACGGTGGTCATCGGGCTACCCGGCAACCCGGCTTCTACGCTGGTGACCTTTGCGTTGCTGGCGCGGCCTTACCTGCTGAGGCGCATGGGGTGCACACGTGTACTACCCCGGGGGCATCAGGTAGCAGCAGGGTTCAAATGGCCTGAAGGCAGCCGTCGAGAATTTCTCCGCGCCCGCGTGCACGAGGGCCGTGCCGAGCTGTACCCGAACCAGAGTTCAGGCGTGTTACGCAGCGCTGCCTGGGCCGATGGCCTGGTAGAAGTGCCTGAAGGCCAGGCAGTGGAAGAGGGCAATACCGTGAACTTTATCCCCATGAGTGAGTTGCTGGCCTGAGAAAATGCGCAGCGCTGGCGCTTTTCGCCTTGCCGTGCGGTCACATGCCCAATGACGGCTCAGCAAGGGGTGAATTACATGGAAACGCGCAAGGCATGGCTGATCCTGCATGGCAAGCAGGCATTGAACGAAGACGTTCGGGACGCGGTAATGGCCCGGCGCAAAGAAGGTTGGGATATCACTGTTCGCCTGACCTGGGAGGGGGGTGACGCCGCCCGCTTGGTAAAAGAAGGGTTGGCGGCAGGCTATACCACGCTTATCGCCGGCGGCGGCGACGGTACGTCGCGCGACGTGGCCGAAGCCTTGGCGCTGGCCGACAGTGATGCAACCTTGGCCCTGATGCCGCTGGGCACCGCCAACGACTTTGCCCGCGCGGCTGCCGTGCCGCTGGAGCCTGCCGGGGCCCTGGCCTTGCTGGATCAGCCTGCACGCCCTGTGGACTTGGGCGAGGTGGGTGGCCAGCTGTTCCTGAACATGGCCACGGGGGGCTTTGGTAGCCAAGTGACGGCTAACACCTCCGAAGACCTGAAAAAAATCCTTGGCGGCGCTGCCTATCTGTTTACCGGGCTAAGCCGTTTCAGTGAGCTGCATGCTGCAAAGGGTGTGCTTCACGGGCCGGATTTTCATTGGGAAGGCGAGCTTCTGGCGCTAGGCATCGGCAACGGCCGCCAGGCCGGTGGCGGTCACCTGTTATGCCCTGAGGCGGTGGCCGATGATGGCCTGCTGGACGTGAGCATTCTGCCAGCGCCTACGGAGGTGGTGTCTACACTCAAGGAGTTGCTGTCCGGTGGGCTTGGGCTGGACGGCCTCTTCGTGCGTGTGCGCCTGCCTTGGGTCGAGATCCAGAGCGCTGAGGGCCTGGACATCAACCTGGACGGTGAGCCCCTTCAAGGCACTGATCTGCGCTTTGCAGCTCGGCCTGCCGCGCTTCGGCTGCACTTGCCACCTGATTGCCCTCTGCTTAGCCGACGGACTGCATGACAACCTCGGCCTGCCCCGGCTCAAGTTCCCCGGGGTAGCGCCGATAGCCCGTACATGTATTTATCCTACCGCCGGGGACTTTCATGGCAGGCATTCTTGACAGCGTTGACCAGCGCACCCAGTTAGTGGGTGAAAACCGCCTGGAAATCCTCATGTTCCACCTGGCGGGCCGCCAACTGTTCGCGATCAACGTGTTCAAGGTCCAGGAGGTGTTGCAACTGCCCAAGCTCACCTTGATGCCTCAACGTCACCCGTTTGTCTGTGGCGTAGTCAACCTGCGTGGCCAGACGCTGCCGGTCATTGACCTGTCCCAGGCTATTGGTATGCGACCTCTACAGCCGGGGCCGGACAGCACCATCATCGTCACGGAGTACAACCGCTCAGTGCAGGCATTCCTGGTGGGGGGTGTGGACCGCATCATCAACATGAATTGGGAAGCTATTCTGCCGCCCCCGACCAGCGCCGGGCGTCAGCATTACTTGACGGCCATCACGCGCGTTGAAGACAAGCTGGTCGAGATCATTGACGTTGAGAAGGTGTTGGCGGAGATCGTGCCCTATAACGCCAAGGTGTCCAAGGAAAAGCTTGAAGACACGATGCTTGCCAAGGCTCGGGGCCGTGAAATTCTGCTGGTGGATGACTCCACTGTCGCCCTTTCGCAGCTGCGCGATACCCTGTCGCAGCTGGGCGCGATACTGCACGTGGCCAGTGATGGCCTCAAGGCCCTGCGCCTGCTGCAGAAGTGGGCTGATGCCGGTGAAGACGTGTGCAGCAAGCTGCTTATGGTGTTTACCGACGCTGAAATGCCGGAAATGGACGGTTATCGACTGACGACCGAGATCCGCCAAGACCCGCGCTTGCGCGAGCTGTATGTGGTATTGCATACGTCGCTTTCTGGCAGCTTCAACGAATCCATGGTCAAGAAAGTAGGCTGCGACAATTTCCTGTCCAAGTTCCAGCCAGACAAACTGGTAGAAGTGGTGCGTCAGCGCCTGGAAATGGAACTGGGCTGAGTTAGCAGGCAGCGGTTCGGTTAAGCTGTGGGCCACGCCACCTGGATGCCCGCTCATGCGCCTGACCGCTCTGTACCGTTACCCTGTCAAATCCGCCCAAGGCGAGCCGCTTGAGGCCTCTCCTGTAGAGCCTTTGGGGCTAGCGGGTGACAGGCGGTGGCTGCTCGTAGAAGAGGCCAGTGGCCGCTTTCTCACGCAGCGTACATTGCCGGTGATAGGGCAGTTGTCGGCCCTTTATAACGCGGCTGGCGGCCTCGACCTCTGCGCGCCGGGCCTGCCTGCGCTGCAGGTGGCATTGCCTGAGGCCGACAGCGACTTACGCGGCGTCATTATCTGGAAAGACACCTTGCGTGTGCCTGATGCGGGCGATGCTGCGGCCGAATGGGTGAGCGCCTTGATCGGCAAGCCTGCACGGCTGGTGTACGTGCCTGAGCACCGTGCTCGTCCATTGGGGGCTGGGGACGGTCAACCCGATGACCGTGTGGCGTTCGCCGATGGTTTTCCTTTGTTGCTGATCAATCAGGCTTCCGTAGATGACCTTTCTTCGCGCATCGGCCGAGAGATGGCCATGCTGCGCTTTCGGCCAAACCTGGTCATCGACGGGGCAGCCGCTTACGCCGAAGACGGGTGGAAGCGCTTGCGAATAGGCAACGTGGATTTTCGTTTGGCGTCCCCCTGTGCGCGCTGCATCATGACCACTATCAACCCGGATACCCATGAGCGTGATAGCGACCGCGAGCCGTTGAATACCCTCAAGGGTTACCGGCTGCGTGACGGCGGCATCATGCTCGGGCAGAACCTGATTCCGGATGGGCGGGGGGTCGTGGAAGTGGGCATGGAAGTGACGGTGCTGGAGTAAGAGGCCGTAGAGGACTGTTCCCGGCCTGCGCCTGTACTTTTTTCTGCGGTTACGGCCGGTCCCGCATCAGAACCGGCCGTGGCATAGCGCCTGTACCTATCAGATATCGTCGAAGAACCGCTCATGCCAATCCACGATGGGCTGTGGGGTGTTGAGCTTGGCGCCGTAGATCACTGCATAGGACAGCACGTTCTGCACGTATTGGCGGGTTTCGTCGAACGGGATGGATTCGACCCATACGTCAAAGCTTAGGTGATTCGCACCGCGCAGCCATTGCCGTACACGCCCGGCACCGGCGTTGTAGGCCGCAGAGGCCAGCACTCGGTTGCCGTTGAACTGCCCATGCACCACGCTCAGGTAGGCCGCGCCTAACTGTATGTTGGTATCAGGGTTGATGACCTGCTGGGGGTTGGCCAAAGGAATGCTGAACTTGCGCGCGGTTTCCTTGGCGGTGGCCGGCATGAGCTGCATCAGGCCCATGGCCCCTACCGAAGAGCGGGCATCGTCCATGAAGGCGCTTTCCTGGCGCGTGATCGCGAACACCCAGCTGGCATGGATACCGCGCAGCCGTGCTTCGCGCAGCAAGGTATCCCGGTGGGCCATGGGGAAGCGGATGTTCAGGTCGTCCCAATATTGGGCCTGGCTGATGGTGCGGATGGCCGGGAAGTACCAGCCCATGTCATAGGCCAGCTTGGCCTGCGCAACCATCTGATCGCGGTCGAAGTGGCGGGACACGTAATACCATTCACGCCGACCGTCCACGATCTGCCCGCGCTGGTACAGCTCCATGGCCCGGCGTATGCCTGGGGCGTTACGCACGGCGTTCATCTGTGCCTGGGTCAGGGGCAGTGGCTTGTTGGTCAACTGATAGGGCACCTGGGTGCGATCGGCCGCCAAGAAACCATAGAAGTCCCGCTCTTTGGCAACCGCCTTGTACAGGATGGGCACTTGAGGGTCGGTTGGCCTGGCCAGCTCCAGGGCGCGGGCCTCCCAGTATTTCCAGCGGTTGGTTTGGGCCAGGCTGGCCGGCAGCCGGCGGGTAAGGTCGTAGGCGTCCTGCCAGCGGCCCAGGCGCAGCAGCAGGCGCAACCGCCATTCACTGACGGTGTCATCGCGCAGGTCTGGGTCGTATTGGGTCATAAGGTCCAGGGCACGCGGGTCGTAGCTTCGCGCCAGCCCCAGGCCGATGTCCTTGGCGATGGCCACCTTTTCATCTGCACCAAAGCGCATGGTGGCGGCATAGCTGTCCAGCAGGCCCATGGCCTTTTCCGGGTTCTGCCGCGCCAGACGGCGCAGGCCCAGGCCCACGGCATCTGCCATGGCTTCATCTGCAGGCTGGAACAGCGCAGGTTTGTCGAGCAGCTCGGGGTTGCGGGCCACATCCAGCAGGCGCCGGCCTTGTGCCTGCAAGGTAGGCAGGCCATCCACCAGGCTGGTGGCCAGCGTGTAGTTGCGCGCCTGCGCGGCCAGGCGCACCCGTTGCCAGCGCTTCTGTTCGGTCAGTTGCCCCTCGGCAGCCCAGCGGCCGAACAGCGGGTCGCAGGCCGCCGGCCGGTCCTTGCCACTCAGCCACAGCCTCTCGGCGTTGGCATACCCCTCGGCACGCAGGCTAGGTTGGGTAAGCTGATATTGCCCGTACAGGCAGTCCAGCTCAGTGAAGTTGAGCTTGCTATCGTAGTACTTGACGAAGGTGGGCCAATCCCCACGCTCGGCCAGCATGCGTAGCCAGCGCAGTTTGAGCCAGTTGATCTGAGGCAGGTCGCCGTGGGCGGTGATGAACGCTTCCACTTCCTCATCGCTGGCGCCCGGCAGGCGCGCGGTGAGTTCGTCATAGGCCAGGTAGGGCTCCAGCGGGTAGTCCACCAGCATGGCCTTGTACTGGAAGTAGGGCGCGCTGTTGCCCTTGGCCAGTGCAGCCTTGGCCTGGTCGTAGTACTGTCGCTGAAGGGTGAGGTCTCCAGCCTGGGTATAGGGGGTGAAAGCAAGGGCGCCAAGCAGCAGCGCAGGAACCAATGCGGGAACAAGGCGGGACAGTCGACTGCGCATGAGACTTCCGGGAAGCGTACAGATTGGCCGCTAGCTTAGCCTGTTGCCCTCTGCCCCGGAAGCGTGCCAGGTGTTTCGGCATATGCCGCCCGGCGTTTGCTGTGCGCACGCGGCACATCAGGTAAACTGCGCACCGGTTTTTCGGAGAATCTCATGACCCTGCTCAAACTGAGCGATGTTTCCCTTGCATACGGCTCCATGCCGCTGCTCGACAAGGTTTCCTGGCAGATCGCTCGCGGCGAGCGGGTCTGCATCATTGGCCGCAACGGTACGGGCAAGTCCAGCATGCTGCGGCTGGTGCGGGGCGATCGCAAACCCGACGATGGGGATATCTGGCGCGCGCCCGGTCTCAAGATCGGCGAGTTGCCCCAGGAGCTGCCGCGTGCCGACGACCGTACCGTGTTCGACGTGGTGGCCGAAGGGCTGGCCGGTGTAGGCGAACTGCTTGCGCAGTATCACCACCTGAGCCAGAACATCGTGACCGACGCTGACCTGGATGCGCTGATGCATTGCCAGCAAGCGTTGGAGGCCCGTGACGGTTGGCGCTTGCAGCAACTGGTGGACAGTACCCTGAGCCGGTTGCAGTTGCCTGCAGACAAGACCCTGGCCGAATTGTCGGGGGGATGGCGCCGCCGCGTACTGCTCGCCCAGGCCCTGGTGTCCGAGCCTGACCTGCTGCTGCTCGACGAACCCACCAACCACCTGGACATTGGCGCCATCGCCTGGCTTGAGGAAGCGCTGGCCGGGTTTGGCGGTGCTGTGCTGTTCATCACCCACGACCGGGCCTTCTTGCAGAACCTGGCAACGCGCATCCTGGAGCTGGACCGCGGTCACCTGATCGACTGGAATGGCGACTACGCCAGCTTCCTGGTGCACAAGGAAGCGGAACTGGCTGCCGAAGAAACGGCCAATGCCCTGTTCGACAAGCGCTTGGCCCAGGAAGAAGTGTGGATTCGCCAAGGCATCAAAGCCCGGCGTACCCGTAACGAAGGTCGTGTGCGTGCGCTCAAGGCGCTGCGCGTGGAGCGCGGTGAGCGCCGCGAGCGCCAGGGCAAGGCTAACATCCAGCTGGACGTGGCAGACAAGTCCGGCAAGCAGGTGATTGCGCTGGAGAATGTGAGCTATGCCCATCCGGGCGGGCCGTTGCTGGTCAAGGACTTCTCCATGGTCCTGCAGCGCCAGGACCGTATCGGCCTGCTTGGCGCCAATGGTACCGGCAAGACCACCCTGCTCAAGCTCATGCTGGGCGAACTTCAGCCTACTGCTGGGAAGGTAGACCAAGGGACGAAGCTGGAAGTGGCCTATTTCGACCAGCTGCGCATGCAACTGGACCTGGAAAAGACCGTGGTCGATAACGTGGCCGAAGGCCGCGACTTTATCGAAATTGACGGGCAGAACCGCCACGTCCTCAGCTATTTGGGCGATTTCCTGTTCAGCCCACAGCGGGCGCGTACGCCTGTGAAGGCGCTCTCGGGTGGCGAGCGCGCGCGCCTGCTGCTGGCCAAGCTGTTCAGCAAGCCAGCCAACCTGCTGGTACTGGACGAACCCACCAACGACCTGGACGTGGAAACCCTGGAGTTGCTGGAAGAAGTGCTGTCCAGTTTCAATGGCACCGTGTTGATGGTCAGCCACGACCGGGCCTTCCTGGACAACGTGGTCACCAGCACCTTGGTCTTTGAAGGCGAGGGGCAGGTGCGCGAATACGTAGGCGGGTACCAGGAGTGGATTCGCCAGGGTGGCTCTGCCAAGCTGCTGGGCGTTAAGGAAACCAAGCCCCAGAAGGCCGAGCCTGCGCCAGCTGCGCCGGCGGCGGCACCTGTTGCTGCTGCCCCTGCATCTGCCAAGAAGAAGCTCAGCTACAAGCTTCAGCGCGAACTGGAGGCGCTGCCTGGGCAGATCGAAGCCATGGAAGCGCAGATTGGCGACGTACAGGCCCAGATCGCTTCACCGGCATTTTACCAGCGGCCTGCTGCGGAGACCGCCGCCGTGCTGGCGAGCCTGGAAGACCTGCAGGCTCGCCATGATGTGTTGGTAGAGCGGTGGGCCGAGCTGGACGCCTAAGCCTAAGCCTAAGCCTAAGGGGCAGGGTCAGGCCTTATCGGTCTTGGCCCTGTCCAGTTTTACAGCCAGTACATCGCAGGGTGCACCGTGCAACACATCATTGGAGGTTGAACCCAGTAGCAGGCCCAGCCCATGGCGCCCGTGGCTGCCCACGATGATCATGTCGCATGCCTGCTCTTTGGCCAGCTTGTGGATTTCCTGCCGTGGTTGCCCATAGGTCAGGTGGCAATACTGTTCTTCGATTTCGGGGTACTTGGCCCGCAAGGCGAGCATTCGCCCTTTTGCCTGATCGAACTGCTGCTGTTGAAGCTGAGACAGGTCCATCGGCACATCGCCGCCGAACGCCATGGCCATGGGCTCTACGATATGAACCAGTGAAAGTGTTGCTCCGGTGCCTGCGGCAAGCACGCGAGCGCGCTTGATGACCGGGTCGCATTCCTCGGTCAGGTCCACGGCGACGAGAATATGTTGATAGGACATGACGGTTGCTCCAGGCAAAGGTATGACTTGGATTATGGCCCTTTCAAGGTGGACTTGTGCAGTCCGCCCAGGGGTTGTTTGTTAATTGCGGGAGAGTTCTATGACGGTCCTTATAGTCGTGTCAATCCTGGCGGTGATTTTAAGTCCGCTGGCTTGGCTGCGGCCGTCTCGAAAACAGAGTGGTCGCATGGCTTGCCGCATGCATGCTCGTGCCTTGGGGCTGGGCATGCAATTGGCGCCGCAGCAATGGCCTCACTGGATGCCAGCGCACCTGCCTACGCCTGCGGCCCAGTACCACAAACCCCGGCCAGCCACAGCCAGCGGGGAATGGACCTGGTGGCAGCCGGAGCCCGGCCGTTGGGTCAACCAATGGCGCGAGGACTGCCCGCCGTCGCCCTTGCTGGACCAGCTTCGCTCACTGCCACCTGATGTGTGGAAGGTACAAGCGGAGCGACGAATGGTGAGCGCCATCTGGGGCGAGGGCGGGGGTATAGACAAGGCCGAGCGCCTGGATAGCGTACTTAGGTCCCTGGCCAGCACATAGCCTCAGACACGGAACTGCTGCAGCGCTGCGTTGAGCTGCTCGCTCAGGGCTTTCATGTCTACGCTAGTACGGCTCGATTGCTCGGCGGCACTGGCGGTACCTTGGGATAGCTCGGTGGCCTGGGTTACATTTCGGTTGATGTCTTCGACCGCCTGACGCTGATGTGCTGTGGCGGTGGCAATGGCACCGTTGAGGGTGTTCAGGTTGCGCAGCCCCTGCACCACCAATTCCAGGCTGCGGCCAGCGTCATTGGCCTGATCGATGGTGAGCTGCGAGGCCTGGCTGCTTTCATTGATCACGTTCACTGCCGCCTCGGAATGATGCTGCAAGCGTTCAGTCATGGCCTGAATCTGCGCCGTGGACTTCTGGGTACGCTGCGCCAGCAGCCGGACTTCATCCGCCACCACAGCAAACCCACGGCCTTGTTCGCCTGCCCGGGCCGCCTCGATGGCCGCGTTGAGGGCCAGCAAGTTGGTTTGCTCTGCGATGGCGCTGATAACGTCCAACACGCCGCCGATTTCTGTACTTTCTTCTGACAGCGTGCGAATCACCTCAACGGCCTGGGCAATGGTGCCGGACAACTGATCGATCTGACGAACGCTGTTCTCAATGCTTGCCTTCCCTTCCCGGGCCTGTGACTCGGCAGTACGCATTTCACTGGCAGCGTGTTCAGCCGTCCGTGCTACCTCCTGGACGCCAAGGGTCACATCGGTCACCGCCGTGGCCACCAGGTCCATTTGTGCGCATTGGCGCGTGCTGCTGGATTGAGCCTCAAGGGCCGTGGTGCCCAAGGTATGTGCGGAAAGGCCAAGCTCGTCTGCAGACGCCTGAAGGTGGCCGATCAGCCCGCGCATTTTGCGCGTAAAGCCATTGAAGTGACGGCTTAGCTGAGTAATTTCATCATTGCCGTTGGTCTGGAGTTCCTGTGTAAGGTCCCCTTCGCCGCTGGCGATATTGGCCAGGGCGGTCACAGAGGCTTCGAGCGGCCTGACAATACTGCGGGCTATCACAATGATCGCCAGCGCCAGTGCAAATGCGATGAGCAGGCCAGCTACGGCCACCTGGATCGCTTGAGCCACAAATTCGGCCTCCACATCATCCACGTATACACCAGAGCCGATCACCCAGCCCCATGGCTGGAACAGTTGTACGTAGGAGGTCTTGGCCACCGGTGCAGTCGCACCCGGTTTGGGCCATCGGTAGTTCACCATGCCGGCACCCTTGGCTTTGGCAAGGGCTACCATTTCATTGAAAACGGCAAACCCGTCCGGGTCCCGGATACCGGACAGGTCCTGGCCTTCGAGCTTGCTGTTGGTGGGGTGCATCACCATCACCGGGCGCAGGTCGTTGATCCAGAAATAGTCTGTACCGCCGTAGCGCAGGCCGCGGATAGCCGCAATGGCTTGCTGCTGGGCTTGGCCCTGAGTGAGCGCGCCGGACTTTTCCAGCCCGTTGAAGTACTCGAGCAGGCCAGTCGCGGTCTGCACCACATGCATGGTTTTCAGCGCCTTGGCACGGTAAAGGTCGTCATGAATCTGCTTGAGCATCACCAGCCCCAACACTGCGACCATGCCCACCGCCAGCACCAGGATCAACCACAGCCGTCGGCTGATGGAAAAATTGCGTAACAGGTTCATGAACGGTCTCCGGGCTGTGGTGCAACAGGGCAGGGCAACGGCACTGGCAGTATCAACGGTGTCGGCGGCGCGCCCGGCAAACTTGAGCGAAGGGGCGAATGATTGACAATCTTCGGCTTTTCGCTGAAGGTGTGCACACCCGAATCAAACGGGCGTATGAATCGGTCGTTTGCCACCGTATTCATTCCCCGAACGCGTGCCGGCGGGTAAGCCGCAAGGCTGCTCTGGCACGTCTCGTTCAGCTTCCATTCCTGGAGATCAGTTGATGATTTACGAAGGTAAAGCCATCACGGTTAAGGCTCTTGAAAGTGGCATCGTCGAACTCGCCTTCGACCTCAAGGGTGAGTCCGTCAACAAGTTCAACCGCTTGACCCTCACCGAGTTGCGTGAGGCTGTGGAGGCCATCAAGGCTGATTCATCGGTCAAGGGCGTGTTGGTCACCAGTGGCAAGGACGTGTTCATCGTCGGTGCCGATATCACTGAGTTCGTCGACAACTTCAAGCTGCCCGAAGCCGAGCTGACGGCTGCCACCCTGGACGTGAACCGGATTTTCAGCGCCTTCGAAGACCTGCCATGCCCCACCCTGGTGGCCATCAACGGCATTGCCCTGGGCGGCGGTCTGGAAATGGCGTTGGCAGCGGACTTTCGTGTGATGTCCACGGCTGCCAAGATTGGCCTGCCAGAAGTGAAGCTGGGTATCTATCCAGGCTTTGGCGGTACCGTTCGCCTGCCACGGTTGATTGGTGTGGACAACGCCATCGAATGGATTGCCTCCGGCAAGGAGCAGCGCCCAGACGACGCTTTGAAAGTGCGTGCTGTGGACGTGGTGGTCGCACCTGAGCAACTGCGCAGCGCGTCCTTAGACCTGTTGGGCCGCGCCATCTCGGGTGAGATCGACCACTTGGCCCGCCGCCAGCCGAAGCTGGAAAAACTCAAGCTCAATGCCATCGAACAGATGATGGCATTCGAGACGGCCAAAGGCTTCGTGGCGGGCCAGGCCGGCCCCAATTACCCCGCGCCTGTGGAAGCCATCAAGACCCTGCAGAAAGCCGCCAACTTCGGCCGGGACAAGGCGCTGGAAGTCGAAGCCGCCGGCTTTGTGAAAATGGCAAAAACGCCTGCCTCTGCGAGCCTGATCGGGCTGTTCCTGAACGATCAGGAGCTCAAGCGCAAGGCCAAGCACTACGACAAACAGGCCGCCGACGTGAAACAGGCTGCGGTGTTGGGCGCCGGTATCATGGGGGGCGGTATCGCCTACCAGTCGGCGTCCAAGGGCACGCCTATTCTGATGAAGGATATCAACGAGAAAGGCCTGGAACAGGGGCTCAGCGAAGCATCCAAACTACTGGGCAAGCTGGTGGAGAAGGGGCGCCTGACCACGGACAAAATGGCCGTTGCACTCAATGCCATCCGCCCGACCCTGTCCTATGGCGATTTCGGCCAGGTGGACATCGTAGTTGAAGCCGTGGTCGAGAACCCCAAGGTCAAGCAGGCGGTATTGGCTGAAGTCGAAAACCATGTGAAGGAAGGCACCGTGCTGGCCTCCAACACGTCCACTATTTCCATCAACCTGCTGGCCAAGGCCCTCAAGCACCCGGAAAACTTCGTAGGCATGCACTTCTTCAACCCGGTGCACATGATGCCCCTGGTCGAAGTGATCCGTGGTGAACACTCCAGCGAGCAAGCGGTGGCCACCACCGTCGCCTACGCCAAGAAAATGGGCAAGAACCCCATTGTGGTCAACGACTGCCCAGGCTTTCTGGTCAACCGTGTGCTATTTCCTTACTTCGGCGGGTTCGCCAAGCTGGTCAGCGCCGGTGTGGATTTCGTGCGTATCGACAAGGTAATGGAGAAATTCGGTTGGCCCATGGGCCCGGCCTACCTGATGGACGTCGTGGGCATCGACACAGGCCACCATGGCCGTGATGTGATGGCCGAAGGCTTCCCAGACCGTATGAAGGACGACCGTCGTAGTGCCATCGACGCGCTGTACGATGCAAACCGCCTGGGGCAGAAGAACGGCAAGGGCTTCTACGCGTATGAAACCGACAAGCGCGGAAAACCCAAAAAAGTGACCGATGCGGCGGTGCTGGACCTGCTCAAGCCAATCGTGCACGAGCAGCGTGAGGTAAGCGACGACGATATCCTCAACTGGATGATGATTCCGCTGTGCCTGGAAACCGTGCGCTGCCTGGAAGACGGTATCGTGGAAACCGCTGCCGAGGCGGACATGGGCCTGGTGTATGGCATTGGCTTCCCTCCCTTCCGAGGCGGCGCCTTGCGGTACATCGACGCGGTAGGCGTGGCCGAGTTCGTCGCCATGGCCGACCGTTACGCTGACCTGGGCCCGTTGTACCAACCCACTGAGAAGCTGCGCGAAATGGCCCGTACCGGCCAGCGTTTCTTTGGCTGAGCCGCCCGACAACAGAGCGAGATTTGCACGATGAGCCTGAATCCAAGAGATGTGGTGATTGTCGACTTCGGTCGTACACCCATGGGCCGCTCCAAGGGCGGCATGCATCGCAATACCCGCGCCGAGAACCTGTCGGCCACCTTGATCGATCAATTGCTGGCACGCAACCCAGGGGTTGATCCCAAGGAAGTTGAAGACGTGATTTGGGGCTGCGTGAACCAGACCCTGGAGCAGGGCTGGAACATTGCCCGCATGGCGTCGCTGATGACTCGCATCCCGCACACGGCGGCTGCACAAACCGTCAGCCGCCTGTGCGGCTCGTCCATGAGTGCCTTGCACACGGCTGCCCAGGCCATTCAGACCGGCAACGGCGATGTGTTCGTGATCGGTGGTGTTGAGCACATGGGGCATGTAAGCATGATGCATGGCGTGGACCCTAACCCGCAGATGTCGCTGCATGCCGCCAAGGCCGCGGGCATGATGGGCCTGACCGCCGAGCTGCTGGGCAAGATGCACGGCATTACTCGCGAGCAGCAGGACGCCTTTGGTGTTCGCTCCCACCAGCTGGCCCACAAGGCCACGGTGGAAGGTTTGTTCAAGAACGAAATCATCCCGATGGAAGGCTACGACGAAAACGGCTTCCTGAAGGTATTCGATTACGACGAAACCATTCGCCCTGAAACCACCCTTGAAGGGCTTGCGGCACTCAAGCCAGCGTTCAACCCCAAAGGCGGTACTGTCACGGCGGGCACTTCCTCGCAGATCACGGACGGTGCCTCCTGCATGATTGTCATGTCAGCACAGCGTGCCAAGGACCTGGGCCTGCAGCCCATGGCCGTCATTCGCGCCATGGCCGTGGCCGGTGTAGACCCGTCGATCATGGGCTATGGTCCCGTACCGGCCACCCAGAAAGCGCTCAAGCGGGCGGGCCTTACAGTCGCGGACATCGATTGCTTCGAGCTGAACGAGGCCTTCGCTGCCCAGGCACTGCCGGTGCTGAAGGACCTGAAAGTGCTGGACAAGATGGACGAAAAGGTCAACCTTCATGGCGGTGCAATCGCCTTGGGTCATCCTTTTGGTTGCTCAGGTGCCCGCATTTCCGGCACTCTGCTTAACGTTATGAAGCAAAAGGGTGCGACGCTCGGCGTGGCTACCATGTGTATCGGGTTGGGGCAGGGCATCACTACGGTGTTCGAGCGCGTCTGATCGCAGTGGTGGTGAAAACCGGGGCCTCGTGCCCCGGTTTTTGTTTCAAGTATTTTCAAATGAGAGGCGGCATATGCTGTTACAACCTGGCATCTATCGGCACTACAAAGGGCCGGAGTACCGTGTATTCGGCGTTGCGCGCCACTCGGAGACCGAGCAACAGGTGGTCTGCTATCAAGCGCTATACGGAGAATTTGGCCTCTGGGTTCGCCCTTTGGACATGTTTATGGAGTCGGTAGAGGTTGACGGCGAGCAGGTCCCGCGCTTTGCTTTGGTGCAAGCCGAGGCGAGCCTTTTTGAATCGGCACCGAGTAGTGGCGTTTAGTTACTACGCTTGACCTCGCTCAGTTGCCACTATATATAGCGGGGCCTCGAAAGGCGTCGCCGCCTTTTCTTTCTGTTTTTTAGGAATCTTCCGATCCATGGGAAAATCGCTGGTCATTGTGGAATCCCCGGCCAAGGCCAAGACGATCAACAAGTACCTGGGCAACCAGTACGTGGTGAAGTCCAGTATCGGCCATATCCGAGACTTGCCCACCAGCGGTTCGTCCAACACCAAGGAGCCCGCTGCTCGCAAGGCCAAGACGGCTGGCGAAGCGCCCACTCTTACGCCCCGGGAAAAAGCCCGGCGGCAATTGGTGGCACGCATGGGGGTAGATCCCGACCACGGCTGGAAGGCCAAGTACGAAATCCTTCCAGGCAAGGAAAAAGTCATCGAAGAGCTGCGCAAGCTCGCCAAGGATGCTGACACCATCTACCTCGCGACCGACTTGGACCGCGAAGGGGAGGCCATTGCCTGGCACCTGCGCGAAGCCATTGGCGGTGACGACAGCCGCTACAAACGCGTGGTATTCAACGAGATCACTAAAAAAGCCATCCAGGACGCGTTCTCGCAGCCTGGCCAGCTAGACATCGACCGTGTAAACGCTCAGCAGGCGCGTCGCTTCCTCGACCGGGTAGTGGGCTACATGGTGTCCCCACTGCTGTGGCAGAAAATCGCCCGTGGCTTGTCTGCCGGCCGTGTTCAGTCCGTGGCAGTGAAACTCGTGGTGGAGCGCGAGCGCGAAATCCGAGCGTTCATTCCCCAGGAATACTGGGAACTGCATGCAGACCTGGCCAGTTCCAAGGCCAAGGTCCGCTTCGAGGTGGCGCGCGAGCATGGCGAAGCCTTCAAGCCGCTTAATGAAGAGCAGGCCATGGCTGCCGTGGCCAAGCTCAAGGCCTCTAGCTACAGCGTGGCCAAGCGTGAAGACAAGCCCACCAGCAGCAAGCCGTCGGCGCCCTTCATCACGTCTACCTTGCAGCAGGCGGCCAGCAACCGGCTTGGTTTTGGCGTAAAGAAAACCATGATGATGGCCCAGCGCTTGTACGAGGCCGGCTACATCACTTATATGCGTACCGACTCCACCAACCTGTCGGTAGATGCCCTGGACATGGCGCGTGCTTACATCGAAAGCAACTTTGGCAAGCAATACCTGCCAGCGGCCCCCAATGTCTACGGCAGCAAGGAAGGCGCTCAGGAGGCGCACGAAGCCATCCGCCCTTCGGATGTGAACCTGCATCCTTCACAGCTCAGCGGCATGGAGCGGGATGCGGAGCGGCTGTATGAGCTTATCTGGCGCCAGTTCCTGGCTTGCCAGATGCCGCCGGCGCAATACCTTTCCAGTACGATCACCGTGGCCGCGGGTGACTTCGAATTGCGCGCCAAGGGCCGAATTCTCAAGTTCGATGGCTATACCAAGGTGCTGCCTCAGGTCAGTAAGCCTGGGGAAGATGACGTGCTGCCGGAAATGGCCCAGGGAGAAGCTCTGAAGCTGCTTGAGCTGGACCCTACCCAGCACTTCACCAAGCCACCAGCGCGGTTCTCGGAAGCCAGTTTGGTGAAAGAGATGGAAAAGCGCGGCATTGGCCGGCCCTCTACTTATGCCGCCATCATCTCTACCATCCAGGACCGGGGCTATGTGACGTTGCACAACCGCCGATTCTATTCGGAAAAGATGGGCGACATCGTGACCGAACGTCTGGGTGAGAGCTTTGCGAACCTGATGGATTACGGCTTTACCGCCGGCATGGAAGAGCATCTGGACGACGTTGCCCATGGTGAGCGCGATTGGAAAAATGTGCTGGATGAGTTCTATGACGACTTCCGCAGCAAGCTGGAGGTCGCTGAAGCCAGCGAAAACGGCATGCGTGCCAACCAGCCGACCCTCACCGATATTCCCTGCAAGGAATGTGGGCGGCCGATGATGATCCGCACGGCGTCTACCGGAGTGTTCCTGGGATGCTCTGGCTACAGCCTGCCGCCCAAAGAACGTTGCAAGTCCACGCTTAACCTGGTGCCCGGGGATGAAATTGCCGCCGACGATGAGGGTGAGTCCGAATCTCGCGTGCTGTTGAACAAACACCGCTGCCCAATCTGCGCCACGGCGATGGACGCTTACCTGCTGGACGAAAAGCGAAAGCTTCATATCTGCGGTAACAATCCCGATTGCCCTGGTTATGAAATCGAGGAAGGCAGCTTCCGCATCAAGGGCTACGAAGGGCCAAGCATCCAGTGCGATAAGTGCGGCAGTGAGATGCAGCTCAAGACCGGCCGGTTCGGCAAGTTCTTCGGCTGTACCAACGCAGCCTGTAAGAATACGCGCAAACTGTTGAAGAGCGGGGAAGCGGCACCACCGAAAATGGATGCGGTGAAGATGCCGGAACTCAAGTGTGAAAAGGTAGACGATACCTATGTGCTGCGTGACGGCGCCTCGGGCCTCTTCCTGGCCGCCAGCCAGTTCCCCAAGAACCGTGAAACCCGCGCGCCGCTGGTACGCGAACTGCTGCCTCACAAGGACGAGATCGACCCCAAGTACCATTTCCTGTTTGACGCACCTGTAAAAGACCCGGAAGGGCGCTTCTCGGTCATCCGCTACAGCCGAAAGACCAAGGAGCAGTACGTACAAACCGAGGTGGACGGCAAGCCAACAGGCTGGCGCGCGTTCTTCGACGGCAAAGCGTGGAAGGTTGAAGACAAGCGTTCAAGCTAACAGGCGTCACGCCCGGAGGTTTACATGGCATACGAGCTCTACACCCGCACCAACCAAAAGCTGTATTTTGCGGGCATTGCCCTGGAAGCCTTAGGAAAGGCCGAAGAGGGGACAGCCATAAACGCTGCCGCGTTGGTGCAGGCCGAGCGTGAAACGGTGCTATTCCACCTCTACGGCGCGTTGCTAGGCCTGTGTCACGAAATCGCCGGGTATTACCACATGGCGGGTGCCACATCTGCGCAGGCGGAGGTATTTCTCACGCCAGAGGCACTGGCAGCGGCGCCCAACCCGCAGTTGGGTGAGCTGGTGGAGTTGGCAGGCAACCGCGATACCTGGTTGGCCACCTTGATGAAGGCGTACGGCGCACTGTGGCAGCCGCCCCGTGCACCCAGCAAACCCAAGGGGGATGTGACAAAGCCTTTGATTGAGGCGGTCAACCTGGACACGCCTGCACCAGCGCCTGAGCTGACCCGTGAAACGATGGAGGGCTGGCGCCAGCAGCTCAAATCGCTGGCATTACGGTTTCGTGATGGCCTAAGTGAGTGCTGATCTGCTCACTGGCTGTTACAATGGCCATCTTTCCTGGAGAACCGTTCTGTTATGTCCACGTCTTTTCTTGAAATCGTCGAACTTCCGGATGGCAGGATAGAACTCCGCCGCGCCGAAGACGAAGGCTCACTGGTCACGCTCAACTTCTCGGAAGACGCCAAAGCGTTCTTGCATGGTCAGCACGTTGAGGTGGCAAAAGCCATGCTAAGCGTAGGTGTCCAGATGGCAGGGAAAATGGTCGAAGGCGATTTCGACCATGGCGAAGGGCCTCGTGTTCTGCACTAAGGCCTGTTGCCGATTTAGCCTAAACGAATATTAAGGCTTTGCGCGTCGCCCTGGCGCGCGGCGGCAACCAACTGCTGACGTCCCATACTGCTCAAGGGGTTTACCCAACTCACCACTGTATGGCTTTTGCCAAGCCGCAGCGCCTCGCAGGCCAGTTGGTGCGGCGTTTGGCTGGCGCGTGGTTGCAGCAACAGGATGCGTTCACGGTTCAACCCGGCTTCTCTTAGCCAGCTTTGGGTAAGGCTTGTAGGCGGAGCGATCAACGTGAGCCACCGCATGTGCTCGCCGTCGCTCAGTTCACGCAGCATTGGGGCCAGAAGGCTAAGGCAGCTCCCGGTTGCGCCACGCAGGCTTAGCTCACTGAACACCTCGGGAGCTTGCAGTGGCCAAACTTCTTCTGGGGCTTTCTGGAAAGCCGCAGGGGGCGCGATAAAGGCTTCGAACAACGACAGCTGGGTATGCTTGACGCTATCAGGCGTTACCGGGGAAAACTGCATTGCCACCTCCTGTTATCGGCGTATAACGCCAACGCTGAGCCCTTCAATGACCAGATCCTGTTTGCGCAGGTCAACCTCGATTGGCGCAAAATCAGGGTTTTCGGCCAGTAACTGGACTTTGTGGCCTTCTCGTTTGAAGCGTTTTACCGTCACTTCATCACCCAGGCGTGCTACAACGATCTGGCCGTTGAGTGCTTCCCGGCAGGTGTGTACGGCCAGCAAGTCGCCGTCCATGATGCCCACATCCTTCATGCTCATGCCGTGCACCCGCAGCAGGTAGTCGGCCTTGGGACTGAAGAAAGCAGGGTTGATGCTGCAGGTGGTTTCGATGTGTTGTTCGGCAAGAATAGGCGCCCCTGCTGCCACACGGCCGATAACCGGCAAGGTGGAGTCGTTTGCCACTTTGGGCTCGGCGCCAGGGATGCGAATGCCGCGGGAGGCGCCGGGCGTCATTTCGATAGCGCCTTTGCGCGCGAGTGCCTTAAGGTGCTCCTCGGCAGCGTTGGGCGATTTGAACCCCAGCTCTTGCGCGATCTCTGCACGTGTAGGGGGGAAGCCGTTATCGTCGAGGCAACGCTTGATGAAAACAAGGATTTCGGCCTGACGTGGCGTAAGTTTCTGCATGGCGTTGGCTCTGGCTTTTTGTACAGTGACTGGAATTATATACAGTATTGTGGGCTTGGCAATACCTTCAGATTTTGGAGGCACGGCTTGAACACGGCTGTGTATGGCTGGAAACTGTGCGACTGCGCTTGACATCTCAGGCGGGGCGAACGTATGTTTCAAACACTTGTTTGTCAGCTGGAGTACCCATGGCACAGTCGGAAACCGTGGAGCGCATTCTTGATGCCGCTGAGCAACTGTTCGCGGAAAAAGGATTTGCCGAAACGTCCCTGCGCCTTATTACCGGTAAGGCAGGTGTCAACCTCGCTGCGGTAAATTACCACTTCGGCTCGAAGAAGGCGCTGATACAAGCAGTGTTCTCTCGTTTTCTCGGGCCGTTCTGCGCCAGCCTGGATCGCGAGCTGGAACGCCGTGCGGCGCGTCCGGACCACAAGGCCAGCCTTGAGGAGCTACTGGAAATTCTCGTGGATCAGGCCATGTCGGTCCAGCCCCGCAGCAACAATGACCTCTCCACGTTCATGCGCCTGTTGGGCCTGGCTTTCAGTGAAAGCCAGGGGCATCTGCGCCGCTACTTGGAAGACATGTATGGCAAGGTGTTCCGTCGCTACATGCTGCTGGTGAACGAGGCCGCACCGCGTATCCCTGCCCTTGAGCTTTTCTGGCGCGTGCATTTCATGCTGGGTGCCGCCGCCTTCAGTATGTCGGGTATCAAAGCGCTGAGAGCCATTGCTGAAAATGACTTTGGCGTAGACACTTCCATAGAGCAGGTCATGCGCCTGATGGTGCCTTTCCTGGCGGCCGGCATGCGCGCTGACAGCGGCGTCAGTGACCCGGCCATGTCCGCTGCCCAGCTGCGCCCCCGTACCAAGGTCGCCGTCAAGGCCTGACCTGCCAAGACAGTTTCGCGCGTATTGGGTACAGTAGCGGCCCTGCTGTTTTCCCAAGGATTTTCCATGAGCGCCAGCCTTCAAGGCTCTCTGATGGTCGACGTCGCCGGCACATGGCTGACGGCAGACGATCGTCACCTGCTGCGCCAGCCCCAGGTGGGCGGCCTTATTCTTTTCGCCCGCAACATCGATCATCCGCGCCAGGTGCGTGACCTGTGTGCAAGCATTCGCGCCCTACGGCCAGACCTGATACTGGCAGTAGACCAAGAAGGTGGAAGGGTACAGCGCCTGCGCCAAGGATTTGTGCGCCTGCCTGCGCCGGGGCATATCGCCCAGGCTGCCAGCGGAGAAGCCGCGCAGGCGCTGGCCCAGGCCTGCGGCTGGATCATGGCAACCGAAGTGCTGGCTGCAGGCCTTGACCTGAGCTTTGCGCCGGTCCTGGACGTGAACCACGGCCGTAGTGCCGTGATCGGTACCCGTGCCTTTGGTAGTCACGTGGATGAAGCGACCCTGTTGGCAGGGGCCTTTATCGAAGGTATGAACCAGGCAGGCATGGCCGCGTGTGGCAAGCACTTCCCGGGGCACGGCTGGGCCGAGGCAGACTCCCATGTGGCCATTCCGGTCGATGACCGCCCCCTGGAAACATTGCGTGCTGTGGACATGCAGCCGTTCATTCGATTGCGCCATCGGTTAGCAGCGGTAATGCCTGCGCATGTGATCTATCCCGCAGTGGATAGCGGGCCGGCCGGTTTCTCCCGCCGTTGGCTGCAAGGCATCCTGCGTACAGAGCTGGGGTTTGAAGGTGTGATTTTCAGCGATGACCTGTCCATGGCCGGTGCCCACGTGGTGGGGGATGCTGCCGCACGCATCGAAGCGGCCTTGGTAGCGGGTTGCGACATGGGCCTGGTGTGCAACGACCGGGCAGCGGCCGAGCTGGCCTTGAGCGCAGCCCAGCGCCTGGGTGTGGCTCCATCGCCGCGGATGGGCGGCATGCGTCGCCGCGCCTTCGTAACCTCTGACTATAAACAGCAGCCTCGCTGGCTAGGCGCGCTCAATGCGCTACGCCAGGCGGGCCTGCTGGAACCTGGAGCCTAAACGTGACGACATACGCAATCATTGGTGGTACGGGCCTTACGCAGCTTGAGGGCCTTCAGATCCATCGCAGTGTTGAAATGGAAACGCCCTATGGTGTTCCTTCAGCACCGGTGCTGGTCGGTGAATACGCGGGCCGGGAAGTGCTGTTCCTGGCCCGTCATGGGCACCCGCACCGTTTACCGCCCCATAAGGTCAATTACCGGGCCAACCTCTGGGCATTGAAGCAGGCTGGCGCTGAAGCGGTACTGGCGGTCAACGCAGTGGGGGGCATTCATGGGGCCATGGGCACAGGCCACTTCAGCGTACCTCACCAAGTGATCGACTATACCAGCGGGCGCGAGCACACCTTTTTTGCCGATGGCCTGGAGCAGGTCACGCACATCGATTTCAGCTATCCGTATAGCGAACCCTTGCGCCAGCAACTGATTGCCGCGCTTGCCGCCGAAGGCTACGGCTTCAGCGACTTCGGCGTGTATGGTGCTACCCAGGGCCCTCGGCTTGAAACGGTGGCAGAGATTACCCGTATGGAGCGCGATGGCTGCGACGTGGTAGGCATGACGGGGATGCCCGAGGCGGCGCTGGCGCGGGAAATCGACCTGGCTTATGCCTGCCTGGCGTTGGTAGTAAACCCGGCAGCAGGCAAAAGTTCGGCCGTGATTACCATGGCCGAGATCGAGCAGGCGCTGCACGAAGGCATCGGCAAAGTAAAAACAGTGTTGGCACGCGTGCTGGCGGCCTGATCAGCGCAGGGTGGGCAGGGGCTCGAGCAGCGCTTCGATATCCTCTGCCTCCCATCGCCATTCCGAGGCATGGCGACCGTCCAGCACGCCGGCGGCCAGGGCCGTTTTCTCCCGTTGCAACTGCGCAATCTTTTCTTCCACAGTCCCTCGCGTGATCAGTTTGAACACGAACACAGGTTTGTCCTGGCCTATGCGATAGGCCCGGTCCGTTGCCTGTTGTTCTGCTGCCGGGTTCCACCACGGGTCGTAGTGGATCACTGTGTCAGCTGCGGTAAGGTTCAGACCTACGCCGCCAGCCTTCAGGCTGATCAGGAAAATGCGCTTGCGGCCCTGTTGAAAGTCTTCTACAGGCGTACGGCGATCACGGCTGGCGCCGGTCAGTAGTGCGTAGTCCAGGCCCCGCTGCTGCAGCTGGGCTTCGATCAGCTCCAGCATGGAGGTGAACTGCGAAAACACCAGCACGCGCCGGTCCTCGATCATCAGGCGGTCCAGCATGCCCATCAGGCTTTCCAGTTTGCCGGAGCTGCCACCGGGGGCGTAGACGCGTTCCTTGTTTACTAGACGCAGGTCACAGCAGACCTGACGCAACTTCAGCAAGGCCTCCAGGATGATGATCTGGCTACGAGCCATGCCTTTTTGGCTGATTTCAGCCCTGACTTTCTGGTCCATGGCCAGTCGCACCGTTTCATAGACATCGCGTTGGGCCTCGTTGAGGTCAACCCATTGGATGATGTCGGTCTTGGGCGGAAGCTCGGTTGCCACCTGTTCTTTAGTGCGCCGCAGGAGAAAGGGCTTTATCCGGGTATTGAGGTGCTGTAGCCGGTCCTCGTCTTCGTGCCGCTCGATGGGGATGCGGTAGTGGGTATTGAACGCCTTGGCGTCACCCAGCCACCCCGGCATCAGGAAATGAAACAGTGACCATAGCTCACCCAAGTGGTTTTCCAAGGGCGTGCCGCTCAGGCACAGGCGCTGACGTGCTTCGAAACGCCGGGCAGCCTGCGCGGCCTTGCTGCCGGGCGTTTTGATGTACTGTGCTTCGTCCAGGATCAGGATGTGCAGCTTGAGCTGGCCAATGCGCTCCACGTCTTTGGGTAACAGGGCATAGGTTGTCAACAGCAGGTCATAGCCCTGCAAGTGATCGAAATGCTTTTTTCGACCTATGCCCTGCAGGGTCAATACCTGCAAAGACGGCGCAAAGCGAGCGGCCTCGTCCTGCCAATTGGGAATCAGGCTGGTCGGCATGACCACCATGGCGGGCCGGTCAAGGCGGCCTGCATTCTTTTCCGTGAGTACGTGCGCAAGGGCTTGAAGGGTTTTACCCAAGCCCATGTCATCGCCAAGGATGCCGCCTACCTCAAGCTCGCGCAGGTTTTGCATCCAGCTCAAGCCTTCCAGCTGATAGCTGCGCAGCGTTGCGCCAAGGCCCTGGGGCGCCTCCACATGCTGGCTATGGGAGTCCCGCAGGCGTGCGGCCAACAGCCGTAGCCGTTCGGCGCCTTCCCATTGCAACGGCAGGTCATCAAGTAGGTTCAGGCGGGTAGCGTCCTGGGCGGCCAGGCGCAAACGGGTGGCGCCGTGCTCATGCTGGTACACATTACCTAGAGCTGCCAGCACTGGCCTCAACCTTCCATAGGGCAGGGCAACCTGAGCAGTATGCCGAGCCGCTCGGGAGGGCGGCACCGTCACTACCAGCAGCTCGTCGTCTTTACGCCGAGCGAGCACGCTTGGCTTGAGTACATCAGGATGTGCCCTGATCAGGTTGGTTAGAATGGGTAGCAGGCTGTGGGATTCGCCTTCCACCACAATACCTAGCTCCAGGTCGAACCAGTCTCGACTGGTCCCTTCCTCAACGTGCGCATACCAGTGCTCAACAGGGGTCAAATGGAAGCTGAAATGCTCGCCGTAGGCTATTTCCCAGCCGCTTTCATGCAGGGCAGGCAAGTCATGGAGTACAAACCGTAACCAGGCGCTGTCAGTGGGTAATTCATACAGCTCCCCTGCGCGCTCTGGTAGGGCTTTGCTCTGCCGGGTGGCAATCCGCAACCCCAGGCGTTGCAAGTGCTCTCTGGCCTGCCGCTCGAAGGCCAGGTTTCGCTGTAGCGTATCCGTTTCACTGTGGCGTACCGGCGCCAGGCTGGACGGCGAAACGTACTGGCCGTCGTAACCGAACGCCAGGGCTGCCCGGTGCTGAACGTGGCGTTGCATACGGCCATTACGGGGTTCGAAGGCACTGAACTCCACGCTCCCCAGCCATAGCCGGGGGCGCGGAACGCGGGGTTGCATCACGGTTTATATGGCCCCGCGCTATGCATTGGCATGGCCTGGGGACTTGGCCAATTGCTCAAGCAGGCTTTCAACGGTTGTGAATCGCTCATCCGGCCGCTCCATCGGTACCTGGAATTTGAACAGCGTAGCGCCTTCGAACTTGTAGCGTTTGGGCTGCGTCTGGATCAGCTTGATCAGCACCATAGGGTCGACCGGCGTTTCGGACGCGAACTCGATCCGCCCGCCCTGGGGGCCGCCATCGATTTTCAGAATGCCCAGCTTCTCTGCCTGCAATTTGAGCAGCGTGATACGCACTAGGTTTTTGGTTGGCTCCGGTAGCAAACCGAAGCGATCGATCATTTCTACCTGCAGGTCTTTCAGGCCTTCTTCGTCAGCTGCTGACGCAATGCGCTTGTAAAGGATCAGGCGAGCATGCACGTCCGGCAGGTAGTCTTCGGGAATGAGCGCAGGCAAGCGCAGGTTGATTTCCGGGCCGCCGCTGAGTGGCTTGTCCAGGTTGGGCTGTTCACCCTTCTGAATGGATTTGACCGCGCGCTCTAGCATTTCCATGTACAACGTAAAGCCCACGGCCTGGATCTGCCCACTCTGGCCCTCGCCCAGCAGCTCACCAGCGCCCCGGATTTCCAGGTCGTTGGTGGCCAGTACAAACCCTGCACCCAGGTCCTGGGTGGCGGCAATGGCTTCCAGGCGTTTTTCCGCGTCGGCGGTGATCTGCTGGCGGGAGGGGGTAAGCAGGTAAGCATAAGCCTGGTGGTGGCTTCGGCCCACACGGCCACGCAACTGGTGCAACTGCGCCAGGCCGAATTTATCGGCGCGCTCGATGATGATGGTATTGGCGCTAGGCACGTCGATACCGGTTTCGATAATGGTAGAGGCGATCAGCACGTTGAAGCGCTTGTGGTAGAAATCGCTCATCACCTGTTCAAGTTCGCGCTCACGCATCTGCCCATGGCCGATGCCGATCCGGGCTTCGGGTACGAGTTCGGCCAGGTCAGCTGCGCATTTTTCGATGGTCTTGACGTCATTGTGCAGGTAGTACACCTGGCCGCCGCGCAACAGCTCGCGCAGTAGCGCTTCCTTGACCGTGCTCTTGTTCTGCTCCATCACGAAGGTGCGTACAGACAGGCGCCTGGCGGGCGGCGTTGCAATGATCGACAGGTCCCGCATGCCAGACATGGCCATGTTGAGCGTGCGCGGGATGGGCGTGGCCGTGAGGGTGAGGATGTCCACCTCACTGCGCAGGGCCTTTAGGGCTTCTTTCTGGCGTACCCCGAAGCGATGCTCCTCGTCGATGATCACCAGCCCCAGGTTCTTGACCTTTACATCGTCTTGCAGCAGCTTGTGGGTGCCGATCACGATATCGATCTTGCCCTCAGCCAGCTCGGCAACGGCTTCGGCTACTTCCTTGGCAGACTTGAACCGGCTCATCACCTCCACACGCACGGGCCAGTCCGCGAAGCGGTCCCGGAAGCTATTGTAATGCTGCTGAGCGAGGAGGGTGGTAGGCACCAGAATCACCACCTGGCGCCCGCCATGCACGGCAATGAACGCCGCGCGCATGGCTACTTCGGTTTTCCCGAAGCCCACATCACCGCATACCAGCCTGTCCATGGGCTTGGCGGCTAGCATGTCATCGTGTACAGCCTGAATGGCGGTTTGCTGGTCCGGGGTTTCCTCGAAGGGGAAGCCGGCACTGAAGGTTTCGTAGTCCAGTGCCGGGTCGTTGAAGGCATAGCCTTTGCGCGCCGCGCGGCGGGCGTAGATATCCAACAGCTCGGCGGCTACGTCTCGCACCTGCTCGGCAGCTTTGCGCTTGGCTTTCTGCCAGCTTTCCGAACCCAGGCGGTGCAGGGGCGCCAGGGCGTCGTCACTGCCGGTGTAACGGGCGATCAGGTGCAGGTTGGCCACAGGCACGTACAGCTTGGCGTTCTCTGCATATTCAAGGGTCAGGAACTCGGCGGCCTGGTTATCGATTTCCAGTGTGGCCAAGCCCAGGTAACGCCCTACGCCGTGGTCGATATGGACCACCGGTGCGCCTTCGCGCAGCTCGGTCAGGTTCTTGATGACCGCATCGCTGCTGACGTCACCACGCTTGTCACGGCGCCGACGCTGCATGACCCGCTGGCCGAACAAGGGGCTTTCAGCGATCAGCGCCAGGGCCGGGTCATCCAGTTGCAGGCCATCGTCCAGGGGGGCGATGGTGATGGCAAGGCGTGCTTCGCTGGCCACAAAGCCTGGCCAGCCTTCTACCGTGACCGGCTTGAGCTTCAGGCGGGCAAGCATGTCCAGCAGCACTTCGCGGCGGCCGGCTGATTCGGCGGTGAACAGCACGCGCCCTGGGAACTGGTCCAGGTAATCGGCCAGGGCCGCCATAGGCTGGCTGGCCTTGGCCTGGATGGCCAGGTCTGGTAGCGGGCTGGCAGGGAAGCGCTGGCGCCCGCCGCCGGTGCCCGGGTCATCACTGCTGGCTACCACCCGTGGCCAGGTTTTCAAGCGCGCAAAACAGTCCTCTACGGGGAGGAACAGCTCGGCAGGCGGCAGCAGAGGGCGCAAGGGGTCTATACGGCGCTCTTCATAGCGATTGCGCACGTCGTTCCAGAACGTATCTGCGGCCTGTTCGATACCCGGCAGGGAGAACACCTGGGTGTCCTGGGGCAGGTAGTCGAACAGTGTGGAGGTGGCTTCAAAGAACAGCGGCAGGTAGTACTCGATGCCTGCCGGTGTAATACCGCTGTTGAGGTCCTGGAAGATCGGGCTGCGGCGGAAGTCCACATCGAAACGCTCGCGGAAGCGAGCCTTGAACCGAGTGACCGCTTCTTTCTGCAGTGGAAACTCCCGGGCAGGCAGCAGGCGCACGGAGTCCACTTTGTCGATGGACCGCTGAGTGTCCGGGTCGAAGGTGCGTAGCGTTTCGATTTCGTCGTCGAACAGGTCAATCCGGTAGGGCAGTTTGCTACCCATGGGAAAGAGGTCGATCAGTGCGCCCCGTACCGTAAACTCACCGTGTTCGTACACCGTGTCCACATACCGGTAGCCAGCGGCCTCCAGGCGCGCGCGGGTAGCTTCCACGTCCAGCCGCTGCCCCACGTCCAACACTAGGCTACTGCCCAACAGAAACTGGGTAGGCGCCAGACGGTGTAGGGCCGTGGTGATCGGCACTACCAGAATGCCGTGGCTTAGCTCCGGCAGCCGGTACAAGGCCGCGATGCGCTGGGACACAATGTCCTGGTGAGGCGAGAACAGGTCGTAGGGGAGTGTTTCCCAGTCCGGGAAATGCAGTACCGGCAGGTCTGGCGCAAAAAAGCGCAGTTCCTGTTCCAGACGGTCCGCTGCCTGGCTATCTGCCGTGAGCAGCAGCGTGAAGCGCTTGGCGGTACTGGCAGCTTCAGCGATGGCCAGGCTCAAGGCGGCGCCGGGGAGGTTGCCCCAGGTTTGCTTGACCGGCGAGGCAGAGCTTGCCATGGAGGGTAATGGCGGAAGGCGCAGAACTGGCACGGTAGGGTAAGACTCCAGGTACTCGGTCCGAAAGCCGGATTGTAACGGCCTGGCGGGCTGCCTGTCAGTGGCGCGGCGCGTAAAAGAAGCCCTTGGGGACCAAGAACTTACAGGTGCCAATACGGTCTATGCTGCCGCGATGACGGGCGCGGATTGCTTTAACGCAACGGCCGAAGTCATAATGTAGTCCCTTTTTTCTACCCCTACATGTGGAAGGTTCCCGTGAATCAGAAGCCCGACCAGTGTCTTGGTGAATGGATCGACCGTGAAGCGCTCGCCGAGGCGATGATCCCGTTGATTGGTCAGTTGTACCGCAACAATAACGTGGTGACATCGATCTATGGTCGCAGCCTGATCAACCGTTCCGTTATCGCTGTTCTCAAGGCTCACCGGTTCGCCCGCCATCGGCAGGACGATGAAAGCGAGCTGTCGGTTCATGAAACCTTCCCGCTGGTCAAGGCCATGAGCGAGCTGAAACTGGGCGCCGCGTCGGTCGACCTGGGCAAGCTGGTGGTCAAGTTCAAGGCAGAGGGCAATGGCCGCAGTGCCGAAGCTTTCGTACGTGATGAGCTGGCCGACGTGGTAGGCAAGCAGAACACCGAGGCTGGCCACCGCAAGGGCCAGGACGTGGTGCTGTATGGCTTTGGCCGTATCGGCCGCCTGCTGGCGCGCATCATGATCGAGAAAACCGGCGGCGGCGATGGCCTGCGCCTGCGTGCCATCGTGGTACGCAAGGGGTCGTCTGATGACCTGACCAAGCGCGCCAGCCTGCTGCGCCGCGATTCGGTGCACGGTTCGTTCGACGGCACCATTATCGTGGACGAGGAAAACAGCACCCTTAACGTCAATGGTGTGCTGATCCAGGTGATCTACGCTAAAGCGCCCAACGAGGTGGACTACACCCAGTACGGCATTCAAAACGCCCTGTTGGTAGACAACACCGGCGTATGGCGCGATGCCGACGGCCTGGGCCAGCACCTGGCTTGCCCTGGCATCGAGCGCGTTATTCTGACTGCGCCTGGCAAAGGCAAGCTCAAGAACATCGTGCATGGCATTAACCATGACCAGATCACGCCCGAAGACAAGATCGTGTCGGCTGCCTCCTGCACCACCAACGCCATCGTGCCGGTGCTCAAGGCCATCAACGACAAGTACGGCATCGCCAACGGGCACGTCGAAACCGTTCACTCGTACACCAACGACCAGAACCTGATCGACAACTTCCACAAGGGCGAGCGTCGCGGCCGCAGTGCAGCCTTGAACATGGTGATCACTGAGACCGGTGCGGCCACCGCTGCTGCCAAGGCGCTTCCGGAGCTGGCTGGCAAACTGACCGGTAACGCGATCCGCGTCCCTACGCCGAACGTGTCCATGGCCATCCTGAACCTGAACCTGGAAAACCCGACCAGCCGTGAAGAGGTCAATGAATACCTGCGCTATGTGGCGCTGCATTCGGACCTGTCCCGCCAGATCGACTACGTGAGCTCCACCGAGGTCGTTTCCACGGACTTCGTAGGCTCGCGCTATGCTGGCGTGGTCGATGCCGAAGCCACCATCTGCAATGACAACCGCGTTGTACTGTACGTTTGGTACGACAACGAGTTCGGTTACAGCTGCCAGGTGATTCGTGTAATGGAAGACATGGCAGGGGTTAACCCTCCAGCCTTCCCGCACTAAGCAGCCGCTTCAATGAAAAGCCCCGGCCTGTAGCAGGCCGGGGCTTTTTTATTGCGCGCAGGGTTTCAACACATTACAGCACGGAGGGCTGTGCCACATGGGCGGCCCGCAGGTGGGGGTTGTTGCGGAACAGTACCAGTGTTGCGATAAGCCCCATGACCGCCGCGCCGCTCAGCCACAGGCCAGGCGCGGCCTTGTTGTCCAAAGCATGAATCAACCAGGTACAGGCTGCTGGGGTAAAGCCGCCGAAGGTGGCCGTTGCCAGGCTGTAGGCCAGTGAGAAGCCTGTGGTGCGTACTTCCTTGGGCATGATTTCTGTGAGCGCTACCACCATGGCGCCGTTGTACGAGCCATAGAGGAAAGACAGCCACAGCCCCACCATCAGGAGGTGCGCAAAGCTGGGCGAGCCTACCAGCCAAGACAGTAGCGGGTACGCCGTGAGGATGGCCAGTACCGTAGTGCTGACAAGCAGCGGCTTGCGCCCGATGCGGTCTGATACTGCGCCCATCACCGGCAACCAGATGAAGTTGGACAAGCCGATGCACATCGTCACCAACAGCGCGTCAAGCTCGGACAGGTGCAGTTCGGCCTTGCCAAAGGTTGGGGTATAGGCAGTGATCAGGTAGAAGGACACCGTGGTCATGACCACCATGGCCATGCCCGCGATTACCAGGCCGAAGTTCTGGCCGATGGACTTCACGACTTCGCGCAGGGTAGGGCGGTGGGTGCGCGCCTCGAATTCGGGCGTTTCCTCCAGGGAGCGGCGGATGAAGAAGATGACCGGCACAATCAGGCAACCGATCAAGAAGGGGACGCGCCAGCCCCACTGGTTCATTTCATCCGGGGAGAGGAAGTGATGCAGCAGCACCCCTAGCAACCCGGCGAAGATCACGGCTACCTGCTGGCTAGCAGATTGCCAGCTGACGAAGAAGCCCTTGCGCCCGGGTGTGGCGATTTCCGCCAGGTAGACCGACACGCCGCCCAACTCCACGCCGGCCGAGAATCCTTGAAGCAGGCGACCTATCAGCACCAGGATAGGTGCAGCAACACCAATGCTGGCATAGCCAGGTACGACCGCAATCAGCAGGGTGCCCACGGCCATCAGGCCCAGGGTGACGATCAGGCCCTGGCGCCGCCCATGGCGGTCGATATAAGCACCCAGAAAGATGGCACCCAAAGGGCGCATCAGGAACCCTGCACCGAAGGTGGCCAGCGACAGCATCAGCGACGCAAAAGCGCTGTCGGTAGGGAAGAAGGTCGCTGCAATGGCGGTGGCATAGAAGCCGTAGACCATGAAGTCGAACATCTCAAGGAAGTTACCGCTGACAACGCGAAAAATCGCTTTGCCTTTGCCTGTTGGAGAGGCCATGAAGGTACCCGATTGTCGATTGGAGTGGGGGGAATCCCTGTGCTAGACGCTTGCAGGCATAGGCCCAAGCGAAGCCGCCACGGCAGAGGCGGATTTGTAACCTTATGTGTAACCAGTGGACCGGGGCAAATGAAACTCGTTCGGTGGGGCAGGTGAGTAACAAGCTCAACCAACCAGGTGCGGCGTTTAGTCGCGAATTATTGTTAGATGAGTAATGGCATTTGTCTTGATAACGAGATAGCCAAGTGCCGATGCAAGGGGTAATGTTCGCGCCGTAGCTAAATCGCACAACGATTCGATGCCGCATGGGCATCTCGTGCCGCGCGCAGCCGACTGGCGCCGTGGCCTGTTCTGAAGGAGTACGCATGGCTGTCTACAACTACGACGTGGTAGTGCTGGGCTCGGGCCCGGCCGGTGAAGGTGCGGCAATGAACGCCGCCAAGTCAGGGCGTAAGGTCGCCATGGTGGACAACCGCCGCCAGGTGGGCGGCAACTGCACGCACCTGGGTACCATCCCGTCCAAGGCCCTGCGTCACTCGGTCAAGCAAATCATTCAGTTCAACACCAACGAGATGTTCCGCGTTATTGGCGAGCCTCGCTGGTTTTCTTTCCCCGATGTGCTGAAAAGTGCTGAGCGCGTGATCGCCAAGCAGGTAGCGTCGCGTACCAGCTATTACGCGCGCAACCGGGTGGACGTGTTCTTCGGCACGGCCAGCTTCTCGGATGAGCAGACCGTGCAGGTTGTCTGCGCCAATGGCGCCCAGGAAAAGCTTATCGCTCGCCAGGTGGTGATCGCGACAGGCTCACGCCCGTATCGCCCTGCCGATATCGATTTCAACCACGCACGTATCTACGACAGTGACACCATCCTGAGCCTTACCCACACACCACGTAAGCTGATCATTTACGGGGCAGGGGTGATCGGGTGCGAATATGCGTCCATCTTCAGCGGCCTGGGTGTGCTGGTAGAGCTGGTGGACAACCGCCAGCAGTTGCTCAGCTTCCTGGATATGGAGATCTCCCAGGGCCTGAGCTACCACTTCAGCAACAACAACGTGATGGTTCGCCATCAAGAGGAATACGAGCGCGTCGAAGGCATCGACAATGGCGTTGTGCTGCACCTCAAGTCTGGCAAAAAGATCAAGGCAGACGCGCTGTTGTGGTGTAACGGCCGTACCGGTAATACAGACCAGCTTGGGCTGGAAAACATCGGTATCAAGGTCAACAGCCGTGGCCAGATTGAAGTGGATGAAAACTACCGTACCAGCGTGCCGACCATCTACGGTGCCGGCGATGTGATTGGCTGGCCCAGCCTGGCCAGCGCCGCGTATGACCAAGGCCGCTCTGCGGCGGGCAGCATTGTGGACAACGGCAGCTGGCGCTTCGTAAACGATGTGCCGACAGGGATCTATACCATTCCTGAAATCAGCTCCATTGGCCGTAACGAACAAGAGCTCACAGCGGACAAGGTCCCCTACGAGGTGGGCAAGGCGTTTTTCAAGGGCATGGCTCGGGCGCAAATCTCCAATGAGCCTGTGGGCATGCTGAAAATCCTGTTCCACCGGGACACGCTGCAGGTGCTGGGTGTGCATTGCTTCGGCGACCAGGCCTCAGAGATCGTACACATCGGGCAGGCCATCATGAACCAGCCCGGTGAGCTCAACACGCTTAAATACTTTGTGAATACCACCTTCAACTACCCCACCATGGCAGAGGCGTATCGGGTAGCGGCCTATGACGGCCTGAACCGGCTTTTTTAAGCGGCTCCGGCCGGTGGCCAGCCCCGGCCGGGGCAGATGCCTTCAGCGACGCTCAAGGGTGGCGCTGGCCAAACCGGGAAAGTCTGTAATCAGGCTGTCCACACCAAAATCAGCGAGCCGCCGCATCAGGGCCGGCTCGTTGACTGTCCATACTGACACATGCAGGCCCTGCTGCTGGGCCTTCTGCAAACGCTCAGGGGTACACAGTGTCCAGTTGAGCGCCAGGTAGTTACAGGTGTAGTTTCGGGCCACCTTGAGGGGGTCCAGCCAGGCATACTCGGCCACTAGCCCCCGAGAAATGTCAGGTACCAGGTCTGCCGCCGCGCGGAGCACTTCACGCGAGCTGGATGTAATAGTGATCTTGTCCATCAGGCCATACCGCTGCGCCAGCTCGCGAATGGCCAGTACCGTGGTAGTCGCCCGTGTGCGGGAAGCACTTTTCACTTCCAGCTGCCAGTGCTCGAACGGGCAGTGCTCGAAGAGCGCTTCGAGCGTGGGGATTGGGCAGGGGCCAGGCCAGCCCGGGCCGCCTTTACGTGCATCGATCTGCGTGAGTTCTGCAGCGGTGTAGTCCACCACCTTGCCGCGCCGGTCAGTGGTGCGCTTGAGCGTAGGGTCATGAATCACCATAAGCTCGCCGTCGCGAGACAGGTGCAAATCCAGTTCGCAGCGCTTTACGCCATGTTTGAGGCATGCCTGGAAACTGGCCAGGGTGTTTTCCGGTGCTTCGCCTTTCGCACCGCGGTGGCCGTAGATCAGGGTCACAGCTTGTTCCTTGAATGAGTGAAAATCAGACCGCATCCAGTGCTTGGTCCAGGGCCTGGCGACGTTCCATCGCCTGTTTCTGCAACACGTAGCGCGCCAGTAGCTGGCGCTGAGCGTCGGTGCTGCCTTCAAATTCCACGCCAATGGCGAAATTGCCTTCGGCCAGCGCGTCACAATGCACGACACGAGCGCGCAACATCATGCCGAGCGCCTGAGGCGGGAAGGCCATTTTCAAGTCCAGCTGCGTACCAGGTGCGAACCGGGCAGGGTGCTGGAAATCCAGCCCGGCTTCGGAAATCACTACCGGCTGAGGATCGCTCAATGTGCCCATCAACATGTGCGCCAGCACTTGGCTCAGCACGTCGATACGCTTGTTCTGCGCTTTGAGAAACCCGCTCAGCCCTCGGTTGGCGTCCCCCAGCTGGCGCAACAGGTGCTGGGATTCGAACTCGCTCAGGTGCAGCTCGCTCAACAGGCTGAACAGTGGAGAAGCCTCTGGCGGCGTGCTGTCGACGCCGCTCAAGGGGGTGATTTCAAGTGCGATACGGTCCTCGATACGGTAGTATTCGCGGCGTTCTGATTCATCAGTTGTTGACATGGCGAACCCAGTTAGGCGGTTGTGGTCCGAGTGTACGGCCGCCACAGCGGCGTCGCCACACGGATGTTTCTTTCACTCGAACAAGCCCTTAAATGTTCAGACCTCTATTTGCCTTCATTGGCGCGCGCTACACCCGCGCCAAGCGTCGGAATCATTTTGTTTCCTTCATTTCCCTGACCTCCATGACCGGCCTTGCGCTGGGCGTGATCGTGATGATCGTGGTGCTGTCGGTCATGAACGGGTTCGACCGCGAGATGCGTAACCGCGTGCTGGGCATGGTGCCCCACGCCACTATCGAGGCCAGCCAGCCTATCGCTGACTGGCAGGCACTGGCTGCCAAGGCCGCTCGTTACCCTGGGGTGGCTGCCGTTGCGCCCTTTACCCAGTTACAGGGGCTGCTGACCAACAACGGGCAAGTGCAGAAGGTATTGCTCAACGGCATTGACCCTGCACTGGAGCCCAAGGTTTCCATCGTGGACGCCTTTTTGCGCCAGGGCACCTTGGCAGACCTGGCCACCGGCAGCTTTGGCCTGATGATCGGTGACAAGGCCGCCACCAAGCTGGGTGTGAAGGTCGGTGACAAGGTGACCTTCGTGGCGCCAGAAGTCACCGTTACCCCGGCCGGCATGTTCCCGCGCATGAAGCGCTTTACCATCACGGGCATTTTCCACGTCGGCGCCGGCGAGATCGACGGCTACCTGGGCTTGGCCAACCTGGAGGACCTAGGGCGCCTGCACAGGTGGAAGCCTGGCCAGGTACAAGGGCTGCGCCTGAAGTTCGACGACCTGTTCCAGGCGCCTCGCGGTGCCTATACCCTGGCCCAACAGCTGGGGGATGACTATTACACCCGCGACTGGACACGCACCCACGGTAACCTGTACCAAGCCATCCGCATGGAGAAAAACATGATTGGCCTGCTGTTGCTGCTGATCGTGGCGGTAGCGGCCTTCAACATCATTTCCACGCTGGTGATGGTGGTGAACGACAAGCGCGGCGACATTGCCATCCTGCGCACGCTGGGCATGACCCCGCGCCAGGTGATGGGCGTGTTCATGGTGCAAGGCACCATCATCGGTGTGATAGGTACGCTGGTTGGCGGTGCGCTGGGCATGCTGGGCGCCCTCAATGTCAGCCGGGCCATCGCTGGCCTCGAAGGGTTGATCGGGCATAAGTTTCTCAACCCGGACGTCTACTTTATCGATTACATACCATCGCAGCTGATGGCCGGGGATGTCGCCCTGGTATGCGGCGCAGCGCTGGCCTTGAGTTTTCTTGCCACGTTGTACCCGGCCTGGCGTGCAGCGCGCACCCAGCCTGCGGAGGCGCTACGTTATGAGTGAGTCGGGCATGAGTGATAACGCTGTACTGAGCTGCCGCAACCTGGGCAAGTCCTACGATGAGGGCCCGGAATCGGTAGTGGTGCTGTCCAACCTGGAGCTGGAACTCCACGCAGGTGAACGCGTGGCCATTGTGGGCACGTCCGGTTCCGGCAAAAGTACGTTGCTCAACCTGCTGGGTGGGCTGGACACGCCCAGCCAGGGCAGCGTGTGGCTGGCAGGTGAGCAACTGTCGGCCTTGAACGAGCGTGACCGTGGCCTGCTGCGCAACCGGGCGTTGGGCTTTGTGTACCAGTTCCACCATCTGCTGGCAGAATTCACGGCCCTTGAGAACGTGTGCATGCCGTTGCTGATCGGCCGTACGCCTATTCCCGAAGCCCGTCGCCGTGCCACCGCCTTGCTGGAGCGCGTGGGCTTGGGGCACCGCCTGGCCCATAAGCCGGCGGAATTGTCCGGCGGTGAGCGTCAACGGGTTGCCATCGCTCGCGCGCTGGTGAACGAGCCCGGGCTGGTGATGCTGGACGAACCCACTGGTAACCTGGATCAGCATACCGCTCAGGGTATCCAGGACCTGATGCTGGAGCTCAGCCGCTCGTTGCGCACCGCCTTTCTCGTGGTCACCCATGACCTGGCGCTGGCCCGGCAGATGGACCGCGTATTGAAACTCGCCGAAGGCCGCCTGGCGCCTCTTTGACCTGCAGGGCGCACGTGTTGCCCCTGCCACTGCTACGGTGCTGCCATGTTCAGACCCCTGCCTATTTTTATCGGCGCCCGCTACACCCGGGCCAAGCGCCGCAACCATTTCATTTCGTTCATTTCCATGACCTCCATGATCGGCCTAGGGTTGGGCGTGCTGGCCATGATCGTGGTGCTGTCGGTGATGAATGGCTTCCAGCGTGAAATGAGTGCCCGCATCCTGGGCATGGTTCCCCACGCCACCATCGTGGGAGACAAGCCCCTGGACGATTGGCGCCCCGTTGCCCAGGCCGCGTTGCGCAACCCGGAGGTGGTTGCCGCCGCACCTTTTACCGAGCTGGATGGGATGCTGTCCTACAAAGGCGCCATGCAGCCGATACAACTCAGCGGGATTGACCCTGCAGAGGAAGGCAAGGTGTCCATTGTCGCCAGCCACATCACCCAGGGCAGCCTCCAGGCCCTGGTACCGGGGGAGTTCGGTGTGGTCATCGGCGATATCACGGCTCGGCGCTTCCGCTTGAGCGTAGGTGACAAACTCACCCTTATCGTGCCGGAGTTAAGCAGCGCCCCCGGTGGGATCACACCGCGGATGCAGCGGCTTAACGTGGTGGGCATCTTCCGGGTAGGGGCGGAAATCGACGGTTCGCTGGCCATGATCCACATGGCCGATGCCGGCCAGATCCAGAAGTGGGCGCCAGGCCAGGTACAAAGTGTGCGCTTGAAGGTACGGGACCTATGGGCAGCGCCTGAGGTGGCCAAGCAGGTGGTGGCCGGGCTGGGGCAGGGCTATCGCCCGGATGACTGGACCCACACCCAAGGCAGCCTGTTCAGCGCCATGAAGATGGAAAAAACCATGATCGGCCTGTTGTTGCTGATGATCGTAGCGGTAGCGGCCTTCAACATCATTGCCACGCTGGTGATGGTGGTCAATGAGAAAGGCGCAGACATTGCCATCCTACGTACGTTGGGCGCTACGCCTCGCCAAGTAATGGCCACCTTCATGGTACAGGGCAGCATCATTGGCGTGATCGGCACGTTGGTCGGCAGTGTGCTAGGCGTTGTCGTTGCGCTCAACGTCAGCCAACTGGTGGGCTGGCTGGAAAAACTGACCGGCCAGCATATCTTTACGTCGGACGTGTACTTCATCAGCAACCTGCCTTCGCAGTTGCAAGGGCAGGACGTGCTGCTGGTGAGCGGTGCCGGGCTGGTATTGAGCTTCCTCGCTACCTTGTACCCGGCGTGGCGGGCGTCACAGATAGAGCCGGCCTACGCGTTGCGGTACGAATAGCTCAGGCTGTACGTTATTCGCCTCGAATATATTGCTCCAGCTGTTGGATAAGGCTGGCCTGTTCATCGATGGCTTCCTTGACCAGGTCGCCAATGGACAACAGGCCCACCAGCCGGCCATCGTCTACCACCGGCAAATGGCGCAGGTGGCCGTTGGTCATGGTATTCATGCAAGCCTCCACCTTGTCGTTCAAGCCTACAGTAATGACCGGTGCGCTCATGATCGCCCTTACAGGCGTGCCGGCAGAAGAGCGCCCCGCCAGTACCATCTTGCGTGCATAGTCACGCTCACTGATAACGCCGACGACGACACCGTCCTCTACCACGGGAAGCGCGCCTACGTTCTTTTCTGCCATCTGCTTGAGCGCGTCGAGCACCATCTGGTCAGGGTGAATCGTGAACACGTCCTGATGGGCTTTGAGCTTCATCAATTGCGCAACGGTTTTCATGGCGGGCCTCGGTGAATGGTGGGTAGGGTGCACAGTGGTTGAGCAAGCATCGTTCACAGTCAGTAAACCGGCAAGGAACTGCGCTGCATGCAGGCCATAGAATTTCCTGATCGATGGGGTGGCCTTGAGGTGCAGAGCAGGGGGGCATGCCGGTAGAATGGTGTCCTTCTCGTTTTAAGGTTACCCGTGATGCACCCTGCTGCCGAAGATTCGCCTCTGGGCAAAGCCAGCCAGTACGTTTCCACTTATGCACCCCAGTTGCTGTTCCCCATTCCACGGGCCGCCAAATGGGCGGAGCTCGGCCTTAGCGCCGAGACCTTGCCCTATGTGGGTGTGGACCTGTGGAACTGCTATGAATTGTCCTGGCTGCTGCCGTCTGGTAAGCCTGTGGTGGCTATCGCCGAGTTCTCGATCCCTTGTGAGTCGCCGAACATCATTGAAAGCAAATCCTTCAAGCTGTACCTGAACTCACTCAATCAAACAGTCTTTGATACCACTGCGGCAGTGCAAGCGTGCCTGGTTAAAGACCTCTCTGCTGCGGCAGGTAAAGCGGTAGGGGTTCGTATTCAGCGGCTGTCAGACGTGGAAGCGCAGGGTATTAAGGTATTGCCTGGGGTATGCGTGGATGACCTGGAGATTTTCCCAACCGATTACAGCCAGCCACGCCCCGAGCTGCTGCGTTGCGACACTTCGCGCGTGGTGGAAGAAAGCCTGCACAGTCACTTGCTCAAGTCCAACTGCCCTGTTACCAGCCAACCCGACTGGGGCAGCCTGGCCGTCAGTTACACAGGCCCTGCGCTGGACCCTGCCAGTTTCCTGGCCTACCTGGTGAGCTTCCGTGAGCATTCGGATTTCCATGAGCAATGCGTGGAGCGCGTGTTCATGGACCTGAAGCGCCTGCTAAAGCCTGAGCGCCTCACGGTGTTCGCGCGTTATGTGCGCCGCGGCGGGCTGGACATCAACCCCTACCGCAGCACACATGACGTGACGTTCGATAACGCGCGCCTGGCCCGGCAGTAACGCCGTATCAGATACCAATGCTGCCAAGGGTCTGCACGATATTGCGCAAGGTGCCAGCCAGGCCTGGGTGCTTCACTTCGAAGCGCTCGGCCGCATAGTTGACATTGTCCACCAGGCTATCGGCATGGGTGGCGTTTTCAAGCTCGACCCGAGCCTGCAGTTGTTCCATAAGGTCGGTCAGCTCCGCACGCTCTTCAGGCGTGGAGGGTGGGTTACGGTCAAGTTCTTCACGCAAGGCATCAAGTTGGGCTTGCAGTTCGAGGGCCGGCATACTGTTCTCCTTTTTAGATCAGCACAGCATTGACCGCCCAAGGCTGTGAAAAAATCCCTCTCAGCCGCACAAGCAGTGGCGGGGTGGAACGCGTTACCGTATTCAGTTGCCTATGTAGGCGGCATCAAGCCTTATACTGGCTGCGATTTGACGCGGGCAGGCGCCGCAGGCGTGGCTCTTATTCATGAGGAATTGATTATGCGTTGCAAGGGTGTTGCCCTGTTCAATAGCGTTGCCGGTACGTGCCTTGCGGCTGGGCTGGCATTGGCGCCTGCCTTGAGCCAGGCGGCCGAAGATGATCCCTGGGAAGGCGTAAACCGCGCGATCTTCCGCTTCAACGACACACTGGATACCTACACGCTGCGGCCGCTGGCCAAGGCGTATGACACTGTGACGCCGCAGTTTCTGGAAGATGGCATCCACAACATGTTCAATAACGTGGGCGATGTCACCAACCTAGTGAACAACGTGCTGCAAGCCAAGCCGGCAGCCGCTGGCAAGGACACGGCACGCTTGATCTTCAACACTACCTTCGGGGTGCTAGGGTTCTTCGACGTAGGTTCGCGCATGGGCCTGCAGCGCAGCGACGAGGACTTTGGTCAAACCCTGGGCTACTGGGGTGTTTCAAGCGGGCCTTATGTAATGTTGCCGTTCTTCGGGCCAAGCACCGTGCGTGACACCTTTGGCAAGTATCCGGATTCCTGGACCAGCCCATACCGTTACATTGATCACGTGCCCACCCGCAACACCATTCTGGGGGCAGATATCATTGATACCCGCGCCAGCTTGCTACCGGCGGAAAAGCTGATCAACGGGGACAAGTACCTGTTCCTGCGCAATGCCTACTTGCAGAATCGCGAGTTCAAGGTCAAGGATGGCGAAGTCGAAGACGACTTCTGATCACTGTCAGCAGGGCGCCCTACCAGGCGCCCTGCTGCGATGCGGGTATCAGGGGCGAATAACGCTCAAGCCCAATATGCGGTAGCCGTCCGGCAGTTCTTCAACGCGTACCACCTCGGTCATTGCGTTGTAGTCTGCCAGTTCCTGAGAGTGCGAAGGCAGGTGCACTTCAACTTTGTCGCCCAATGCCCAATCGCATTTGGCACGCAGTTGAATACCGTTGCCGGAAAGGTCATGGCATGTGGCCTGGATCCGCTGACCTCGTGCCGTGGCCGTGACCTCGGCATCGACTGTCATCCGGATAAAATCCCGTTTTTCGCTGTACTGCTGGTCCAGCTGGCCCATGTTCTCTTCCTTTGATGGGGGACTAAAAACTTTCACGGTTTTATAACGCTACGTCAATTACGGTGTAAAGGGGCCTTGCGACCATCGGTGCCCGCTTGAAACGCCAAGCGGATGGGAGTACCGTCTGCGCCTTAGAGGGCACCTCCACCATTGACAGCCAAAGGGGCTGATAATGCGCACCCTGATGGAGGGGCTAGCAAAGAAACCAGCGATGCCGTTCTGCCCCGGCCGAGCCTTCCTGATGCCAACCCATTTCTGGCGCCGTTTGCCCACATGCAAAACTCCAGTGCAACGCTGCTCATAATCGACGATGACGACGTAGTGCGGGCCAGCTTGGCCGCCTACCTGGAAGACAGCGGTTTCAACGTGCTGCAAGCCAGCAACGGCCTGCGTGGCCTTGAGGTATTCGAGCAGACCCCACCAGACCTGGTGATCTGCGACCTGCGCATGCCTCAGTTGGGTGGCCTGGATATTATCCGCAAAATGGCCGAGCGAGACCCGAGCGTTCCTGTCATCGTGGTGTCAGGGGCGGGTGTGATGAGCGATGCGGTCGAGTCCCTTCGCCTAGGCGCTGCAGACTACCTGATCAAGCCGCTGGAAGACTTGGCTGTGCTGGAGCACTCTGTGCATCGTGCCCTGGACCGCTCGCGGTTGATGCGCGAAAACCAGCGCTATCGTGAAAAGCTGGAAACGGCTAATCGCGAGCTGGAGGCCAGCCTGCACCTGTTGCAGGAAGACCAGAACGCTGGCCGGCAGGTACAGATGAACATGCTGCCGGTAAGCCCTTGGGCCACCGGTAACTACCGCTTCGAACACCAGATCATTCCGTCGTTGTACCTGTCCGGGGACTTCGTGGATTGTTTTCGTGTGGACGAGCACCGGGTAGCGTTCTACCTGGCAGACGTTTCAGGCCATGGTGCCTCGTCGGCTTTTGTGACGGTGCTCTTGAAATTCATGACCACGCGCCTGATGTTCGAGTCCAGGCGCAATGGCTTGATGCCCGACTTCACGCCGTCGGATGTGCTGTCTCATATCAACCGCGGCTTGATCAACTGCAAATTAGGCAAGCATGTGACCATGGTAGGCGGCGTGATCGACGAAGACACGGGCCGCCTGACCTACAGCATTGGCGGGCACTTGCCTTTGCCAGTGTTCTTCACCGGCGAACAGGCGCATTATCTCGAAGGGCGTGGCCTACCCGTAGGCTTGTTCGATGAGGCCAGTTACACCAACCATGTGATGGCGTTGCCAGAGCGTTTCAGCCTCACGTTGTTCTCTGATGGCATTCTCGACCTGTTGCCAGGCGACACCCTCAGGGATAAAGAAGCGGCCTTGCCGGAAATCGTCAAGGCGGCGGGCGGGAGTCTGGATGGCTTGCGTCGCACGTTCGGATTGGCCACCCTTGGCGAGATGCCGGACGACATCGCCATGATGGTGCTAAGCAGGAACCTTGAATGAGTACCGGTAGAATCCAGTTTGCCGAGCAGAACGGCACCTTTGTCCTCAAATTTGTGGGGGAGGTACGGCTTACCCTGTGTTCCGCGCTGGATGCCACAATCGAGCGGATTTTCTCCGCGCTGGACTTTTCGGCGATCGTTATCGACCTGACCGAAACGCGCAGCATTGACAGCACCACGCTGGGGCTGCTGGCAAAGCTTTCCATTTTGTCTCGGCAAAAGGTGGGCTTGCTGCCTACGGTGGTGACCACGCACGAAGACATCACACGGCTGCTGTCTTCGATGGGCTTCGATCAGGTGTTCAACATCGTGGACCGGCCCATTCCTTGCCCAGAATGCCTGACCGACCTACCGTCTCAGGATCAGTCCGAAGACATCGTGCGTTCCAAGGTCCTGGAGGCCCACAAGATCCTGATGGGCTTGAACGACTCCAACCGCGAAGCGTTCCATGACTTGGTGAATGCGCTCGAACGCAGCTGACGCCCCTGTAGGTTAGCTGCACCACAAAGCGCCTGTGAGCGACGCCCGAGCGGGCGTCGCTGGTAACGCTGTCAGGCCTTGTATTCCTTGATGATCTTTTCCAGTTTTTCCTGGTCGCGCGCGAACTGGCGGATACCTTCGGCCAATTTCTCGGTGGCCATGGCATCTTCGTTGGACAGCCAGCGGAACTGGGCTTCGTTCAGGGACAGTTTGGCTTCGCCGCCAGTACCAGGCTGAAGCTTGCGCTCCAGGCTGCCTTCGTCTTGCAGCAGCTTGTCCAGCAGGTCTGGGCTGATGGTCAGGCGGTCGCAGCCGGCGAGCTGTTCGATCTGGCTGGTATTACGGAAGCTGGCGCCCATTACTACGGTCTTGTAGTCATTGGCCTTGTAGTAATTGTAAATACGGGTAACCGACTGCACACCTGGGTCTTCTGCGCCGGTGTAGTCGGTGTTGTTGGCTTTTTTGTACCAGTCGTAGATCCGGCCCACGAACGGCGAGATCAGGAACACCCCTGCGTCGGCGCACGCAGCGGCCTGGGCAAAGGAGAAGAGCAGGGTGAGGTTGCACTGGATGCCAGCTTTTTCGAGTTGCTCAGCAGCGCGGATACCTTCCCAGGTAGACGCCAGCTTGATGAGCACGCGGTCCTTGCTTACACCGGCCTTTTCGTACAGCTCGATCAAGTGGTTGGCCTTGCTGAGCATGGCCTGAGTGTCGAAGGACAGACGCGCATCCACTTCCGTGGAAATACGGCCGTCGATGAACTTGAGAATTTCTCCACCCACGGCAACCGACAGCGCATCGGCAGCAACGCCCACGTCGCCATTGGATTCGCTGATGGTCTTCTTCAGCACCTCAGCGTAGCCCGGCAGGCTGGCGGCCTTGAGCAGCAGGGACGGGTTGGTGGTCGCATCCTGCGGCTTGAGGCGCTTAATGGCGTCCAGGTCGCCGGTATCAGCCACAATGGTGGTGAATTGTTTCAGTTGTTCCAGCTTGGAAGTCATGAGCGTTCTCTGTCCTGTAGGGTTGACGACATTAACTCAGCAGCGCGGGCGGCTCAACGGCCTGGGGCACTGGAGGAATACGACGTTCGAGTGCATCACGTTCTGGGGGTTCCGGGCTACCGACCGTCTAGCAAGTGTGCGGCCTGGTCCAGCAACCCGAGCGGGTCGTTCGTTTTATGGATATCCACAGACAATAGCTGGCGGAACCGCCGAGCCCCGTGGAAACCCTGGGCCAGGCCCAGCATGTGTCGGGTAACATGGTGCATGGCGCCGCCTGAGGCAAGGTGGGCGGCGATATAGGGCCGCATGCGTGCCAGGGCTTCGCTGCGGCTGATAACGGCCTCAGTACTGCCGAACAGGCGTTGGTCCACTTCTGCCAGCAGGTAAGGGTTATGGTACGCCTCTCTGCCCAGCATCACCCCATCAAATGTGGCCAGGTGCGTGCTGCATTCCTCCAGGGTTTTTATGCCCCCGTTGAGCACGATTTCCAGCGTTGGGAAATCCTGTTTCAACTGAGCGACCACGTCGTAGCGCAGGGGAGGAATATCGCGGTTCTCTTTCGGCGACAGGCCTTCCAGGATTGCAATGCGGGCATGCGCGGTAAAGCTGGTGCAGCCGGTTGCCGCCACCTGGCCCACGAAGTCACACAGTTGCGCATAGCTGTCCCGCCCATTGATGCCAATACGGTGCTTGACGGTCACTGGGATGCCCACGGCGTCCTGCATGGCCTTGATGCACTCGGCGACCAGGGCCGGGTGCGCCATCAGGCACGCGCCAATCATGTTGTTCTGCACCCGGTCGCTGGGGCAGCCCACGTTAAGGTTCACTTCGTTATAGCCGGCCGCCTCGGCCAGTTTTGCGCACGCCGCCAAGTCCGCCGGTACGCTACCGCCCAATTGGAGTGCCAGAGGGTATTCCGCGGCATCGTGCTGAAGAAAGCGGGCGGCATCTCCATGAAGCAGCGCACCGGTGGTCACCATTTCGGTGTACAGCAATGCGCGTTTGGACAGCTGGCGAAGGAAATACCGGCAATGGCGGTCTGTCCAATCCATCATGGGGGCCACACTGAAGCGGCGAGATGGCGCAGGCCGCATGGTGTCTGGCTTTGAGCCCGTTTCAGCAGTAGATGTAGTCAACGTGTCGTGTACCAATTTTCAGGGGTTTCGAGGCTTCTTACCAAGTGGTTGGTGCGTTATACCAACCGAATCACCGTGTGTACCAATTCTCATGGCGACGATCAGATCACACCAAGCAGCAGCTACACAGCTCAGGTCCGCATCAATCGCAACGAGTTCACAGTTTACCAAGAGAGCCAGATCTGCGCCCGGACATAGACCGCTATAGCGAGAGCGAAGCCGCATGGGTTGAACCCTAGTGCGATTGAGCTGGCGAACCGTGAGAGTGTCATTGGTTATCGAGTCGCCAAGCCCGGTGCTGATCTACAATCAAATGCCAAGCGTATTGCTTGACATCCTCTCTTGCAAACGCTTGGAACATGGGTATCTAGCCGGTTTCCACCGGCCTTAACCCTCGCGGGTTAGCTGGATATTGGTTTGACACTCAGAGAGCCAGTCCAGGAACGTACCGCCCCGGCGTATGGAACCACCTTTTTGCTTAATGCCACAAACGTTGGGGCCTTCATAGGGTGGCATGTGATGCCACCTCAAATGGCGTAAACGGCTCTGTGTTTCAAAACATTATTTGCTAAGAGGTAGCACTATGACTTATGGAATCCGTGGAGGGTCAGGCACTTCGGCGTATTACCCCCAGCCGCAGCCCTTTGACGAGCTGAAATTGGACAAGGAGACTATTCAGCAAAAGACTGACAAGCTTAAGGAGAAGGGCTACTTCACTGTTCCCATATCAGAAACCACGAAAAGCTATCTTCGTGAGCAAAGCAGCCTCACTAACCGGGCATGGCAAGAACACGCCGTGGGAAAAATTGTTGATCTGAAGTTAACTGACTATGAGAAGTCGACCACAGAAGTGGCCAAAAACGTCGCTACCGCGTTGACTGGAACAGAACAGGAGTTGACGCCCCAAGAGTTTCAGTTGCGGCGTGCTAAAGGCCAGGGGGCTGATCAATGGCATCGGGACAAGGAACCCAAGAAGGTTATTTGCATAGCGACGGTGGAGGGGCGTGGCACAGAGTTCGTGAAGCACAGGGATTCAGAAGGTCTCTTTGGGACAGGAACCTACGGGAAAATGGTTCCGTTGGATGCCTCGGCCATTGAGCAACGGACAAAAGAAGCCAAGCAGGACCGGTTCTACTTTTTTGCCGGTAGAGGCCTCAGCGAAGAAAGCATTCCTAAATTGATACATCGCTCGCCCCACGAACAAGACAGGTCCATTTTCTTGGCTCGATGGAAATAGGTTCCACTGTCGCGGCAAACGGGAGATTTCTAGCCGGCGCATCGTGGGCGTCGCGACCTCTATTGAACGGCTCCCTTCAACGGTGCACGACACCCGGCAATACGCACAGCATCTCGTACAGCAGGTTTGCCCCAAGTAACGAGGTATTGCCCGTGGTGTCATAGGGCGGCGAGACCTCCACAACATCGCACCCTACCAGTTGCAGGCCTTGGCAACCGCGGATGATTTCCAGGCCTTGAATGGTCGTCAGCCCACCGACCTCAGGGGTTCCGGTGCCGGGCGCCCAGGCGGGGTCGATGCCGTCAATGTCAAAGGACAGGTACACAGGGCCACCACCGACTTTCTCGCGCACCTCTTCCATCAAGGGTGTCAGGGACTTGTGCCAGCACTCTTCAGCTTGCACCACGCGGAAGCCTTGCCTGCGACACCAGTTGAAATCGTCGGCCGTATACCCTTGGGCGCGAAGGCCAATCTGGACGACGCGATCACAGTCGAGCAAACCTTCTTCCACGGCGCGGCGGAAGGTTGTGCCATGGGCAATCTTTTCGCCGAACATATGGTCATTCACGTCGGCATGCGCATCAATGTGCACCAAGCCAACTTTGCCATGCTTTTTATGGATCGCGCGCAGAATCGGTAACGTGATGGTGTGGTCGCCGCCCAGCGTTAACGGGACCACAGGGTGTTGAAGAATTTCGTCGTAGGCCTCTTCAATAATCCGCACGGCGTCCAGCAAGTTGAACGTATTGATGGCCACGTCGCCGATGTCCGCTACGTTCAACGAGTCGAAAGGGGCGGCGCCTGTCGCCATATTGTAAGGCCGTATCATCACCGACTCGGCGCGGATTTCTCGTGGGCCGAAACGTGTGCCTGAACGTAGCGAGGTGCCAATATCTAGCGGTATCCCTACGAAGGCTGCGTCCAGCCCCTCCGCAGTCCCCACATGAGGCAAGCGCAACATGGTGGCAATACCACCGAAGCGTGGCATTTCATTACCACCCAACGGCTGGTGCAGTGTTTTGCTCATAAAGGCCTCTCTACGTTGGTGCTACGTGTAATACGGGAAATAGGCTGGCAATAGCCTCTTGCCCCAATTAGGGCGTTTCATGCATTGATTTTTGGTGAATGAATTGGCGAGCAACTTCTAGATCCAATCATAAGAACCATCGGCGCGGGGCTAAATACATCATATGGAAAGCCAAGTTTCTGAAATGGAAAGGTGTGCCGTGTTTGACGCACGCCACTGGAGGCGTTGTCAGTAACCCAATTCCCCATCGACACGATTGACCGGAAGCTCACCCGCTTGCAGCCTGTCGATATTGTCCAGAATCTGTTGGGCAATCACCTTAAAGGAAGCGCTAGATGCCACATGGGGCGTCACAATCACCCCATCGGTTTGCCATAAGGGGTGCCCCAGTGGTAAAGGCTCCATACTAAATACATCCAGCAACGCGCCGCGAATGGAACGGGCCTCTAGCGCTTGCAGCAGATCATCCTCACGCAGGTGAGCGCCTCGCCCGCAATTGATGACAGCGGCACCGGGCGCCAATCGGGCAAAGGCATCGGCGCAGAGAATCCCTCGCGTCTCCTCGGTCAGAGGCAACAGGCAGATGAGGATATCGACACCGCTTAAAAAATCGCCTAATTGGGTGCTATCGAACGTTTTAACGCCTTCCAGCGTGTGCGTGCCCCGCGCCCAGCCGCGCACGTTGAAACCCAGGCGGGCCAGCCCGGAGGCGCAAGCCTTGCCCAACGTACCAAGGCCCATTACGCCTACCGTGGTCTCATAAGCGGCGCGTTGGGCGGGCCGCTGCCACGTGCCGGTGCGCTGGTTTTGAAGCATGGAATCAAAGTGGCGGTGGTAATGGAGCACGCCCCATAACACATACTCGAACATCCCTTGGCAGTGCCCAGGGTCCACAATGCGGCAGATGGGCACGTTCTTGTCGCGGCTGACTTCGCTAATGATGTTATCGGCGCCTGCGCCTACGGAATGTATAAGCCGCAGGTTGGGGAGGGCGCCCAGGCTGCCGGGGGGTGGGGCCCAACAGATGGCAATGTCTGCCTCAGCGGCCTGAGGCTCGTCGGGTCTACAGAAGCTGAGTGCTGGCCGCAGGGCCGCCATGGCGCTATGAACCCGTTCTACGTCCTTTCCGGGGCCGACCAGCACTACCTGGGTCATGAGCAATAGGCCTCTCGCTGCGCATCGATCAAGGTGAGGGCAGCCTCCCAGCCGAGCTGGATCAGCCCCAGCTCGTCGTCCTGGTCGAACTGCCTGGCGGTAAACTCGCACGTCTCGGCGTCAGGGATAATCAGCTCACCCCCCCCGGAGAGCGCTTGAACCTGCGCCTGACACGCCCGCTCCAGCATGAAAATTGTCTGGAAAGCGTGGGCGACGCTGGCCCCGGCCGCAAGCAAGCCATGGTTACAGAGGATCATCGCACTATGGCTGCCGAGGTCCTTGACCAGTTGATCGCGTTCGGCAGTGCGTACAGCGATCCCTTCGTAGCGGTGATAGCCCAACCGGTTATAGAACTTCAGGGCGTGCTGGCTGATAGGCAGCAGCCCTTGTGCCTGCGCAGACACGGCGATGCCGGCGGCCGTATGGGTATGGATCACGCAGTGCAAATCAGCGCGCGCTTCATGGACAGCCGAATGAATGACAAAGCCTGCCTGGTTTACCCGATGGTCAGGGAACGCCCAGTCCACTACATGGCCTTCGACGTCGATTTTAACCAGGTCGCTTGCCCTCATATGCTCAAAGAGCACCCCGTATCGATTGATCAGAAAGTGGCCTGAGCCATCTTGCAGCCGAAGCGAGATGTGCGTATCGATCAAGTCGGTCATCCGAAAGTGCGCAAGCAAGCGATACAGTGCGGCAAGTTCACAGCGTGCGGACCATTCTGAATCATCAATGCTGGTGTGAACGCGGGCGCTCATGGTGAATTCCTGACAGGCTTTTTAGCGTAAGTTGAAAGGCTCTGGCAGTATTATTGTAAGTGTCGAGGGCATGTTCCATTTGCCATTTTGAATAGTGAATATAAGCAGCAAGAATAATCAACAAGTTACACGCGCTTACGAGTTTTAAACGTGAATAAAAATCGCCTTATTGCGGTGCAGGATCGGGAAAATGCACTGCACTTGTGCATCGCGCGGGCAGGCGCAGTTCAAGAGAGGGCCTCCGGTCATAGCCCGATGGGTTACTATTTGAAACGTCTTCTTACCAAAAGAAACGTCCTCCATGAGTAAAAGTCTCGGGCTACCCAAACCGTTATCACGTGCTTCCGGTGATCGTGTCGATTGGAACCTGCTCCGGACCTTTCACGCCATTGCCCAAGAGTTGAGCATCAGCCGAGCGGCTGCGCGGTTGAACCTGTCACAACCTGCCGTCAGCCAAGCGCTGAAACGATTGGAAGAACAACTGGGCACTGCGCTTATCGAGCGCAAGGGCCCGCGCTTTCAGCTGACCACTGCAGGGATAGAAGCTCAACGTCTGGCTAATGATGTTAAAAGTCAATTTTTACAGCTGGATGCGGCACTCGAGGCCACGTCCGAACAGGTCGTAGGTAACGTTCGGCTGCTTTCCATAAACGGCGTCAGCTGTGAAGCCTATGACAGGGCGCTAGCACGCTTGCACCGGGAATGCCCCGGCCTTGCACTTGAGATTACGGTGCTACCCAACGATGAGATTCTCAGCGCATTGGAGCAGCGCTCGCAGCCGTTCGGTTTAGCTATCAGCCGAGCGGACTATCCCTGGTTAGCGCAACAGCGTATGACCCGCGAGCACTACCGCTTCTACTGTGGGCCTGAGCATCCATTATTCGGTCAGCCCGGCATTACAGTGGACAGGCTTGCCCAGGAGCCTGTGATCTCGTTCACCAGCGACTTGCTCGGCGGTACCTTGAACTCCTTGGCTGAGTTTCGCCATCGGCATGGCTGGAACGGCCCGGTCATCGGTTGCTCGGCCAATAGCCAGGAGGTACTGCGTCTAGTGCTGGCCGGGTTTGGGATCGGCTGCCTGCCGCACCCCGTGTATGAGCAGGCTCAACACCTGTTATGGCCATTGCCGCCCGAGCAGGTGGGCACGGTAGACATCAGCCTGATGTGGAACAAAGAACAGCGCTTGACCCGCGCAGAAGCCCGGTTTCTTCAGGCGCTTCAGGAGGCTTGCCAGCAAGCACAGGGCTGAGCCAGCAGGGGCTGACTGGGTCATTGCCCCGCTATATGCATGTGCACTCCTTGAGCCACCTCTTTTTCCATTAATTCAAGAAAGACGTCCAGCAAGGGATTGCTTCGGCCACACTGGCGGTACAGCAATTTGAACGGCGTGGTGACCCGGAACCGGCTGGGTTTGAGGGACCGCATCTGGCCGCGATCCACGTAGCTTTTTGCCCAATGCGTGGGTAGGTGGCCCAGGTAACGGCCGGTGAGTACCAGCATCGCTACAGCCTCAACCTGGGTCGCGACCGCACTCATGTTTCGAGGGCCCATGGGCCTGAATTTGTCTTGATGGTTAGCGTACACGTGTTCGATGTACTCGGCGGTGGCGAGCTTCTCGTCATTTATTTCACTGTCTTGCAGAGAAAAGAAAGGATGATCGCAGGAACAGTAGAGTTCCACGGCTTCCCTGTAGACGGGCATTGCATCGAAGTCGGTTTTTTCGGTATAGACCGGAACAATGCCCGCTGCGAATTGGCCCTTGAGAATACCTTGCTCGATTTCTTCCAGAGGCGCGACGCTTAGTCTAATCCGAGCTTTAGGGGCGCGTTCGCGCCAGGCGCGTAAGACCGGAACAATCGGTGAATTAGGATCCGAGCACGTATTATCAATCACCGCGATAGTCAGGTCTCCCAGCAACTCCCCACGAACATTGCCAACTTGCCCCCGAAACGTATCCAGTGCAGAAAACAAATCCAGGCTGGCTTGATAGATGACCTTTCCCTGCTCGGTGAGTCCAAACTTCTCACGGCCGCGCGTACATAAACGCATCCCTAGCCGGATCTCAAGGTCCGAGATCTGTTTGCTAATGGCCGCCAGCCCAATATTCAATTCTGCCTGGGCTGGGGTAAATCCGCCTGACTCGACGACCGCTTTGAAAACCTTGAACAATTTCAAATCCATAGCGGTTGCCATGGAAAGTGCAGCTTCACTGGCCTTCTCGGGTAGATTTCCAGATTTAGAAAGTTGACTTTCCATTTAATACATTTACCTATTTTGGTCGGCTTCCTACTATCCCCTCAGACCAGGCCGTACCGCTACGGCTTTATTCTCACACTCCTTTGTAACACGTGCTGCTTCGGCTTACGGCTGAGTACGGAGGGGTAAAGCAATGTCTATGCCAGTTGAGAAATAACGATGTCCGATAACACCGACCGTTTATGGGGTGCCCGTTTCAAAAGCGGCCCAGCCGAAGCCATGGCCAACCTGTCACGCTCGCCGAGCGCCTACTTTCGCCTGACCCCCTATGACGTGGCGGGCTCGAAAGCGCATGCCAATGAGCTGCATCGGGTAGGCCTGCTGAACGCGGAGGAGGCCGGCAAGATCATTGCCGCACTGCAGGGTATCGATGAGGATTTTGCGGCAAACCGTATCGAGCCGGTGGCGGCCGATGAAGACGTGCATACGTTTATCGAGCGATTGCTGACCGAACGCCTTGGCGCCTTGGGCGGCAAGCTCCGCGCAGGGCGTTCTCGTAATGATCAATCTGCCAATGACATGCGGTTGTTTCTGCGTGACCAGGCGCGGGTGCTCGTCGTAGCGCTGTTAGAGCTGCAACACGCGCTCGTCGCCCAGGCAGAGCAACATACCCATACCATCGCGCCGGGCTTCACCCACCTGCAGCAAGCTCAGCCCATTGTCTTCGCCCACCACTTGATGGCCCATGCCCAAGCCATGCACCGGGACATTCAACGCCTGCAGGATTTCGACAGGCGCTTCAACCTGTCGCCCTTGGGCGCGGCCGCCATGGCCGGTTCGGCAATCATCAAGGACCTGCACAGCAGTGCTGCAGAAATGGGGTACGCCGGCCCTTGTGAGAACTCCATCGACGCGGTAGCCAGCCGTGACCATGTGGCCGAATTCCTGTTCATCGTCAGCATGCTGGGGGTAAACGTTTCGCGCTTGGCCGAAGAGTTCTGCCTGTGGACCTCACGGCAGTTCAATTGGGTGTCGCTGGACGACGGGTATGCCACGGGCAGCTCGATCATGCCGCAAAAGAAAAACCCGGATATTGCCGAACTCGCGCGTGGGAAGTCGGGCCGCCTGATCGGCACGCTCACGGGCATCCTGTCGGTACTCAAAGCCCAGCCGCTGTCCTATAACCGAGACTTGAGCGAAGACAAGCACGCGGTGATCGACAGCCTGGACACGATTCACTTGGTGCTGCCGGCGTTTGCCGGCATGGTCAACACCATGACCGTGCGCAAGGAGGAATTGCTTCGCCAGGCGCCCATGGGGTTCACCTTGGCCACTGAGGTGGCGGACTGGCTTTCCGTTCGCGGCACCCCGTTCAAAGAAGCCCATGAGATCACCGGCAAGCTCGTGCAGGCCTGCGAAGAGGCAGGGATTGGCCTGGAGGAGGCAACGCCAGCCTTCCTGGCGAACGTTGATGCACGCCTGACCGAAGACGTTCGCCATGCACTGACCCTTGAGGCCGCGCTGGCCATTCGCAGCGGATGGAACGGTACGGCCCCGGCCCAGGTGACCGCGCAGATCGAACGCTTCAAGGCTCAACTGAGCGCCCAGCGGCAATGGGCACTGGACTACACCGGCCCGCGTGGCTGACAGGCTTGAGGATTGCCCATGACACAGACCCATGTAAACAGCGGCCCACCCGTACCGGCACAGAGCGCTCAGTATGACCTGTCAACTTACAAGGTAGTGCCCCGGCGCTACTACGGCAGGTATGTGTCGGCGGGGCTAATTGTGCTGCTGTTGGTCGGCCTGGCCCAAGCATTTGCCAAGGGCAACATCGAATGGTCGTTCGTTTCTCAGTTTCTGACCGCCCCCTCCATCATGTTTGGGTTGTTGAACACCATATTGATGGCAGTACTGGCCATGGGGCTTGGGGTCTTCCTGGGCGTCGTGGTCGCTATCATGCGGATGTCGCAAAACCCTGTGCTGCGCTACGCAGCCGGTGGCTACGTCTGGCTGTTCCGAGGCACGCCGTTGATCCTGCAGCTGCTCTTATGGTTCAACCTGGCGCTCATTTTCCCCACGTTGAGCTTTCCGGGGCTGTTTGAATTCAAGACAGTTGAGGTCATTACCCCATTCGTCGCAGCCCTGTTGGGCCTGGGCATCAACCAGGGTGCCTACACCTCGGAAGTGGTCCGCGCGGGCTTGCTGTCCGTTGACAGCGGGCAATACGAAGCCGCCAAGTCGATCGGTATGCCCCGGCTGCAAGCACTGCGGCGGATCATCCTTCCACAGGCCATGCGCATCATCATCCCGCCAGTGAGCAATGAATTCATCGGCATGGTGAAGATGACCAGCCTGGCGAGCGTCATTCAGTACGCAGAGCTTCTCCACAACGCTCAGAACATCTATTACGCCAATGCGCGCGTCATGGAGCTACTGATCGTCGCCGGTATCTGGTACCTGGCCGTGGTGTCGGTACTGACCATCGGCCAGAGCCGCCTGGAACGTCGATTCGGCCGCGGTGCTGGCAAGCGCAACTGAGCGCAGAAGGGGAGTGTGGGCTATGCGAAACATCGTCAAAGCGGTCAACGTCAACAAATACTTCGGCGACTTTCATGCGCTCAAGGATGTAAACCTGGACATCCCCCACGGTGAGGTGGTGTGCATCATCGGCCCCTCCGGCTCGGGAAAGAGCACGCTGCTGCGGTGCATCAACCAGCTGGAAAAAGTCGACAAGGGTGGGCTCTGGGTCAGCGATGAAATCGTAGGCTACCGTTCTGTGGACCAAAAGCTGGTGGAGCTTAGCGATGCCCAAATCGCTCGGCAACGCCTGGCCACGGGCATGGTGTTCCAGCGCTTCAACCTGTTTGCCCACATGACGGTGCTGGAAAACATCATCGAGGGCCCCACCCAGGTACTGCGCCGGCCTGTAAAGGAGTGTCGCGAACAGGCGATGGAGCTGCTGGAAAGGGTAGGGCTGCAACACAAGGCCGACAGCTACCCCATCGAGCTGTCGGGTGGCCAGCAGCAGCGGGTCGCGATTGCCCGGGCGCTGGCCATGCGGCCCAAATTGATGCTCTTCGATGAGCCCACCTCTGCACTGGACCCTGAATTGGTCGGTGAAGTGTTGTCGGTGATGCGGCAACTGGCGGCCAGCGGCATGACCATGGTCGTGGTCACACACGAGCTGGGCTTTGCCCGTGAGGTAGCCAGCCGTGTTGTGTTCATGGACGCTGGCCAGATCATCGAAACCGGCTCTCCCGAGCAGGTGCTAATGAACCCGCGCAACCCGCGCACACAAGCGTTTATTGCCGCTGTACTCAACTGAACCCTGCCCCCATTAACCATGGATGTACGTCGATGAAAATGCGTCTGGCCATAACAGGAGCACTGGCCCTGCTCGGTACCGTAACGGCTTGGGCTGCCGACGCTGGCTTACCCCAGGCCATCAAGGACAAAGGCTTCTTGAATGCTGGGATCATGCCCAACTACCCACCCATGGACTTCAAGGACCCAGCCACCAACCAACTGACCGGCGTTGACTACGATCTGGGCATGGAAATAGGAAAGCGCCTGGGCATCACCGTCAAATGGCAGGAAACCGCCTTTGAGCAAATGGTCAGCAGCCTCGTCACCCAGCGGCTCGACATTGTGCTCTCGGGCATGACGGATACTGCGGAGCGGCAGAAAACGGTGGATTTCGTTGACTACTTCAGGACCGGCCCGCAGTTCTATGTGATGGAAAGCAATAAATCTATCGTTGCTGTTAGCGACCTATGTGGCAAGAAAGTGGGCACCAGCCGGCGCACCACGTTCCCAGCGGAAATCGCCAAATGGAGCGCTGCCAACTGCGAAGCCAAAGGCCTGCCTGCGATCCAGGTCACGGGCACCGATGGCTCCGCCGATGCCAGAGCGCAATTGCGTCAGGCCCGCCTGGACGCGGCTGTTCAAGGCAGTGAAACGTTGCCCTACATCCAGTCCCAAGAGCCCGGCGCCTATCGGGTGATCGGTGAGCCCCTGACCACCCAGCTGACAGGCTTAGGCGTTTCCAAAAACAACCCAGGCTTGAGCGCTGCCATTGTCGACGCACTTAACGCCATGATCGCCGACGGCACCTATGCGCAGATTCTGAAGAAATGGGACCTGGAGCGAGGCGCTGTAGACAAGGCCGTGATGAACTCGGGTACCTGACCCCTCATCCAGGGACGGCGATCGCTGTCCCTCTCCTTTGCGTTGGAGCGCCCCATGTATACCCCTGCGGATTTGCGCTGGCCGGGCAAGGCCCGTGCGTGCGTTGCCATGGCGTTTGATCTGGATGGCCCCACCGGCGCCGCCATGCTCGACGGCTCCATCTGGCATAAGCCTGAGTACTTTACCTTCGGAGGCTATGGGCCTTATCGGGCACTGCCCAGGCTGCTGGACATGCTCAAGGCCCACCGCACGCCGGCCACGTTTTTCATCCCGGCATGGGTGGTAGAGAACTGGCCCAAGCAATGCCAGGCCATTGTGGAGCAGGGCCATGAAGTGGCGTACCACGGCTACAAGCACGAGTCCTTCTTTGCCCTGAGCCTCGCTGAACAACGTGAGGTAATGGAGAAAAGCGCTGAGGTGTTCCAGCGTTACCTGGGTCGCACCGCTGTTGGGTTTCGTACGCCGTCGGGTGATTGGCATGCCCAGTCACCCCGATTGCTGATGGAGTGCGGAGTATCTTACTCAAGCAGCATGCGTGGCGACGATCGCCCGTACTTTATCGAGACCGGTGAGCCAGGCCGCCGTCTGGTAGAAATTCCCGGGCGCTGGGAGCTGGATGACTATGCCTCCCTGGCCTACACCCGCGCGCCCAATTACCCCGCAGGCCTTGACCGTATCGCCAGCTATGACCAGACCCTGGACAACTGGCGGCGGGAGTTCGATGGCACCTACAGAGAGGGGCTTTGCATGACCACTTTGTTCCACCCCAAGGTCTGCGGCAAGCCGGGCCGAATCGGGTTGCTGGAAGCGCTCCTGGAGCATATGCATAGCCACGCCGACGTCTGGTTTGCCACCTGCCAGGACGTTGCAGGTTTCTGGGCGCAGGAGCATGCCCATGGCTGATCAGGGCACGCTCTGGCCGCAACCCTACCGTTGCGCAGCCGTTGTCACCGTGGACTACAACGATATCCACGGGATTCTTACCCAAGCCCCCACCATGGCCGGGCGCGATAAAAGCCTTTCCGTGTGGCGCTACGGGACCACACGCGGTGTTCAGCGGCTGCTGGCGATCTTTGCCGAGCATGGTATTCGGGCCGATTGGTGCATCCCCGGTATCGTTGCCGAGGAAAACCCGGATGTGGTCAAGGCTATTGCCGACGCGGGCCACCCCATTGCGTGTGCCGGCTACCGCCATGAAGACTTTTCAGCGCTGACCCGGGCTGAGCAGAAAGCCTCGATCCTTCGAGGCTGTGACGTACTGGAGCAACTGACGGGGCGCCGCCCTCAAGGCTTTCGAGTACCTGCCGGCAGCTATGCGCCTGGGCTGGCTGATGACCTTCGCGAAGCAGGCCTGTGCTGGTCTTCGTCCTGGGCGGGCGACGACCTGCCTTATCTGCATCCAGCAGGCGCGGTAGCCGGCAAACTCGTTGAGTTGCCGCTGCATGTGGAGTTGGAAGACGCGCCGTACTTCGCTTTCAACCTGGCGCCTGCCGTGCCCGCCAGCCAGGCCCGCATTGCCAGTTATGAGAAGGTATTGAGTAACTGGCAACGGGACTTCCACGGTTTCCAGCGCTATGGCCTCTGTTACCTGATGCGCTTGCACCCGGAGATTTTGGGCACGTTGGGCCGTAGTGGCCTGCTCGACCAATGGTTGGGGTGGCTAAAGGCGCAGGAAGGCGTCTGGTTTGCTACAGCTGGGGAAGTGGCTCAGTGGTGGGCAGCCCACAATGACGAAACCCCTGGCGATCACCCCGCCGCAGTCTTTCACCGCCACCTCGCGGAGGGCGCGCAATGACGTACCTGCAGCAACTGGGCACCTTCGTCAGTGAAACGCCTTTCTCGCTAATACCCGAGGCCGTAGTAGGCAAGGCCCGTCGTCACCTGCTCGATACCTTGGGCGCAGCGCTGGCCGGTGCCGACTCGCCGTTGACCCAGCAATGCCTGCGCGCTGTGCAAGTGAGCGAGGGGTGGGGCCAGGCCCAGGTATGGGGCGGCAATAGCCTACTGACTGCCCGAGGCGCCGCCTTGGTCAACGGCGTGGCGGCTCACGCGTTGGAGTTGGATGATGCCGGCGGTTGTGACCATTCCGGCGCGGTGGTTATTCCAGCCATGCTGGCAGTGATCCCCCACTGTGCCCAGGTTCCGAACGGGGACGATCTATTAGGGGCCATGGTGCTGGGCTATGACATTGCCCGGCGCGTGTTGGAGGCCTGCGGTGGCTACTCACCGCACAACGAAGCGGGCTGGCATTCAACCGGTACCTGCGGTGTGTTCGGGGCGGCTGCCGCCTGTGCACGGCTATTGCGCTTAAACGCCAAGGAGGCGGCCAATGCCTTGGGGTTGGCGGCTAGCATGAGCGGTGGGCTGTGGTCCTTTATTCACGACGGGGCTGACAGCAAGAAACTTCATGCCGGGCGACCCGCAGAGGGCGGGCTGCTGGCGGCACTGCTGGCTCAACAAGGCATGCGCGGGCCGATGGAGGTCTTCGAAGACCGCTGGGGCGGTTTCCTGCGAACCTATGCACCCGCCAGCCAAGTACCCCAGGCGCTCACTGCCGAGCTTGGAACTACCTGGAAACTCGCCCGCTGTTCGATCAAACCCTATGCCGCCTGCCGCGGTACCCATTCTGCCATTGATGCCTTAGGCGAGCTGATGGAAGAGAGGGACCTTCAACGCGGTGACATCGCACAGATCACGGTGCGTGCAAGCGAATTTTTGGTGGGCATGTGTGGCGGGTTGGACACTCAAACCTTGGCCGCGGCCCAAATGAGCCTGCCTTACGCCCTTGCGGTCCGGTGCCTACGAGGAAACGCAAACCTTTCCAGCTATGAGCTTGAGGTGCGTAACGATCCCCAAGTGCACCGGTTGATGAAGGCCATCCACATGGAGGTTGAGCCCACACTGGCCGCGCTCGATGAGCCCTATGTGGAACTGCTCACCCATGACGGCCGAACAGCCAGCCGACAGGTGAGTACCCCTCTAGGAGGGCCGCTCAACCCGCTCAGCGACGATGCACTATTGGAAAAATTTCGCGCCTTGGCCCTCCGCTCGTTGCCCGCCCCTCAGGTGGAGGCGTTGGTGGAGGTGTGCCTGAGCATGGGTGAACACACCGATGTGGCGCACCTGCTGGCGTTGCTGCGGCGTGATGAGTGGCCCGCGTAACCTGCTCAGCGTTCACCCTGCACATCAGCGCCTACACACCATTGAGCTTCCATGTCTTCAAGGCTCAAGGTGTTCGTTTCGTCGAAGCTGCGCAGGCGCTCGATGGCGAGCAGTTCAGAGCGGAGGTCTTCGAGTTCGTCCTGCAGGGCTTGATAGGTGTTCACGCCCACCAGCACGGCAGCCGGTTCGTTGTCTTTGAAAATGACCAGGTGCGTTACATCACCCTCGGTAACATCCTTGAGACGTGTGCTGAAGCTCTCAGCCATGGTTGTAGCAGAAACTGCCTGGGCAGCTCGGCCTAGAAGGGCTGTCATGGAGGATTCCTTGGTTGATAGGCAGTAGTTATCGTTTTCCTATTCCCTAGCAAGGTAGCTGGCTACCTGAACCAGGTCGAACATCCGGATGCCGAAAATACCAGTCCTGGGTATATGTGATCTGTGTGTATGCCATTCGATTGTCCCTTATCAATTGACCAATAAATGCTAAATCATAGGTGTGCCCCACATCGAGCAATGCGGCTAAAACCGCGCATTCATCGCTATCGAGTGGCTGGCAGCATGCCAGGGGCTTGTTTCATGAGCAGGCATAAGAATGTCACCCAAGCTAGAGAGTGCGCGTGCCGTCCCGCGGAAAAGGTTTGTCAATACGTAATGTACAGGGTATCAGCTGATGAGGAATACGATGAAACTACCTGTGTAGGGGTCGCGACCGGCAAAGCAAGTCCAAACGAGCAAGGAACAAGGAGGTATAGGATGCAAAAGGAAAAAAATGCTCCATTAAAACCGGCTGAATATCAGCAACAACTGGAGCAACAGCTAAAGATTAAGGATCTGGAGCACAAGCTCGAAAGCATGAGTCCTGGTCGCTTGGCCAGCTACACCTCTGCAGCAGGCCAGGTTACCGAAGCAATCAATCAGGGGGCCAGTGTCATAAATTCAGTCACCGCGCTTAGGAGTGCGGTAATGAAATTGTATGCCGCCTTTGAAGGTACAAAGGAGTTTGCAGCACGTCACCGAACCCTTGAGCTGGTCATAGTGAACGCCACTCGGCGGCAATTGGTTTGGGAGAAAAGTTTTTTTGACTCGGGCACAACATTTGCCGGCCCTATGCCAATGAACGTGGTCCCTGTGGATGCAAAGGACCCAGTTGGTGTGACTCTGTGGACGGTAGCAAATGGTCAAGGGTCGATCATGACAGGCGTCAGTGGCGCCGGTAAATGGCGTCTGGAAGGAACTCCATTCTCCTTGATCATAGGCTTCACTAATCCGCAGCTCGGTGGCATCAAAAGTGAAGTCGGCCTGGTGGGTCGAAATGCCGAGGCGAGACTGGCATACGATGCGTGCGATAACGTTGAAGCTAAGCAGTATTTTATGTTCGGCTATACATTGACGGTCCATGCCGATGAGGCTAAGGCTGGGGTCGAGCGACGCTTAGTATTCTGTATCGCAGAAGACCCAAACAAAGTCCCGCACGACATTGGCGACACACTCACGCCCGGCGAGTATCTGACCCCTGGTCAGTTCTTGCTGTCTCAAAATGGTCGCTTTGCCGCTAGCTATCAGTCCGATCAAGGAAGCTTGGTGATTTACGACTTGAATGGTTTACGTCGGACTGTATGGTCATCTGGATCGACTAGTAGACCTGCATGGCGCTGCGGTTTTGATGAGGATGGTCAATTCTCAGTCATGGAGAGTGAGCGAGTTATCACATGGAAAGCTCCACTCAAGGTACCTGGGGGCTATGTGAAATTGAGTGACGAAGGTTCACTCTGTCTGTACGACAATCTAGATACAAAAGTATGGGATACCCGTAATTAATTTCAGTACTCAACGACACCAAATCAGTTGAGGCCTAGTAGAGGTTAGAGCTGGGTCTCTCTGTTGGCATCAGCCACCAAGCCCATGGCCCGGTGGCTGCTTTCTTCCGGATTACTGCGCGGCCAGCCGCGTCACTGGATGACACCTCAAGGATCGCGCTTAGGTAGCTGGCAGCGTCGTGAAGCGCTTCCAGTTCCTAGGCGGTGACGTAAACGCTTGATCCCTTCATAACTCATTCCATTGGACTGATGCACTGGGCCGGTTTGGCGTCTTGCGGGTAGAAACGCAGGATCTCGGCCTGAGCTGCTTTGATAAGTTCCCAACTGTTTTCAGGCGCAATGACACTCCACACCCAATCACCGTTGTTTTTCTGCCGAAAATATCTTGTTCGTTCGATACCTGGATGCTTGATGGACAGTGGGGTCACAACCTCGGTTTCTTGAACCTCAAAGGTGCCAAGAGTGTAAGCGTGTTTTTTGCCCTTCCATGGCCCGTCAATAATTAGCAGCGGGCCTTGCTGCAGAAAGGGGTGGGTTGCATCCATGAGCGCTTCAAATTGCTCTCTGGTGAGCTCGCAGAGAAGATTGTAGGCCTCAACGGCAACTGTATGCTGCTCTGTCGCCTGCTCCACAACAGTGCCTATTGAAATGGCGTCTCTGATACCGAACGTCCAGTAACGACGGCCATTGGCATCCGTTCCAGCCTGAACGGACGCAGTCAGGCCAAGGGCGATGTTCCGAGGATGGCCATGCTCTCGCTGATTGCGGAAGTCATCAGTCAGGTCATGAATGTCACCTTTAGCTAATTTTTGGTCGAGCACCGGTGCCAATGCCTTCCAGCCATTCCAAGGCTGCCCGATTTTAGAGGCAACCTTCATGGTCAAGTGGCCGTTACCATCCCACTGCAATGCAGGATCGTGTGGATGCACCTCCGCATTTGCATGACCACTGCTCACGGCAGCGGCATACATAATACGTCCCCGTATAGCTTGAGGAGCGCCTAGGGCGAGAGTGGCCAGCGGCCGAATATGCTCAACCAGGAGCGATAACTGCTCATCGACATCACAACTTTCGTACACTTGGGCCCAAGCATCAAGCATGGCTACCCACCGTCTAAAGTCATTGACCGTGTTGAACAGTTCCCGCAAAAAATCCGTGGCGCTTTCTGTGAAAGGGATGATCGAAGCCGCCAGCGTCCGTCCTCCACTACCCAACCATCAACTTGTTCACCGTCAATCTGTGCTTCAAACTTTACTGCTGCGCTCATGGCCGTGGCCTCGATCGGTTGCTGACCAGATCAGCCTACCGTCACGACAGGGAGCGCCGGGTTTTCCTCTGTTACTCGATCAGCACTTGAATGCGGGCCAGTACATCGTCCATTACCACCTCTGGCACTGACTCCACGCGCTTTGCGCCACGGGCCTCAAGGTCAACAGTGCGGATTTGATTGCACAGCGCTACACCTTGCGTCTCAGTGCCGGAACCGCTCAACGGTACGGCAAACCCGGCATAACGGGCAAAATCGCCGCCCTGCGTGATTGGTGCGATCAGGGCTAAACCCGAGACGTTGAACGCCGCAGGCGAAATGATCAGCGCTGGGCGAAAATCGCCCTGCTGCTCGCGGCCAGCGGTGGGATTCAGGTTCAGACGCACAATGTCTGCTCGGTTGAATTTGGCCCGCTTCACGCTTCACGCCCTACTGGCAACATGGAATTCCACGCGGCCAGCTCGGCAGGCTCCGGTGCGGACAAATCGCACTGCGCCATCAGGTCAGCCAGTTGATAATGCGGTTTGGCTTTCGCGGGCTTGAGGGTCATAACCTCGGCGGATACATCGAGCTTAAGCACATCGCCACTGACCAAATTCATTAACTTGAGAACGGTAGCAGGCAGGCGGATCGCCGCACTGTTGCCCCATTGCTGAACTTTGACTTCCATAAGCACCTCCAGAATGTAGTCTCATTGTAGATACGTTGCCAATGAATCGCAAGCCTATTTGTATAAACATAGTATCTACAATGCTATCTCAAACGCACGCCTTATAGAGGCCTGATCTACCGCACCAAATGCCTCGCCGCGCTCGTGCGCAATGATGGGCTCGGCCCTGCAATAATTTCTGCTGCGAGGGTTTATAGAGATGGAGTAAAAGTCGTGGGGGAGGGGCCGGGCCTTGTTATAGATGCATTTGCTGGCGTGTCATATTGTCAGTTGATAGGCCACGAATTTATTTATCCTGAGCACGTTCTGCCGGCTGGTTGTAGTATAGAGGTATGTGTCGTCAGATTTGATCCAAGTATTTTAAATATTGATGACTTTTTGGCTGGCCACTTAGTTTTAGAAATGGACTATAAGTCAGCCTATGGGGATTCACTTCCTATGTACAGCACACGTCGGGTCAGCTTCAGAGAGGTAGCCAGAAGCGATGAAAAAGGGTGCTGATGTCCATGATGAATGTCAGGCAGGATCGCAGGGGCTAATGGTACAGAAATGGTACGTACGAGGCCTTTTCCCGCTAAAGCCATTGCCAGTGTTGAGCTGCCGAGCAGGTCTGTCCAGTCCATCATCAGCGCCACGCTGAACCGGCGGGACAGGGCAGGTGTAAGCCTAGACGTAAGCCCAATTTCGTTTTGTTGTTTGCGTCTCCCCTCAGCCTTACACGACCTTAAGGGTCCCCTACTCGCGACGAGGCTTGCGCAATGGCACAATACCTACCTGCATACCGAAAGGTTTGAACACGCTATTCAGCGTTCGAACGGTAGGGTTGGATTCGTCGTGTTCAAGCTGCCGCAGCGCACGTGGTGATAGCTTGCACATGGCTGCAAAATGCGCCTGGTCCAGCCCAGTTATTGTTTTGCGCAGCGTCTGTATGGCCATGCCCATCGTCATATCCCCCTTGGCCAATGCCTCTTGCACGCTGGCCAGCACTTTTGCACGCTCCCTGATTTCCATTTCTGTGATTGCTCCCGACCGTTCATCGTGGGCTCAATTAGGCACTAAAATGCCGTTTATCGCGGCATAACCGGTTCTAAGCGGCACTCTAATGCCGAATACGTGTTGAAAACTCATCGCTGAGGCGGGCTGCAACCGTCACCAGCATTGATTTGGGCAGGGTGATTTCACAAGGGGCTTTTAAGTCTCACCCACCAAAAGCCCTTCACTACTGCCTTTGCGAAGCCCCTGGGCCTATTCAACAGGCCGCGTATCAACCATGGCAGGGTGCTGATCGAAAGCGGCGAACCAGGCCGCAGCGATGGGGTAGTGGGTGCGCCAGTCAAGGTCTGCAAAGCGGAAGTCCAGGTAGCCCAGCCCGCAACCGATTGCGATCAGGCCGATATCGTCCGGCACGGTGCTGTACACGGCAGCCTGGGATTCGATTTCAGCGAGGGCGGCCCGTACCTTGGTGAGCTGGCCATCGGTCCAGCCCTGCCACTGCTTGTCCGCTGGGCGAGCGAAGGCTTCGTAGCGGGCCAGCAAGGCAGCATCCAGCAGGCCATCGCCCAGGGCCTGGCGCGTCAGGCTTGCCCAGCGTAGCTGGCCTTCCTTGGGGAACAGCGAGCCGTGTGCGTAGGTGTCCAGGTACTCGCAGATCACGCGGCTGTCATACAGGGCTAGGCCATTGGCATCGATCAAAGTGGGCACCTTGGCCAAGGGGTTCGCACTCGCAATACGCTCATCCCGGTTAACCGGATGAGCCGCGGCACTCAGTGTCTCGATCTGGTCGGCCACCCCCAGTACCTGTGCAGCCACCATCACCTTGCGTACATAGGGTGATACCGGGGAGTAGTAGAGTTTGAACATGGGCGCTCCAATAAAAGGTGAGGGTTGCCTTCACTGTGCGACAGCCCGCCAGCCTTGGCAAATAGAAGCAGGTATCAGGCGCAAGGTTTGGCCAGCGCCAGGGTCCAGGCGGGGCGTGCCAGGCTTAGCAAGCCCAGCAGCGCCATGCCTGCACCTACCCACAAAGGCGCTTGAAGGCCATAGCCGGCGTCGATCGCAGCGCCGCCTGCCCAACTGCCCAAGGCCAGCCCCGCCGTGATGATCGACGTATGCATTGCATTCACCAAGGCCTCAGGCTCGGCTGCTTTCATCACCCGTGCCGCCATCGCTGGGTTCAGCGCCACACCCGTCAATCCCAACGCGAAGAACCCGACAAGGCTGAGCCACACCCGGTCACCGGCCAGGGCAAAACTGCTGAGGGCCACCACCATCACGCCCAGCCCGGCGGCCAGTACGCGCAGGGTATAGCGGTCGGCAAGCCGACCGACCACGGTGTTGCCCACCAGGTTAGCCACGCCGTACAGCGCAAGCAGGGGCGCGATATGGGCCGGTTCGATGCCCACCCGCTGGATCAGGATAGGGGTGCAATAGCTGAACGCTGCGAACGTGGCGCCAATGATCAGGCCGCTGGTGAGGTAAGCCCCCCACAAGCGGCTGTTGTTCAGCGCTGCCAATTGATGGCGCAGTGGGGGCTGGCTGCCGGCTGTGCTGGCAGGCACGCGAAGCGCGGCCAGCAGGGTACAGATCAACGCGAGCACTACGGTTAGCCAGGCACTGGCACGCCACCCGGCCTGTTGCTGCACCCACGTGGTGAGGGGCACACCGGCCACGGGTGACAACATCAACCCGGCCAACACCACCGAAATGGCTTTGCCGCGTATGGACGTCGCCACCAGCCCGGCACAGAGCGTCATGCATAGCCCGATGCACACGGCGCTGGACACGCCCATGATCACGCGGGCAAGTACCAGCACTTCGTAAGTAGGCGAAAGTGCTGCCAGTGCCCCGGCGGCCACGTACACCGCCAGGAGTGCTACCAGCGCACGCTTGTTGCTCACCCCTCTCGACAACAGCAGCAACGTGACCGGCGGCCCGCCCAGGGCCATTCCCAAGGCATAGTAGGCGATCAGGTTGCCGACTTGCGCCAGGCTCACCGAAAAGGCTTCGGCCAGCGCAGGCATCATGCCTGCCACCATGAACTCGGCGGTCACCAGGGAGAAAATGGTCAGGCCTAACAGGTAGACAACAGGGGGCAGCGTGGAGCGGGTGGTCATGAACGCCTCAGGTGATCAAAAGGCACGCTACCCTAGGCACTCATGCCGTTAAGGTCAAACGGAAAACCTTCAAAGCAGCAGGCTGCGACGCCATGTCGCCCCTTGCAAAGCGTGGTGCGCCTACCAGGCGGCATGAACCCTGCACTGCCCTGAGGCAAAGGGCGAGCGGCGGCGTTCGCCATTCAAGCCAAGCGCAGGAGGGCGTGATGCTCAGCCGAATTACGCAGCGTCAGCTGGAATATTTTGTGGCCTCCGGGGAAGCGGGCAGTATCAGCGCCGCGTCCGAACGCATCCATGTGTCCTCACCCTCCATTTCGGCAGCGATTACCCACATGGAGGCAGAACTGGGTATCCAGTTGTTTATTCGCCACCACGCACAAGGCATCTCGCTCACGGCTGTGGGGCGGCAGGTATTGCAGGAAGCGAAGCTGATCCTGGAGCAGATGAGCAATCTGTACACCATCGCATCGGAATCGCTCAATACCGTGCGAGGGCCATTGCGTGTGGGCTGCCTGCACTCTCTGGCGCCCATGATCACGCCAGAACTGGTGTTCGGCTTCAGCCGGGCCTTTCCAGGTGTACGGATCACTCAAGTGGAAGGCGACCACGAGCAGTTGCTGGAAAAGTTGCGCTGCGCCGAGATAGACATTGCACTGACCTATGACTTGGTCAGCAGCACCGACATTGACTTCCAGCCGCTGGCAAAGCTACCGCCTTACGTCATGGTCGGTGAGCATCACCCGCTGGCCAGCCTGACCACGGTCAGCCTACAGGACCTGGAATCCCATCCCATGGTGCTGCTGGATATCCCATGGAGCCGGGAATATTTCCTAAGCCTATTCATTCAGGCAGGCACGTCGCCCAACATTGTGATGCGCTCCAGCAACCTGGAAACCGTCAGGGCCCTGGTCGGTAACGGCATCGGCTACAGCATCGCCAATGCACGGCCCAAGGGCAACCTGTCCCAGGATGGCAAACGGCTGGTCCGCATCCGCCTCGCCGGTGGCCCCCACCCTCTGCAACTGGGCTATGCCACGGCCACTAACGCTCAGGCATCGCGCGTGGTGTCGGCTTTCACAGAGCGGTGCCGCATGTTCGTTTCGGACCAGTACATCCCCGGTATGGCCGCCCCCAGTTTCTTTGATCCGCATATCGTGGAAGGGCCTGAGGGCAACCAGGCATCACGCTGAACGTGCACTGGCACTGTGCGCGTTCGGGCCGTTGGCCGAGGGCGTGCACCATTTTGGTCGGCGCCCTGCCAAACGCCAAACCAGTACGGGAAAGCGCAACGGTGCTGCATCGGTTCTTCCTATTCACAGGCCTTGTTAATCCTAATTGACCCTAGGTGCCCCTGTCCCCGAACCTCGTTCAGCGGCAGGCCCGAACAGCCGTTCGAAAGGGCCCTCGGTTGCCTATCCTGATTTCTTGTTGAGCACGGTAACGATGACATTTGACTGGAACTACCTGTTTGGCTTGCTGTTCGATGCCGAGTTCTGGCGAGCGACCTGGACCGTCATCAAACTGAGCTTCATCACCTGGGTGGCCAGTATCGGCCTGGGGTTTTTCGTGGCGTTGGCCAAGCAGTCGAAGCGCCCGCTGCTCAGCGGCCCAGCGCGGGCCTATATCTGGTTGTTCCGGAGCTTGCCACTGCTAGTGCTGCTTATATTTGTCTACAACATCCCCCAGGCATTTCCAACTGCTTCAGCGGTGCTGGGCGATCCCTTCTGGGCGGGCCTGTTCGCCATGGTGTTGTGCGAAACCGCCTACGTGGCTGAAATCCATCGGGGCGGCCTGCTGTCGATCCACAAAGGGCAGGCAGAAGCAGCCAGGGCGCTGGGCCTGAGGTTTCTGGGCACCCAATGGCGTGTCGTGATTCCTCAGGCGCTACGCGTGGCATTGCCGGCCTTGGCCAACGAATACATTTCCATCGTAAAGCTCAGCTCCCTGGTGTCGGTGATTTCCCTGACCGAGATTCTGATGGTAGGCCAGCGGCTGTATTCGCAGAATTTCCTGGTGATGGAAACCATGGCGGCGGTAGCGTTCTATTACGTGCTGATCGTGACCGTATTCGATTTCCTGCTCAAGCGCCTGGAAGCCTTCCTTGACGTCAGCCAGCGCAAGGTGTCCCGAGTGCCGGACGCCCATGTATTAGCGCTGGCCACGCAGCAACGGGCTGCACCGGCGCGTGCCGTTGTGCCTGAGCAGGGAGCACCAGCCCTGCAGGCCACACGCCTGCACAAGGCCTACAACAATGTAGAAGTACTTGGCGCCGTCAGCCTGCAGGTCAAGCCAGGGGAGGTGGTATCGATAATCGGCCCGTCGGGGTCGGGCAAAACCACACTCATCCGTTTGCTCAATGGCTTGGAGCAGATCGACAACGGCGATATCCAGATCAACGGCCGGCCCTTTATCCACCTCACCCGGCAGGGTGCCCAGAAGCCTCAGTACGTCGAGCACGCTGAGCACCGGCTGAACATTGGGATGGTGTTCCAGAGCTTCAACCTGTTCCCGCACCTGAACGTGCTGGACAACCTCTTGATGGCGCCGCGTTATCACCGCCTGGACACGCTGCCCGCGCTGAAGCAGCAGGCCTACGCGTTGTTGCACAAGGTCGGCATGCTGGACCACGCCTGGAAGTACCCGCACCAGCTTTCCGGCGGGCAGCAGCAGCGGGTGGCCATTGCCCGTGCCTTGATGATGCGCCCTCAGATCATGCTGTTCGACGAACCTACCTCGGCCCTGGACCCGGAAAAGGTCAACGAAGTGCTGCAGGTCATTGAGGCATTGGCGCAGGAGGGCATCACCATGGTCATCGTGACCCACGAGATGAACTTTGCCTTCAAGGTTTCAGACCGGATTGTCTTCATGGAGAAAGGCCGGGTTGTGTGCGACGACAGGCCCGCCGTGCTGCGCGATGGCCATAACCCACGTATCGAAGCCTTCCTCAAGGATGTTTCGCTGGCGTGACCTTCAAACGTTCCAGAGGGCAATACCATGATCGAGCAATGGCAGGTGGAGCAGTTTCAACGCGATGGCGTCCTGGTGGTCGAGGGCGTGCTGACGCCAGATGAAGTCGCTGCGTTGCAGCACGACTTCGACCAATGGGTGGAGGAAAGCCGTGGTCATGTGCAGGGCTGGGGCGAAACCCTGGATGGCCGTGCGCGCTTTGACCTTGAAGGTGACCACCGTGCCGACCATCCGTCCTTGCGGCGCGTCAGCTCACCGACAGAAATCTCGCCTGCCTTCAAACGTGTGGCCCTGGAGTCACGTATGGCCGCCATCTCGGCTCAGCTGATTGGCGCAGGCGGCACGCGATTCCACCACAGCAAGATCAACTCCAAGCTGCCCCATACCGCCACGTCCGTGAAATGGCACCAGGACTTTCTCTTCACGCCCCACAGCAATGATGACATTGTGACCGCGCTGCTGATGGTCAGTGACGTGACCCCACAGAATGGACCGCTGAACGTCATTCCTGGCAGCCACAAAGGCCCATTGTGGTCGCACTGGCACAGTGCTCGCTTTACCGGCGCCGTTGATGACCAGGTAGTGGCAGAGCACTGTCAGCAGCCTGTGGCGTGTTTTGGCCCCGCAGGTTCAGTGTGCTTCATGCATACCCGCCTGCTGCACGCGTCCAGCCCTAACGAAACAGAACGCCCCCGCACGCTGTTCATCAGCGTGTATGCCGCTGAAGACGCGCTGCCCTTTGGGGAAAACCCGCTGCCTAGTGAGCATGCAGGCCTGATGGTCGCGGGCGAAGAGAGCGGGCTGGTGCGCTCCACTGCCAATCACATGCGCCTGCCTCAGAAACCGCGTGGTGCCTCATTCTTTGTGCAACAGGCCGGGCTGGACCAGGCCACTGCTTGATTTCCTTTACTCACCGGGGGTTTACCATGACAGCACTGCGCACGATTGTCCGTCCCATTGCCCTGAGCCTGATCGGCGCAGCGGCTGCAATAACGTCAGTGGCCGCGTCGGCCTTCCAGCAAGAGGGCAAGCTTGTTGCCGGCTCGGACGTAACCTTTTTTCCTTACGAATACATGGACAATAATCGCCCGGCTGGCTTCGACATCGAATTCCTCGACGGGCTGGGCAAGCTCATGGGGCGCAAGGTTGAAACCCTGGACACACGGTTCCCCAACCTGATCACCGGTTTGCAGGGCGGGCGTTTCGACCTGACCAACTCGTCCATGTACATCACGGCCGAGCGCATCAAGGTGATCGACATGATCCCCTACCTCAAGAGTGGCGAGTCCATCCTGTCGCTCAAGGGCGGCACCTTCCAGCCCAAGCGCCCCGAAGACTTCTGCGGCCACAAGATCGGCTCCATGGCCGCCACGTCTTGGCTGGCCCAGATGAACGCGCTGTCCACCGACTATTGCGTCAAGAACGGCCTACCTCCCATTGCCATCAGCGAGTACGCCACCGACCCGCAAACCACCCAGGCCATGCTGGCCCATGCCGTTGAAGCGCAAATCACTGACGCTGCCGTAGCCCGAGGTGTAGTGGAAAAGCTGGGGAACCGCGTCGTGATTTCCTCCGACACCCTGATTTACCCCGTACTCAACGGTTTCGGTGTAAAGAAGGGCAACGACGAGGTGAAGAACGCCTTGGTGGAGGCATTGGGCAAGTACCGCGCTACGCCTGAATATGCTGCGCTTTTGAAGAAATACCACTTCGAAGCGCCTACCGACGAAGACATCGCGACCCTGATGCCTAAACCCTGATACACCCTAGCCAGCCTGCGCCGCATTTCGATGCGGCCACCTTCGGCGGAGAATGATCCATGGCCCTTAACCTGGAAGAGCAGGCACGCGTTGATCTCGCGGCTACCTTTCGTATCGTGGCGCACCTCGGTATGCATGAAGCCGTGGCAAACCATTTCAGTGCCGCAGTTTCACCCGACGGCAAGCGATTCCTGATCAACCCGAAGTGGAAGCACTTCTCGCGTATTCGCGCCAGTGACCTGTTGCTGCTGGACGCGGACGACCCCACTGGGGCCACGCACCCGGACGTGGACCCTACCGCGTGGTCCATTCACGGCCAGATCCATCAGCGGCTGCCCGAAGCACGGGCCGTATTGCACCTGCACCCGGTCTACACCACCGCAGTGGCCTGCCTGGCAGAGCCACGTATTCCCCCCATCGACCAAAATACGGCGCGCTACTTCAACCGGGTAGCGGTGGACGAACTGTATGGCGGCATGGCCGACACTGAGGCTGAAGGCGCACGCCTGGCCAGCTTGCTGGATGGCAAGCGCCGGCTGCTAATGGGCAACCACGGGGTGATGGTGATTGCACCGAACATTGGCGAGGCCTTTGACGATATCTGGACACTGGAACGGGCATGCCAGATTCTGATTACCGCCTGGTCAACCGGGCAGCCATTGCGAACGCTTAGCGACGAAGTGGCCGAAAAAACTGCCAGGGGTTGGGAAGGCATAGCGGACTTTTCAAGGCAGCACTTCGAGGAAATGAAGGCGCTGATGATCGCCGCTGACGCGTCCGTGCTGGATTAAGGACCAGTGCCAGCGTGCCTCGGTGCCGCTGGCGTTACAAGCGCTCGACCGACACCAGCTCGATATACCTGAATTTCTTGCGTGCCGCCTTCATGGCGTCCTGCTCAGCCAGCAACGTACTCAACGTGTCGGCTTCGTAGATAAACACTTCCACGTCCCCTTCGTACACATTACCCACATGCAGCGTGACTTTCAGGCGAGGGGTGAACGCCGATGAGGCCTTTTTCTTCTTGGCTGCCGGCGGTGGTGGTGCTACCACTTCAGGCAGTGGTGCGGGTGGGGGGGAGGGCTGAGCCAGGGCGGGTGCTTCCTCCTCGCCGAACAATGCGCGGCGCATTTCTTCTTCAGTCAACTCGGTTGTCATGGTGTATCCAGTGTTCGTAGGGCAAGGCAAGGCCGCTATTTTAGCACCAATGCCCCCTTTGGCTGGGCTAAATCCGTCCAAGCCTTTGCACTGCGTCCAAGGCTATTGACGCGCCCAGAGAACGATGCAACAAATCCTTACATGTAAGGATTGCCTGATCACGTTATTGGGCGTACGTTGTGGCTCATGTACGGGAAAGAGCACACACGCATGCCCCCCAGAAAACAAACATCGGCGGGCCAGCCTGCCACCTCCAGCACGCCTAAAACCTCTGCCGACTATGTACGCAGCATGCGTCAGCGGCTGGCTCAGGCCGGGTTGGTCAAGCGTGAATTCTGGGTTCTTCCCGAAAATGTCGATGCGCTTCGTGGCATCGAGAAAGCCTTGCGGCAGCCCTACCTGGGTGAACGGATCAAACTGGAGAACTTCATGACGCAAACCGGCAACTGGACCATCGATACGTTGCGCAAGGCCTTGGCAGAATGGGAGCTTGTCACGTCCGGGCGGGTGGGGCTGAGCGACGGCGGTAGCCAAAGCATCCTGCTCACCATGACCGAACATGGTGACCTTCCTATTTATATCGCGGTGTCCGGTGATCAGGTACTGGTGGATACCACATTGGTGGAAGTGGCCAAGGTGCAGGACGTGGCGGCATTCAATGCCTTGGTGCTGCGCAGCCGTGACCTGTTCCCGTTGTCCTCGGTAGGCATTGAAACACTAGGGACCGGTACCGAAGTGTATTGCATGTTTGGCGCACTCAGTGCCGCCTCGGACCTTACCGTGATCGTGCAGGAAGTATTGACCCTGGCCGACAACGTGATTCGTGCCGTGGATGCTTTCGAAGACCATTTCAACGCCTAAGCCCTACGCATGGGCAGGAGTACTCGCATGAGTGTCTGGAAAAAAATTGTTACCGCCATCCGTGGTGGCGCCACCGAAGTCGGCGAATCCATCGTGGATGCCAACGCTATCCGCATCCTTGAACAAGAGCACCGTGACGCCGATGCGGCCGTGCTCAAGGCCCGCAATGGCCTGATCGAAATCAAGGCCCGGCAGAAACTGTCACTGCAGCGCCTCGACGGCTACGCGTCGGACATCGCCAGTTGGGAAAGCAAAGCCATGGCTGCGCTGAACAAGGGTGAGGAAGGGCTGGCCACTGAATGCGCCGGCAAGGTCGCGGAGCTAGAAGGCCTGCGTGACCAGGAAAAGGCCCTGGCTGATCAGTTCGGCAAGCAAGTGGACACGTTGCAAGCCCAGGTCACCAAGGCCGACGCGCAGATCAAAGGCTTGAAGCAGCAGATCGAAATGGCCAAGGCACGCGAAACCGTTCAGCAGGCACGTGTTGCCACGGCGACCGCCACAGGTGGCGCCAATGGGAAGCTTGAAACAGCGGTGGGCTCCCTGGCCCGTATCAAGGAGCGCCAGGACGCTCAGGACGCCCGCCTGGAGGCGGCGCAGGAGATGGCCGATGCCAGTAATGGCGGTGACTTGGAGCGGCGTTTGCAACAGGCCGGCATTGGTGCAAAAACAGGGGGTGCTGATGATGTACTGGCCCGGCTGAAGGCCAAACAGGCAGGTAACAGCGTTCAATAGCAGCCTGCGTCTAAGGGTGGGCAGCCTAAGGCTGTTTGCCCTTCTTCGTTGGAAGGGCGGGGAGGGATGATGCCAATTGGAACGCGCACTCGGTGCGTGCTGCTACTTGTTGCAATCATGATTGCCGTACAAGCTATCAATACGCTCACCGGCAATAGCCTCGTGCACCATGGCCTGGTGCCTCGCACCCTGAGCGGCTTGCAGGGCCTGGTGTTCGCACCGTTTCTCCATGGTTCCATACGTCACTTGGTCAGTAACCTGCTGCCGTTTGCAGTGTTGAGCGGTTTGGTCATTACTGAAGGTGTTCGTCGCTACTTTACCGTGGCCATGTTGATTGCCTTGCTAGGCGGTTCGCTGGTTTGGCTGTTCGGGCGTGCGTCCGTGCATGTAGGGGCCAGCGGCCTGATTTTCGGCCTGTGGGCCTATGTACTGGCCCGGGGGTGGTATCAGCGTAGCCTTGGCAGCGTACTGGTGGCCCTGGCCGTAGCGGTTTTCTACGCAAGCCTGATATTTGGCTTCATTCCAGTTCCAGGCGTGTCGTTCGAAAGCCATATGGCGGGCGCAGTGGCAGGCGTCCTGGTCGGGTGGCTGATACATTCGAAAACACTACTAGCAAAAACCTAAACGGCTAGAGCAGTTTAGGCTGGCTAAAACGGCCAAAGGCGTTATGGTTCATCTCTTGAAACGAGCAGGAGGCAGGCAATGAGCTGGTTAAAACGGGCACTGGGTCTGGAAGCGCCTAAACCCGGAACACACAGCACGGCGGTATCCAGCGCGCTTCAGCCGCCCATGGGGCTGGCGCCCGGTCGCATGGTTTGCATAAGCCCTAACCTCAAGGGGCTGCTGGCGGGAGAGTCCGACGTCGTAGTGCCTGCAGATGACAAGGTATGGGCTGTAGGTACACTGGACCTGGGGCAGTCCAAGCGGCTGGTGCGTTACTACCTGGACAACGAAGACCACTTCATCCAGTTCGTAATGAGCGGCCCAGGCGCCGATGACATCGAAGACATCATTCTTTTCGGCTATTACCAGGTCACGCCTGTGGCGAGCAAGGCAGAGTTATTGCGCCTGGTAGGCCCTGATGCCAAGGTCGGCCTGCCATTCTTCGACCTTGAGGGTGCGCAATACATCCGCCAGTGGGGCAGTGAAGACGGGCAGACCGAATGGGTACCGCTGGTGGAGCAGGTAACCAATCCGGAAGCCTCTTACACCATCAGCCACAACAGCCTGCTGTATGCACGGGACCTGGGCCTGACCAACCGCCGCGAATTTCTGTTCTTCTCGGTAGAGGAGGATGAAGACGGCAATGTCTCGCTGACCGCTTCGGTGGGCGTGTCCCTGCAGCTTACCGACCTTACCGTTCTCTAAAAGGAATGCCTCATGTTCGACGCGCTTGCCCTGTCGCTCAATGCAACGGCTGTATTGGGCTTTATTGTCTACATCGTCGTCGCGGTGGTGTTGTTCGCCCTGTTCCAGTTCATCTACACCCGTGTGACACCGCACCGGGAGTTCGACCTTATCCGGGCCAACAACCCTGCCGCCGCCATTGCGCTGGGTGGCTCGCTGGTGGGCTTTGCCTTACCGGCCAGCAGCATTATTTCCTACAGCGTAAGCGTCCTGGATTTCGTGGTGTGGGTAGTGATTGCCGCGGTGGTGCAACTGCTGGCCTTCTTCGTGACCAGCCGTGTACTCAAGGGGCTGTCTGAGCGCATCGCGCAAGGTGAGCTGGCCGCTGCCATCTATGCAGCATCGGTTGCTGTAAGCGTGGGCTTTCTCAATTCCGCCTGCATGACGCCGTCGGCTTGAACCCAAGGAGCAATCGATGAGACCTCGCAGTTCAGTGCACCTGGTGTTGGCCGGCACGCTACCGCTAGCCTTGGCGGCCTGCGGCCAGCATGATGACAGCGTCGCCTATTCGGCTAAAACCACTTACAAGACTGTGCAGGAATGCGCTGATGCCAAGGTTCCGGTGGACGTGTGTTCCGACGCCTATATGCAGGCATTGGCCGATCATCGGCGCATAGCGCCTACCTATGATGACCAGGCGTCCTGCGATGCCGACTTTGTGGAGGGGTATTGCCAGGCAACGTCTGATGGCAAATTCATGCCCAAGCTGGGCGGGTTCGAACTGGCCGTTTCGGGCCGAGTGCCCAAGGCCGATTACGAACAGGCACAAGCCCAGGCGCAGTCTTCGGGGTTCAATACCAGCGGCCTGCTGACGGGCCTGCTCATCGGCCACATGCTGTCCGGCGGAGGCAATCGCTATTACAGCCAGCCGGTGTATGACACGCGTGATTCAAGAGGCCGGTATGGCAGTTCAACCCTTTCCCGCCAGATCGAGGACGGAAAGACCTTTGGCCGTTCCACCCAGGCCCGAACCAGCGGCACAGGTAGCTACAATGCTGCCACGCTGGGCCGTAGCCTCGGCAATGGGTCAGGTGCGCGCTCGGGCGTAGGGTCTGCTATTTCCCGGGGCGGTTTCGGGCAGCAGGCCACAGCCCGCGGCGGGTGGAGTGGAAAAAGCTCCGGCGGCTTCAGTTCTGGCGGCTGACGGGAGCACGTGTGAAAAAAATCAGCATCGAAGAACGCCCCGGTTGGCGCCGCACGGTCGAGCAGCAAGGCTTTGCGTTTCATACCATTGACGGTGAACGCTATTGGGATGAGCGCGGTTATTACCAGTTCACCGAGGCGCAGGTGTCGACGGATCTGGAAGCCCCCACCCAAGCGCTTCACGCCATGTGCATGGACCTGGTAGAGCGGGTAGTTGAAAGCGAAGAGCTACTGACCCGGCTGGCCATTCCCCCTGCGTTCTTCGACCTGGTGCGTACGTCCTGGAAGGAGGGGCACCCGCACCTCTATGGCCGTTTCGACTTCGCTTATAACGGCACTGGCCCTGCCAAATGCTATGAACTAAATGCCGATACGCCCACCTCTGTATTGGAAGCAGCAGCGGTGCAGTTGCTGTGGCTGGAAGAGCAGGTGGCACGTGGGGTGCTACCGCCCCAGGCTACCCAGTTCAACACAATCGCCGAAGACCTGGTGCGTGCCTTCGCAGCTTTTCCCACAGGCGACCCCTTTTATTTTTCGGCTATTTCAGGCTCCGTCGAGGACCGGGGTACTACAGACTTTCTACGCCAAATGGCGGGCCTGGCGGGTATTCACACCCGGCACATCGACATAGAGGACATAGGGCTCACCGCACAAGGGCGGTTTGTAGACCTGGACGGGCACTGGATACAACGCCTGTTCAAGCTGCACGCCTGGGAGCATATTTTCCAGGAAGCTTTCGGTGCGGCGGTGCCTGCCTGCGATACCCAGTTCGTGGAGCCAGCCTGGAAGGCTATTCTCAGCAACAAAGGCATGTTGCCGCTGCTGTGGTCGTTTAACAAAGGCCACCCAAACCTGCTAGCGACCCATGTCGACACCAACCCTGGCGGAACTGTACCCAAAGGCTGGGTACGCAAGCCCTATTTTTCCCGGGAGGGTGCGAACGTGGCGCTGCATACCCTAGATGGAAAGCTGGTGGTTGAAGGCGGCCCTTATACCGACGCGCCTTACATCTTGCAGGAGTTTGCGCCGTTGCCGCAGTTTGGTGACAGCTATGCCTTGGTAGGCTCCTGGGTGATCGGGGACGTCGCGTCCGGCATCGGCATACGCGAAGACGACACTCTGATCACCAAGGACACCAGCCGCTTCGTGCCCCATGTAGTCGTGGACTGACACCAGCACAACGCTCCGTCAGACTTCTTCCATCCACTCTTGCAGGTCCAGTACCTTCAGGTGAGTACCGTCGTCTTCGGGCTCTTCAGTGGCCCCCTTGTCCACCTGGTTGTAGATACCCATATGGAAGACGTGTGGGCGGTGGGCCCTGGTATTGCTCAGTTTGCCTGTAAGGGTTTTGCTTGATTCGCCCTGGCTCATGGTCACGGCAATGGCGCCTGCCGGGCCTAGTACGATGGTGGCTGTAAAGGGTTCGCTGAGCACCAGGCTGTCGTGAATCATGGTCTTGGGCGGAGAGGCCGTGGAGTCTCCCGTACGCAGGCCAGCTTTGAACACGGCAGTTTTCTTGTCCTTGGTCTCGATAAAACCTTTGAACGTTGGGTCGTTCCCATCATGGCAGTGAGCCTGGATCAGGACGAATGACCCTTTCCAGTTCACTTTGGTGACTTGGGCCGTGATGCGAGCGCAAAATCGCCGTTTACTGTGGAGTGAAAAAGGCTTGCCCTTGAGTTCACAGCGCGTGCGCTTCACGCTCTCGGTGGTGGCACCAGAGGTAGGCGCGCGCAGCAGCATTTCATCTTCGTCACACTGAACAAACGCGCGCACTTTTTCCCATTCATGCCCCGGTACGGTCCAGGCGGTATCCCTGTCCGGGTCGGGGTGCACTTCCGGTGTAGTGATGTCGTATGGGGTAAGGTCGATTCTAGGCATGGCCACCTCCTGTCACAGTCGACGATGCCGGTATCCCGGCTCGTTGCTCAAGACTGTGATCTGGCAAGGAGGCTGTCTAGCTAACGATCTGACAGGTAGGCAGAACCGTTAGATGGCCTTCAGCTGCGCTCCTGAAATAGACCACCCTTCATTTTGCACCGCAGGGCAGCCAAAAAGCGCAGGCTCAGGCCGAACCTGGCTGTACAAGGGTGCCGGCTTGTATGCCTTCGGCCAGGCCCTTGAGGTAATCGCTAAACCCTCCCTGAGCCCGGCAGTCGAAACGCGAGCTGGTGACCACACGGTTAAGGTGGGTCCAGACGATGCGAGCCCCACTGCGTTCCAGGTCCTCGACCAAATGGACATCTTCATGGGCAGTCAAGGGGCGGAAGCCGCCGACGCGACGATAGGCATTGGCACAGATACCCAAGTTGGCGCCGTGGATATGCCGATGGCCGTCACGGTCTTGGTAGGTAGCTGTATACAAGGCTTGAACGTCTTCTGAATGCCCGCTCCAGTCTTCCACGTGTACGGTGCCGCACACCAGTTCGGCCTTGAATGCCAATTGCTTGTATAGCCAATCCTCACCTACCAGGCTGTCTGCGTCCGTACAGGCCAGCCAACGGGCGCCGCGGCCAAGCAGGTAGCTAGCACCAATGCCTCTGGCATGGCCCACGTTGCGGCTGTTCACGCTCAGCGTATGCACACCCAATGCTGTGGCAATGGCCTCGGAGCGATCACTGCACGCATCCAGTACGGCCAGTATTTCCACCTGTTCGCCGTCCAGCCCAGGGTGTCGTGCGGCTTTGAGTACCGTGCTCAGGCAGGCGCCCAGCAATTGCTCTTCGTTGTGAACAGGAACTAGAACGCCGATCATGCAACCACCTCGCTTAAATCGAAGCCAGCCGGCTGGTGGCCCCAAAGTTCCAGAATGAAGTCTTTCTCAAGATGGTGAACCAGCGGTTCTAGTTCCAGCCGCTGCGCTAATACCCGATGCACGTCATGACCGTTCATCGCACACCCTTCGATGGGGTGTAGCCAATGGCAGGCCAATAGCGTGCCTCCTTTGGATAAGCTATGGCTCGCCTGGGCAGCCACCTCTGCCAACGCTTCGGGGGACAGGTAATAACCGACTTCGCTGAACACGATCAGGTCGAACTCGCCGCGTGGCCATTCATGGGGCAAGGCACATTGCTGCACCTCGACACCCGGGAATGCTGAGAGACGCTTTTTTGCCAAGGCCACCGCTTTGGCATTGAAGTCGGTACACAGCAGTGTTTCGCACCGCTGCGCCAAGCCTGCACTGAGTTCTCCGTTCGAGCAGGCCGGCTCGAAGCCGCGGGTGTATCGCTGGCGGGGCAGGCAGGCCAGGATAAGGTCTCGTTTTCGCTTCTCGTACCACCGCTGCCGATAATCCCAAGGGTCGCCGCTGTTGCTGTACAAGCTATCGAAATAGCTTTCAGGGTCTGTCATAGGAACACCACTTCAAAGGGTTGCAGCCAGCGGCGCAGCGCTTCCTCACTGAGTACGGGCGCGGCACCGGTGGTAGGGTCCGGGTGCAGCTGGCTCTGATGGGCCTGCAGGGCTGCGCGCTTGCGCTCCAGCCATTGCGGGGTAAGCAGGAGCCGATGAGCACGGTCCCAGGGTAAGCGATCGTCTTCAGGCGCTGCCCAGTGCCAGGCCCATACGGGAATCTCCAGTACCTCGGCGCCTGCGTCGGCAGCAGCGCCAAGGCAAGCACGGGCGGCCGCTTCATGGTCGCAGTGGCCATCCAGCCGCCATGTGGTGAATACCCGGTCGCCAGGGCGCAATAGCGCACGCAGGCGAGCGATAAGGCCTGTTTCATCCTCGCCTACACGGCTGTCGGGGGCATGAAGGCGATGCCAGGTCAAACTCTCCGGCGCCAGCCCAAGGGCCCGCAAGGCCTGTGCGCTCTCGTCCTCTCGCACTCGGCGAAGGCGTTCTGGCGGCCACTCGGGCGAGTCAGGGTGGCTGCCCTCACCATCGGTTATGGAAATCAGTACCAAGTCTTGGGGCCGGTCTGCCAGGGCCGCCAGCAGGCCACCGCAGGCAATGACTTCGTCATCCGGGTGCGGCGCAACGATCACCACCCGTTGCCCAGGCGGTGCCAACGTGTGCAGGCTGATAGCAGGCACGGCTGCCAGCCGCTGTGAGCCAAGCCAGGCTTCATAGGAGGTTCCGGCAGCCTGGATGAGGTTTTCTGGCTCACTCATAAGCGCCAGTCTCCTGGCTGAGCCTGCTCACGGACCAATGCACCCAACGCGGCGAGGTCGCGTTCTGCATGGCTTTGCCGTACAAAAACAGGCAAGTCGGCAGCCAGGCGTGCGAAGTGGCGGTCACGGCAGTAGGGTGTAGCGCCGAGTGCCCGGCCAACATGGCGAACGACGTGTTCAACGGCCGCTTCCACCTGTGCCCTTACACGGCGCACGGCTAGGGAAGCGTCGGCGCCGGGGTGGTCATCGATCCAGCGTGCACACTCGCGCAAGCTGATGGCGGCGGCTTTCAGGCCGCTATCCACGGCCCCCAGATGGGCTAGGGTATGCGGGTCATCTTTGGCCGAGGTGCGCAGATACTCAGCCAACCTGGCCGCTGCACCGTACCAGCAGGCCGCAATACCAGCGCCCCCTTGCCAGAACCCTGGGCGTGCCCAGTAGCCGTCACCGGTGCACACGACGTCTGCTAGCGTGTCGTCAAAGCAGACATTGAAACTCTGGGTCGCGGCCATGCCGACTGCTGCCCAATGGCCTCCCTGAAGGGTGACAGTGGGTTGGCGAAGTGTTACTGCGGCGAGAAAAGGTGCTCCCTGAGCGGTGGCGACTGTGATCAGTGCACGGTCTACACACGCCGCCCCGGAGCACCATCCTTTGATGCCGTTCAAGCGCAGTGTGCCGTTACCCAAAGGTTCGGCGACCACTTTGGCATCAGGCAGCTCGGCAGCCCAGACGCCCCATAAGGCATTATCGGGTTCATAAGCCGGTGCAAGCTCAGCAAGAATGGCCAAGGCATCGGTGTGGCCTTCGAAGAGCTTCACCAGGGACAGGTCCCACGAAGCCACTTCAGCCAGTGCCTGCCAGCGTGCGAGGGTGTGCCCCGCGCCCGGCAGGGGCAACCTGTCCTTGCCCGCTTCAATCAGGTCGCGAAGCTGCTGGTGAATATCCATGTCGCCAGAGGCGGCTGCTGTAGTCATGAAGCATGTGTCCCTGTCCCGGCGTCTTGTATAAGAGTTGCACAAGCGCAGCGGGTTCAGGGTATTTCATCGGCCAAGGTGCACAAGGTATAAGGGAAGGCGTTTCAGAGGCGTGAAAACGCCGGCGCCTTCTGCAACAACTTGCTGGCCGCGGCAATATCAGGTGCCAGCCAGCGATCTTCGTCATAAGGTGGCACTACCTCGCGCAGCCACTGCCAGGCGTAACCCGTCCCTACACCGAAGCGTTGGCCTTTGAGGAACTCGAAGGCCTGAGCGGCCAGCAGGTACTCGATGGCCAGCACCTGACGGGTGTTGTGCACGACTTTCAGCAGTTTCAATGCGGCGCCGGTACCCAGGCTGAGGTGATCTTCTTGCAATGCGGAAGTAACAAAGTTATCGATCACCGCCGGCTGTGCCAACTGCCGGTTTTCGCCCACAAGGGCGGCTGCCACGTACTGCGCGATCATCATGCCGGAGTTCACCCCCGGCTTTGTCACCAGAAACGCAGGCAGCCCACTCACCAGCGGGTTGATAAGGCGATCCAGCCGACGCTCCGCTACACCTGCCAACTCCGCTATTGCCACACTCATCAGGTCTGCTGCCATGGCAATGGATTCGCCGTGGGGGTGGGCATGGGACAACACCCTGTACGCTTCGGGTGTACCCAGTACCATGGGGTTATCGGTAGCGGCGGCCAGTTCCCGGTCGATCTGAGCCTGCGCGTGAGCCAGCTGATCGCGGCAGGCCCCATGTACCTGAGGGATGGCCCGAATGCTCAAGGCGTCCTGGGTGCGTAGCCCCTGGCTGGTAGCCAGTACTTCACTGCCTGCCAGCAAGGCGCGTAAGTTGGCGCCCACCTGGGCAATGCCCGGGTGGGGCTTGAGCGCCAGCACCGCCTCGTCAAACGCGTCGGTTTGCCCTCGCAGCGCCTCGAAACTCATAGCGCCTATCACATCGGCCCAGTCGGCAAGTACATAAGCATCCGCTAATGCAAGGCAGGCCAGGCCAGTCATGCAAGGCGTGCCGTTGACCAGGCTAAGGCCATCTTTTGCCGCCAACTGAAGAGGCGTGAGGCCTGCCTTGCTCAGTGCCAGTGCGGCAGGTACTTGGCTGCCTTGCCAGAACACCTCGCCAATGCCTAGCAAAGCAATGCCTATATGGGCCATATGGGTGAGGTAGCCTACCGAACCCTGGGCGGGTACGCAGGGCGTAATGCCTTTGTTGAGCAGGGCTAGCAGCCCCTCGACCACAGGCCGCTGGATACCTGAATACCCATGGGCATAGTTGTTGACAGCGGCACACAGGATCGCGCGCGTCTGCTCTTCAGCCAGAACGGGGCCAACGCCACAGGCATGGCTGAGCACGGTATTGCGTGAAAGGCGTGCCAGCTCCGTGCGGTCCAGTGTGAGGTTGCACAGCGCCCCTAGCCCCGTGCTGATGCCGTAGGCCCGTTCACCTTGCTCTACGATACGCTCGACAATAGCGCGGGCATTATCCACCCGAGCCCAGGCGACGGCGGACAGTTCCAGCCGTGCACGGCCACGGGCGACCATGACCACCTGGCGATAATCAAGGGGTCGAGCATCGATGACCACCACAGGCTCCAGTGGCGCCTGAGGGGGCAAGCAGGCCGGGCCTGCCGAAGGTAGTGGCCGAGTCCCGTTCATTGCACGCTCCGCTGCTGGTGGCTGGCCATGAATTGACGCAGGCGCTCACTGGGCAGTCCGTCAAAGACTTCAGTGGGCGTGCCTTGAGCATCTATTACGCCCTGGTGCATAAATACCACACGGTTGGCCACATGCCGGGCAAAGCCCATTTCGTGGGTAACCACCAGCATGGTGCGTCCTTCTTCGGCGAGGGACCGCATTACCCGAAGCACCTCGCCTACCAGTTCAGGGTCCAGCGCGGACGTAGGCTCGTCGAACAGCATCACCTGCGGGTCCATGGCCAGTGCGCGGGCAATGGCCACGCGTTGCTGCTGACCGCCACTCAAATGCACAGGGTAGTAGCCCCGCCGGTCGTACAGGCCCACCCGGTGCAGCAGGCGTTCAGCGTCGTCCAGGCATTCATTACGTGGCCGCTTGAGCACTCGCAGGGGGCCTTCCATGACATTTTCCAGCACAGTCATGTGTGACCACAGGTTGAAGCTCTGGAACACCATGCCCAGTTGCGCACGTAGCCGTTCCACCTGGCGTGGTTGGCTGGCCACAAGGCACTGCCCCCGGCGCTTGAGGGCAATCTGTTCACCTGCTACCCGGATGCTGCCATCGTCCGGCGTTTCCAGCAGGTTGATACAGCGCAGGAAGGTACTTTTGCCTGAGCCACTGGCACCCAGCAGTGAAATGACGTCACCTTTGTGCGCGGTCAGCGAAATGCCCTTAAGTACATGGGCGTTGCCGAATGACTTTTGAATATTGGCCACTTCAAGGGTAGCGAGGGCAGGCTGGGTCATAGAAGCCTCCGGCGGCATCAGGCATCGGTAGAAAGGGGGCGAGCAGGTGAGGTAGGGGCAGGTGTGTTCAAGGGGCGTGCCGGTATCGCCAGGCGACGCTCCAGCCAGGACACCGCACGTACCACCAGGAAATTGATCACCAGGTAAATGAGCGCCGCACAGGCAAACACTTCCAAGGTGCGATAACTACGTTGAATGATCTGCTGGGCTACCCCGGTCACATCCCATACCGTGACCAGGCTCGCCAGTGCGGTAGATTTCACCAGCAGAACGGCTTCGGTGGAGTAGGCTGGCAGTGCCTGGCGCAAGGTGATCGGCCCAATGATCCGGCGCAGCAATTGCCAGCGAGAGAAGCCTACCGCCAAGCCCGCTTCCACTTGCCCTTGGGGCACGCTGAGCAAACCGCCGCGAATGATTTCGGCGGTGTAACCGGCCGTGCACAAGGCCAGCGACAAGACTGCACATGCATAGGGCGAGCGCAGCACAACCCAGGCAACGCTTTCCCTTACGGCGGGAAACTGGCCGAGGCCGTAATAGATAAGAAACATCTGCACAAGCAAAGGCGTGCCGCGAAACAGCGCGATATAACCTCGCGCCGGATAACTGAGCCAGGGGTAACGGCTAACCCGTAGTGCTACAACGATCAGCGACAGGCATAGGCCCAGCGCAAGCGAGGCAAAAAACAGCCCTAGCGTGGTGGGTACGGCAGCTGACAGTTTGAGGAACGTCGTAGCAAGGAAGTCGAAATCAATCATGAGCGGGCCTTCAGCCATGCAGTGGGTTGGCACGGCGGGTGCGCCGTACGCGAGCTTCAGCAACGGCAAATATCCGCCCGCTCAGCCAGGTGAGCACCAGATAGCCCAGCCCACCTACGATGTAGAACGTGAAATAGTGCCGTGTGGACCCTGCCGCCACCTGACTGGCCCGCATCAACTCCACCAGCCCAATCACCGAAATAAGTGCCGAGTCCTTCAGGCTCATCTGCCAGACGTTGCCCAGCCCAGGCAAGGCAATGCGCAGGATCTGTGGAATCAGTACCCGACGCAGGCGCAGTGCGGGGGACATGCCAATGGCGGCGGCGGCTTCCAGTTCGCCTTTAGGTACAGCCAAGTACGCCCCACGGTACACCTCCGCCTGGTAGGAGCCGGAAATCAGCCCCACTGCCAGCGCACCCACGGCAAAGGGCGGCACATCGATATAGCCACTTGCGCCAAACCAGTGCGCTACGGCCGATACAACGCTGGCGCCCCCGAAGTAAAACAGGTAGATCACCAGCAGCTCCGGAATGCCACGAAACAGCAGCGAATACAGCTCGCCCAACCAACGCAGGCTACGCAGGGAAGACAGTTTTGCTGTGGCGACGAGCCCGCCTACCACCGCGCCCACCAGCAGCGCTGCGGCGGTCAGTACAAGCGTCATGCCTGCCGCCTGGAGCAGGGTGAAGCCCCAGCCGTGGTCGGTGAACCCCAGCAGTTCTACAAGCGGCATATAGGTTTCCTTCTTCTTTGGCTTCGCGTGCTGAGCGGCAATCAACAAGCAACAAGCTTTAAGTTCAGCAGCGCCTTGCGTCAGCCTTAAGGGACGCCGCAAAGGCGGGTGCAGTACTACCGTTCAATTGACGTGTTGCAGGCGCTCAAGGGGTGAGATCAACCTTGAACCACTTTTCGCTCAAACGCTTGACGGTGCCGTCGGCAATGGCCTCCTTGAGGGCCGCATCGAAGCGAGCCTTGAGGTCTGCGTCCGCCTGGCGGAAGCCCAGTGCTTCACCCTCACCCCAGATAGGCCCGGCAATCTCCGGGCCGGTGTACACCAGGCCCTGGCTGTCAGGTTTTGCCATGGTTGCGTTGAGGAACGTCACATCATCGAACACGGCGTCAATGCGGCCAGCGCTCAGGTCCAGGATCGCATCGGCCGAGGTGCTGTACTCGCGTACGGTGGCAACGTCTTTGAAGTATTCATCGATAAACGGGGTGTACACCGTGCCTGAAGCGATGCCGATGGTTTTGCCGTCCAAAGCCTTACGCAGCGCTTCCACGGCGGGTTTGATCTGCGCCGGGTCATTGTTCAAGGTAAGGGTATTAGCCTGGCCGGTTGCCCCGGGTAACAGTTTGGCGTCCATGGCCGCAAAGCTGGCCGGCGTACGTGCATAGGGTACCGAGAAGGCCATGACCTGCTTGCGTTCATCAGTAATCACGATGGCGTCCATCAGCACATCGAACTTGCCCGCATTGAGGCTGGCGATCATGCCGTCCCAATTCTGTACCTTGATCGTGCATTGCAGCTTCATGCGCTGGCACAGCACGTCCATAAGCTCGGGTTCGAAGCCGCCGATTTGTCCCCCTGGCAAGGTGAGGTTCCAGGGTTCATAACTGCCCTCGGTAGCAATATTCACGGCGCTCCAGTCTTTGGCATGGACCGCGGTAGCGCTTAGCAGAGTGCCTACCAGTAGCGTTGCAGCCCAGTATTTATGGTGGTGTCCCATTGTCCATATCCTGTGTAGTAGGGAGGTAGCGCGACAGCTGACGGCGCAACGATGTGTAATGTATATCCTTGTATGTACAACCATAAGGCAAGGTTGGGGCCAACTTCTTGGCTAATGCCACAAAGCTTCGTTGTTCAAAAGCCTGCAAGCCTGTAAAGGCCTTTTGGAGCGATATAAGGGCGCGTTAAGCGCACCGTTTCGACACAGGCATCGCTATATTGTTACCGCCGTGCACAGCAATAGAGCAAGGTGCCCTGCCGCTCCCTGGAGCCTGGCAAATCGGGTTTGGGGCCGACGAAGTGTGATCCAGGAATATTGTGGCGTCGATATCAAGGTGACATGATCGCACCCCGCAAGCATCCGGGCTTGCCTGCCAGCGGGTATAAACGCCGCGGCTGATCATCTGGCGAAGGGGAAAGGTCAGGTAATGCGAAGCAGCCGTCGTGAATTGGGCCGTGGTTTTGCCCGTCGAATTTATGGCCCACGTGCCTTGGGCTGCGCCCTCAGCCTGGTGTTTGTGAGCACCGTGACTGCCACCCAAGGCGGCGCCCATCCCCTGATTTGGGCGCTGATGCTGTTTAACGGGCTGGTGTGGCCAACCCTGGCGTACCGGATTTCGCGGCGCAGTGCTGAGTCCTTCATTTCGGAGCGCCGTAACTTACTGATCGATGCTTTGTTTGCCGGCCTGTGGGTAGGCCAGATGGCGCTCAACTTTTTACCTTCGGTGTTGTTGCTGGCTATGGTCGCCATGAATGCGATCGCCGCAGGCGGGTGGGCCTTGCTGCGCCGGACCCTGGCGCTGCAGGCAGCAGGCGCATTTGGCGCGTTAACCCTCACTGGGTTTGAGATCGTGCCGGACACTTCGCGCGTGCAAATGCTTGCCTGTTTGCCCATGCTGCTGGTGTACCCCCTGGCTGTAGGGGGCGCCAGCTACCGGCTGGCCGTGCAACTGGCCGTGCACAAGAAAGCCTTCAAGATCATCAGCACGCTGGATGGCATGACCAGCCTGTTGAACCACACAGCCTGGATGGAACATTTACGCAAGACGTTTCAGGAGTGCCGCACGCACCAGCGCGTGGCGATTCTGGCGCTGTTGGACATCGACGATTTCAAGTCTATCAATGATACCCATGGCCACTTGGTAGGGGATGCGATCATCGCACGCCTGGCATGCCTGTTGCGCGAGGGGTTCGGGCCTGGCGCGATACCGGGGCGTTATGGCGGCGATGAGTTCTGCGTGCTGCTGTTCGATGTCACGGTCAGCCAAGCCTATGACCAGCTCAATGAGATTCGGGCGCGTTTCAACGAGTGGACAGACGGTGCACCGCCGGTGGCTCAGGCCACACTTAGCATTGGGTTAGTCCCCTATTCGCCTAAGTACACCTCGGAGCAGGACTGGATACGGGCCTCGGACCAGGCCTTGTACAAGGCCAAGCACAGTGGGAAAAACCAGTTATGGCTGCAGGAGTTGCCAATCGCCTAGTCTGGTTTAGCCTTTCCAGCCAGGAACAGCCACCCACGGCATGGGCTCTGCAAAGGGCGCGCTGTCACAGCTACGGCGATGCTGGAAGGGTTGGCGGCTTTGCCACCGGCCTTGGCTAGAACCACAGTGGCGGCAGGTGAGGCGGTCGTCACGCAGAGACCAATGGGTCTCCCAAGCGGTGATCGCGTCCATGGCGATGTCGAACGTGGCGATGCTCAATTGGACCGCGGCCATGTGCCACCTCCCTAATGATGAGTAGGGTAGAGCCGCGGCGAAGAAAAAGGTTCGGTCCAGTAGTCAGGATTTCTTCTAACGTCAATACGCATTGCAATTGGGCGGTCCGCCAAGCGTTTCTTCCTGCCACAGACCCAGGTATGGTTCCGGTTCGTCATTATTCCTGAGGTTCCCATGCCTGATAGGCACGTTCAGCCGTTGCTCGAAGCCGATTTGCCCGCCGCGCGCGACGTGGTGCGCCAGGCTTTTGCTGCCTTTATGGGCGTTGCTTCGCCGGGGGAGTTCTGGAATGACCGGGACTATGTGGAAGGCCGATGGCGCGCGCCGCATACCGCGTGGTTCAAGATCGAACAGGATGGCGTAATCGCCGGTGTAGCCGGGGTAGCCCGATGGGGCAACCATGCGGTGGTAGGGCCTGTTGCCGTATTGCCTAAGTACTGGGACCGCAAACTGGCCAAAGCATTGATGGCTGCCGTCGACAAGCAATTGGACACCTGGCAGGTCAGCCATGCCGGCTTATTCACATTCCCGGACAGCCCTCGCCATTTAGGGCTGTATCAAGGGTTCGGCTTTTGGCCCCAGGCGCTGACGGCGGTAATGGAGTGTGAAGCAGTGGGAACGCTAGGCGCACCTCTGCCCACGGTAGCTGCCCTCAGCCTCGCTGACTTTGATGACTGTGCGGCGTTAACCCATGGTATCGCCCAGGGCCTGGACGTAAGAGGCGAGCTGCAAGCCGTAGAAGCTTTGAAACTGGGTGCAAACCTGTTGTTGCGTACGGTGACCGGTGAGCTGGAGGCGTTTGCAGCCTGCCATTTCGGGCCCCGCAGTGAAGCCGGTGAAGGCGTGTGCTATGTGAAGTTTGCAGCGATACGTGGAGGAGAGGAGGCGCCGGCGCGTATGAGCCGCCTGCTGGCGGCCTGCGATAACCTGGCTGTGGCACAGGGCCAGCGATCGCTCATGCTAGGGGTGAACACGGGGAGGCGCCAGGCGTATCAGCAACTGCTGAACGCAGGCTTTGCGGTACGTATTCTGGGCATCACCTTGCATCGGGGAACCGGTGACTATGATCAGCCCCAGAACTGGGTATTCGATGACTGGCGTTGATCAGGCTCAGCCATGCTCAAAGCCAGGCTGGCAGACGCCTTGATGTGGCCAGGGCTGAGTTGTAACGCCTGGTCGAATGAACCCCCTGACACGATGCACAGCAGCCCAGCGTCGGTCAGCAGGACTGCAGCGTGGCCCGTATTCAGGCCACATTGCAGATGATCGCCCTCCAAGTGGTAGCAGGCGCAGCCAACCTCGCCCAAACGGCCCGCAACGGCCTGTGCCAGGCGCCTGGTAGCCCCGTCAGCCAAAGCACGGCACCTGATGGGGAGGCGGGGTATCTCAAAGGCCGTTCCTGATCAGTTCCCTAGCAATGACCATGCGCTGGATTTCGCTGGTGCCTTCGTAGATTTGGGTAATACGCGCGTCGCGATAATATTTTTCGACCGGGTAGTCTTCCAGGTAGCCATAGCCGCCGTGAATCTGGATGGCCTTCGAGCATACCCATTCGGCCATTTCTGACGCGAACAGTTTGGCCTGAGAGGCCTCTGACAGGCAGGGGCGGCCTGCGGTGCGCAGGCGAGCGGCGTGAAGCGTAAGCAGGCGTGCCGCGTTGAGGCGGGTATGCATATCCGCCAGCAGGTTGGCGACGCTTTGATGGGCTGTGATGGCGGCCCCGAATTGCACGCGGTCGCGGCCATAAGACAGCGCCGCGTCCAAGGCCGCACGGGCCACGCCTATGGCTTGCGCCGCAATACCGATGCGCCCCCCTTCGAGATTGGAGAGGGCAATGTTCAAGCCTTTGCCTTCCTCACCCAACAGGTTGGCTGCAGGTACCTGGCAGTCGCTGAGTGTAATGGCACACGTATCTGAAGCTTTGATGCCTAACTTGTGCTCGGTACGGTCAACGATGAACCCCGGCGTATGGGTGGGTACCAGGAAGGCCGACAGGCCCTTTTTGCCCGCAGCAGGGTCAGTTACCGCGAAAACAATGGCCAGTTCAGCGCGTCGGCCATTGGTGACAAATTGCTTGGCGCCATTGAGCACCCAGCTGTCGCCCTGGCGGGTAGCACGGGTGCGCAAGTTATGGGCTTCAGAACCCGCATGAGGCTCGGTCAGGCAAAAACAGCCAATGGCTTTACCGCTGGCCAGACGAGGTAGCCACATGTCCTGCTGGGCCTGAGTGCCGAACGCCAACAAGGGGCCACAGCCCACAGAGTTGTGAACGCTCATCAGCGCGCCAAGGGCAGCGTCTCCTGCAGAAATTTCTTCTACAGCCAGGGCGTAGGCGACGTAGTCCAGGTAGCTGCCTCCCCACTGTTCGGGTACCACCATCCCCAGCAGGCCCAGCTCGCCCATGTGGGCTACGACCTGATCATCGATCCATCCCGCTTTTTCCCAGGCCTGGGCGTTAGGCGCCACTTGGCCCTGCGCAAACTGCCGCGCCATGTCGCGGAACATGATCTGCTCTTCACTCAACTCTAGGTCTTGCATGCGAACTCCCTGATCGGCCGGCCGTCCCTGTCACCCGGCAGGGTGAAGCAGAAATCAGAGGCCTTCGAATAATTCTTGTAGTTGTCGTTGCCCCGGCGCAGGCTTCCAGCTTGGCCGTTTATCCTTGTCGATCAGCAGGGCGCGAACGCCTTCGAGCAGGTCACCGCGCTCGAACCATTGCGCTGCCAGGTGAAGCTCCATGGCAAAGCAGCTTTCCAGGCTCAGTTGCCGCCCGAAAACCAGCATTTCTCGAGTCACTGCCATAGCCAGTGGGGACCGCTGTGCCATTTCATCGGCCGTGCGCAGTGCCCATTCTCGGCTATCCGCCACATTCACCTGCTGGAGTTGCTCAATGATGCTGGGCACCTCAGGCTGGTTGAAGAAGTGATCGATGGCCGGGCGCAGACGGTCCAATGAGGGGTTGGGCAGCACCTGCAGCCCCAGCTTGGCCAGGATGTTTTGCACATCTCTGAGGGGCATGGCAGACCATTGCACCTGGTCCAGCCTTTGTTCGAATTGCTCCAGCCGGTCGTGTTCCACAAAAAAGTCTGCTAGCCCGCAGTACAGCGCATCGGCGGCCTGTATGCGTGCTCCAGTGATACCGAGATACAACCCAATGGCGCCTGGCAGCCGAGACAGGAAATAGCTGGCGCCTACGTCCGGAAAGAAGCCGATAGCCGTTTCCGGCATGCCCAGGCGGCTGCGTTCAGTGACGATCCGAAGCTCTGCCGCTTGGGCCAGGCCCATTCCGCCGCCCAGGGTGAAACCGTCCATCAAGGCTACCACTGGCTTGCGATATTGGTGCAAGGCCAGGTCCAGCTGATACTCCTCGACGAAGAAGGCCTGGTGCGCTGTATCGTGCCGTTGATAGCTCTCACACAATGCGCGCACATCACCACCGGCGCAGAAGCCTTTCTCCCCGGCGCCACGCAGCACTACCACATACACACTTGCATCCTCGGCCCACTCCGCCAGGCGCTTGCTCAGCACGCGTACCATGTCCAGCGTGAGTGCGTTGACGCCAGAAGGGCGGTTTAACGTGAGGTAGCCAACGTGGTTGCGCACCTCGCTCAAAACCGATGGGCTACCCGTAACGGCCTCCTGGCCTTGAGCGTAAACAGCCTGTGCAGACATTCGCAAAGTCCCTGCTTGTTGTTTGGGGGCAAGCCCGCCGAGATACTGAGTGCTGGGATGGGGGCATCCTGACAGGCACCCCAGCGCGCTTCAACGGGCATCCGTGCAGCACAGGCCTGCGTTTTTGCGCCCGGGCTAGCCACCTGTTTCAGACCGGATCCTATTCCTTTCGTTCGGCCCCTGTCACGGTGTCAGGCCTCAAGTCTGCTCAAAGGGAACCTTTGACGGCGGATCGCCCATGGGCGGGCTTCCCGCAGGCGTATCGGGGTCGCCTACAGGCTCGCCTGAAGGAAGCGGCGGCTCATCGATATTAGGGTCTGGTATATCCAGCGGTTCAGGCAAGGGCAGGGACATTTTGAGCGCCTCTTCATTAGGTCATACGTATCCAACTCCCAGCTTAGCCTATATGGCTTAACCACCCTACGGCAGATGAGGGATGAACAGCGCTTGAACTTTCAACCTAGGGTAGCCCTCCGAATTCAAAGGTCACGGCCGGCCGCTTCGGCAATGGTCATCAGTACAAAAGACGCCCACAGGTTAAATGGAGCAAACACGCGATGACGGTGGAACAAACCTTTGAAACCGGCCAAGGGGCCCCCCATGGCGAGCCTGCAGAACACCGTTTGAGTGTTTCACAGGCCGTGGCCATACCGCGTATCGCCATCGAAGATGTGAGCCCGGTACTGGATGGGGGTGCCTGGCCGGTCAAGTCCCTGCCAGGCCGTGTGCATACCGTAGACGCCAAAGTATTTACCGATGGGCATGACAAGCTGGCTGTGCGGCTGCGCTGGCATAAGCTAGGCAGCGACCAGTGGCATGGCACGCCGATGAAAGACCTGGGCAATGACAGTTGGCAAGCTCAGCTCAGTTTTGATGAAGTGGCGCGACACAGTTTTATGATCGAGGCCTGGCGCGACGACTTCGCCACCTACCGCTACGAGCTGGAAAAAAAGTACGGTGCGGGCGTAAACGTGGAACTGGAACTCGAAGAGGGCCGCCTTCATGTGGCCGAGGCCATTTCCCGCAGCGAGGGTGAAGTACGCAACCGTTTGCAGGCAGTGCATGACCGCTTTGGTCAACTGGACCTGGACCAGCGCGTGAGCCTTATGCTGGAGCCGGCTACTGCACACGCCATGAGCGAGGCCGACAGCCAGCCTTTCCTGAGTCGCAGCCCTGAATACCCTGTGGAGGTGGAGCGCAAGCTCGCAGAATTTGCCAGTTGGTATGAACTGTTCCCACGCTCCATCACGAACGACCCTACCCGCCATGGCACGTTCAATGACGTCCACAGCCGCCTGCCCATGGTGCGCGACATGGGCTTCGATGTGCTGTACTTCACGCCCATACATCCCATTGGCCGTGCGCACCGTAAAGGCCGTAACAACTCGTTGAACGCCGGCCCGGATGACGTAGGTAGCCCGTATGCCATCGGCAGCCCTGACGGCGGCCATGAAGCGATTCATCCGCAACTGGGTACCCGTGAGGATTTCCGCCACCTGGTAAAAGCGGCGGCAGACCACGGCCTTGAAATCGCCTTGGACTTTGCCATTCAATGCTCCCAGGATCACCCCTGGCTGCAGCAGCATCCCGGGTGGTTCTCGTGGCGCCCTGACGGCACCATCCGCTACGCGGAAAACCCCCCGAAAAAGTACCAGGACATCGTTAACGTCGACTTTTATGCCAAGGACGCAGTGCCGGCTCTGTGGCAGGAACTCTGCGAAGTGATCTGGGGCTGGGTGCAGGAGGGGGTCAAGATCTTCCGAGTGGACAACCCTCATACTAAGCCCCTGCCGTTCTGGCAATGGATGATCGAGGAAATCCGCAGCCGCGATCCAGACGTCATGTTCCTGGCGGAAGCCTTTACCAAGCCTGCGATGATGGCGCGCCTAGGTAAAGTGGGCTATAGCCAGAGCTACACCTACTTCACCTGGCGCAACACCAAGGCCGAGCTGCAGCAGTACTTCACAGAGCTCAACCAACCGCCATGGTCGCTGTGCTACCGCCCCAATTTCTTTGTGAACACGCCAGACATCAACCCAACGTTCCTTCACGAAAGCGGTCGCCCAGGGTTCTTGATTCGCGCCGCGTTGGCCACCATGGGCTCAGGGCTGTGGGGCATGTACTCCGGCTTTGAGATCTGCGAAGCCGCGCCTATTCCAGGAAAAGAGGAATACCTGGATTCGGAAAAATACGAGATTCGAGTGCGCGACTTCACCCAGCCAGGCAACATCATTGCCGAGATTGCCCAGCTCAACCGTATTCGCCGTCAGAACCCGGCGCTTCAGACGCACCTGGGTACGTCGTTCTACAACGCGTTCAATGACAACATTCTGTATTTCGGCAAGCGCACCCCCGACAACGAGAACTTCATTCTGGTGGCGATCAACCTCGACCCCTATAACACACAAGAGGCTCAATTCGAGCTGCCGTTGTGGGAGCTTGGGCTAGACGACCATGCGACGGTCAACGGTGAAGACCTGATGACCGGCCACCGCTGGACCTGGCACGGCAAAACCCAATGGACCCGCCTGGAGCCGCACATGCCCTTCGGCATCTGGCGCCTGGAAAAGATTTCTGTCTGACAGGTACGCATAAATGGCCAAGAAAGCACCCGAAGCGTTCCTGAACGACCCGCTGTGGTACAAAGATGCGGTTATCTACCAGGTCCACGTGAAGTCGTTTCACGATTCCAATAATGACGGCATAGGGGACTTTCCTGGCCTGATCGCCAAGCTCGACTATATTGCCGAACTGGGCGTGAACACCATCTGGCTGCTGCCGTTCTACCCTTCACCCCGGCGAGACGATGGGTACGACATTTCCGAATACAAGGCCGTGCACCCCGACTACGGCACCATGGCGGACGTACGCCGGTTTATTGCCGAAGCGCACCGGCGAGGCTTGCGGATCATCACCGAGTTGGTCATCAACCACACGTCAGACCAGCACCCCTGGTTCCAGCGGGCGCGCAAGGCGAAGAAGGGGTCCCGTGCGCGTGACTTCTACGTGTGGTCTGATGACGATACCCGTTACGACCAGACCCGAATCATCTTCCTGGATACGGAAAAATCCAATTGGACCTGGGACCCCGTGGCAGGGCAGTACTTCTGGCACCGGTTTTATTCCCACCAGCCGGATCTCAATTTCGACAACCCGCAGGTGATGAAAGCGGTGCTCGATGTGATGCGTTACTGGCTGGACATGGGCATAGACGGGCTGCGCCTGGATGCCATTCCCTACCTGATTGAACGCGATGGCACCAATAACGAGAACCTGCCCGAAACCCATAACGTGCTCAAGGCTATCCGGGCCGAGATCGATGCCAATTACCCTGACCGCATGTTGCTAGCCGAAGCCAACCAGTGGCCGGAGGACACCCAGCTCTACTTTGGCGATCGCAAGGGTGACCACGGCGACGAATGCCATATGGCCTTCCACTTCCCACTGATGCCACGTATGTACATGGCACTGGCTCAGGAAGACCGCTTCCCCATTACGGACATCTTGCGCCAGACGCCGGACATCCCACCCAACTGCCAATGGGCGATCTTCCTGCGCAATCACGATGAACTCACCTTGGAAATGGTGACTGACCGTGAGCGTGATTATCTCTGGAACCACTACGCTGCAGACCGGCGCGCCCGTATCAACCTGGGTATTCGCCGGCGCCTGGCACCCCTCCTGGAGAGAGACCGCCGCCGCATCGAACTGCTGAACAGCTTGCTTCTGTCCATGCCAGGCACACCTACCCTGTATTACGGGGATGAAATCGGCATGGGCGATAATATTTACCTAGGCGATCGTGACGGCGTGCGCACGCCGATGCAGTGGTCTGTGGATCGCAACGGTGGTTTCTCACGCGCCAACCCTGCCAGCCTAGTGCTCCCGCCCATCCAGGACCCGCTGTATGGGTACCAGGCCGTGAACGTGGAAACTCAGGCCAGCGACCCACATTCACTGCTTAATTTCACCCGCAGGCTGCTGGCCGTGCGCAAGCAGCAGCAAGCCTTTGGCCGCGGCAGTTTGAAAATGCTTACCCCTAGCAATCGCCGTATTCTGGCGTACTTGCGCGAATACACCGATGGCAACGGGAAGGCTGAACAGGTGTTGTGCGTAGCCAACGTGTCACGTGCCGCCCAAGCTGCAGAGCTAGACCTGTCGCAATATGCAGGCATGGTACCAGTGGAGATGCTAGGTGGTAGCGCGTTTCCACCTATTGGGCAATTGCCGTTCCTGCTGACCTTGCCACCCTATGCATTTTACTGGTTCCTGCTGGCACCTGAAAATCAGATGCCCAGCTGGCACGTGGAGGCTGCACAACCTATGCCCGATTTTGAAACCCTGGTACTGAAAAAACGAATGGATGAACTGCTGGAAGAGCAGGCGCGGCACACCCTTGAACAGAGCACCTTGGTTCAATACTTGCCGAAACGCCGCTGGTTCGCTGGCAAGGGCAGCGCCATAGACAGTGTTCGCCTGGCCTACGGCGTACGTTTCAGCGCCTTGCCCAACCCTGTGTTGTTCAGCGAGATTGAGGTCACCAGCGAAGGTAACGTCAGCCGTTATCAGTTCCCGTTCGGGTTCCTCCCTGAAGAGCAAGCCTCCAGTGCGTTGCCTCAACAACTGGCCCTGTCGCGCCTGCGCCGCAACAACCGCGTCGGGCTTTTAACCGATGCTTTCGTGCTGGAGAGCTTCATCCGAGCGGTGGTCAAAGCCTTGAGCGCGGATACTGTATTGCCATGTGGCGAAGGTGACCTGCACTTCACGCATACAGCGCACATGGACGCCCTGGCGCTTCCTGAAGAGCCAGCGATTCGCTATTTGTCGGCAGAGCAGTCCAATAGCTCGGTGGTAATCGACGGCAGGGTCGTGCTTAAAATGATTCGTAAAGTGAGTGGGGGCATTCACCCAGAGCTGGAGATGGGCGCCTTCCTTACCGCTGCCGGTTACCAGAACATCTCGCCCTTGATGGGCTCGGTGGTTCGCAAGGACGACACCGGTACACCGCACTTGCTCATGATCGCGCAGGGCTACCTGAACAATCAGGGCGACGCCTGGGAGTGGACTCAAAACAACCTGGAGCGTGCAGTACGAGACGAACTGGATGCTACTCGTTCGGAGCAGGCGCAGCATTACAACGCTTTGGAAGAACTGAAAGCCTTTTCAGCCATGTTGGGGCAGCGCTTGGGCGAGATGCATGTAGCGTTGGCCGGTAATACAGATAACCCAGACTTCGCTGCCAGGCCCAGTGATGAAAAAGATGCAGCAGCATGGAGCAAAAGCATCAAGGCACAGGTCGAACGCGCGTTGTACCTGTTAGAACAGCACAAGGACAGCTTCACGGATGACGCCTTACCTAAAGTGGACGAGTTACTGGGCCGCCGGGATGCGCTGCTTGCGCAAGTGGATAGCCTTGCCCAGCGCGCTGTCGGCGGCTTGGTAATGCGTGTGCATGGCGACCTTCACCTGGGCCAGGTATTGGTCGTACAGGGGGATGCCTACCTGATCGACTTCGAAGGCGAGCCTGCCCGGCCGCTTGAAGAGCGCCGTGGCAAGTACAGCCCCTACAAAGACGTCAGCGGCGTGTTGCGTTCGTTTGACTACGCTGCTGCCATGGCGGTGCGTAGCGCACAGGCTGTGGACAGCTCAAGCGAAGCTACCGAGGCTCGCCAACGTGTTGCCGCCCGCTACCTTACCGAAGCCTGCCAGGCCTTTGTTCACGCCTATGGCGCTGCAAGTGCCTCGCTGGCCCACGCCTGGCAACATGCTGAGGGCGAGCGCGCCGCACTTCAATTGTTCAGCCTGGAAAAGGCTGCCTACGAAATCGCATACGAAGCCGAGAATCGCCCGAGCTGGCTTGCCGTGCCATTGCACGGCCTGTTCGGGCTGCTGGCTACCAACGGAGATACTGCATGAATGCGCAACACGGACAGGGCCACGGCCTAAGCGTATTTCCGCCAGAAGCGGACATACAGGCGCTGGTACGCGCGGAGCATCGCGACCCCTTCGCTGTGTTGGGCCCCCACTGGCAGGGCGACCACGGCCGTGTAGTACGCGCCTACCTGCCCCATGCCATGCGTGTGGAGCTTGTAGGGGAGCACGACGAGGCGCCTCGGGCATCGCTGGAAGAGCATGCCTCGGTGCCAGGGTTCTTCGCAGGTCAGCTTCAGGGTGAAGAAGGCTATCGCTTGAAGATCCAATGGGCTACCGGCGTGCAAGTGTGCCACGACCCCTATAGCTTTGATGAGCAATTGGGTGAGATGGACCTGTACCTGTTTGCTGAAGGTAACCACCGTAACCTCAGCGACGCCATGGGCTCGCAAGTTATCAGCGTAAATGGCGTGGACGGCGTACGGTTCTCGGTGTGGGCACCTAATGCGCGCCGCGTTTCGGTAGTTGGCCACTTCAATGGTTGGGACGGTCGCCGCCACCCTATGCGCCAGCGTCATCCCAGTGGCGTATGGGAGCTTTTCATCCCTGCGCTAGGTGAAGGCGAAGTCTATAAATATGAAGTATTAGGCCAGCACGGCGTACTGCCACTCAAGGCTGACCCGCTGGCACGGTGGACTGAGCTTCCCCCGGCAACGGGTTCGCGTGTAGCGACGCGCCTGCGCCATGAATGGAATGACCAGGCTTGGATGAGCGGCCGTCAATCGCAAGCAGGGCTGGACAAGCCACTGTCCATCTATGAGCTTCATGCCGGGTCCTGGATGGTGGAAACCAATGAAGCCGGTGAAGTCAGCCGCCAATACCGCTGGGGGGAGCTGGCCGAGCGCCTGATTCCTTACGTGCAGCAGTTGGGGTTCACCCACATCGAGTTGATGCCCATCATGGAGCACCCGTTTGGTGGCTCGTGGGGTTACCAGTTGCTGTCACAGTTTGCCCCTTCGGCACGCTATGGCGAACCTGACGAGTTGGCTGCCTTCGTCGATGCCTGCCACCAGGCCAATATAGGCGTGATCCTGGACTGGGTGCCTGCGCATTTCCCTACCGACGAACATGGCTTGGCACGCTTCGACGGCACTGCGCTGTATGAGTACGACGACCCGCGTGAAGGCTTCCATCAGGATTGGAACACGCTGATCTACAACCTGGGCCGCACCGAAGTACACGGGTTCATGATTGCTTCGGCCCTTCACTGGCTCAAGCACTACCACATCGACGGCCTGCGGGTGGATGCTGTCGCCTCGATGCTCTATCGGGATTACTCACGCAAGCATGATGAATGGGTACCGAACCGGTTCGGCGGCCGTGAGAACCTCGAAGCCATCGATTTTCTGCGACACCTCAATGACGTGGTTGCCAGCGAAACGCCTGGTGCCATGGTCATTGCAGAGGAATCCACCTCCTGGCCTGGTGTGAGTGCGCCCACTCAGGAAGGAGGCCTAGGGTTCTCCTACAAGTGGAACATGGGGTGGATGCACGACACCCTGCACTACATGGAAAACGACCCGATTCATCGCCAGCACCACCATAGCGAGCTGAGCTTTGGCTTGGTATACGCGTGGTCAGAGCGGTTCGTACTGCCGATCTCTCATGATGAGGTGGTCCACGGCAAGCATTCACTGATTGATAAGATGCCTGGGGATCGCTGGCAGAAGTTCGCCAACCTGCGTGCCTACCTGGCGTTCATGTGGACACATCCTGGCAAGAAGCTATTGTTCATGGGCTGTGAGTTCGGGCAGTTCCGCGAGTGGAACCATGATCACCAGTTGGACTGGTACCTGACGCAGTATTCCGAGCATAGGGGGGTGCAGCAGGCGGTCAGCGACCTGAACCGCTTGTACCGTGCGGAGCGTGCACTTCACGAGCAGGACTGTGTGCCAGAAGGCTTCCGATGGGTGATTGGCGATGACACAGCCAATAGCGTATTTGCCTACCTGCGACTGAGTCGAAAAGGGGAGCCGCTGCTAGTGGTCGCCAATTTTACCCCCGTGCCGCGTGAAGGCTACCGCATCGGCGTACCCGAGGCTGGCTTATGGGAAGAGGCATTCAACAGTGATGCTGAAACCTATGGCGGCTCCAATGTAGGTAATGGCGGTGGGGTGATGGCAGAGGATATCGAAAGCCATGGCCAATCTCAGTCCCTGAGCCTTAAACTCCCGCCTTTGGGCGTACTCATCCTTCAGCCACAAGCTTCTAAGTTGGCGCGGTCGGCGGCAGAATAACCCTTGAAGCCCAGGGCTTGTCTGTAGTAACGGACAAACCTGGGCGTTCTTTTTGATTAAAGGTGAACTTCAACCGCCAACGGCAGGTGGTCGGACAGGTGCGTCCAGGGCTTGGTGCCTAGAATGCGCGGATCGTGACTGGTGGCATTGCGCAGGTAGATGCGGTCCAGGCTCAAAAGTGGGAAGCGCGCTGGGTAGGTTTTCGGTAGCTTGCCTAAGTTGTGCTCAAAGGCCTCATGCAAGTCCCCATAACGGCTGAGAGTGGCATTACCTTTGAGCTGCCAGTCGTTGAAATCTCCGGCAATGATCACAGGGGCATGGGCGGGGATAGCGTCCAGTAACTGGCGCAATAGCTGCAACTGCTGCTGGCGATGGTGCTCCATCAATGAGAGGTGCACGCAGACTGCGTGCACGCCGTCTTCATGGCCAGGTACCTGCAGCACACAGTGAAGGAAGCCTCGGCGTTCCGGGCCTGTGATGGACACATCCAGGTTGCGGTAGTGCAAGATGGGGTACTTGGACAGCAGCGCATTGCCGTGGTGGCCGTCCGGGTAGACCGCATTACGGCCATAGGCGTATTCGGGCCACATACTGTCAGCCAGAAACTCGTATTGGGACATTTGCGGCCAATTGGCAAACCGTGAAGCATGGCGGTCATGGCCACCCAGTACTTCCTGCAGGAAAACGATGTCTGCACCTGTGCTGCGTACCGCTTCGCGAAGTTCGGGGAGGATAAAGCGACGGTTAAACGCAGTGAAGCCTTTGTGGGTGTTTACCGTTAGCACTTGGATACGATGAACATCCCGGTCGCGCTCTGCGCCCGCACCCAGGTGGCTGGCACCTTCGTCTGGTTCAGCGTGCACGGTGGCTCCTTAAAACTAAAACAGTCACAGCTTAAGACTAGGCTTTAAGGAGGCAGTTCCGGGTAGGTAAGAGAGGGTCAGGAGAGGGCAGAAGCGAGGCCTGCGAACGTACTCAATAGGTTCACAGGCCTTGGTCGCTTACTCTTCTTTTTCGTGGTGGGCTTCAAACAACAGGAAGGAACGACCAGTCACCATGAACTCGCTGCCGAAGTCGATAGGCTCGTTCTCGCGCAGGTCTGGCCGATTGGTATCGACCAAGCAGTTCCAATGCTTGCCCTGTGGCACCTCAGGCAATTTGAAGTTGACCACATCGTGGTGAGCGTTCACTACGATAAACAGCGTGGCGTCATCACCGCGTTTACGAATCCCTGTTGGCTGCGCACGGCCGTCCAACAACATACCCAAGGCGCGGCCATGGGCTTCGCCCCACTGATCCGGGGTCATTTCATTGCCCTGAGGGTCCAGCCAGGTCACATCCTTCACACCCAGTTCTTCATTGTAGGTGCCTACAAGGAAACGATTGCGGCGAAGCATGGGGTAGGTGGCGCGCAACTTGGTCAAACGGCGAACGAACTTGAGCAGTGCTGCGCCATCTTCGTCCAGGTCCCAATTGATCCAGCCGATTTCGCTGTCCTGGCAATACGCATTGTTATTGCCGCCTTGGGTACGGGCAAATTCATCGCCCGCCACGATCATGGGTGTGCCTTGGGAGAACAGCAAGGTCGCAAAGAAGTTACGCATTTGACGCAAGCGCAGCTCGACGATCTCGCGATCATCGGTCTCGCCCTCTACGCCATGGTTCCAGGACATGTTGTTGCTGCTGCCGTCCTGGTTGTTTTCGTCGTTGGCCTCGTTGTGCTTCTCGTTGTAAGACACCAAGTCTTTCATCGTGAAGCCGTCGTGGGCGGTGATGAAATTCACAGAGCTGAAGGGGCGGCGGCCACGGTGGTTGAACAGTTCGCCGGAACCGGTCATGTGGGAGGCAAAGTCTGCCAGCTTGCCGTCGTCGCCTTTCCAGAACGCACGTACGGTGTCGCGGAACTTGTCGTTCCATTCGGCCCAGCCTGGGGCAAAGTGGCCAACCTGGTAACCACCTGGGCCACAGTCCCATGGTTCGGCAATCAGTTTCACTGAGCGAAGTACCGGGTCCTGGCGGCAGGCCACCAGGAAGCTGTGGCGTTCGCTGAAGCCATCGTGGTAGCGCCCAAGGATGGTTGCCAGGTCGAAGCGGAAGCCGTCGACGTGCATTTCACTGGCCCAGTAGCGCAGCGAATCCGTCACCATCTGCAGAACGCAAGGATGGCTGAGGTCCAGGGTGTTACCGGTGCCTGAATCGTTGATGTAGAAACGCTTGTCATCCGGCATCAGGCGATAGTAAGAGGCGTTGTCGATACCCCGCATGGACAGGGTAGGGCCACGCTCGTTGCCCTCAGCGGTGTGGTTGTAGACCACGTCCAGAATCACTTCCAAGCCCGCTTCATGCAGGTGCGCGACCATTTCCTTGAACTCGGCAATCTTGCCGCTGGCCAGGTACTTGGCATGTGGTGCGAAGAACGCAATGGAGTTGTAGCCCCAATAGTTGTTCAAGCCTTTTTCGAGCAAGTGCTGGTCGTTCAGGAAACCATGGATCGGTAGCAACTCCACCGAGGTCACACCCAGCTTCTTGAGGTGATCCAGCACATCGGGGTTACCCATGCCAGCAAATGTACCTCGTACCGACTCGGCCACCGAAGGATGGCGCATGGTCAGGCCGCGTACATGGGTCTCGTAGAACACGGTCTTGTCCCATGGCACCCGCACAGGCTGATCCTGGCCCCAGGTGTAGGCAGGATCGATCACTTTGCACTTGGGCACAAACGGTGCGCTGTCGCGTTCGTCGAAGCTCAGGTCATCGTCTGGGTGGCCGATGGTGTAGCCGAACAATGCCTCGGACCATTTCAGCTCGCCGACCAGTTGCTTGGCATAGGGGTCGATCAACAGTTTGTTATGGTTGAAGCGGTGCCCGTTCTTGGGGTCATAAGGGCCGTAGACGCGGTAGCCATAGATCATGCCGGGGTGCGCGTCAGGCAAGTAGCCGTGGTACACCTCGTCGGTGTACTCAGGCAGTTCTATCTTGGCCACCTCATGTTCGCCCGTGGAGTCGAAGATACACAGTTCGACCTTGGTAGCGTTGGCTGAGAACAAGGCAAAGTTAACGCCTAACCCATCCCAGGTGGCACCTAGTGGGAACGGCAGGCCTTCGCGGATGCGCGAGGCATCAATTGGCGACTCTGGCGTGTTAGCAGCCGCCTCAGCGGGTTCGGATTTGTTTTGCCGGCTCATGGGGAGTCCTTCACGTTTGGAACGCTAGAAAAATGGGTAATGTCGAGGCGGCTTGACCGCTGCATGCGAAAGGCCCGGATAACCGCAGGAAGCGGCCTGGAATCTATCGCTGTAGCGCCCGGCAGTGGCCTGCCGGGCGGGTCTTGCTCAACTGGCCGCGGGTTTTTTCGCAGCCCGTGGTTTCTTCTCGGCGGAGGCTGCCTTGGGCGCCGCTTTGGCGGCGGCTTTTGGGGCAGGTTTTGCTGCATCAGCAGGCTTGCTCGCCGCCGCCTTATTGGCCGCAGGCTTCGCAGCGGCCTTAGGCTTGGCTGCACTGGCGGCCGCTTTAGGTGCCGATTCTACTGCGCCCTCATCCTTGGGCTTTTTAGGGGCTTTGCGTGGAAGCTTGGCAGGCGCCTTGTCTTCGGCTTCGGCCAACTTGCGTGCCATTTCCCAATGCCGTGAGGCATGGCCGTCAGGGCGCCCTTCGGACTCCCAGATGTAGTAAGCAAACTCTTCAACACGTTTATCACTAACACTCATAGCCATGCTCCTGATCACGAGTCACTTTGTAGATAGAGGTTGACGGGGAATGACTTCAGCGCCGTACTTATCCGCAAGTCCTTGTCCAATGTGACTGCCTGAGTTGAAAAAAGTCCCTTAAATTCAAACTTAGAGAGTTGTTGGGGAAGCTGCACAGCCGTGTCTCCCCAGTTTTCACCTTCAATCAGCAAACCGTCGCCCAGCAAGTCGCTGCACAGGCGCGGTACGATCACAATGGCGTGGCGTCCCTGGTGCTGGCGCACGAACGCGAGTATGCGATTGGCCTGTTCGCCAGTGACATCCAATGGCACATATTCTCCCTCCAGGAATAGCGCAGGCTCAGCAGCTCTTGCATGCAGCAAGGCAGCAATAAGCGCTTGCTTCACGTGCCCATTTTGCCAATCGGCCAGCAATGCAGCAGGCTCAACTTCTGCATTCAGCGCTGCGCTTCGAGCAGCATAGTCCACTGGCCGGCGGTTATCCGGGTCAACCAGGCTGAAATCCCAGTAATCGGTACCTTGGTAGAGATCGGGGATACCTGGTGTGGTGGCTCTGAGTGTCGCTTGAACGAGGCCGTTCAAGGCGCCACCGGGTGCAAGCACCTTTACAGCTGACGCAACGGATTGACGCAGCGGCAGGGCATGTTCAGCGGTCAACAGGTCCTGGAGGAACGAGCGGCAGGCGCTTTCATAAGCTTCATTGGGCGCGCTCCAGCTGCTGACCAGCTTGGCTTCACGCAATGCCTTTTGCTGCCATTGCTGCATACGGTCGGCATAAGCTTCAAGGGCTTGCGTGTCGTCAGCCTGCAGGTCCAGAGGCCAGCTGCCGAGCAGTGCCTGATACAACATGGCCTCGTCACCGCCCGAGGGCGCAGGGCCGTCTGCATATTCACCGCGAAGGTTGCTGGCCAAGGCTTGCCAGTGAGTGATCAATGCGCTGTACCACGTTGCCCGCTCACTGATGACCGCCAAGCGCGCACGGGTGTCTTCGCCGCGTTTGTGATCATGGGTAGCGGTGGTCAACAGGTTGCGGGGGAATGCCGCAGCGCGTGCCTGGCAAGCTTCATGGAACGCTTGGGCAGGGGCGCTGAACACCTCAGGATCGAAGCCCACATCATTGCGAGACAGTAGGGTAGCACTGCGGTAGAAGGCTGTATCTTCCATCGCCTTGGCCGCCGTGGGCGAGCTGAGCTGCTGGAACCGGATGCAGGCCTGTTTCAGGGCCTCTCGGCTGCGGCCTAAAGGCAGGCTGCGCCAGGGTTCGCCACCCAGCCAACGTACAAGGAAGTCCAGTACCGGCCATTCACCCTCGCTCAGGTCTGCGCGGGCCCCTTCTACGGCGCTGGCAAAGAAGGGTTCGTCTTCTGCCGGCCGACCGCAGGGAGTAATGTAGGTACGGTAAACCGTGTAGTGAACAATCAACGCCTCGAGCGCCCGGCGAATACTGCCCAGCGTAAAGTCGCGGCTCATCAGGTCGCTACGTGCCACGCGCAGCAGCGCCTGCGCCACAGACGCGAAGTCACCTGCCAAGGTGCCATGCAGCACGAAACGACGGCCTGCCCGTACTTCCTCCATAAAGTCTGGCGTGCGCCCGCTCAGGCGGACCCACAGGTCACTTAGCTGCTGTTGGCCTTTGGGGTCGTGTTGAAGCAGGGACACCTGGTTCATGAACTCATAGCCAGTGGTGCCATCCACCTGCCAGTCCGTGTGCAACTGTTCGCCGTTGCCCAGGATTTTCTCGACGTAGATTGGGAAATGTTCCAGCTGCGTCTCCGCAGGCCGTGCTGGCATCAGGCGTTCAACACGGCGGCGCAGGCGGCGGCAATAGGCACGCGGGTTGGCCAGCCCGTCCACATGGTCAATGCGCAGACCGTCTACCAGCCCTTCGGCTACCAGTTGGAAGATCTTGGCATGGGTAGCTTCGAAGACATCGCCGCGCTCAACACGCAGCCCACCCAGTTCGTTGATATCGAAGAACCGGCGCCAGTTGATATCGTCTGCTGCAGTGCGCCAACTGGCCAGCCGGTAACTCTGGCGTTCCAGTAGGCGATGCAGGCGATCAAAGCCTTCAGGGGTTTTCGAATCGTACAGCTTCAGTACGTTTTCCAAAGCACGGAATACCGAGCCTTCTGCTGCTGCGCCAGCCAGTGCTTGCCGCAGCGCCGGGGCCTCAGCATAAGCATCGCTGGCATGGGCCAATTCTCCAAAGCGTTCACCCAAGGCTTCAAGACGGTTGTCCACGGCAATGCTGAGAATGCTGGCGTAGTCAGGGGGGCTGATGGGGAAGCGGTGTTCATAGTGCTCAACGTAGAAGCTGCCTGTTTCAGCCTCGAACTTCAGGGGTAGGTCGCCCTGTTGCAGCGCTGTCCCGTAGTCGCTTCCCAGGAATGGGATCAGCAGCAGGCCTTCGAGCAGGGGGTCAGGTGAATTCCACTGTATATCGAAAAAGTTGGCGTAAGGGCTGCGACGCCCCCATTCCAGAAGGTCCAGCCACCATGGATTGGTTGAGCCGCCTACCGCCATGTGGTTGGACACAATGTCCAGTACAAACCCCATCTGGTGTTCGCGCAACGCTGCGATCAACCGCCGAAGTGCGGGCTCGCCTCCCAGTTCAGGGTTGATCTGAGTAGGGTCAACCACATCGTAGCCATGCATTGAGCCTGCCCGGGCCTTGAGTACAGGCGAGGCATACACATGGCTGATGCCCATGCGCTCAAAGTAGGGGACTAGCGGAACTGCGTCGTCGAGGGTAAAGCCTTTATGGAACTGAAGCCGAATGCTGGAGGTAAATGGTTTCATCGGTCACGCTCATGAGCTTGTTGGCGGGCTACGGCAAGCAGTTCCAGACGCCGCGCTGGGTCTGGCTGGTCCAGCAAGGCAGCGCCAGCTGCGTTCATGCGGCGGCGCCAGTTAGGATGTTCATCTGTAGTGCCGGGCAGGTTCGGCTGTTCCACCAAGCCCAGTGCATCCTCAATGGGCAGCAGCACGAGCGGGGCCCGGGTGTGCCCTACAAACCGTACGCTGGCGTCGATTAATTGGTCGGCCGGGTCTGTATCGCGTTTTTCGTCTACAAAATTTTGCGGGTCTTGCTGGAGGATGCGTTGCAACCCTTCTTTCTCGTTTACTCGCGTTTTTCGCCAGTCTTGTTCAGTCTTGTCGTCAATCAGGTCCAGCCGCCGAGCCCAATCGATTTCATTGGTACGCCACCATCCTTTCAGGGGAGGGAGGTCGTGGGTGCTGGTCGTAGCGAGTGCATTGTCTGGCCACTCCAGCAGCGGCTTGAAATCGCCAGGTGCGTTTTGTTCGAACAGCAGCACGCGCATCCCCAGAATGTCCTTGGCTGCTAATTTCTCCCGCAAACCCTCTGGGACCGTGCCCAGGTCTTCGCCCAGCACAATGGCGCAGTGGCGGTGGGATTCGAGGGCCAGCAGGCGGAGCATGTCATCGAAGGGAAACTGCAAATACGCGCCTTCGGTAGGCTTTTCCCCCTGAGGAATCACCCATAGGCGGTTTAGGCCTAATACGTGGTCGATGCGTAAGCCCCCCGCATGGGCGAAATTGGCCCTAAGCATTTCGATAAATGCACGGAAGCCATTGCGCTTCAGACCATCGGGGGAAAAGGCGGAGATCCCCCAGCTTTGCCCAGACCTATTGAGGATGTCGGGCGGGGCCCCCACGGTGACTGCAGCCAGCAGTTCGTCTTGGCGGCTCCATGCCTGGCTACCGGCACCGTCGGCGCCCACTGCCAGGTCTGCGATCAAACCAATGCGCATACCGCCGGCTTTGGCGGCGGTTTGCGCCCGCTCAAGGCTTCGAGCAATCAACCATTGGCCAAAAGCATAAAACTCGATTTCATCCGCATGCTCACGGGCAAAGGTGCTGACATCGCTTGAGCGGGGGTTGCGCAACCCTTCAGGCCATTCGCGCCAATCCAGAGATTCGCCTAGCCGTGCGCGATCAGCCTGCAGTGCTTCAAAGCAGCAATGGTCGGCCAGCGCTTCGCCTCCAGCATGGCGGAAGCTGGAAAAGTCTTCTTGCAAAGGGTGATCCCCCTTGCTGAAGTCTTCGTACAACACCCGCAACAGGCGCAATTTGGCGCTGGCGGCCTTTGGCCAGTCCACCAGCTCGAGTTTTTCGAATTCGGCCAGGATGGTCTCAAGGTTTGCCCGTTGAATGGCAGCCTGCAAGGCTTGCTCGCCAAGCACAGCGCCAGGCGCTGCATACAGCATGTTCAAAAACAAGCGGCTGGAAGGCGAATAGGGGCTATAACGGGTGGTGTCGCTGCTGAACATGGCGTGCATTGGGCTGATAGCGACAGTGTCGGCGCCACGTTCGCCTGCTGCACGCGCGAACGCTTCCAATGCCTGGGTATCGCCAAAGCCGCCATCGTGCGCTCGCCGTAGGGAGTAGAGCTGAACCCCTAGGCCCCACGCCCGCGGAGCCTCTACACCCAAGGCGTCGGCCACGTTGTAGCACCGGCTGGGTGCTACCGCGACCGTGAAGTGCTGGTCGCCACTTCGAACCTCCTGGTAGCCAACTGGCAACATACCGGGTAGGGCACCCTGACTGTCCAAGCGCACGTCCAATTCACCGCCGTCTTCAAGCAACACACGGCAATGGGCGCCAGGCGGCAGCCATGGGGCCAACGCCAAGGGTTTGCCGTAGTCTGCCGTAAGCAGGGGAGGCAAGCGATTGTCAGTAGTTTGCTGACGGAGCGTTTCCAGGCTTTGGGTTACCTCTGCATCTGTGCCGGCAGCATAACCTAGCGCTGTGAGCACATTGCGTAGCACAGCGGGCTTGACCCGCTGGGGACGATTATTGGCATCCTTCCACTCCACCGCAATGCCTGCCTGCTGGGCAAGCCGTTCCAGATCCTGGTCGCTCATTGGGACGCCCCCGGTGCACCGGCGGGAACCCGGCTAACAAGGGCCGTGTAACCAGGCAACGTGCCTGGAGCTTCAAGGGCAGCCGCCGACCCACGGCTGTCGAATAGAACATTGGTTTCAAAGGGGAGCGTTGCGGCAACGGGCTGTTCATTGAGGTTGAGGTCGATTTGCCATATCGAGCCATCACCTAGTTTCCAACGCGCTGATACGGCTTTTTCACCCAACACCTCAACGCCTTTGAACACAGCACCGGGTAGCCGGGGCATTAGGTCACGGCGACGCAGACTCAGCAGCTGAACGTAGAGCTCGACCCATGGGCCCCGTTGGTGTTGCTCAAACTGGTCAAATGCCGGGCGAGAGGCGTCAAACGTGGCCTTGGCGTTAGGGTCTGGAATCTTGGCGCGGCGTTCTGGGTCCTGGAAGGCGCTGAAGGCCTTGAACTCAGATCGGCGGCCATTACGTACGGCTTCAGCCAGTTCCCCATGGAAGCTGGTGAAGAATTGGAAGGGTTCGCTAGCACCCCATTCATCGCCCATAAACATCAGCGGAATCATTGGCGAGGCCAACAATAGCGTAGTAGCAGCCCTTAGGGCAGGCTCAGGGCTGAGTTGAGACAGGCGCTCGCCAAATGCGCGGTTACCAATCTGGTCATGGTTCTGGAGAAACAGCACAAACGACGTCGGGTTCAGGTGGCCGCTGGGTTCGCCACGTTTCTCGCCATGGCGGTTCACATGGCCTTGGTAGACAAACCCCTCGCCCAGGCAGCGGGCAAGCTTGCCCGTGGTGTCTTGGGCGTAATCTTCGTAATAGGCTTCGGTTTCCCCCGTCAGCAGCACGTGAAGGGCATTGTGCCCGTCGTCGTTCCACTGCGCGTCGAAGCCTTGTTGGAGCAAGTGCGCTTCGTTGTGCTCGTTTTCCAGGTTCAACCAAATATGCCGGCCTGCTGGGGTGGCCTTACGTATGCGCTTGGCCATGTCCTGAAGGAAATCCGGGCTTTCAATGGCATGTACGGCGTCGAAGCGCAGGCCATCGAACCGGTAATCGAATAGCCACATCAGGGCATTGCCGATGAAGAATTCGCGAACCTGAGGCTTGCTGAAATCAATGGCCGCGCCCCAAGGCGTATGTTTGTCCTCGTTGAAAAAGCCTTTGGCGTAGCTGTTGAGGTAATTGCCATCAGGACCGAAGTGGTTGTAGACAACGTCCAGGATCACCATCAGCCCGTGCTCGTGCGCCTTGTCGATCAAAGCCTTTAGCTGATCAGGCGTACCGTAGGCGTGTTCGGGCGCATAAGGGAGTACGCCGTCATAGCCCCAGTTACGGTCTCCGGGGAACTCCGCAATAGGCATCAGCTCGATTGCCGTGATACCCAATGCTTCCAGGCGGGGAAGGTGCTTGATAACGCCTTCGAACCCACCTAACAGGCCTACATGAACTTCATAAATGACCGCTTCGTGCCAAGGCCTACCCTGCCACTGCGCCTGGCGCCAAGGGTACCCGGCGTGGTCGACCACCACACTGGCAGACTGAACATCGCTTTGCTGCGCCCGTGAGGCGGGGTCTGGTACTTCCAGGTCATTATCGATTTTGTATCGATATGCCGTGCCAGCCTCGCACGTACTTTGGGCCACAAACCAGCCGTCGGCTTCTTCACGCATGTTCAACTGTTCGCCGTCGTCGAACACTACATCCACGCGCCTGGCATCAGGTGCCCACAGTGCAAATTGTGTAACGTCACCCGTGCGGGTGGCCCCGTGGGCCCAGGTAACAGAGTGAAGGTCAGCCATTAAGGTACTCCTAGATCAGGCTCTTCGCCCAGCACGCCCATGGGCGCGGTTGACCAGCTTGGTATAAAGCTCGGCATAAGGTTCCACAGCCTGCGACCAGTTAAATGGCTGGGTCATGGCGCGGCAGCGCATGGCATTAAGCAGGTCGGGCTTGCTGAAGGCATAGAAGGCGCGTTTCAGCGCAGCTTCATAGGCCTCTACGGAAGGCTCATCGAACAGGAAGCCAGTAACGCCGTCTTCGATGGTGTCAGCCAGCCCGCCTGTCTTGCGCGCCACGGGCAGCGAGCCGAACCGCTGGGCGTACATTTGGCTCAGGCCGCAGGGTTCATAGCGAGAGGGCATGAGCAGGAAGTCGCTGCCAGCAAACATGCGGCGCGCGTCGGTTTCGTTGAAACCAATACGCGCTGACACCTGGCCAGGATACCGTTTGGCGAGGTCGCGCATGGCCTGCTCTTCCTCAGGCTCACCACGGCCGATGATCGCAATCTGGCCACCATGGCGCACGATGAAGTCGGTCACACCTTCGGTCAGGTCCAAGCCTTTCTGGTAGACCAAGCGAGACACCACCGCAAACAGAGGACCGTCCGAGGGGTCGAGTTCAAACAAAGTGCGAACGTGATCGGCGTTTACTTCTTTGCCTTCCCAATCATTCAGGCTGAACGGGCACACCAGGTGCGAATCGGTAGCCGAGTCCCAGCTTTCATCAATGCCATTGGGAATACCACTAAGCAGCCCCTGCTTGGCCTTGCTGGTCAGGAAGCCTTCCAGGCCGCACCCGAACTCGGCAGTGGTAATTTCTTCAGCGTAAGTGGCGCTGACCGTGGTGATGTGGCTGGCATAGGCCATGCCCGCTTTCAGGAACGATAGTTTGCCGTAGAACTCCATGCCATCCTGTTGCACGGCTTGCTCGGGAATGCCTAATTCAGGGCTGCATGCCACACTTACCACGCCTTGGTAGGCCAAGTTATGGATGGTAAACAAGGTAGGAACCTTCACATTGCGCCAGCGCATGTAGGCCGGTGCCAAGCCGCTTGGCCAGTCATGGGCGTGCACCAAGTCGGGCTTCCAGTGCACCATCCCGTGGCCTGCCGCAATCTCGGCCGCCGCCAGTCCAAGGCGCGCAAAGCGGATGTGGTTGTCTGGCCAGTCACGGCCGTTCACCGCGCCATAAGGGTTACCATCGCGCGCGTACAGCTCCGGGCAGATCAGCACGTAGATGACGAGACCATCAGCAGTGTCCATGCGCCCCACTTTGCACGGAGGCAGCGCCGCGTAACCGCTGAGTTCGCCCACGATGTGAATAGGGTTATCACTTTCCAGCACTTGTGGATAGCCGGGAATAAGAATACGTACGTCGTGCAAGTGGCTCATGGCGCGGGGCAATGCTGCCGACACGTCGCCCAAGCCGCCAGCCTTGATCAGGTCGGCCATCTCGGACGTCACAAACAGCACTTTCTTGCGGTTCGGATTGGCAGTGTGATCCGGTTGCAGCACCTTGCTGGTCGATAGAGTGGCTGGTAGGGAAGGAGCCTCACTTACCGGCGGGTTGAAGCGCTCAGCATGAGTCTCGACAGCGGCACTGATCATTAAACTTGCTCCCGTAGCATAAAAATAATTCTGGCAGTCTTATGGTTTTTTTAATCCGACCCCTTAACCGGTTTTAGGCCGGCCCCACGACCGAAACGTCGGGGTATAACGCGCTCCTGCGGGGTGGGTGAAGGGCGTTGCAAAGCACGCGCCATTCACTATTAAGCTGACCCTTGCAGGCCTGTATAAGTTTCGGATTTCTTTGCGGTATACGACCGCCGACAGGCCTATGCCAAAGCGCGCAGCCCGGTGCTGTCTGCAGGCCAAGCGCAGCGATACGCCGATACCGCTATGGCGGGGTATAAGTGCAATGGATGGGGCATTTTTCACCTGGAAAATGCCATTTTTTGACCCTTCAGCCTGTCACTTGAGGTCAGTGGTCTCTCGCCGCTGGCTTAGCATGCAATAGAGGGTTTTCGCAAACAGCCAGCGGCCCGCCGTGCACTTTGAACATGCATAATGGGCGCCATTGGCCTTGACCTGGATCAGCTGGCCCATGAGCGGGATGTGGTGCATCGGGCTGTCAATTGAGCTGAGCCTTTCACGGCCGGCCCATCCTGGCAGATCGCATTCACACAGCGTTGGAACTACGAGTGATTCCTTCCACCTCCTACGCTGAATTGGCAGAAGACACCCGCTAACCTTTGGAAAAAGGTAGTACGCCAGTACTGCCCTGATCCCCGCGTTACTCGCAACACTGGGCTCACCTTTCAGGAGCCCCGCCATGAGCCATTCTCACAATTTCTTTGGTCCAATAAGCCAGCGTTTCGCCCAATGCCCAACCTTTGGCGAGGTGGTGGCGCAGCTTCTTCATTCCACGCTGGCGCTGCAGCCGGACGCCGCTTCCGGCCCTCTGTCGTTGCCTCCAGACAGCCTGGCCCTCGGTGACAGCCTCTGGGAACGAAACCAGGCTGAGCCAACATTCGCTGGCTACCGTGTTTGGCCCGTTGTGCAGGCGGTAATGGAGCGCTATCTCACAAATGCTCCTATCAATCTGTCTGCGCAGAGCAGCTTTCTCACTCAACAAGTGGGTGCTGAATACCCTCGACACCTGCGTACAAACATGCAATCTGTGGCGCAGGCGCTGGACCTGGCGGGAGCGCTGTTGATAGACACCTACTGCGAACGCTTGGTGGGCTATTGGAACCGGCTGGATGATAGCGGTGAAAGCCTGTGGCAATGGCTGGCCAGCCACCTTCGCAAAGTAGCTACCGAGGCGGTCCGTACGTCCAGTATTCAGGACCTTGCCCAGGACGACCGCGCTCCTCTGCTGGCGGCACTTGATACTGATACCGCGTCGGAGGACGCATCGCCCGCCCACGCACACGTTCAAGTGTTGCCGGGCACTGAACCCGTGCCACGGCTGCTGATCAGTGCTGGTGGCGCCGTACCGTTCTGGTATGTGTATGACGTGACCACAGGTTTCAAACGTTTCAATGAGCTCAATGGGCTGATTGCATTTCTGGGGCATAGCCCCTCCCAGCCAAATGCCGCCCAAGGCTTTCAAGGCAATGTATACGAGACCTGGGCCAGTGCCATTCTGGACCGCCACCTCGGCCTCCAACGGGCGCGAGCTGAACAGCTTCGTGCCCTCAAAGCGAACTGGCGAACATTGGACCGTGTGATGAACGCTTTCCCGGCAGGGTGGGTGCTGGACAGCATCCAGCACCTGAGGCGCATTGAAGTACTGCACAAGCACCTACCGACCTGGTTGACCTGCGCCAGTGCTACGGACCGTCTTCGTTACACGCTTGGCTTGCAGCAGGTGTTGATTGCCCAGCGCAAAGAGGACCTACGGCCGGTGCTTGCAGACCTGCCTACCCCCCAGGAATACGCCCGTGAGCGTTTGGCTGCGCTAGCCGCCCTCGAACACCCGGAGGCACCCTTGAGCAGCGTGGATGACGTGGTGGTTCATATTTTCACCCGTGAGGACGACGACCTGTTATCCATTGCAGGTGGCGGTGGCCATATCGCCCTTAAGGAAAGCTCAATGAGCCTTGTTGACCTGAGCCTGCTCAATACCGGCGGCCGACCAAAGGGGTGGATGCACGTCAGTGCGCGTACCGGCACTGTACTTCCTGCCTGGTTGGACGATGACGCAGCCATCGAGCTGGTCAAGGCCGTCAACGTGGGCAAGACTTACCTGACCCTGATTCACGACAGCCTGCTGGTCGGGGAGCAGGGAGCGGAGCGCCGGCATACGTTTAAGGCCGTGACCACAGCGCAAGTACCGCTGATGGCGCTTGAACTCAAGCTGCGCAACGAAAAAGGTTTTGATGAGCGTGGCCTTGCACTGGTCCATGACGCGTTCTTGCCCGGCAGCGCGCTGCCCGGCCCGGCGCTGTCTCAGTTGGCCTTGCGGGCAGGCGACGATATACCACCGGACCTGATTGCAGGCATGTTCCTGTTGGCAGACCCCCATGTCAGTGATGCGCTGGTGCTATATGCGCCGCTAAGCCGAGAGCCGCTCAGGCAATTCAAGGACCTGACGCAGTTGATGGGCGCAGTGATGTCCGAGCCTGCGCTGCAACGGTTCGTTCTGGCCTGGCTCAGTGACACGGCTCAGGTTCGTTATCGTAATGGCGGCCTGCAGTCACCTCGTTGGTTGCGATTTGGCCAAGGTGATGAGTTCGCACCGGCGCCCAGGGTCACACCTGCCCGGGCCGTTTCTGTGCCAACGTCCGGCAATGCGGTCGATGCTATCTATGACGGCATTGCGCAGGCTTTGCTTCTAGCTGCGGACCGGCAAACCGTTTCTGATTGGGAAAGCTTCTGGATGTCCGCACGCGAAATCGGGTGGGTATTGTTTAATCAGACGCTGCCCCTGTTGAGCGGGCCGGTCGCTAACGCTGCATGGCTTATTCAACTGGGCCGAGTGCTGGACGAGCAATTCAATGCCACGGCCCCAGGGGAAGCCGGCGAGCCATTGAACACGGAGCAGTTGCTGCTGGACGTCATGCTGGCCCTGGCCAATGAAGCCGCCTTTCGTACGGGACTCCATACACCCGCGGAGCCTGGTAGCCTTACGCCCCATGAGCCCCATGCCATTCAGCCGTCTGCCCTGCCCAGCGTTGTAGACACTCACTGGGCCACACCGCATGCAGTGCTTACGCCTCACCTGCAAGCCAGGCTTGAACCCTGGCGGGTGACAGCCCCTGCATCCCAGGCAGTGGCCGCCCCCACGGGCCCGCTCAAGGGGTTGGTACAAGACGCCGGTCAGTGGCTAGCTTATGTAGAAGGGCGATGGTTTAAGGTAGCCCCGGGGGACGGCGAAGCTGTAGTGCTGGACCCCGCTACCGGTGATGCCAACGGCCCCAGGCTCAGGCGAGATGAGGCAGGCCGCTGGCGCCTGGACCTGCGTTTGCGACTGCGGGGCGGCGGGCCCAAACGGCGGCTTGAACAGCAGCGGGCGGTCAACCAACAGCGCCGAGAGCGGGCGCGTGCGTGCTTGCTTGAAATTGAGCGGGTGTATCGCAGCGAGCAAGCTAGAGGCCTGGAAGGCGAGCGGCAGGTCAATGCTGCGCTCAAGGCACATGATTTCGCCACGGCGAGCACCGTACGCAAGCAGGAGATGGCGCGCATTGAAACTGCCCATGCCAATACGCACCGCCTACGCTTGGAATATGAAACCATAGGCAGCGAGTTGGCCCTGCCGGAACACGCCAAGGAGCTGAGTGTTGCCTTGTCTGCCGAGGCGAACCTGAGCGGCTGCTGCTTGGCGCTGAACCGGGATATGTTGGCAGATCTGCTCAACTCTGATTCAGAGCTCTTGCCCGCCCTGCGTGGGGACGGACACATGACCGCTTCGCAAGTCCACGCCTGGTTCCGGCTCCTGCATCAGTACATCAACCTGGCCGAAGTAGGCATCACTTGGCGCAAACGCTTGGATGATTCGCTGGCACGTCTTGCCAAGGTGCCTGTGGCGGGGCAGCGCTACCTGGACAAAATAATGCCGAAGATGGCTACGTTCCGGACCATGATCGAATACCGGACACTGAGCCTATACATCCAGCTGAGCCTGCTGGAAGAGCCTATGATAGGGGACGAAACCATGCGTCAGAGTGTGCATGAGTCCATGAAGCCGCTTGTGCTGGCGCTGCAGACCCATAAAAGCCTGACCTTGAATCCCGCAGTGGCCGAGGGTGCGACCAGCGAGGTGCTCGATGGTGTAATTCATGCCTACCAGGCCGCTGAAGACACGGTTGAATGGCTCCGGCAAACCTTGCCACCGTCTTATATCGGAACCGGCATGGATACTTTATCGAGCTCCATTGGCACCTTGCGCGAAGAAGCCGAGGCCTGGCTAGGGCAGTTGATCAAGGCACAGGCGCAATCGACCCCGGCACCGGCTGTCGCATCTTCCTCGGTAAGAGCGTCGAGCGGGCAGCGCATGATTCGCACACGACATCGCGGTGCGCTGGTAGCAAGGGTGAAACCTGCAGCCAGTGGGTCTTCTGAAGAAGTTGCTGAGGTGGTGTCTCCCTTGGGGGACGCGGTTATCGCACGTTTCAAGCAAGACACTGCCCAAGGCGACTGGGTTGAGCAGCCTGTCCCGCGTACCCCTGCCAGCGCTACGGCCTCAGGCCTGGTCCGCCTGGAGCAACTGGCCGAAGACGGCGATCGCATGCTCGAAAATGGCCAGCGTCAGTTGGGTCAGGCGCCACGACTGGCAAAAGCCACTCACATACCGGTGGAGATTGAGGAGTTGATGCTCCATACCGCCCAAGGGCTTCGAGAGCACGCTGGCCAGATAGAAGATGCATTGACACGGCTTAATGAGACGGACCTTGCAGTTGAAGGTGGCCATAGCGCAGAGGTCAAGGCTAAGGCACTGCGTACCATGGCTACACAGCTAAAAAATGAAGGGCGCAGGCTACGCATCCAGCTGACCAAGACAGCGCTACCGACAGCGGCACGCGTGCGCTACCTCGTCGAGCAGAACGAAGCCAGCATAGAGCGCATTGGCGAACGGACAGCCCTCAAGGGAAAGGGTAAACGTAAGGATATTGTGCAGGAATATGTGGTGAAGGCCAAAGATGGCATTCCATTGTGGTATGCACATTTTCACTACGCCACCATGGACAGCGCGGAGGAGGGGTACTTGGCAGCGCATTTGAAAACAGTGAGCCAACGCTTTGTAGGCCTAGGCACGCAAATGGCGCAGGCGGCGACTAACGCCGATGTGGTCAAGATCTATAGAAGCGCCATTGACCGGGAAACAGCACGATCGCTGTTTTTGGCGCAACACTGACCGGAGCGAGCGAACCGGGCACAGCATACGCTGTGCCCCCACTTTGCTGGGCTGGGCGATCAGGCTACAGCAACGCGTGCAGTCGGCGCGAAGTCCAGGACACCCTGGTTGGACTGGGACAGCAGTACACTCAGCTGCGCAACTTTGCGCTTGAGCTGGTCACGTTCGGCCTTGAGATCATGCAGCTCATCGCGACGAATAGTGACATACAGCGTTTGTGGTTGTTTTGCTACGACTACGTTACCCATTTCACACCTCGATGGCGGACCACTACGTTAAGGATTAACTCGTGGGGTGTTCCCCGCCGGGTTATATCCTTGATCGGCTCCGATTCTGGATTCTTTAGTGGGGTTTGGGAACTTATTTCTTTAAGGCTACAGGCCATCATGCCGAGTAAATGACGCCAAACCCTTGTCATTAAAGGCTTGGCGGTGATTTACCGTTCGTCGCCTGCCTTTTTTTGAGGTTCTGAAACCTTCTCCAGACGCTTCGGACTAACCTTCAGCGGCGGGCTACTATAAGCTGTAACGGCTTTTCTTACCTTTTCTGGAGTAAACCGGCATGCAATTGGGAATCGTGGGACTGGGACGCATGGGTGGCAATATTTCAAGACGCCTCATGCGTAACGGCCATCACACGGTGGTATACGACCGCAACGAGCAGGCTGTGCAAGCGCTCGTACCGGACGGAGCTCAAGGCGCCGAGAGCCTGGCAGACTTGGTTGCCAAACTGGACCGCCCTCGTGCGGTATGGGTCATGCTGCCCGCCGGTGCCCCGACCGAAGACACCATCAATGAGCTGGCTGACCTGCTTGAGCCCGACGACGTGATCATCGATGGGGGCAATACCTTCTACAAGGACGATGCCCGCCGCGCTAAAAGCCTGGTAACCAAACAGCTTCATTACGTAGATGTAGGCACCTCTGGCGGTGTGTGGGGCCTGGACCGTGGCTACTGCATGATGATCGGGGCTGAAACCGCAACCTTCGAGCGCCTGGAGCCTTTGTTTGAAGCGCTTGCCCCGGGTGTAGGAAACATTCCTCGCACCAAGGGCAGGGAAGCCGATTATACCCGTGCCGAGAAGGGCTACATCCATGCGGGCCCAGCGGGTGCCGGGCATTTCGTCAAGATGATCCACAACGGTATCGAGTACGGCATGATGCAAGCCTTTGCTGAAGGCTTCGACATCCTCAAGACCAAAAACTCGGCACAGTTGCCTGAAGATCAACGCTATGACCTTCATGTGGGCGATATCGCTGAAGTATGGCGCCGCGGGAGCGTTGTTTCCTCTTGGCTGCTTGATCTGACGGCTGACGCACTGGTATCAGACCCAGACCTGGACGGTTATTCGGGTTCGGTTTCCGACAGTGGGGAAGGGCGCTGGACCATCGACGCAGCTGTTGAGCAAGCAGTACCTGTGCCTGTCCTGGCCAGCTCGCTGTTTGCCCGGTTCCGCTCCCGGCAAGAGGCCACCTATGGAGACAAGATGCTCTCGGCTATGCGCTTTGGTTTTGGCGGGCACGTTGAAGTGAAGAAGTAACGGTCACGCCCTGGCTTTGGCGGCGCGCTGAAGCCAGGGTAACCTGAAGTTGCTCGCGCCCTGGCCGTGCAACCTTATGCCCATCGGATGCTGGAGACAGCGGTATGAAGCGAGGCAAAACCACGGCGGAACCGGCCCCACCGGTTACCCTGTTCCTGTTCGGCGCCCATGGCGACCTGGTCAAACGGCTACTAATGCCGGCAGTGTACAACCTGGCCCGTGACGGCCTGCTTGACCCCAATCTGCATATCGTTGGCGTTGATCACAACGAGGTGAGCGACGCGGAATTTGCCAGCCGCTTGAAAGCCTTTATTCTGGAACAGGCAAAGGCGAAAAACCCAGACCTACCCGAAGACCAAGTGATCGACCCGGCTGTATGGGACCCCTTGGCCAAGCATATAAGTTACGTCACCGGCGACTTTACCAGCGATGACACCTACCAGACCCTTGCGTTGAAACTGCAAGCCAACAATACCGCCAATGCAGTGTTCTATTTGGCAACTTCACCGCGGTTCTTCACGGAAGTCTCCCAGCGGCTGAACCGTGCCGGCTTGCTGTACGAGCAACCCAACGCATACCGCCGTGTTGTGGTGGAAAAGCCTTTCGGCTCCGATCTGGCCACCGCCCAAACCCTTAACGCCAAATTGCTTGAGGTGATGACTGAGCGTCAGATCTACCGAATTGACCATTACCTGGGCAAGGAAACCGTTCAGAACATCATGGTCAACCGCTTTTCCAATGGCATATTCGAAGCGTTCTGGAATAACCATTACATCGATCATGTGCAGATCACGGCGGCAGAATCAGTGGGTGTCGAGACGCGGGGCAGCTTCTATGACCAAGTCGGGGCGTTGCGCGACATGGTGCCCAACCACTTGTTTCAGTTGCTGGCCATGGTTGCTATGGAGCCGCCAGCAGCCTTTGGTGCCGATGCTGTGCGTGGCGAGAAAGCAAAGGTCGTGGGTGCCATTCGAGCGTGGACAAAAGAGGAGGCGCTCGCCAACTCCGTACGTGCCCAGTACGTATCCGGCGCGGATGGCAAGCCAGGCTATCGCGGGGAACCCCGGGTAGATCCGCAAAGCCAGACAGAAACCTATGTGGCTCTGAAGGTAATGATCGACAACTGGCGCTGGATGGGTGTGCCGTTCTACCTGCGCACAGGCAAGCGTTTGAGCGTGCGTGATACCGAGATTGCTATTTGTTTCAAGCCGGCGCCCTACGCTCAGTTCCGTGATACCAATGTGGACTACATCAAGCCTAACTTCCTTCACATGCAGATCCAGCCAGACGAAGGCATGTATTTCGATTTGCAGGCCAAGCGACCAGGGCCTGCGTTGGTGATCGACAATGTGAAGCTGGGCTTTGCCTACAAGGACTTCTTCCAGATGCAGCCCTCTACCGGCTACGAGACCCTGCTGTACGACTGCTTCACTGGCGACCAAACGCTGTTCCAGCGCGCGGACAACATTGAAAACGGGTGGCGGGCAGTGCAGCCGTTCCTCGATGCGTGGGCTGAACATGACACGGTAAGTGAATACCCTGCCGGCAGCGACGGACCAGCCGATGCTGACGAACTCCTTGCCCGCGACGGGCGTGCCTGGCATTCCCTCGGATGAGCGGCCCGATTCGGTTGGTTCTGAGCGATATGGACGGTACGCTGTTGCGCCGTGATCACAGCTTGGCGCCTGCCGTTATCAAGGCTGTAGGCAAACTGCGCGAAGCCGGTGTGGTATTTAGCCTGGCCAGCGCCCGCCCGCCTCGGGCCATGTTGCAGCAAGCGAAAGCACTAGGGGTAACCGGGCCCCTGGCGGGCTTCAACGGCGGAACACTGGTAGACGCCGAGGGCGCCATCTTGGAAGCACACCGTGTGGCGCCTCAGGCGGTCAGTATGGCTCTGGAGGTCTTTGCCCAGCATCCTGTGGATGTATGGCTGTTTGCAGACAGTGAGTGGCTGCTCAAGGACTACAACGCAGCGCACTTGGAAACAGAGCGGCACGCTTTGGGATATGACGCGGTACAGGTGGACGATTTCACGCCTTACCTGGAGCGGGTAGACAAGATTGTGGCGACGACGGCCGATCATGCCCTCTTAGAGCGCTTGGAAAGCGAGCTCCAGGCCCGCCTGGGCGATTTGGCACACGCAGCACGCTCCCAGGCCTATTATCTGGACATCACTGCGATCGAAGCGGACAAAGGCAAGGCGTTGGCACGATTGGCGCAGCGACTGGGCATTTCACTGGAGCAGACCGCGGCCCTGGGCGACGGGCATAACGACATGGCCATGTTTCGTGAGGCTGGGCTGGCTATCGCCATGGGGCAGGCCGCCGAAGACGTACGTGAAGCGGCAGACGAAGTGACTGCCAGCAACGAAGAAGACGGTGTGGCGCGGGCGATCGAACAGTTCATTTTACCTAGGGCGCCACAATGAACACGCACACCACCTTTCACGTCGAGCAGCAGGGCTCAGTAGCCCATGTGCAGATCAACCGGCCCCACAAGCGTAACGCCATGAACGCGGTGTTCTGGGTAGAGCTTGAGCAGATCTTCACTGCACTGGACGCTGACTACCGCATACGGGCCGTAGTGCTCAGCGGGGCCGGTGAGCATTTTTCGTCCGGTATCGATATCGCCCTGTTGTCCCAGATTGCGTCGGAACTGGGGCCTGATGCCGGCCGTAATGCCCGGGTTCTCAGGCGCAAGATTCTTGGCCTGCAATCGGCGATCACGGCTGTGGAGCAGTGCAGCAAGCCCGTGCTTGCCGCGGTTCAAGGTTATTGCATCGGCGGTGCTGTGGACCTGATTGCTGCGTGTGACATGCGGTACTGTGCGGCCGATGCGCGATTTTCCATCAAGGAAGTCGACATGGGTATGGCAGCGGATGTAGGTACGCTGCAACGCCTTCCGCGCATTATCGGCGATGGGATGCTTCGGGAACTGGCCTATACAGGCCGAGAAATGCAGGCTGACGAAGCCCTGCGGGTGGGGTTGGTCAACCAGGTATTTGCTACGGCACCTGGGCTGCTCGAAGGCGTGCTGGGCCTGGCAGCGGACATTGCAGGAAAATCCCCACTGGCGGTCACAGGCACCAAACGCATGCTTACTTACATGCGCGACCATTCGGTAGCCGATGGGCTAGATTATGTGGCTACCTGGAACGCTGCCATGTTGCAGTCGGCTGATGTGAACATCGCCATGGCTGCTACCTTGAGCCAGCAGCCAGCACGGTTTGACGATTGATGACGCAGGGTTTTTACACATGGCGTATCGCTGGACAACATCAGTATTAGACAGCACGCTCACAGGAGGCTGGGCGGTCGTCCATAGCCCTGAAGGGTTCATGTTCAACACGCAAGGCGTTTTGTTTTCCAGGGACGAATTGAAAGCATCAGGGCTACCCATAGTGCTGGAGCAGGGTATTGGTCACCTGGAAGGCGAGCCGGTCTACCTGCTCGCGCTTGAACACCCTGTATCGGTCCCAGAGTGTCAGTGGCAGAGCCTACGGGCGTTCATGTTGCAGGCAGACTTTGAACACTACCGCATGCTGGCCTATGCCGCCCAGATCGGGACTTGGGCGCGGGAGCACCGGTTCTGTGGCCGTTGTGGCTCGGCTATGACGCAAGTGTCCGGCGAACGCGCCATGCACTGTGCGCAGTGCAACCTGCGGAGTTATCCGCGAATTTCTCCAAGCATGATTGTGTTGATCACCCGAGGCGATGAGGTACTGCTAGCGCGTTCGCCTCGCTTTGCAACCGGCGTGTATAGCACCTTGGCAGGATTTGCCGAGCCAGGAGAGTCTGCTGAAGAGTGTGTAGTGCGGGAAGTGCGTGAGGAGGTGAGCCTTGAAGTGCAGAACATCTGCTACATTGGCAGCCAGTGCTGGCCCTTCCCGCATTCGCTGATGCTGGGGTTCCACGCAGAATATGCCAGCGGCAGGATCATTCCACAGGCTGATGAAATCGAAGACGCGCAATGGTTTCACATTGATGCGCTACCACCGCTCCCGGCTTCGCGCTCCATTGCCCGCTATTTGATCGACCTGTACGTGGCCCGCCGCTCAGGCTTGCCCGAACCAGTGCTGCCAGGCTAGGCGTACGGTCAAGGCCAGCACCACGGTAATGAACACGGGGCGAATAAAGGCCGCCCCACCACTGATGGCTGTACGAGCCCCCAGGAACGCACCTGCCATCATGCACAGGCCCATGGTGGCTCCTATGACCCAGTTCACTTGGCCTGAGCAGATAAACACCACTAATGCAGCCACATTGCTTACAAAGTTCATGCTCCGCGCTACACCGCTGGCCTTCACCAGATCGATGGGGTAGAGCAGCAGGCTGCTGACCGTCCAGAATGCGCCGGTCCCTGGGCCGGCCACCCCGTCATAGAAGCCCAACCCCAAACCCTGGGGGGCTTGCCAGGTTTTGCGAATCGGCGCATTACTGTCCAACGGCGCCTTTGGCGTGCCACCGAACAACAGGTACAGCCCACAGGCAAACACAATGACCGGGAGCATTTTGTTGAGCCATTCAGCAGGCAGGTAATGGGCAACGATCGCCCCCATCAGCGCACCGATGCCTGTGCACACCAAAGCGTGCCGCCATTGCCGTGGCTGGAACAACTTGCGACGGTAGTAGGTCAAGCTGGCAATGCCTGAGCCAAAGCTGGAACTGAGCTTGTTGGTACCCAGTACCAGATGAGGCGGCAGCCCCGCTGTTAGCAGGGCGGGGGTAGTCAGTAGTCCGCCGCCACCGGCGATAGCATCGATGAAGCCGGCAAGAAACGCTACACCGGCAAGAACGGCCAACGTAAGGGGGGTAACGCTGAGATCGAAGGGCATGGTGCTCTACTGCAAGGGGGCAGGAGCAATCATTCTAACCCAGGTCGCTCAGTTTGAGCGGCGCTGCCCCCCCTTGTCATGCCAGGTAGCCGCCGTCTACGTTCAAGGCTGTGCCTGTGGTATAGCTGGAAGCAGCGCTGGCCAGGTACAGCACGGCGCCTGCCATTTCCTGTGGCGCGGCAACACGGCCCATGGGGATGTGCGACAGGGCGTGGGCCAGAATTTTCTCATTGTTCACCAGCGCCGAGGCAAAGCGTGTGTCGGTCAGGCCCGGCAGCAGCGCGTTGCAACGGATGCCCAGCGTCGCGCATTCCTTGGCAAAGACCTTGGTCATGTTGATGACCGCTGCCTTGGTGATGGAATACACGCCTTGGAGGGCGCCAGGCGACACGCCATTGATGGAGGCCACATTGATGATGCTGCCACCGCGGTGTGTGCGCATGAGCTTCCCGGCTTCAACCGACATGAAGAAGTAACCACGGATATTGACGTCCACGGTTTTCTGGAAGGCCTGAATGTCGGTGTCCAGCACGTGCCCGAACTGTGGGTTGGTAGCGGCGTTGTTGACCAGGACGTCCAGGCGACCGAAACGCTCGCGGATCACTGCGAAAGTATCGGTAATCTGCATCGGCTCGCCAATATGGCAAGCCAGTGCCGTTGCCTGGCCGCCATCCGCCACAATACTGTCCGCCACCGCCTGGCAGGCCTCCAGCTTGCGGCTGGACACGATAACGTGTGCACCCTGTTGGGCCAGCAAGCGCGCGATTGCCTCGCCGATGCCGCGGCTGGCGCCGGATACAAAGGCCACTTTGCCAGTGAGGTCGAAAAGATCGGCGGGCATAGAGGCTCCTGTCAAAGGTTGGAGTGGCGAATGACGCGCAAGCTCATTTGCTCAAGCAGTGTATTGAGTGCCACAAACTGAGCGAAGCGCGGGTCGCGGGTGTGATGATTGTAGTAACGATAGTAAAGCTGCTGAACAATGCCGGCTAAACGAAACAGCCCTTGCACGTAATAGAAATCGAACGTACCTACCGCAATGCCGGCGCTTTGTTCGTAATACGCTACCATTTCGGTGCGCGTCAGCATGCCTGGCGCATTGCTGGGTTGCCGCCGAGTGCGCAGTACCGGCTCCGGGTCTCCTGCTTCCACCCAATACGCCAGGCAGTTGCCCAGGTCCATTAACGGGTCGCCCACCGTGGCCAGTTCCCAGTCGAGCACGCCGCTGATGCGTGCAGGGTTGTTGGTGTCCACAATGACATTGTCGAAGCGGTAGTCATTATGGATAAGGCTAGCTCGGCCGCTTTCCCTCGGGCACTTGTCTTGCAGCCAAGTCATGACCTGTCGCCAGCAGGGTGCATCAGGGGTCAGTGCATGGGTATAGCGTTCGCGCCAGCCATCGATCTGGCGCTGAACATAGCCTTCGGGACGGCCCAGGCTTTCTAGCCCGCAGGCCCGATAGTCCACCTGGTGCAGTTCCACCAGCCGGTCGACGAAGCTTCTGCACAGCGAGGCGGTGGCCTGCGCATCCAAGCCTAGGGGTGCAGGCAGGTCCTTTCGCAGGATCACTCCCTGTAGCCGTTCCATCACGTAGAACGGGGTACCAATCATTTGGGCATCGGTACACAGCAGCACGGGGCGGGGGGCGTAGTCGAACTGGCCAATCAGGCCCTTGAGCACATGGTATTCACGGCACATGTCGTGGGCACCATGGGCCTTGCGGCCAAGGGGCGGGCGACGTAGTACCAGGGCTCGGTCAGGATAGGTCAACAGGTACGTCAGGTTGGACGCACCGCCTGGGAACTGACGAACTACTGGCGCTCCCTGGAGTGAGGGAAGGTGGGCTTTGAGGCAGGCGTCAACAGCCTTGATGTCGAGCTCTTCACCTTTGCGCAGCTCGATCGTCGGGTCAGTGAGCGCCATGCGAATCCTTGGGTGGATGGCTGGTCATGAGCAATCTAATTGCACCGCATGACTAAGACAAGCCTGGCGAAAGGATTTCAACCAGGCCGATTGCCGGGCATACAAGCCCAGGGTGAGGGGAGAGGGTACCTGCGCGGTTCGTTAATTCAAGCCCAGCTTCCCACGTAGGGTAGAAAGGTCTTCAGCCAGTGTATTGACCGGCCCGATCATGGCCTTGCGATCGCGCTCTTTGACCTTGTCGTAGGTTTCAAAACCGCCATCCTTGGTTTTGTATTTGGCCAAGATGGTTTCGACCGTGGTGAAGTTCTTGTCTACCTTGGCTACAAATGCCTTGTCTTGCTGTTCAATCTGCGGCCGGAACAGGTCGACGATTTTCTTCGCGCCATCGACGTTGCCTTGGAAGTCGTACAGGTCCGTATGGCTGTAGCGGTCTTCCTCACCAGTGACCTTCGTAGCGGCCACTTCTTCCAGCAAGGCTGCGGCACCACCCACCACCTTCTCTGGTGGGAAGGTGAGGCCGTCGATACGGGCCTGAAGGTCTTTGACATCCTTGATCAGTTGATCAGCGAAGGCCTCGTATCCCTTTGTGGTATTGCGATCGAACAGGCCGTACTCGATACGGTGAAACCCTGTGAAGTCTTCTGCGGTAACGCCTTTCTCGTGATCGTCCACGCGGGAGTCGATCGAGGCGTCCAGGTCGCTGAACAATTCGGCAATAGGCTCAATGGCTTCATAGTGAACGCGTGTAGGCGCGTACAGCTTTTTCGCCGTCGCCAGGTCGCCCGCTTTGACTGCGTCGGTGAATGCTTGAGTTTGTGTGACCAAGTTGCCCACTTCTTCGGTGACATACAGCTTGTAGTCTGAAATGGGCTGGACCAGGTCCAGCGCGGCGGGGGCGGCTGCAAATGCAGGTGCTGCAAGAGCGCTCATAGCAATCATGGACGCGAGCAAGGTCTTTTTCATCAGCGACGTTCCCTTCGATCAGGTAGTGGTATGAGATGTAGCCATGAGCAGTGAACGGCCGATGAAGTCTTCGGCGTCGCGCACTCCCGGCAGGGTGAAGAAATAGCCACCGCCGGTAGGTTTGAGATACTCCTCCAAGGGTTCCCCGTTCAGGCGGGTCTGAACCGTAATAAAACCTTTCTCAAGGTCTGCCTGGTAGCAGATGAACAGCAGGCCCATGTCCAGTTGGCCGTTCTTGTTCACACCGTTGGAGTAATTGAACGGCCGACGCAAAATCAAGTTGGCTTCGCTGCCAGGTGTACGCGGGTTGGCCAGGCGAATATGGGAATCCAGGCGTGTCTGCTTGCCTTCAGGGTCGTTGCGGTAGTCAGGCAGTGTGGCCTCGGTGCCGCCTTGCATGGGCGCACCTGTCACCTTTTGCCGCCCGAAAATGCTTTCCTGTTCCTGCAGAGGTGTACGGTCCCAGCGCTCCACAAAGTTGCGGATGATGCGCACAGCCTGGTAACTGCCGTGGGTGGCCCAGGCAGGTTCGTCGCTGTCGGCCTGAACCCATACCAGCCGGTCCATTTCATGGGTGTCTGTTGAGTCAGGGTTGGCGCTGCCATCCCGGAACCCCAGGAAATTACGAGCATTCTGTGCAGGCTCGCCAGGCTTGGTAGGCGCCTGGGCTGGCACGGAGCCTTCTTGCTTCCAGCGTACGAACAACAGGTCGGGAAGTGCCTTGATAACGTCACGCAATGCGTGAATGTTGGTATCTGGTGTATTGGAGCAGAACTGCAGGGTCAGGTCGCCATGGCAACGCTCTTCTTCCAGGGCGTCGTTGGGAAAGCCCACCATGCGCGTGAGGCGCTTGGGTTTAACGGATTCAAGGCCGTAGCGATCGTCGAACAGCGAGGCGCCCGCTGATACCGTGACCGTAAGGTTGTCCGGCGTGACGATAGGGCCAAGAATCCCCGAATCCGGTGGGGGCAGTTTAGGGTCCAACGTATCCACCGGTCCACCTTGGGTGAGAAAGCGCAAGCGTTCATCCAGTGTGCGGAACAGCCGCTCCAGGTCGGCGCGGTCAGTGGCCAGCACGTCGAACGCCACAAACATGCCTGCAGCAGGGCGTGGCGTCACGATGCCGGCCTGGTAAGTGCCCTGGTAGGGGTGACGGTCTTCGGTACGGTCGCTTTCGGGCGCAGCCGTTACCTTGTTTTCACTGGCCTGGGCCAGCATTGGGCAACCCAGGCCAGTCCCGGCCAGCGCCGCGCCTGCGGCCCCAAGGCCAAACAATACGCGGCGGCGTTCAGGGGAGGGGAGGTGGCGTTTGTCAGTCATTGCGTAAGTGCCTTCAAAGCGCGGACAGGCCAAGGGCCGGATCAATGCCATCCAGGGCGTCAGCCAGTGCGCGGGCGCGGTCGGCAATCGCCTGGCGCTGCACCTGGGTAAATTGGTCATAGGAACGGTTTTCGCTACGCGAGGCGGTCAGCGCTGTATCGAAGGCGGCCCTGGCCGCGTCGATCTTCGCTTGCACATCAGGCGCACTCTTCTCTACCAAGGGGCGCATCAACGCCATGACCTTGGACGCGCCTTCAAGGTTGGCGGTAAAGCCGTACAGGTCCAGATGGCTATAGCGTTCTTCCTCGCCCTTGAAGCGGTTGTCGGCCAGCGTACGCAGGTTGCGCGATACCAGGCTTACCAGTTGGTCGGGGGCAATGGGTTGAGCCAGCAGTTGGGCCTTGAGGGTAGTCACGTCTGCCAGCAGCTTCTGCGCAAAGGGCGCAAGGGAAGGCGCATCGCTGGCAGGCGTGGCGAACAGGCCATATTCAATGCGATGGAAACCTGTGAAGCCTGGGTCTTGCTCGCGTCTTTCGTAATAATCAGCGCGTGCATCGATGGCGTTATTCAAATCGGCAAAACGTTGCGCAGCACCCGCAATCCGCTGGTAAATGGCACGGGCCGGTGCATACAAACTGCGGGCCTTGGCAAGGTCGCCGTCACCGATGGCGGCTGACAGATCGCCTACAGCTTTGATCAATAGCCCACCTTGCTGGCTCAGGTACACCCGGTATTCCGATAACGGGCCTATAAACGCCGCCATGGCCGGCCGTGCCTTGGCCTTTGCCTCGGACTCGGCGGTGGCCGTTACGGTCAGGGTGCCACGGGGGTTGCTCAGCAGGCCGCAGGTGATGGCGTACTGCCCGGGCTGCAGGTTGGCATTGATCACCTGGCTTAGGCCGGGGGCAATGTTTTCGCGCTCCTCCACCACGAGCACGCCGTCCAGAATTTCCCATTCCACCGCTCGGTCTGAGGCGTTGACGATGCGAAAAGCTGCTTTACCAGCAGGCAGGGTAATGGCGGCTGGCTCACAGTGGTGATCCTGGATGGTAACGATGGTCTCCTGACCGGTGTGGGCTTTGCGTTTTTCTGACGCAACATTGGCGGCGTAATAGAACAGAACACCGGCAGCCACCATAAGGACCACCGAGCCGGCTACCGCCACGCGTAACAGGCGAGGCGGGCGAGAAACTGAATTGGGCATTGAAGACGCCTAGGAATGGCTGATGGAAGGTGCCGCAGTGCCAGCGGCGGGGCGCACTGGGGCGAAGAACAAGGCCAACGCTACTGCCAGGTAAATGACCCAGGCCCCAAGCGTGCTGATAGTAGGGGTGTCCTGGTAACCGAACATACCTGCCAATACCGCCCCTGTGGGGCTATCCATCGGCAGGGCCGTGCTCCAGTCGAACACCACCTGCTGCAGGCTGTTCCACAGGCCAGCCTCATGCAGTGCTTGCACTGAATTGGCCAGAATGCCTGCGGCAACTACGAGAATGAACAACCCGGTCCAACGGAAAAACCGAGACAGATTGAGCTTCAAGCTGCCTTTGTAAAGCGCTACGCCTACCAGCACGGCGGCGACCAGGCCAAGTAGTGCTCCTAAAGGCGCCTCGGTGCCCTGACTCTGCTGGAACACTGCCAGTAAAAAGAACACTGTCTCCAGGCCCTCACGAGCCACTGCAAAAAACACCATGGCAATCAGGGCGAACACCTGGTTGCGTGACCCTGCCAGGGCATGGTCGAGGGATTCATGAAGGGTGTGCTTGATCGAACGCGCCACCTTGCGCATCCAGAAGACCATAGAGCTTAGAATACCGACAGCGACTAGCCCGATAACGCCTTCGAACAGTTCCTGTTCTTTTTGCGGAAACTCGGCACTGGCCAGCTCCAGGCCTCCTCCTGCCAGCAGAGCAAGGGCCGCAGCCAGGAACACGCCTACCCAAACCGCCGGCATCCACTCGCCCCGACCGGTCTGCTTGAGGTAACTGGCGATGATGCCAACGATAAGCGTCGCTTCGATGCCTTCGCGCAGCATGATCAGAAAAGGGACAAGCATCGGCCACCGGGTTTGAACGAATGAGAGTGGGTTTTGTAACATAATGAGACTCATTATTGAACGCGGCAGGTCTCATCTTTCATCTACTTGTCATGTTCTCCGACCAAGGGTTCGCGCTGAATAGAGAGTGTGACAGAAAGGTTTCCAACCTACGGACAGGTCTGCACAGGGCTCCAAATCCACACCTGCTATTGCTGCGCGACGTTCACGCCCGTAGACTCCCGCCCTTTATTTGCTTTTATCCGTCGCGCGGTTTCGCTGGCGCGACCGCCCTATGATCCCGTGTTACCCAGGTTTATCGAGAACTCAATGACGAAGGAAAAGTTGCTGGCCATGCCGGCCGATGACTACATGAATGCCGAACAGCATGCGTATTTCACAACGCTGCTGAAAACCATGAAAGTGGAAACGCAGGCGCGCATCGACGAAAACCGTATCGCTATTGAAAGCCTGGATTCCCCTGCAGACCCGGCTGATGCAGCCTCGGTGGAAGAAGAGCGGCACTGGCTGGTGAATACAATCGAGCGGGACCAGCGCATGCTGCCGCAACTTGAGCAGGCCTTGGACCGCATCGCGGATGACAGCTTTGGTTGGTGCGAAGACAGCGGTGAACCCATTGGCCTGAAGCGCCTGCTGATCAGCCCTACCACCAAATACTGCATCGAGGCGCAGGAGCGTCACGAGCAGCTGGATCGTCACCAGCGCCAGGCCTGACCTGCAAGGCTGCCATCGGTGGTCTTTCCAGCGCCAGTGTTGAGTGTGCAGCCTGCAGTGTGAGCAGCGGGCTGCACCGGCCAGGTGTCAGTTGGCCTGCTGGTTGGCATCATGGTGCAGGCGAGTATTGAGTTCGTCGACCCAAGGCGCCTGCTCCCCGTCTTCCATGATCGCTTCCTTCAGAAAGCTGGCCTGGGCATCGCTCCAGAAGTCTGCCTCTGACACTTTCACATCGGCGGCAAGTTGGTGAGTGTCAATGAACTGATCGATTTTATCGTCGTCAGTCTCCAGTCCAAGTTGTGCAAACAGGCTCTCGAGTGAGTGATGTACGTCTTCCATGGGGCCTCCAGTCTTTCGTTCGGGTGAGAGGTTGCAGTCAAGGCGTTGGAGCCGTGTCGCTGCCTAGGAGTTCGGCGGGTTTTTCGATCCTTTTTGCAGGAACAGCGGAAAGAGCTTTTCTTCGCCACGAATTTTGATGAGAATCCATAGGGTCGGCATCTCTTTACGTGGTGGGCCTTTTTTATGGCCCCTTGATACGTGTCGGCTTGTTACTCACCTTGCTTCCTGCTGCGGGCTTCGCCGCAGGGCAGCGCGTACGTGAGCGTTACTGGTTATTTCATCGTGTTGAGGATAGTCCGTTGGCAGTCAGCAGTCTGGAGATGCATGCCCTTTTCGTGCTGGGTGATTTGCGCGCAAAGTTGGTAAAGTTATTTCAATCTCGTTTTGTATACATCACCGAACAGTCGGCAGACAGTCTCTACATGGCCGAAGTGGATACTGAGTCGGCACTTGTAGTCGACGACAAGCCTGGTCTGCAGCTTAAAGTAGGCGATCATTTTCGTGCGGCGGTGTTGCCTAGCCGTGAAGGCGGAAAGTTGGAAGTAAAGTTTCGTGATCTCAAATTCACCATTTATGGGCTGGGTGAATATGCCTTTGTTGAAACACCTTTTGGCAGCGGCATCGTGTTCCGTCAAGGGCAAAGCGTGATGCTGGTATTCGCGGCCAAGGAGCAATTGGTAGGCGGGCTTACCAAGCCCCTCAAGGGTGCGGTAGCCAAGGCCGCCAAATGGCGAACGGGCGAATTGACCTTCAAGGCCAGTGAACAGTAGGCATACGTTCTGGGCGAACCTCGGCTAGGCTGTGCCTGTTATTTGCCACCAGCCTTGAGGTTCCAGATGATCAACCGTCGTGCAAAAGCAATTGGCCTGGGTGCCGCGCTTCTATTAAGTGCGCTTTCAACAACGCAAGCAGCCGAAACTGTACGCTTCGCCGCTCTGAATTGGGAAAGCGGTAGTGTGATCACCGAGGTGCTCAGGCTTGTGGTCGAAAAAGGCTATGGGTTGCCCACTGACACCCTGCCTGGTACCACCGTTACCCTGGAAGCTGGCCTGGCCAGGAACGATATCCAAGTCATTGCCGAAGAGTGGGCAGGTCGCAGCCCTGTATGGAACGAGGCTGAAGCGAAGGGGCAGGTCAAGGGGCTCGGTGATATCGTCAATGGCGCTACCGAAGGGTGGTGGGTTCCTGCTTATGTTGTAAAGGGTGACCCTGCCAAGGGGATAAAACCCCTGGCGCCAGACCTTCACAGCGTTGCAGACCTTGCACGGTACAAGGATGTGTTCAGGGACCCTGAAACGCCCGGCAAAGGTCGCTTTTTGAATAGCCCCACCGGCTGGACATCCGAAGTAGTCAATGGTCAGAAACTTAAAGCCTATGGCCTGGCGGACAGTTTCACCAACTTCCGTGCAGGGTCTGGCGCAGCGCTCGACGCTGAGATCACGTCATCGGTCAAGCGCGGAAAGCCAGTGCTGTTCTATTACTGGAGCCCCACACCGCTTTTGGGCCGCTATGACTTCATACAGCTTGAAGAGCCGCCTTTTGATGCCGAGGCGTGGAAAACCCTGACAGACGCTAAAAATGATAACCCAAAGCCCACACGCTCACTGGCCTCCAAACTTTCCATTGGTGTATCCAAAGCGTTTGAGCAGGCACATCCGGACATCAGTGCTGCCTTCGCCAAGGTGGATCTCCCGATCACGCCGCTTAACCAGGCCCTGGCAGGTATGAGCGAAAAGCACCGTGATCCGCGTACCGTGGCCGTTGAGTTGCTTCGGCAACACCCCGATTGGCTAGCGCGCTGGTTGCCGGCTGATGTGGCCAGCAAGGTACAGGGCGGTTTGTGAAGGTGTAGAGCTGGCCGTTGTTGTCCCAGCCTGAAAGGGTTCAATGGCCGGGGCAATAGCCACTATCAGATTCGTTGATTTCCCGGTTCGCGTGCCAAGGCTTAGCGTTAGGCATCCCGAGACATTGACCCTGACAGGGCTGGAGGTCCCCATGAAACGCTCGATGCTGCTGGCTTCGCTGATGGCCTTTGCAATGCTGACCGGTTGCGCCACAAGTAGCCCCGAATCCCGTGCCTATACCGACGAAGAGCGCTTCGAGCTGTCGTTGGAAGCGCTTAACCGGCAAGCCTTGCCGTATGAGCAGTATATGCAGGCACGTGCCAGGCTGGTTCGTGCCCAAGATGCTGAAGCCTCCAACCTCGCCCAGCAGGGCATGTCGGTGGCACGGGTGGGTCGCGACAGTTAACTGAGGGTGCGCGAGCAAGCCTCTGGCTACAGGGCATGTGCCTCTCAGGCCGCCCAGTGTGGATTAAAAGCGAATCAAACCGGCTTGCTGCCGTACAGCACCTGCCGCATGATTGCTTTTTCCTTGGTGGTATGGAGCTCCGATGATTCCCCCTAGTCCATTGGCCTCGGTCCCCGAACGCCTTGCCAGCGTCCGTCAGTTGTTGTTGAGCGAGCAATTGGATGCGCTGCTGGTGCCTTCTGCCGATCCACACTTGTCTGAATACCTGCCTGGACACTGGCAGGCCCGGCGCTGGCTGTCAGGTTTCGAGGGCTCGGTAGGTACCTTGGTGGTCACACCCTCGTTTGCCGGCCTGTGGGCCGACAGCCGTTACTGGGAACAGGCCGAGCGTGAGCTGGCGGGCAGCGGCATTGAGCTGATGAAGCTTCAACCCGGTGCCCCGGCACCCCAGGATTGGCTGGCCGAACAGCTCCCTGAGGGCGCAAGCGTCGCGGTAGACGCCAGGGTGCTTGCGCTGCAGGCTGAGCGCAGCTTGCGTGAGCGGCTTGTTGGGCGAGGTATTTACCTACGCACGGACCGTGACTGGGTGGGTGACGTATGGCATGACAGGCCTGCCTTGCCCCGTGCCCCTGTTTATGCGCACGAGGCACCGACGGCTACCGAGCCTGTGGATAGCAAATTGTCCCGCGTGCGGCAGGCCATGGTCAGCGCGGGGGCGGACGCTCATTTCATCGCCACAGTGGATGACATTGCCTGGTTATTCAACCTGCGCGGCAGTGACGTCAGTTACAACCCGGTGTTTCTTTCCTTCGCTTTGATAAAGCCAGACACCGCATGGCTATGGGTGGGGGAGGGCAAACTATCCTCGGCCCTGATTGAGTCATTGGCTAAAGACGGTGTGGAGGTTCGGAACTACACACAGGCCCAGGCAGACCTTGCCACGCTGCGGCCCGGTACTTCTTTGCTGATTGACCCTGCACGTGTTACTGCAGGCGTCATGGCTTCTGTACCTGAGTCGGTGAAATGGGTGGAGCACATCAACCCGTCTACCCTGTTCAAGTCCCGCAAAACGGCGGCTGACCTTTCCCATGTACGTGCGGCTATGGAGCACGACGGCGCAGCATTGTGTGATTTCTTTGCATGGCTTGAGCAGTCCTTGGGTACCACGCGGGTTACTGAAGTGGACATTGACCACCAGTTGATCGCTGCCCGCTCACGTCAGCCCGGCTATGTGTGCCCCAGCTTTGCCACCATTGCAGCGTTCGCTGCCAATGGGGCGCTGCCTCACTATCGCGCGACGGAGACGGCGCATTCGGTGATAGAAGGCAATGGCCTGCTGTTGATCGATTCGGGCGCTCAATACGCCGGGGGCACCACGGATATCACTCGAATGGTAGCGGTGGGCGAGCTTACCCCTGATCAGAGGGCAGATTGTACGAGAGTGCTGCAAGGCATGATCGCGTTGTCTGCCGCGCGTTTCCCTGAAGGTATTGCAACGCCCCTGCTCGATGCCATAGCCCGTGCACCTTTGTGGGCTGATAACGTCAACTATGGTCACGGCACCGGGCACGGTGTGGGTTATTTTCTGAATGTACATGAGGGACCGCAGGTCATTGCCTACCAGGCTGCTCCTGGGCCGCACACGGCTATGCGTGAGGGAATGATCACTTCAATTGAGCCGGGTACGTACCGGCCTGGTCGCTGGGGCGTGCGTATTGAGAACCTGGTGGCCACCAGAGCTGCAGGCGAAAGTGAATTCGGGGCATTTCTTCAGTTCGAGACCCTCACCTTGTGCCCCATCGATACGCGTTGCCTGGCGGTGGAAAGGCTTGCGCCGAGCGAGCGTGAATGGCTCAACGGTTACCATGCCCACGTGCGCGAGCGGCTGTCGCCCCTGGTCAGCGGGCAGGCATTGGCCTGGCTGATCGAGCGCACCGCTGCAGTATAGTCAACGTTCAGTCGGCAGCCGCCACGGCTGCCGGTTGGCGGGGCGTAGTCATCGTGGCACCTATGGATGCCGCGATGATTGCGCCAATGGCAAGCCACTGGTTCGTTGACAGTTGCTCACCTAGAAAAACCAACCCTGAGAGCGCGCCAATGGCAGGCTCCATGCTCATCAGTATGCCAAAGGTGCGAGCGGGCATTCGGGTAAGCGCAACCATCTCCAGGCTATAGGGGAGGGCGGTAGACAGAACAGCCACACCAATGGCTGCTGGCAGAATGGCAGGGTTCAGCAACGTGCTCCCCGCAGCAGCGACGCCAAAGGGCGCGATGCACAAAGCTGCGATGCCCACGCCCAAGGCTGCCGTCTGAATGCCATGGGCTTCCCCCGCCTTTTGGCCGAACACTATATAAAGTGCCCAGCACGCCCCCGCACTTAGCGCATACAGTGCCCCGGTCATGTCCATGCCTGCGCCGTTGGCAGCGCCCGGAATCAATAGCACCATGCCGGCGATAGCCAGCCCTACCCAGCAGAAGTCGACCTTGCGCCTGGAGGACAAGACAGCCACGGCCAAAGGGCCGGTAAACTCCAGCGCAACGGCAATCCCCAGAGGCACGGTGCGCAGTGACATATAGAACAGGAAGTTCATGCCGCCCAAGGCCAGGCCGTATACCGCTACGTGCCGCAGCCCATGCAGTGTCAGCCTGCTTTGCCAAGGCCGTAGAACTGCCAGAAGAATCAAAGCGGCGAAGATAAGACGTACGGCGGTGGTACCTGGTGCGCCAATCAGAGGAAATAGCGATTTGGCCAGAGAAGCCCCCGATTGTATGGAGGCCATGGCTATCAACAGCAGGCTGATAGGAAAAGCGAGAGCGCGCAGGGGCGCAGAGGTAGCCATTGTGGACCTTATAGACAGAACGAGCAGGCGGGCATGATCGCGGAAGCCTTGCTGCGAGGCAATGCTGGGTAATACCTTTGATTTGAACTATCTTGAAAATACCTGTTGACGCCCTTTCGAATCCCCTTATAATGCGCCCCACTTCCAGCGACAACGGAACAGCAAACTTCTTGAGAATCAGGGGTTTACAGTTTCAAAGGTGCTGGAAGTGCTTCGGTCTCCGGATCGGATGCGGTGAAAAAGGGAGTTGACAGCAAGTTGTAACGCTGTAGAATTCGCCTCCCGCTTCGAGAGGTTGGTGAAGCGGTCAAGTGTTTGAAGTTGAACGAGAAATTCTGAAAACTTCGCAAAATAAACGCTTGACAGGATGTACAGGCAGCGTAGAATGCGCGCCTCGGTTGAAGCGAAACACTTCAGCCACCGCTCTTTAACAAATGAATCAAGCAATTCGTGTGGGTGCTTGTGAGTTGGACTGATTGTCACAATGATTATCAGCATCACAAGTAACTCAGCGAAGAAATTCGAATGAGTGGCTTCCTTCGGGAAGTCTTGCGATTGCTGAGCCAAGTTTAGGGTTTTCTCAAAACCCAAGCAGTATTGAACTGAAGAGTTTGATCATGGCTCAGATTGAACGCTGGCGGCAGGCCTAACACATGCAAGTCGAGCGGCAGCACGGGAGCTTGCTCCTGGTGGCGAGCGGCGGACGGGTGAGTAATGCCTAGGAATCTGCCTGATAGTGGGGGATAACAACCGGAAACGGTTGCTAATACCGCATACGTCCTACGGGAGAAAGTGGGGGACCCTCGGGCCTCACGCTATCAGATGAGCCTAGGTCGGATTAGCTAGTTGGTAGGGTAAAGGCCTACCAAGGCGACGATCCGTAACTGGTCTGAGAGGATGATCAGTCACACTGGAACTGAGACACGGTCCAGACTCCTACGGGAGGCAGCAGTGGGGAATATTGGACAATGGGCGAAAGCCTGATCCAGCCATGCCGCGTGTGTGAAGAAGGTCTTCGGATTGTAAAGCACTTTAAGTTGGGAGGAAGGGCAGCTAGCGAATACCTGGTTGTCTTGACGTTACCGACAGAATAAGCACCGGCTAACTCTGTGCCAGCAGCCGCGGTAATACAGAGGGTGCAAGCGTTAATCGGAATTACTGGGCGTAAAGCGCGCGTAGGCGGTTTGTCAAGTCGAATGTGAAATCCCCGGGCTCAACCTGGGAACTGCATCCGAAACTGGCAAGCTAGAGTATGGTAGAGGGTGGTGGAATTTCCTGTGTAGCGGTGAAATGCGTAGATATAGGAAGGAACATCAGTGGCGAAGGCGACCACCTGGACCAATACTGACGCTGAGGTGCGAAAGCGTGGGGAGCAAACAGGATTAGATACCCTGGTAGTCCACGCCGTAAACGATGTCAACTAGCCGTTGGGATCCTTGAGATCTTAGTGGCGCAGCTAACGCATTAAGTTGACCGCCTGGGGAGTACGGCCGCAAGGTTAAAACTCAAATGAATTGACGGGGGCCCGCACAAGCGGTGGAGCATGTGGTTTAATTCGAAGCAACGCGAAGAACCTTACCAGGCCTTGACATCCAATGAACTTTCCAGAGATGGATTGGTGCCTTCGGGAACATTGAGACAGGTGCTGCATGGCTGTCGTCAGCTCGTGTCGTGAGATGTTGGGTTAAGTCCCGTAACGAGCGCAACCCTTGTCCTTAGTTACCAGCACGTTATGGTGGGCACTCTAAGGAGACTGCCGGTGACAAACCGGAGGAAGGTGGGGATGACGTCAAGTCATCATGGCCCTTACGGCCTGGGCTACACACGTGCTACAATGGTCGGTACAGAGGGTTGCCAAGCCGCGAGGTGGAGCTAATCTCACAAAACCGATCGTAGTCCGGATCGCAGTCTGCAACTCGACTGCGTGAAGTCGGAATCGCTAGTAATCGCGAATCAGAACGTCGCGGTGAATACGTTCCCGGGCCTTGTACACACCGCCCGTCACACCATGGGAGTGGGTTGCACCAGAAGTAGCTAGTCTAACCTTCGGGAGGACGGTTACCACGGTGTGATTCATGACTGGGGTGAAGTCGTAACAAGGTAGCCGTAGGGGAACCTGCGGCTGGATCACCTCCTTAATCGACGACACAGCCACCCATAAGCACCCACACGAATTGCTTGATTCCTTGTAAAGACGATGAAAGAAAGCTCCAAGCTTAAAGCTGCAAGCTTCAAGCCTGATTGCGGTACGCATCAAGATTGGGTCTGTAGCTCAGTTGGTTAGAGCGCACCCTTGATAAGGGTGAGGTCGGCAGTTCGAATCTGCCCAGACCCACCAATTTTGTTTGGGGCCATAGCTCAGCTGGGAGAGCGCCTGCCTTGCACGCAGGAGGTCAGCGGTTCGATCCCGCTTGGCTCCACCATTTGTACACAGCACCTGCTTGCTGTGCTTTCTTGAAGTAGAAAGCAGAAATGAATATTTGCCAACGGCGAATGTTGATTTCTGGTTTTTCCAACAGAATCGTTCTTTAAAAATTTGGGTATGTGATAGAAAGTTAGACTGAATAGCACTTTCACTGGTGTTCATTCAGGCTAAGGTAAAATTTGTGAGCTGTTCCTAGAACAGAAGTGCGAATTTTCGGCGAATGTTGTCTTCACAACCGTAATCCCGAGATTGCTTGGGGTTATATGGTCAAGTGAATAAGCGCATACGGTGGATGCCTTGGCAGTCAGAGGCGATGAAAGACGTGGTAGCCTGCGATAAGCTTCGGGGAGTCGGCAAACAGACTTTGATCCGGAGATCTCTGAATGGGGGAACCCACTCAGCATAAGCTGGGTATCTTGTACTGAATCCATAGGTGCAAGAGGCGAACCAGGGGAACTGAAACATCTAAGTACCCTGAGGAAAAGAAATCAACCGAGATTCCCTTAGTAGTGGCGAGCGAACGGGGACCAGCCCTTAAGTTGGTTTGAGATTAGCGGAACGCTCTGGAAAGTGCGGCCATAGTGGGTGATAGCCCTGTACGCGAAAATCTCTTGTCAATGAAATCGAGTAGGACGGAGCACGAGAAACTTTGTCTGAACATGGGGGGACCATCCTCCAAGGCTAAATACTACTGACTGACCGATAGTGAACCAGTACCGTGAGGGAAAGGCGAAAAGAACCCCGGAGAGGGGAGTGAAATAGAACCTGAAACCGTATGCGTACAAGCAGTGGGAGCAGACTTGTTCTGTGACTGCGTACCTTTTGTATAATGGGTCAGCGACTTATATTCAGTGGCGAGCTTAACCGAATAGGGGAGGCGTAGCGAAAGCGAGTCTTAATAGGGCGTTTAGTCGCTGGGTATAGACCCGAAACCGGGCGATCTATCCATGGGCAGGTTGAAGGTTAGGTAACACTGACTGGAGGACCGAACCGACTACCGTTGAAAAGTTAGCGGATGACCTGTGGATCGGAGTGAAAGGCTAATCAAGCTCGGAGATAGCTGGTTCTCCTCGAAAGCTATTTAGGTAGCGCCTCATGTATCACTGTAGGGGGTAGAGCACTGTTTCGGCTAGGGGGTCATCCCGACTTACCAAACCGATGCAAACTCCGAATACCTACAAGTGCCGAGCATGGGAGACACACGGCGGGTGCTAACGTCCGTCGTGAAAAGGGAAACAACCCAGACCGTCAGCTAAGGTCCCAAAGTTATGGTTAAGTGGGAAACGATGTGGGAAGGCTTAGACAGCTAGGAGGTTGGCTTAGAAGCAGCCACCCTTTAAAGAAAGCGTAATAGCTCACTAGTCGAGTCGGCCTGCGCGGAAGATGTAACGGGGCTCAAACCATACACCGAAGCTACGGGTGTCACGCAAGTGACGCGGTAGAGGAGCGTTCTGTAAGCCTGTGAAGGTCAGTTGAGAAGCTGGCTGGAGGTATCAGAAGTGCGAATGCTGACATGAGTAACGACAATGCGAGTGAAAAACTCGCACGCCGAAAAACCAAGGTTTCCTGCGCAACGTTAATCGACGCAGGGTTAGTCGGTCCCTAAGGCGAGGCTGAAAAGCGTAGTCGATGGAAAACAGGTTAATATTCCTGTACTTCTGGTTACTGCGATGGAGGGACGGAGAAGGCTAGGCCAGCTTGGCGTTGGTTGTCCAAGTTTAAGGTGGTAGGCTGAGATCTTAGGTAAATCCGGGATCTTAAGGCCGAGAGCTGATGACGAGTGTCCTTAGGACATGAAGTGGTCGATGCCATGCTTCCAGGAAAAGCTTCTAAGCTTCAGGTAACCAGGAACCGTACCCCAAACCGACACAGGTGGTTGGGTAGAGAATACCAAGGCGCTTGAGAGAACTCGGGTGAAGGAACTAGGCAAAATGGCACCGTAACTTCGGGAGAAGGTGCGCCGGCGAAGGTGAAGGGTTTACCCCGTAAGCTTTTGCCGGTCGAAGATACCAGGCCGCTGCGACTGTTTATTAAAAACACAGCACTCTGCAAACACGAAAGTGGACGTATAGGGTGTGACGCCTGCCCGGTGCCGGAAGGTTAATTGATGGGGTTAGCGCAAGCGAAGCTCTTGATCGAAGCCCCGGTAAACGGCGGCCGTAACTATAACGGTCCTAAGGTAGCGAAATTCCTTGTCGGGTAAGTTCCGACCTGCACGAATGGCGTAACGATGGCGGCGCTGTCTCCACCCGAGACTCAGTGAAATTGAAATCGCTGTGAAGATGCAGTGTATCCGCGGCTAGACGGAAAGACCCCGTGAACCTTTACTATAGCTTTGCACTGGACTTTGAGCTTGCTTGTGTAGGATAGGTGGGAGGCTTTGAAGCGTGGACGCCAGTCTGCGTGGAGCCAACCTTGAAATACCACCCTGGCAACCTTGAGGTTCTAACTCAGGTCCGTTATCCGGATCGAGGACAGTGTATGGTGGGTAGTTTGACTGGGGCGGTCTCCTCCCAAAGAGTAACGGAGGAGTACGAAGGTGCGCTCAGACCGGTCGGAAATCGGTCGTAGAGTATAAAGGCAAAAGCGCGCTTGACTGCGAGACAGACACGTCGAGCAGGTACGAAAGTAGGTCTTAGTGATCCGGTGGTTCTGTATGGAAGGGCCATCGCTCAACGGATAAAAGGTACTCCGGGGATAACAGGCTGATACCGCCCAAGAGTTCATATCGACGGCGGTGTTTGGCACCTCGATGTCGGCTCATCACATCCTGGGGCTGAAGCCGGTCCCAAGGGTATGGCTGTTCGCCATTTAAAGTGGTACGCGAGCTGGGTTTAGAACGTCGTGAGACAGTTCGGTCCCTATCTGCCGTGGACGTTTGAGATTTGAGAGGGGCTGCTCCTAGTACGAGAGGACCGGAGTGGACGAACCTCTGGTGTTCCGGTTGTCACGCCAGTGGCATTGCCGGGTAGCTATGTTCGGAAGAGATAACCGCTGAAAGCATCTAAGCGGGAAACTTGCCTCAAGATGAGATCTCACTGGAGCCTTGAGCTCCCTGAAGGGCCGTCGAAGACTACGACGTTGATAGGTGGGGTGTGTAAGCGCTGTGAGGCGTTGAGCTAACCCATACTAATTGCCCGTGAGGCTTGACCATATAACACCCAAGCAATCTGTGCCTGCACAGAGCGCGGTGGTGAAGACGCATCCGAAAAGACGCACACTCACACATCACATACCCAGATCTGCAGCCGCGTGAACACGAGGCCGCAACCCGAATTTCTTGACGACCATAGAGCATTGGAACCACCTGATCCCATCCCGAACTCAGCAGTGAAACGATGCATCGCCGATGGTAGTGTGGGGTTTCCCCATGTGAGAGTAGGTCATCGTCAAGATTCAAACCCAAAACCCCTGATCGCCCTGCGATCAGGGGTTTTGTCTTTT
>NZ_CP195213.1:0-50733 GCF_059831485.1 Pseudomonas sp. AB39(2026)
GCTGTAGCGAACCACTCCCCAAATCGTCATTTCATCGCTCTCCAGGATGTAGCGCGCCGGGTAGGCAACGTTCTCTGACTGGAGAATTAGTTCACGGCCCTTGTGGTGCAGCCGCTTGCACACCGGCTCACCGTTCAGAGCCGCAATCACGATATCGCCATGCCTGGCCTCCCGGCCTCGATCCACAATCACCAGGTCACCGCTAAACATGCCGGCGCCGTTCATGCTGTCGCCTTCAATCTTCACCAGGTAGATGTGCGGGGCACGGATATCGAACAACTCATCAAGGGAAATGTGCTTTTCCAGATGATCCGCAGCGGGGGAAGGAAAACCTGCAGGAACGCGGCAGGCAAACAGCGGGAGGGGAATCGTAGAGGACGCAAGCGAGCCGAGGATGGTAAAGGACATAGTGTCACCGCAAGTAGCCGGTCAAAACCGCTCAAAGGCGGCGTCAAGTGGGTTCTGGTTTTATACTGTACATTCTTACAGTATTACATGGACCACGGCCCGGCAAGATTTTTCCGTACCGGCCATCGGCCTCCAGGTAAGGGGCGGCTAGGGTGCTTGAACGGCCAAGCGGCCAGGGCAGTCCACTGCTCAGGCCTTGCAGGAGCCATAACAGTGCAGCCATTGCCTGAATTACCAACCAACGTCCGGTTCATGCTTGAAGGTCTGGACCTGACATTACGCGCGAGCAAAGACACATGGGCTGCTGAACTGGCGGCAGAGCGCGCTTACGGGTTTGTATTTGGTATCGACACCATAGGAGGCCTTTCCCACTCGATTATCGCCCAGCTGTACAACTGGGTAGAGGCAACGCTCGTAGAGGTAAAAGCGGGCTTAGTTTCTCGCTAAAGATGGGGCTTCGCACGTCAACCACTGATCAAACTATCATCGCTGACGCCGTACACACGTACAGCGGTCATGATCAATCTCCGTTAGGCTCATCCGGTGCTTGTGATTGTTGCGCAATGCAGTTCCGAATGTACTTTAGTACGCGATTCGCACCCTCACAGACACAGGCTTCAGCGCATTGCTGATCGGTTGCTTGCTAAACCCTTGACTGAGCATGGTGATTTCAGATGCAAGCCGCTACAGCTATGGCAGGTCAAGAACCCTAGCAAGAAGTGAGTAGGTGTCAGCGGTTTTTCCGGCGCGCAGCTGCTTGCTTCTTGCGTTTGGCCTTCTTAGCGCTCTCAGCAGCAGCCTTAGCTTTTTGTACTGCAGGATCAGCCGGTTTGAAAGCGGCATACCGCTCAACTAAGTGCATGATCTCTTGCCAATCAGAGATGATTTGAGTGTGTCCATTATTAGCAATATAGGTCTCCCATTCCCTAAAATAGTTACCTGTGGCCGTCCCATTGGCCTGCTGGTAAAACGCTTCGCAGGCAATAGCCGCCTGTTTGATTTGCTCTGCCCGAGCGCGGGTCTCAGGGCGTAATATGTGAGTATCCAAGGGCTCGTTACGGTCCACCTGGATAGTTATAACCTTCAAAATGATTTGAAAGTAACGCTCAGAAAAAGGGGGATGAATACTTTCTGCTCTATTGGTTTCAGGCAGCGTTCTAATAAGCCAGAAAATTACAAAGACAGTGTATATCCGTATTGTTATGTCCGAAACTTCATCCCTGAAAAATCGTTGCAAGCATCTGTATACCGCCGCGGTAGCACACAAGTCGGCGTCATGCTCAAAAGCGCGCAGCACAGAGCGGGAATCACCTCTTCGATCCGCTACTTTATTATGATGCCGGAACAGATGAGCGTATTCATGGGTGAGGACCCAGACCATGCCAAGCTCAGCAACAATGTTGCTACCTTCAACGATGGGGGTGCTCGGCCCTAGCACCTGATTTGCCTGAGGCCATGGAACATTAAGGCAGTAATCAATCAACCCAGCTGTAATAATCATGATACCAAGGGGGTTTGTTTCGGCCTTAACCTCACTTGACGTATTCACTTCGACTTGTGGTGCGTCTACGTTCGCATCGAACTGTATTTTTACGATATTCAAAACTTTAAGAGCAGTGTCTAGCATCTCTGCAATTTCTGCTCTACGAGCTAGATCATCTACTGTAAGTAGATAATCACTTATCGGCATCGTCCGCGAATCGTCAATATGTGGAAGTAGGGACATTATTTATATCTCAGCTCAGCAAAATATGGAGTAGTTCACGTGCAACTCATCACAACATTATTAGGTTAGGTTTTTTCGATAGGGCCTACTGCTCCTATAAATATCTAATACCATGTATCCAGACATTGGGCCTTATGACCTGTGCCGCATAGCTAGGTCTGCTAATAGACCAGCAATAGTTTATTCAGCTTAGACGATGCGCCAGGTCTACAAGCTTTGCAACGGTTTCCATATGTTTACGCCGTGCAAAAGATGCGTTATTAATGGTATCCATATATCCTTTACCACTTTGACGCTGGAGCGCATTTTGAACAAACTCATCTCCCTCGCGGTAATTCACCAGGTATTTTTGAAATATTTCGTGAACAGTCGGATTTGAGTCTCCGAAATGCAGCCTATAACCCTTATATTTTTTCTGGATAGCTTCCATAGCTGCGTTGTGATCGCCTTCCATGGCCATCGTATATAGGTCAACATCGCTATCCTTGAGAAACAGCAAATATGCTGCCCACACAAAATGAAATTCTTTATTTCCGTCTTGTGCATTTTTCTCTAATGCTTCAACTCGATCAGCGAGCTTTTCTAACTCTCTTAGTTGCGGAGAAAAAGTTTTTTCCAAAGCTAGAAAGATAGCTTGACGAGCTCCAAAAGAATTTTTCTTATCGCCTATTCTTATAGTAAGCTGGTCAGGAGGAACGTACAAATCACTCCGAACAGGCGAGCTTCTATTTTCGTAGTTGAAGGGAAGCCCTGTTGATTCATATACATCATTATACTCATTAAGAAAAAGCTGTTTTACCCATTTTTCCATACGACTGTTATCAAGCTTGAATTCAGCATCAAAAAACCTTTTAAGATATTTGTGCGATTCAAAGGAATGACCATAAACAGCCTTAATAGAATAAGATAGCTGTCTTGTGTCAGTAGCTATTATGAAACGACAGAACTCTATATCAAACAGGTGCTTGATGCGTTCCAGTAGCTCTATGGCAAAGGTAGGCCGGCACCGATCAAGCTCGTCGATAAAGATATAGGCTGGTCTATTACCGGTACCCTTGGCGTCGCTAGCCTGAGCCAGTAGCTTGGAGAAAACTATCTTAAATTCGTTAACGCTTTGGATTGCTTCTTTTTTAGAGTTTATGAGATTTTCAACAGCTTTTTCTGCCACCCCTTCGAATGCTTCTTGGACGACTTCAACAACATCATCTCCTGCAATCCCAGTTACTTTTTTCACGAGTCCCTTCGCAATTATCGGTGTAGCAGCTAATAGCGTTTTAGCTGCGCCTTTAGTGAAATCTACAATAGTTTTTCGGATTGCAGAATCTTCATGTATCTGATTCTCTAACTGATCTTTGATAGCAGCAACTAACGAAATAAACGGATCGCCTGTGTAGTCATGTTTCCAGGCATCAAAGTAAACGCACACACGTTCACTCTCTTCCTGTTTTTTCCACTCATTTAGGAAATATGTCTTTCCCGAACCCCATCCTGAGTTAACGTTGAGCACCTTAATTTTATGTGAGTCATCCAAATATTTCGTTAGAAAGTCTGATACACCCTGACGATCCATGACGTCCGTTTTCCATGGGACATTCGTAATTTCTTCTTCCATTATCTTCCGCCGCCTGCGTATCGTCGTGATTGTCTATTTTTCGGCGCGGCGCCACGTAGCAGACCAACTTATACCGCCATTGGACATTCACACGCTTCAAGGTAAAAGTATCAAGAATTGATGAGACAGGATAGTGGATCCACCGAAGTTCAGATTGAAGCGATGGGGTCAGGCCAACGGCCTGCCGCAGCACCGTAGCCGGTGCCTGTATGGACTGCCCACCGCTAGACAGTGAGTAACCTGGCTGGAGTCGTCAGCGCATAGACAGGCTGCGTTCGGGCCAGTAACCAAGGGTTCGCAACTCATTCCTGCTCAATGTCGTAACGTTCGCAGTACCAATCCCCCCAGCGCTTAAGCAGGATCACGTCATGAGGGTGTATCTCTGTCGCTTTGGGAGGGGTTTCCTGCAGAAAGGCAGGTTCTGGTTCATCAGCGCGAGCCAGGCGCCAATGCGTGACACCGCTGATGCCTACCCCTGCACGTTCGCACCACCACCTAGCCCCTGTCGAATGGAACGTACAGGTGAACAGTTCACCCTTGTAGCTTGGGCTGTACACCACATACTGATGCTCATTGCGCGTATCGTTCCAGGGCAATGCGTCGGAGCAGGACACCCACCCGTGGCCTAGGTCCTGTATCAAGTGACCAGGGGCCACCGTATGGATGAGTGCGGAGCGATCCTGCAGGTTCTTCCGAGAATGTTTCATTGAGCAGCCGAGCGTCATGTAAGCCCCTGACGGGTTAATGATCGGCCCCCAGCTCTCCAGGGTGTACACCGGCCCCTCCTTTTTCACTACGACGCCTGCTTGTTCGCTTGCTTGGCTGACCAGGTGAATGACCGTTCTCTTATCTAAACCTGTCCTGGCTGCCATCTTGGCTTGGGTAGCGTCAGGTATGGAGTCCATCGCGGCCAAGACCATGAGCATGCGCCTGAGGTCACCTTTAGGGTAGGTAGGGGTATCAGTCACGTTTTCACCTTGGGGCATTTAATGCCCTAACTCTACAGGGCCGGTTTCTGCTTGCCAAGCCATTGGCGTCACCGCTTATTACCGGTTGGTCACAGCCCTCAAAACGCATGCCTTCACTGAAGGCACATGGCGGCCGATAAGGCGGTATAGGACTTCAAAGCCCGAGCGCACACGCGCCGGTTGAGCCGGCAGGTGGCGAAGCCGCCTGGGGGCGATTTATCCGGTCTTAGCGCCCGAAGGGTGGCCGTAGGCCAGGGCAGGACGGCAAAGCCGTCCTGGGCCGCTGTAGACGGGCTTCACCACGTTGGCCAAGTCACCGTTTCGCGCCGTGCCGTAGGCACGAAATGCGCGAGCATTATTGCTCTTTGAGGTGCTTGGCCACCTCTCAAAGCAATGTTTTTACCCACTGGGGGTTACTGGAGGGGGTATAAAATTTCATTTAATTCAAGCTATCCACAGAAACGGCCTGGGATGGCCAGCGCAGGAGTGATTTTGGAGCCGATTTGCGCACTTTTGGGGCTTGCCGGACGGCCACACGGCGGCGCTTCCATCGGGTCGAAAAACGCCCTCAAATCGCAGGCGTGACAATGCCTCCGCGTGAGCGGATACGGTTTTCGAGCATAGGAAGGGCGTTACTTGGCCTTGTTGGCCACCGAGGTCAGCAGCTTGTTCATCATGCCCTGTACGTCATTGGGCTTCTCTGACGCGCTTCGCTGCGTAGGTGGCTGAACCGGGGGCATACTGTCCTGGCCACGGGCTTTTTGGGCTTGCAGGGCCTCACGGTTCTCCTTGGCATGCCAGCGCTCACGCGACCTTTCACGGCGCATCAGCTCACGCGAATGCTTTTCCATATCGGCCATGCGCTGTTGCGCAATGTCGACCAGCTGGACCTTGCGGCGTTTCTGGGCCGATTTCTGGACACGCTGGTACACGTAGGCCAGGCCAAGGTCTTTCCAGAACAGTTTGGTGAAGCGCACCAGGACACGGGTGCGCACCAGGTGCAAACCGTTGTCGTCCTTCTCGTCCAGACGAATGCGCTCGACGCGGCGGTACACGTAACCGGCATCGTCCAGGGTCTTGAGCAGACGGCACAGTGCCGGCGCCGAGATACCTGCATCCTCGGCAATACCGCACTGAGTATTGAGGACGTAGCGACCATTGGCGGGATCGATGTAGCCCAGCACGCTGGTGGCCAGGTCCAGGCGCACCAACAGCTGTTCGGCTACGCGCTCGATGGCCAGGAATTTCTCACGGCGGGTACGGCGGTCGCCGTGAACGCCATCCAGGCGGCGCAGGTAGCGGCCACGGTAGCTGTCCATGTTGCTCAGACGCTCATAGGCGCTGCGGATCAGGGGGTTTTTGAGTTGCTGTTCGGATAGACGCCGAGGTTCATCACGGCGGGCAGGTAGCTGCCGGGCCGGTCTGCGTAATGCTGAGTGAGGATCTGAAGGGGCGAGCCTGACGGCTTTTAGGCGGCTCATGCTTCACCGCCTGGGGCACGGTGGCCACGTACTGGGGTAAAGCGCGTCGGAAGGATCTGTTTCTTGTTGTATGGGCTGTGACCAGGGGATGGCACAGCCGGAGTGGAATTCTTTTCCATAGGTCCGCCGTTTAGCGGTGAGCCGTTGGCTATCACATTTTGCAGCTTGCACAAAGCCACTGTGATCGCCATAATTGGCTCACGTTATGTGTGCTGGACAGGTAACCGACTAGAAAACGGCCTGTTCAGGATTTTCCAAAAAGCCCCGGCGCCAACCGGGGCTTTTTGGTTTCTGCAATTCGGGAATCTACATCGTTTGCTTTCCTGCAAATAAATCTGCGCCGGATAGTACCACGGGCGTTCCGCCTTTCGCTGTACAAATCCGCTGCTATCAATGGTCTAGGGCATCAAGCTAGAAACCGCCTCGACTACAGCCGCTGCAGGTGTCTAGGGCGGCTCTACGGGGTTCTCTGTAGCCCGTTTCAGGCCGGCGATCCAGCCTCCATAGGTTCACTCAACTCAAGGGCGCAACCCATGGCACGCATACGGGCATAGACCTTCTGCAACTGTGCCTCATCCAGTTCCAGACGTGCCGCTATGAAGAACGCCAGCTGTACGCTTACCTGACGGGGCTTGGCGCCGCCAGTGTACTTGCGCCACTGATTACCCCCACCCAGCCCGGCAAGCGTCGCCATTCCATTCCCGGTTTCGTTCAACTCGCCCTTCAACGCCTCAAGCTCGTGCGTGGACGGTGGGTCGTAATGAGTAATGGTTTTCATAGGGCACTCGATGCGAAAACCCCGCCGAAGCGGGGTACTGTGACTCAGAATTTAAGCAGATAGGTCAGGGTAACCCCAGCAGCTGTACCCAGCGCACCGATAAGACCGGCAATGACCATCATGGGGTAGAGCTTCTTTTCTCTGGCCATCTTGCCAGCCTCAGCGTTCAGCTTGGCGGTTTCAGCCATCAGCTTGCCGATGTTGGCGTGAATCTGTTCGATTTCAATCGGTTCGAATTTAGGTTGTGCTTCCATTACATCATCCTTTCGGGTTGTAGGGTCTAGCGCTATGCCCGACCCTTGGAACCATTATAGCCCCGTAAGGGCTAAATGCAAGGAAAGTAATACGTGCATTGTTGATCGCGTGAGGATCATAACAATTCACGCCATGACACCTAAACTTTATCGGCCTGAGAGGCGATCCGCTGGGCGTCTGTGCTATCCACAGCAACGTGCACTAAGTCCATGAAAGCCATGACCTGGTACGCAAACGTCTTTCGAACCGCTGCACCTTCACAAGAAGCGTATTGCTCGGACACTGCATTGAAGTTGGCGCTTCAATGCACCCAAGAACGCTCTACCCGACGCCTGATCGCTTGTGTGGTTTCTGTCGTGCTGGTCAGCACAGCGGCTATCAGCCTGAGGGATCTAAGTGTTAGCTCATAAGCTCATTAGGCGAATGATCTTTTCCCCAAACCCCTTTTGATCCTCAAGGGTTTGCAAGCGGGCATATTGCTCGCCTACGGCCCTTAGCAGGCCAGGCAAATCCCCTGCCCAATCGGCCTCTCGACTCGCAGTGACCACATAGGATCTGTACCTGCCTGCGGCAATGTAACCCTGCATCTCTAGCCCTCTCAGGGCCTCACGTACAGGCATTCGGCTAAGCCCAAAGGCTGCTGCCACGGCCTGTTGTGTCAAGCGATCATCGGGCTGCAGTTTGCCCTCAATGATCGCGGTGCGTAGTGTGGTTTCAATGATCTTGTGTTGATTGCCTTGGGTACGGCAGGCCTGATCGGCCAGCACCTTGAGGGTGTCTACAGATACCTTGCGGCCGGACGGGGTTGTCTCCATGGGAAACTCCAGAATAGGGGTGTGGGGGCTTAGTAGCCGAGCCAAAGCAATACGTCTTTCGCTTTATATTCAGATTGATCGCCCAACTCGCAGAGCATTTCTTCCACACTGCAGCCGTGCCTACGACACTCACGTTCAGCTGCCTGTCGAGTTATCACAGTGTCTTCGTCCATTGCCTCGTCGTGGGTCATGGATACTTCCTCTTGGCATCGATTTTTAAACAGGGCGTTTACTGAAACTCGTCGTCGAAATACGAAGGCGGGTTCAAATCACTTCCCTGTAAAAACACGTCATCGAACCGGGGCCGCTGTGGCTCGGTGGCACCCAGCATCACAGGCGGTGCCTGGGTGACTGGTGCTTTCGTCCTGATCTGCGTCTTGGGCTCAACAGCAAAGTCAGCATGCTGGGCCTTGTAGTCATTCAAACGCTGGCTGCTGACCGCCAGTGCCTGCGCCGTGGACGACTGCACCTGGTAGCCCCTACCACGCTTAGGTATCTGCCGGAGTGCGGTGTGCCATAACAAGGTGCTTCGTACAGCTGCACCAGGACGACGACGCCAGATAAGCGCCCACTCATCGCTCAGCCCGTTCAAGGCTGCCAGTGCCGGATCTATCAGCACCAGGTTCTCCAGGTCGGATCGGCCAGGCTTCATGGCCAGGTGGTGGAGGATCTGCTGAACGCGATCTGCACGCGGGTAGCTGCGGCGGATCTTTGCAGGGGCGCTGGCCAGCAACGTCTCAAGCGATGGCGGCGCTACCTCTACAAAGCGGTTGATCTGGATCGCCTCCTTGGACAGCTTGTCCGCGTCTGCAATGTACAAGGAGCTACCGCGAATCACCTCGCCCTTGAACAGGGTGATGTTTTCGCCCTCCTGCAGCTGCTGCACCTCTTCGACGCTGACTTTCTTCTGCTCTTTCAGGCTCAGGGTATTGGCGTCTGTCCAGCTGCCCCCCAACATGCCTGCCTCACGAACCATGCTGTTCATTTCTGGCAGGTATTCAGTGCCGGCCATCAGCTGCAGAATTTCAAGGGTGTCCTTGGGGTCCATGATCTTCCCGGTGATCCGGGTACCCATGTTTGCAATCAGCGTCCATACCTTGTCACCTGCAGCCGACTTAAGGCGCTGAGCCTCCTGACTGGCCAGCAGCAAGCAAATACCCAACGACCGTACCTGCGTGGCCAACTCACCCAGCTTCTCGGTGTAGTAAGCCCCTACCTCGTCGCAAATCCACATGAACGGGAAGCGGTCTTTGTACTTGCGAATGACCAAAGTGTCTTCCGGCCTGCCCTCCAGCTTTTCGCCTAGATCCTGGCTCAACGTCATAGCGGCCTGCGACACGTACAAGCGGCCCAGCGTCGAGGCCTCGGACGACGAGATTTCCAGGGCTGGAATCAGGACAACCAGAATGCGGTCGTTGTGTATGACGTCCTTGAGATCAATATCGCCGGCATCACGCGCAAAAACATGACCATAGGTGTCATTGAACAAGGCCAGCATGCGGGTGAACTGGTTTATCAGGTAACCATGCTGGTTGTTGGTTTCGGTCGCCCATTCTGATGGGTTATCGACCTTGGCCAGGTCAAAGCCGGCTAGCGTCCCAAGGTAGTTTTCCAATGGTAGGCGAGCGTCCTCGTGCCATTGTTCTTCCACCGACTGGATGTACAGCTTGGCAATCCGGCGCAGCGGTAGATGTGCCTGAATCGTACGCTGGGACATAACCGTGCCTTCGCGCCGGCACTTGTACACCAGGGAGAACACCAGGGCCTGAATCATGGCCTTGGCTTTATCTTGCCAGGTCGGATCGTTGCCAGCAGGCGGCAGCATCGAGTCCATCAGGTTGATGATGTACGTTTCCTGGGCGATGCCAAACGCATTGATCGTGTTGGTCTGACCTCGGTTTTTAACGTCATCAAGCAGTTCCTGAGCCCTGGAACGCCCCCCGGTAATGAAGTTCATCACGCGAACGTCATCTTCCCGGCCGTAGCGCCTGGCCAGCGACACAATCGCAGCTGCTACGTCGTTTTGGGCCTTACCGTCCGAATAGATCAGCCCCTTTCCGTAGCTCAGCTGGCCCAGCACGTAGCCCAGCAAGGCCTCCGTTTTACCGGCACCGGTCGTACCAAACATCAGGATATGACGCGTCATATCGTCCATGGACAGCCATAGCTCACGGCCTGCATCGCGGCCACGCGAATACCCCATGTACAGGATGCCAGCCGCCTTGCTCATGACTGTGCGCATGACGGTGATTGGTAGAAAGCCCAGCAGCTTGCCGGGCACCTGGCGTTTGGTCGAGGGGTCTGGAAGCTCCATGTCCGTTGGCATGCGCATAGGCATCTGCCAGGGCGCAAACAGCATCGAGGGCGCCCATACCGACAGTACGGGCAAGGTGGCCCACAAGCTCACCGGGTAGACAAAGCCTCCTATCACAGCCCCGGCCAGGCCCATGGCTAGGGTGCCAGGCCCACTAAACCAATCCGCTAGCGCCGAGTGATGAACCCGGCGATTAAGCCGTGCGCGATCAACAGCAAAGTCATTTGGCGGCATCGGGCGCTCCCAGCCCGTCAACGGGCTTTTTCTTGTCCAGGAAGGTTTGCAGCCGGCTCGCGTCCTTTAGCAGTGCTTGGGGCACATAACGGCCATCGTCTGCGATCACCCACGGCGTACCTGGAATGCGATACGTCTGGTAGGCCACCTCGTTAACACCCAAGGCGTTCTGTGCATCAGCGCAGTTGGCAGGCTGGCCACCGTTCGCTGTAGCCGCATCCTTTGACGCCGCTTCTGCTTGTCCTGCTTGGGGCTCTTTGCCCAGGTTCAGGGCATCGCGGGCCGGATCGAACAGCGCATTCCAAGCGGCCTTGCGCTGCTCAGGTGGCAAGCACAGCACAGGGGTGATATCGGCCACTGACTGTTCTTTTCCGATCACTGAGACTGGGAAAATCACCACGTTGAAGGCGTCGGAAAGGGCATTCAGTGCAGGATCAAGCCGTGTGCAGTTCGGGCAATGCGGATCTGCAAACACGTACAACGTGCGGGCATGGCCGGTGGAGTAGTTGACGGTAAACAGGTTGCGTTCAGCGGCTTTGTGCAGCTTGCCTGGAAGCGTTTCACGGATGTTCTCCGGCAACTCCCAACCGTCCGTAGCCTGAGGGGCCGGCGCCTGTTGTGCTGGCTGCTCTGCAGGGGCAGGGGAAACCCGCGAAGGCTCCATAGCCACGTGTGGGGGGTTGATGGGAGCTTGCGCAACCGGAGGCGCACTTGAAGCGCTTGATGCCAGGTAAGGCACTAGCGACCCTTCTAGCGCGCAGCACACGGCGAGTGTTAGCGCAGCCATACCCAGGCAACCGGCTTTCAGCCAGCTGGTCTGCCGACTGTTTCGCAGCTGCGCAGTCGTCAGCTGATTCAGAAGGTCATTGGCTTCAACAGCGTTGCTCGTATGAAGCACGAAAGGCTGGCCGGCGATGCCTTGGCAAGTCACCTGGCCGTTCAGAAGGTAGAACGACAGGTGCTGGCGAAGATCGAGGCTGCAGAAGTGCTGGTGGCCATGCCCCAGTACGCGGGTCACCACCAGGTGATGGCCCTTGATGGATGCTGAAAACGGGGCAAGCGAATACGCCGAGGTCATGTGAATTCCTCTGATCGACAAATGGGTATAGGACGGGTGAAAGCGCTGTTGAAGGATCGCGCTACAAACTGAGGTCTTAGGCCGAAGCCGGTGCCTCGTCTTCCTGAACGGGCTGTGCGGAATACACGGCGGTCATTACCGGCATGTCTGAAACCTTTAGACGCTTGGCCACCTCGGCTTCGCGGGCGAAGACCAGGCCTACGCTCTCCAACTCGGTCTGCAGGCCTTCAATCGCCTGGGTAACCATCAGTCCTGGACGTGGCAAGCCCAGCTTATGAGCGTGGACTTCTGCACGGGCTTGGGCCTGTACACCTGCGCCCTCTACAAACACCTTGGCCGTGTCTGCGCTGTGCAGGGCATACCACAACGTGCGGTCAACGCCTTTGAGCCAGCGGAAGCGTGCGGGGGGCAACCGAAGATCGCGCCCGTACAGGCCTACCAACGCACTGCGTATTGAGCCGTGGCTTTGCAGCCACTCATCGACGCCAGGTGCCTGTGTCACACGCTCGAATGCTTGATCGGCTAGGCGGTAGAGCGGGGTCATGTTTTCGTTCTTACGCTTTATCAAGCCTGTCACCAGGCAGGACCTGTTCAGGTCATCGAGTAGCTGGGTGGCTGCCTTGCGGTCGTCCAAAAAAACCTGCAGACCGAAGACCCCAAGCAAGGCTTGCTCATAGGGTGACCAGTCCAGAAAACCGTTAAGGGGCCGGCCAATCTGCGCTTCGAACACCAGGCGTGCCGCGTCTCGGTCCAACACCTTGTGCTTGACCAGGTTATGGTTCGCGGCAAACGTTTCAGGCTTGAGTGCCCATGCGTTAGCGGCTGAGGTGTCATTCATCAACCCATCCGGCCCCGATGCAGCCACGACCGGGAGAACCGAGGGCGCAAACTTGCTCACCAGGCTGGGCAGGCTGTGAATGTTCACCAGGCGCTTGCTGCGAAAAGGCAGGATAGGGTGCCTGGCCAGGGCAATACCGCTAAAGACTGCCAGGGGTAACAAGAACACCAGCAGAATGCCGCTGGTTTGGTTCATCACGTCCAGCCATTCATGCCAGCCGACTTGCTTGGCATGGTTGGCCACGTCAGCCAGCAAGTTGATCTTGCCCCCGGCCCACTGATGGATCAGCGGAAAGTCCACCATCTTCCATAGCCAGTAGAGCAGCCAGGTACTCCAGTACACGAACGAATCGAAGAACAGCCAGCACAATATGAGAGCGCCACCTAGCGCTAACAGCATCATGGCCTGATCGCTTTCCATACCCCCCTGGGGCTGTTGGTTTTGCATTTGGATTACCCACAAAAAGGCGCACCGCCCGGATTGGGCGGTGTGCTTTAGAGAGAAAGAAAAAGCGCGTTGGGATGAAGCAGGGAAAGGTCTACAGCATCATGCCAGGCGTGGTATCTGCACGTTCAAGTCACGCTCCAGGGCCTCAAGGCGGTCCCGTACATGCTGCTTGAATCCCTCGGCATTGGGGTACTGCTTCTGCCGCATGACTCCAAGGGTGTCATACCAACGCCCTGCCCAAGGGCATAGAATTTCAAGACGTGGCAGGTCAGTGAATTGCGTGAAGATGCGGAAAATATTTGTGCCTTCAACTTCGTTATGGGTCCAGTCATTCATGGTCAAGGCAACCACGTCCACCTGCCCTTTTCGAATTCTGTGCACATACAGAATGGTGCCGTTCCTGGTATCGATGCCGAGGTATTTGCCGGCCCTCTGCTGGTAGAACTCAAACCCCTCATCAGGGGAGAACACGGCCGGATCACGCATAGCCGCTGTAATGCTATGCAACGTCCGTTTACGGCTGCGTATGCCGTGGAAAAAAATCCCAACCGACAGAAGTATCGCTACCCATATGAGAGCCGTCCCTAGCTCATCACCTGGCAGCCGATGATTAGTTCTAGAGGACGTTGTCATGGCCAGCATTGCTATGCCGAAAAGTAGCAAGACAGGGAAAGCAAATAGTGTGTAGAGGGTTTTAAAAATCCCCAACCATGCTTCTCCCGGCGTTTGCAAGCGTTGAACTCGTTTACTGAATGCCATCCCCACCACCTCCATTGCTCGGCTTGTTGGTCTGCATTTTGATTCCTGGAGCGCGCTGCCCTCCAGCCCCTGCAGCACCAAACATGCCTTTCATATTGTCGACCATACCACCCATGAGGTTAGCACCATCGCGGCCACCCAGGAACGAAATGACGTAATCCGCCAAAGACGCTTGTAGTCCAAACAAACGCGTTACACCGAAGGTTGAAATGCGCGCATAAATCATCAGCCATCCTATTGCTTTGAAGATACCTACCATCGAATCCGCGTTGGCATTGGCAAGTGCCGAAGCAAACAGAAGGTTCAGGATGGTCCCGCCGGCTACCACCGTCACAGATGCAAAAAAGAACCCCAATACCATCAGCGATGGTCGTAGCATCATGTCGATCAGAAAGATATAGCCATAGGCACTGCGACTGCCTTTGTCTTCCTCTGCACCCAGGTGCGTTGCGGCCCACATCGGTCCAGCTGCACACCCTACCAGGACGCTGACTAGCCAGTTGAACACACCCATCATCCAGAACAAGAACGGCACTGCCGGCAGAAAGACCGCTAACGAAAACCCGATGGCCATCAGCGCGAACATTAGGAAGAAGAATATGGGAGCAAGAGAATTTAATACGTCTTTCGCTACAGCCCCGCCATTGATGGCAAAAATCCCTCCAAGCTTTCCTAATATTGAGTTGCTGGTTGCCGAGGCGGCGCCTACTGCTACTGCATAGACAGTTGTTAGGGTAGCCGTCACGTCTAGTGTTACGTCACCTACTTGCTGCATCTTTATCAGCGGATTTATTTGGTTGGAAAAGTCAGCTTTTGTCCCAATTTCCCAGGTCGCTATTGAGCTAAGCGCTTTCTGCATTGGTTTGTTGAAAAAGCTGACGAACACAGAGTCTGGATCTGTCGCCGTCGCAGCTGCTCCATCATCCTTAGCAATTTGCGTCCCCAGTGGAGGGGTGTACGTGCTGTTCTGGACCTGCGATTTGTAGGCTGCAAACACCTCGTAATAGAGGTCGCCCACACCAGGTTCGCCCATATTGCTCATACCTGTTACCACGGGTGATACGCTGGCTACGTCATTGGTCTTGCTATTGGCCGTTGCGAACGTGTGATACCAGCTGCCCAGTGCCACCCAGCCGCTGCTCTTGATCTGCTCTGAAAGCTTGCTCTGCAGGGTGTCTTTGAAGTTGATTCGATTGATTGCCAGGTTCACCGTATTTTCATACGCTGCGGCTGCATTCTGGATCTGCGTTTCAACGTTCTCAAAGCGGCCCACATCTTTGTCACGTTTGCTCAGGTAGGTAGTCACAAATTTCTGTGCGTCCTGATCCAGCGTGCTCTGCATAGTATCCAGCGCTTTATGCTGCGCGGTGACGACGCTTTCAGTGTCTACATCGCTATCAAACAGCAGGTTCCAGGCGCCACTCCGACCCGTATTAGGCGTTTTCACAGCCCCGCAGATGGCGCTTCCATTACCCGTCTCATATTGGCCGTCGCCGCCTTTGGTTTTCATCAGCGGTGTATTGGCTTTCCCGTACTCATAAAGCGTAGTCAACTCGCTATTGATCACGTACTTGCACAGGCTAATTTCGAAGATGCCCCGTGCCGCGCTGCGCGTAACTGGCGCTGTGGGCTGCGTCACCATCGAATAGCCTTCGCCCATCATGTCCACGGCCTTGTCAGTCAGCAGGTTCGCGCTGCCAATCCCCATAACGGACGTGGCCCAAAGCATGGTCAACTGGGCCAATGACCAGCCCGATTGCGTTGGCACAATGGTAATGAACCCTGCAAACGTCATGATCGGGTACAGGGCCGAACGTCCGCCGTTGAAAACCTGGCCCTGGTGTCCCGCCTTCACGATAGTTTTCATCGTAATGGTCAAGAACCAGAACAAGGCCAGTACGCCCAAAAAGCCGTTGATGATTGCGAACAGTGACCCGATCAACGTAGGTTCTGAGGCTGCGAAGGGATCGACTACTACTTGTCCAAAAATCATCACCAGCGCTTGCCGGGAAAGGTCGTTGGTTTTTTGGGCCGCAGCACTGATAGTCTGGTAATCCACACTGTCGGCCAGTGCCGGCAGGGAGACAAACAGCAACAGTCCCACCCACCAGAGTCTATTGGTAAGTTTCATAGAGTTTTACCGTGTGATGTTCCGGGCCAGGAGAGGGACCGTACTGATGAAACAGAAGAAAAGCCGCACGCCAAAACGCAAGCCGACCCAGAGTAAGAAGGTAGTAGTCCCCCTTATCTACGGCGGTGAATCACGTCCCCGCTCTCAGGGTTATGACCTGACGCACCCACTGGTTCTGAGCCAGGAAGTCCCTGAACGTGCCCCCTTCGCACTCGCTGACGCGCCGGGTCTGCAGTTGCCATAGGCGGTAGTTAACAATCAATGCTTTGACGAACCCGATTCCGCTAAAGCCTGCCAGTAGCACGTCCCATAGCCCTGCACGAAACAGTGTGCTGCCGGGAAGCCCTTGCGCGATCAGGATCATGGCCAGCAAAACGACTGCCAAGCCACCAGCACTCATCATCAGGAACCACCAGCCCAAACGGATACGCTTGAAGTTGGTTTGCAGCTGCTCAGGCGTCTTTCCTGTAACAGCGATTGCACGGGCATAATCCAACGACTCAGCCGGTATTTTTTCTCGGTTTAGGAGATCCCACACCTGCTGCAACCGGTTCGCACTGGGCTTGACGCTTCGGCGGTAGAACACCATCACGTCCGAAAAGGGATTGAGAATCGACAGGCCGATGCTGCCTGCCTGCCGTAACGGCGTGCGGGGGCGTTTTTCGGCCCCTGCAGTACCTGGTTCATCCTGCGCTCGATCAGTTGTCATTGGCGGTCACCCCCGCGCTCATCTTGGAACCAAGCTCCCGAAGCTCGGAAGCGTATTTGGCGTAAGCCAACAGGGCCAGTTGCTGGCCAGCAATGATGTTGGCCTGGCGTTGGTCATTCTTGATGCCCAGCTGCAGCCAGTTCCCCAGGCTCTGCACACGTATCAGCTCACGCGTCAGGTTCTCCCCAGTCATCGCCTGCAGGTCGGTTTCATAGGCGGTATTGGCATAGCGCCTGCCCACCTCGAACGATTCGAATTCACGCTCACTCATCACGCCAGTGCTTTGCGCTTGCTCGCTGCCTGTTGAGGCGAAGTATTCGGCTGCTGACGAACTCTGCAGCGCTTCCTTCAATGCCTCCTGCGTGGCCGGATTGGGTTGACTGGCAGCGATCATGTCCAGCTGCGGTTGAGTGGCAGCGCTTTGAATCGCCTTGTACTGGGTCATCAAGCCCTGGTACTCGCGCCCGGACGCCGATTGGATATCGCCTTTACCTGGTGCCCTGCCGGCGTCGTGCCGTGCTGAGTTCTTCATGTAGGCCATGCTTGCGTCCACCTGGTCCTGGTTAAAGGTCAGGTCTGGTGCCTTGCCAACGGCGCCGGCGCCGTCAGTGAGTGAGCGTATTTCGGTATCGCCGCCCGGCAAGGGCGACACCTGCGGGCAGAGGTCGGTACCGCCATATTGTGCTGACTCCCCTGCAGTGCAGTAGGACGCGTGCATGGCCGCGCTACGGTAGCCGCCTTGCTGCACGCCTACCGGCTCAGATGCGATAGTTTTTTGCACCACCGTACTTCTGACGCCTGATCCTCTTGCCAGGACCGCCGCTTGGGCTCGGCTGACCTTACCCACGGTTGCCGCCACTCCCGACGCCGATTCGCTACAGATGCTGTCTGCAACCGTGTATTGCCCTCGGGCACGCTCCAGGCGATCCGTTTGCCGACCAAAAATATCGGTTTCACGCTGGGCTCTTGCTGCCTCGGAAATGACAGCCACCTGCTTGTCACTGGCCTGCACAATGGCCGTACCAATCTGCATATCCGTGGTCAAGATTTCAGCCAAGGTGGCCTGAATCCCTTCCAGAGCCGGCATTACCTGCCAGGTGATAGGTGCGCTGGATGTAACTGCCACTGGTACAACTGATGCAAAGGCCTGGTGGGCCTGCAAAAGGCTTATGGCCAGCGCTGTTAAGACATAAGGTCGTTTCACGATCACTCCCCTCAAGTTTTGGTAGGTGCGCTGATAATCAACGGCTTGAAGTGCGACTAAGCGACTTCCTCACTCCTTAGGGGAAGTTACGCGCCTCTGAAATTGATGCTTCACGATCGGTTGAGTAACCAGCCCAATGCAGCTTCCTATGGCAAACACTAAGACGAAGTTTACGTGCTCGCCATACAGCTTCATTGCCAGGACACAAAGCAAAAATAGCGATAATGTTGTGATTAGCAGCGTTACCCCAAAAGCCTTGATAGCTGGACTCATGTATATATTTCCCTTTACATAACGCTTGTAGTTAAATCCGCCATCCTGAGACGATACGCTTAGCTGCACTTAACATATTGTATAGCCCAGCCCATAGGCGCATATTCACCTTCATGAGGGGGAGTCCATCCCATCAAGCAAATTGTACCGTCACCTACATCAGCGCGTGTTGTCAAAACAGTCGAATCGAAATTAACTGTAGTTACAGCTTTTGAAGATACCTTGAAATGGCTTTCCATATACTTCATAGCGATGACGTCCTGACGTGATCCCGCTTGCTTTTCAGCAACTGCCGCAGCACAAGCTTCACCACAACCGAATTTATTGATTAACCTTTGTTCATTTGAAGCCGTTTCGAAGTTTGCATAGTGCTGATAAATAGCTGCGCCACATGAAACCGCTGCTATCAAAACGAAAGAAAGTCCTAGCGTTTTTCTTTCCATGTTCTTTTCCTCAGATGTTGTAGCCGCGCCGGGCAATAAGCTCGTTGGCCAGGGTGTGAATCACGTTGTTGTCGTCCGCCTCCCCTGCCTGCTTACGGCGCAGTTCTATGAGCTTTACTGCCGACCCCTGAGGGAAGGCTTCGGACAAGATGGAACGAGCCGTAGCGCCACCCACAGCCTCGTAAAGCAGGCGGCGCAAAGCACTATCACCAGGTGATGAGTTCAAGGCCCATAATTCCAGCGGCCCCATGGCGTTTTTCAAGATGCGCGCCAGGGTGCCGTCGCCCTTGGTTCGGAAAACACCTATAAACGGCACGCCGCTACCGTCAGAAGCAGGGCCATCACCCAGCCGCTGGAAACGTTTGATGGTGACCTTGGGCACCTTGAAGGTTTCGATCAGAACCTTTTCATCATTTGTGGCCACTTCCATCATGTAAAGCGAGTTGGCCGATTTCAAAATGGCCTCAGGGAAGTCGCTTACGTACTGTGAACTCAGCACGGTGCGCACGCCGAATTTGCGCTGCTCACGGTCCTGGGTTTCCAGCATGGCGAAGATGAACGGCACTTTGCGGGCGTTGTGAAGCTCGTCGTAAATCTTACTTTTGACTTCCTGATCCAGCTGCTCCAAGCGATCCAGGTGCATCAAGCGATACTGTGGCCCTACCGTGCTTAACAACTCGTCCTTGTATTGAGGCAGTACGAAGTCACCACCTGCTACCTGGCCTGCGAACAGGTACATAAGCCCAGTCTTAAGATGACCAGCATCAGTATCGCCGCCCATGACGTTGTTAAGGTCGATAGCGATCACCCGCGTGTTGGGGCTTATCAAGAAACGAGTGCGCCCGGCAAACATCAGGTATTCCCTACAGGCATTTGCCATGCAGCGCCGCAGGTAGCTCAAAAGCAACTCTTGACTGCCACCATCGCGCCTTATGTCACCAAAGGCCGCTAAAACTTCTTCATCGTTCAATAGGCCGGTCATATCGCTGAGTTCAGGCACTGCCTGGAACTGAGCCAGCTGGGCCTCCTGGACGTACCCAGCCTCAAACAAAAGGTCGCGCACTTCATACCAGGTAGCGGTATCCCACCACTGCTTAGGGTAGAGATTTATCACCCCACTGCTAACCAAGGCAGCGTCAACCTTGGGTATAACCTCACGCGCCCAAGCCCTAGGACTGCTTTCCGCATTGCGGCGGTACGCCATTTCAACGATACGTTTCAAGATCAGCAACGTATCGACGCTGTTAGGTGGCTCTCCGGTCGAGGGGTTGGTACACAGCACCGTGAGCATGCTGACAATCCAGTTCATTTCCGGCGCAATAGGGTATTTGGCCCCCAGCTGGATATCGAACAGGTTGCGGCAATGCGCAGCACTGTTCTGCAGCACAATGCCCACGACTTCATCCTGACGCTCAGGTGGCAAACTTTCGCGCAATAGCGCCACCTGGCCCTGCATCGAGAACCCTTTATCCACGCCTGCCAGGAAGGGCAACCGTTGTTGCGCGCTGGACACCATGATGTTGCCCAGCTTGTTCAACAGCACCGACTTACCTAAACCTGACGAGCCCGTGACAAGACTGGTCAACTTGTTCTGTTTGCTGGTGGCCAGGCCCACCGGATAGAGCTTGCCATCAAGCGTTGGGAACAGTGCATTGCCATCATCTTCCCAAGCTGAGGCAGGCCGCGTGAGCGGCAACAGGTTCAACGCTTCCGAAAGCGGGGGGTACAGCAGGTTCGGCCCGCTGCCCTTGCTAGACGCTACCAACGTTGAAGCCCAGGCGCGTACAGGGTTACCAAAGGTCTGCGTTACCTCGCACACGCCCCAGGCCTGAAAGGCTTGTGTCAGCAGCGTCAGATTGCGCGTTACTGTGGCCTTGGAATCCCCCCAGGTCGAAGCCATGATTGTCATGACGCATACCGGTTGTTCCTGCTCGACCTTCGCCAGGGTTTCGAGGGAGTGCCATACGGGCCGAAGCCCTGGCAGAAACGCCATAAAGTCCAGGGTGGCCTTCTTGACCCCCAAAGACTTCATGCCCCCCGGCATGATGTCCATGCGCACGCGCCACGGCACGCTACGGGGCTTCAACGCCTTGAGCTTGGCAAACGTCTGTGGTGTTTGCGGCCCCAGGGCCACGGACAGCGTGCCGTGCCACATGCCGTTGATGCACAGTTTGTTGCCGTCCGGCCTCATGTCCTGGTTCATCAACTGAAACTTCAAATGAGGTGCGAGAAACGCTGTGTGATCGTCACCCTGACGTACCCCGTGCGGGGTAATAGGGTCATCGGGCAACAGTGGTTGCCACGCCTCATGGGTGCCTGCCCGGTCCACCTGGGAGCGCAACGCATGACCCACGGCATGGGCATCCAGCAGTTCGAGCAACACGCCTTGGCCATCATCAGCGAAGGCGCTTTGTATGGCGCTCATAAAGGCGTCGTGGCGAATCTTCTGGCCTTCCATTTCAGCCAGCACTGGGTTCTGACCGAACCGTGCTACGGGGCTTGCGGTGACCAGTTCCTTGAGCCGATTGCTTTCATCGGCCAATTCGTGGGCTGACAGCGCCTTGCGCCCGGTGTAGCACACCAGGTAGCAGCGCTCCCGTGATACCCACGGGGACAGCTTCTCTACGTTCTCATCCAGGATAGGCGTCAGGTCGATGCCGGTACGCTTCACAGACGCGTACTGTGGGGCCAGCAGGCGTTCAACTTCCTCGCGACCGCGATCCGGGTCATCGTCGAACACCAGGCTTATCTTGTGTCCATACCTACGGTAGTGAGACGTGAGGGCATAGGTCATGCGCTCAAGGCGGCCACTCCAGGAGTAGTCTGCATCGACCGAGGCAGTTTCGTCGGTGTCGCAGAAGCTGCCGGCAACGGCGTACACCGAACAATAGTCGCCGTCATCGTTGACCAGGACATAGGGAGCCTTCAAGGCTGGATGGCGAACGCGGTCGTCATCGGTCAGGCGCAGTACTGTGTTCAGGTCGCAATAATCAGGTAGATCCTGGGACACGGCGAACCGGGAGGTTTCGGTAATCAGGTTTTCAACCCAACGGGTGAGGCTCGGCATAAAAATCACTCCGGGTATAGGTGTCCCAGCTTCGGGAAGTCAGTGCAGCGGTAGGGGTCTTGTCGCTGGCCAACAACAGCGCTAGGTCTTCAAATTTGTCCGCTGGCAGGATCAGGGCGCAGCCAGCCAGGCGGGTTTGCAGCGTTGAGCGTTTTTGAGGGGACAGACGTTGCAGTGCTAGCGCGAACTCGCTAGCGCGTGCCGTGCCCCAGGCTTCTTCAACCTCGCGACCGTGCCGAGCTAGCCAAAGCATCATCTGTTGCCCTTCACGGCGCTGAGCCCGCGTACCCGCCACAATGGCGATCAGAGCGCGGCGCTGCAGGTGATGCACGTCCGTCAGGGCCAGGCCGGGCAAAAAAGCGAGCAGTCCATGGGCTGCAGTTGGGCTGTCCAGGTGCCCTGTCAGGTAACACAAGGTGCAAACAGCGTGAGGGATGGTCAGGCCCGACCTGGCGCCCTGCCAGAGCTTTTCGGTCCACACACGGCAGCAAGCACACTGGTTACCTGTGACGGCAACTGGTACAGGTGTTTCAGGATCGCCGCTGACATCAAGCATCAAGGGGGTATGCGATATATCAACATCCATAGCTTCGCCTTCTGGTACATGTCAGAAATTCGGGAAAGTTTGGGTTTTAGGTAGGTGCTGCGGAGAAACCCTGCGATGGCCAGAGCCATCGCAGGAAGAGAGGTTTTAATTTACATCTACCGGGGTCAGGCCAACCTGGGCCTGCGAACGTTTGATGATTTCAGGTACTACTACCAGGCAGACGCCGAACAGAATGGCCGCGACGATGCCACCGATCTTGATTTGTGGGTTGTCTTTCTTGTTCTTCGCGGCAATCAAACCGCCGATGACAAATACCACGCCAATGAACTGAGCGCCTGTCAGGAACGATTTCTGCATTGAGGTTGCCCCCGCTGCTGCAGAATCACCCATAGCCGCAATGTCTTCACCAGCGGCAAAAGCCATTACCGGGCTCGCTGCTGCTACGGCTGCGATTCCTTTCACAACACGCCGACGCAGACCGTCTTTGAAAAGGGACAGGCGAACAGCCGTGCACAGCAATACGTCTTTGGACATAACCAACTCCTAAGGATTTATCAGTGGGGTGTAACAGGTGAAAGTGCGCCTAAGCGCGTTGAATTCCCGACCCGCTTAGTGCGAGGTGAGAGAGTTTTTTATGGCGTTGAGCAGGTAAGGGCTGCACACACATAAAACGCCCAGCACAAACTTGAGTGTGCCGGTGGAAATATCCTGGCCTGCCGACAATCCGGTATGGCCATCTTTCTGCGAGCGCTTCCAAGACATGATGCCCTGGAGCGCGAAAAACACGCCTAGCATCCGTACTAGAGTCAGCACGGCGTTAGCTGCATCTGCGCCCACACCGAACGTACCCACGTCCACATAACTAATGGCGTCAAAACTCGCCCCCTGCCAGCCAAGCTGACGTGAAGCGGCTGCAATCATCTGGTCAAGGCCGGCCAGCCCGCCGCAAATCAGCAAGACGCCGACCACTTTAAGGTTGCCTTCCGGCTGTCCAGGTGCTCGACGTGCAGCACTGGCATGCGCGGCCAGGTAAGTTGCAGCGCCTGTCACAGCAAAGAACACACCCAGCGTGAAGCCCAGGTGTACGAATGAGGCCAAAATGCTGTGTGACAGGTTGACCAGCATTTGAATCGCGTCAGTACTGCCCATGGCCTACCTCACTTGAGCGTACCGGCGCTGGTAATGACCTTGCGTTCGGGAGCATTAATCTCGGTGATAGTCACCGGCCCCAAGGGGTCACCCTCTTTCACCGCCCAGGTCTGGTTCTGCCAGTACACCCACGCCATGCCGTTCTGAATGGACTGTACGTGCATGCCCGTCAGCGGCGAACCCTTCTTGGCAGCACCCTGTTTAACAGGCTGTGCGGTGGCCATCGCACCAGGTCGTCCTTCCAGGAAGGAAATGCGAGCTGCGTACAGGCTGTTTTGGGCTTGTGCCTCAGCCAACTGCAGCTGCAAGGCTTGAACCGCTGCCCCTTGCCCCTTGACCGTTTCGGATAACCGCGCGATAGCCTCTCGATTGACCTCGGCATAGGTACGCACCCCGCCGATCATGGAAGCGACTTCGTTCTTGAACTGCGTTAGGTCTGCCGCGCCGGGCTTAGCCGCTATAGGCACCGAGGTCGCCCCTGGGGCAGTCAGTGGCTGTTGCTCGAAGTCCTCTTTAAAAGCCAGCCGATTGACCTGGGAGGTTTGCTCAGGGGCAAACAAGTACCAGCCTGTAAACCCAAGGATCAACACGATGCCGAGTAGCCAAGGCAGTGACAGCCCCATGACCAACGGTCGCTGCCAGATACTAGGCACTGGCGCCAGCTTAGGCGGCCTCGGGGGGGCACTTATCTTCGATTCTGCTGTGGGACTGAATTCACTCATGGTTGGCTCTCCTGCAACCTGCGCTGTGCATCGATACGCGACTGAGCCTGTGCACGCCATTGACTGGTCGTTGCCGGCTGTACGGGGGCTTGGGGCTGTTCCGTGTCAGTGCGCAGCGCCTGTGCCGGCGCGGCAGACTGCACAGAATCACCAGTACGTTTAGGTGCGACGGCATCGCCTGCGTACACACCCCGCATGAACTGGATGGATACGACTTGTCCCGCCACGACGGTGACCTGCGTAGACGGCGTGCGCGAAGCATCCTGTGTCAGCACCCGCGACGCCTGCTCTGCAGCGCCTCCAACAATGGACCCGGCAACGGCTGCACCATCTGGCATGCCAGGGCGCACGGTTTGCGTGGAAAAGCCATTGGTCAGTACCTCGGTGTTGGCCTGCGAGTACATTTCACCGATGTTGCCGACACCGGCCAGGATCGCCGGCAGCACAATGCGCTCCATGTAGCGGTGATTCACATCGGTGGCCACGTTCGCCATCAAGGTCTGCTCATGCAGGGCATAGGCATCGATCTTGTAATTGATGCCCTTGAACGCCATTTCAGTGAAGTGAATGACTACGCCGTCACCGGCCAACCTGGCCCCTTCGGGCGCTTTGAGTACTGCCCCTGCATAAGGGCCTGATAGCTTGCCCAGCACAGGGGTACTGTTGTTGTCCGAATCAACGCCCATGGAGATTTCGCCAGCCCCGCGCCAGTACGGCGGCACAACCTCGACTGCCGAATAGCCCTCACCACTACTCCCCGACGCGCTTTGTGGCTTGGCCCCACCGGGCAGCGTTTCGCTCCAGGCGCCATAGCCGCCAGCCGATCCCTTGCCCCCACCGCCGTTGCCACCTAAACCACCGGAATCACCCAATACCTTGGCCACTGTCAGGTCTTGTTCAGTCGTGCCTGTGCTTTGTGGGTTGATTCGATCCAGCAGCTTTTGCAATGCGGCTTGACGCGGATCTTTCTTTTCTTCTTCCCCTGCGTTCCCACCCTGTCGCGTAGAGGTGGGTCGTGGTGTGGGTGGCGTTTGCTTGGGCGGCGTGTAGGCAGGTTCCGGCTTCATGACCGTGTTCTGCTGCATGGGGATGCTGGCAATGAAGCTGCCGTTCTCCCGCATGGCCGCGCTTGCGCCCTGCGCGTTGGATTGCTTAAGCAGGTCACGGTATTCCTGGCTTTCGGACGCCTCGTTTTGCGCCGCGCCCGACACGCGATACAGATTCATCTTCGAAGGCGCCGGCGCCGGCTTGGCTAGCCAGTCCCACAACATGTAGCCGCCTCCGATCAGCACGACCAGCACGCCGCCAACCAGTAATCCAGTCATCTTGAGGTCGCGTTTAGCATCGTTTTCGTTAGCCATGATGGTTACTCCAGGGCAACGTTAAGGGCGGCTGTTTGGCCCATCACCGAGAACGACACATAGGGCGTCACGGGCAGTTTCCATAAGTGCGTACCGTCTGCCGATGATAGGGTGGCCTCGAACTCATCCCGAATATCGGCACGCGTGCGGATATAAAGGTCATCACCCATTTGCCACACGGTGGTGTCCGGTACGTTGCCTGTGGTCTTTAGTTGCCGTGCTTCCTTTGGCGGAACGCCATCAAGAAAGCCCTGCAGCACCTGGTCATGCAAGCCGATACGCACCTCAGGCGCCGCACCTGGTGCAGCGGCTGGCCCGCGCCGGGGTATACGCATGTCCAGCCGACTGTCCACGGTCCAGGTGCTGGCCTGGCTGTCCGTTTCGCCGCTGGTGACGTTCAGTACGATGGGTACCGCAAGCCCTTCCAGGTAGACGGTCACGTTGCCGCTGACATAGGGCTGTGTGGCATACAGCGTCATGAGTGGGCTGTTTGGAATGTAGTAAGCCTTGATAACGCTGTTGCCGCTGATCGGCGCTGCCCCGATCTTCCAGGGTGCACCAGTGCTATCGATGAAGGTCAATGAGCTGGGGTAGCTCACTGCCGTGCGCACTAAAGGCAGACTGGCACCTGGTGCAAGGTTCACCGTTTGCGCGCTGATCCTCGGCACAATGGTGACCCTAGGAGCTACCACAGCTTTTTCGTTAGCCTCAGCCTGTTGTTTTAGGCTCCGAATTTCATCCGGCGTCAGTTGAAACATACTTTGCTGAGCTTGCTGGAACATGGCAGATGGTGGCGGTGGCAGCGGATCATTGCCCGACGGGGCCGATTTTGCGGTTCCTGCTCCGCTGTTTGGTGCCGGTGCCGGTGCTTGCGTACCAGATGCACCCGCTGCCTGCAAAGCGTTTAAATCAACACCGCTGGCCCAGCCAGACGGTGCAGCTGGATTGGTTGCAGGTGCTGCCGGCGCCTGCGCCTCTGCAGGGGCATTAGAGGCTTGGCCGCCTGCAGCAGCTGCGGCAGATGCCGGCGCTGTTTGCGGGCTGGCGGTTTCATCCGCCCAGGCGTAGCCGCCTGCCGCTAGCCATACGGCAAGCGCAATTGAAGTTTTCATGTGGGGAATTCCTGTCTAGCGGAGCCGTTAAAAGCGCAGGGGTGGCCTAATTGGCGTTATTGGTAATCACCTGGGTGACTTCCAATCCTTTGGGCTTAACACGCACGTCTGCTTCCTGAATGCGTTGGGTGAAGATGAAGCGCTGGGCCGGGCTGTTTGTTTGCTGGCCATCAAGTTTTAACGTCACGGGGTATTGGAACTCCCATGCGTACTTGTCACCCAGCAGACCTTTGCTACGGATCACACCAGGACCTACATCGACCGAGAGGTTCATTCGATCCTCCTTGATGGCTTTCAGCACGTTTGAAGACACCAACGCCTTGTAGTAACCCGAATAGCCCTGGTCGTCGTAGCTAGGACCTGCATCCGTCATTTGGTCGCGGTAATGCACAAAATCCAGGGTGAAGCTTTTGCGGATGGTGTCAGCACCAAAGGCTGATACGTCCATTTGGCTGTGGTTTGGCTTGTTCGTAGGCTTTAGCTCGACCACCCGGCCATCCTGGGTGGCAAAATATTTCACGTCTGGATGGGCCACCTTCCAGCCCAGGTAGCCATTTCCAGCAATCGACAGCACCAGGGCCGGGGCCATCCAAAGCACGACCGTGAGACACCGATGGGCAAAGGCAGCCCCCAATGCCCGTTCGTTCTGCAGCCTTACCGCATGTTCGAACGTATCCGCGCCCTGCTGCTGCGCCTCATCATCCGAAAGCGTCGTCAGCTGCGCTTCGGCCCCCTCGACCATTACCAATTGCTCGTTTGAGCTTTGCATCGTGCCACCTCAATAATTCTGATACTGCTGCCAGGGATCAAAGCTGCTAGGAATGTGGCTGTTCACCTTATTCACCACGGCTTGGCATATCTGGTCTGCTATCTGGTCCATCACGCCCTGCAGACTGGGGAACGAAGGCAGACTGATATGCGTGGTCCGTATCCGGGCCAGGCAATCCTCTAGCTCGTCAGAAACCCTGCGTTCTCGATCTGCCCATACGTCCGATGCCCGTTTGGCCTGCTCATACCCCGCTTGGCTACCGACACTGGCCGCCTGGCCAGAGCGGCAAATTGCAGCGCTTCCCACAACCGGAAGGCAGCACACAACCGCCAGCAGTGCACTGCACATGCTTTTCTTCATGATGAGTTCCTTCGCTGTTTGTGCTTTACACCGCCGGGCGGGGTTCGCTCGGTTGTGCCGATGGAGCCGGTGTGGGAGCGGACTTTGGGAGGGCGTTATCTTCTTTCCAACGCTCATCAAAGCCCAACCGGGCATGTAACGCAGGTGGGACTTTATCGGGTGCATCCAACTTGCCAATGCGCACGGCGTCATCACCTTCGAGCTTGAACACGATGTTTTCCCGAGAAACCGGCTTGCCGCCCGAACGGTTTATAGCGTTGCCTGTACCAATAGGCGTCAGGCCTTCCGGGGTGATGGCGTTGAATACCATCGGCGGCGCGTCGGTTCGTCCAGGCAAGCTGACCAGCACATGCTTGTACTCATTACCCAGGCGTGCCACGCCTTGCAGGTAAGGACCGTCGCCACGCACCAGGTACGTGTCCAACTGACCATCCTGCGTCCAGCTACTGATAACAGGCTTGCCCGCCGTATGGTTGGGGTCTACAGCAGGCCGGGGTGCAGACAACTCATCGCCGGCCTTATCACTGCCCTGGCCCTTAGGGGTGAGCCAGTACAGGCCCTCCTTAGGTTGGCTCAGGGTAGGCACCTCGACGCCCAGCTGGGCGATCAGCGCGTTTTGAACAAGAGCAAAACGCCCCGCGTCGTAAGCGTGGAGTTTCACGCCCTCATCCTGACCCGTGCGCACTGCTGGGTTACCGCCGACTTGCATCGACCATTGATTGCGGTGCGCCTGTTTGTCTTCAAAGCGTACCGTGATGCCGTGTTCGTCCTTTATGGGTGCCTTGATGGTGACTGGCTCCTTGCCCAACCACTGCAAGGTCACCAGGCTTCCTTTCTCAACACGCGTATCGCGCAGCAACCCCGCCAATTCCTTGCCCCAAAATGTCTCGATGCCGGCTTTGGTCCGCAACTTAATGAAGGTGCTTTCCGTGTTCCCGTCCTCAAACCGAAAGGGGGCCTGGCCACTATCAAGCACCTTGCCCACAACCCCTTCCTTAGCCGCCTGGAAAGGCTGGTGGATGGCTGGCGATATCCTCTGACCTGTCGGCACCTGCTGGGCTGCGTCTGGTGCCGAAGCTGGGACTGGCTGAGGCGCCTGCGAATAATGAACCTGGTTAACTGGACCCACCGGTGCCACTGGCTGGCTTGCGGCAGCAGGTGCAGACGCTGGCTGCTGTGCTACTGGTTGCTGTGCTGCTGGCTGACGAACCGGTTGAGCGATATCAGGCACCTCCAACGGCTGATAGCTTGTGCTCACTGGGGCTTGCTGTGGTGGCTGACTCATTACCTGTGACGCGCTTTGAGCTGGCTGTGGTGAAGCTGTGTGCTGGATGGGTGCCTGGGACGGTTCAGGCTCTCGGTGTTGTGCCGGCGTGATATCCCCGGTGACCGCATCGCGTGCCTCAGGTGCAGCATTTACCGCTTTGCGAGCGGCCTCCAACATGGCCTGCTGAGCCGGGTTTTTCATCTCCACGTTGATCTGGTGCTGTGCAATCAGGCCAATGGCCTTTTCCTTGAACTCGTCACTGCCCGTTAGCTCGATGCGGCCGCGGTAGTACTGCGCAGCGGTTAGCAGCGCCGCCACCACCATTTCATCGTTCTTACTGGCCCCATCAACCATTTCCAGACGTGAGCCAAGGTCCTTGAATGCAGGTTGGCCATCCAGCTTGTAGAGGACTTCCCGGTCATTAAGTATTTCGTGAGATACCCGACCTAGCAAAGCGTCCTTGTCGATGTTGGTGGCCTGAGGCTCTACGTCGCCGCCCCGTGGCCGAGGCGGGCCAAGCACGATTGCATCGGGCTCAGCGCTGGCCGACAGGTCTTCGACGACCTTTTTCGGCAGGAAGGCCGGTTCAGGCGCTTCCGTACCTGGTGCAGGCACTTCCTCTTTGGTTGTAGCAGGTTCAGGCTTAGCCGGTGGCAGTGCAGCCGGCGTTTCGTCCACCACTTCCTTATCAGCAACAGCCGCTGCAGCGGGCATTGCGGGTGCAGCGGGTGCCTGTACTGGGTCAGCAATGGCCAGGCTTGAGTCACCTGCAGGTGTCGCCGTCTGCGCTGCCGGTGCTGTCTCAACACTTGCGATGGGAGGCGGCGCGTTTTCGGGTACCGGCGTCACTGGGCCAGCGGTATTGCTGGCATCAGGCTTGGCGTCGAAGGGTACGAACTCCTTATCGGTATCAAACGGCTGCGCCGGCGCCGATATGGGTTTGGCTACTGGCGCCGGCTCAGCAATCGCCAGACTTGCCTCATTACCACCGTTCTTAGGCTGTGCTTCGGGTGCCGTCTCGACACTGGCAATAGGTGGCGGTGCGTTGTCAGGTGCCGACGCTGCCGGGCCAGTCGCTGTGGCTTTGGGTTCGGCAACAGGCTCAGCCACCTTGGGTTCCAAGGCAAGGCTGGCCTGCTGCTCGGCCGCCACTGGGCCAGCTGGCCGGTTTAGCTCAACTGGCGCATCAGCACTTGGAGCCTTAGCCGACTCGGGGGCATTATTTTCTGGCATGGGTGGCACCTCATTTCTAATCAATTCGGGTGGGAATTGGTCACGTAGCGCCTCTAAGCCTCGCGCTTGGTGAAGGTCGTTGTAGTCGGTAAAGCCCTGCGCTTTTTCAGCGTCGGTAAAGGCTGGGTAATGCACCTGGCCACCGACCAATCCAGCCGCTGCCGTGGCCATCTGCAGGCCTTTGTTTTCTTCCTTGGCGTGGTCGAAGTCCGCCATGAACACATGCTGGCTGTCAGGGAAGCGCTCATGCAGCACCTTGGCGACGTCCAGCATGTTGCCCGCATCAACCGTCATGACTACGGGGTTGCCGGTCGCCATGCTCAGGCTACGAGCCGTGGCATAGCCCTCGGCATAGAGCACCGGTTGGCCCGTCTCCAGCATGCCGCCCACTACCAGGTAATGGCCCTGCTTGGGGGCATCCTTGAACAGAAATTTCTCACCCTCTGGTGGGATGTACTGCAACGTCTTGAACTCACCTGCAGCATTAAAAAACGGCACCACCAGGGCACCGTTTCTCGTTTCACGAAGTTCGGGCGTCGGGGTTATGCCCTTTCGCACCAGGTACGGGTGCGTAGGGTCTGCTGCAGGCAAGCGGTCATACAGGCTTTTGGCAGCCAGCGTTCTTTCCGCATACGTGGCTTCCCGTTTACGGACTGCATCGTCCTGGGCTTGGCGTGCGCCTGCGCGAATGTGCAGCCGCGTAGTCGGATCTGATTCACCGCCCGTTGCGGCCCAGTTCGTTATGTCCTTGTGGGAGGGCGCACGGTGGTAATTCACAAACCACCCACCTGGGCGACGGTCAAGAAACCCCCTGTACACGCCGCTCTGCTTGCCTTTCTTATCCTCAACGGTTGACACACGGTGACGTTGGCCATCCATGATTGGCATGCCGTTTATGACCAGGCCGGCTTGCGTCAAAGCGTCCAGGAATTGGGTTTCTGGATCGCCTCCACCTGCACGGCGGCTGGGATCGGGTAGCCATTCGCTGATGCGGCTCAGGTCACAACCTGGACGGGCAAACCACAAGCTTGCCTCTTTGTCCCACTTGATAGCTGACTGGCCGTTTTCAAGCTTTCCCGCCGCCGCCCGCACAGCCTCTCGGGCCTCATGAGCTACGGCCAGCCACACGGGGTATTCGGATACACGCGGGGAGTGCTTCGGTACATTCATTGAATATCACCTCCATGAAGGGGCGGTTTGGCTACCAGGGCACCGCTACTCCCCTTCTGTGAAGCGCCGATACCACCAGGGACGCCCGGACAAGCGTTTGCCACGCATCAGATAGCCAATGCGCACGACTAGGACTTTTAGCGTCCAGCCGAAAAACGACAGCAGCCGGAAACCGGCAATGACGCCGGTAATGACGTAGATCGTGGTAAACGAAGGGAAACGGAACCAGAACAGGTACAACAGAAACAGCGGGGCCGGTACGCCGAACACGTTGAGAAGGCGTGACGCATTGCGCCAGTAGCCCGGCTGCAGTGACGGTTCAGACATGCTCAGTTCCTCCAGCTTGCTCAAGCTCGCGCAGCTGGGAGAGGGTCATGGCAACGGTCAGTTCACTACGCTCGATCCGGCCTTCTTGGAACAGCCGCCAGGCCTGATCGGCAAACCGCCGTTTCTCTCGGCGTATGATTGCGTCGATATGCTTAGGCCAACGGGTATAAGGCATATCTGAAAGCTCATCCCTTAACTCATCATCGAAGATGATGTACTCCCTGATCGCCTGGCGTTTGCCGTCCGTGGTTCGCAGCAGCTTTTGCACGATGACGTACTGCAGGACATCCCATAGGTCGTGAGCGGTGGCCTCACGCATCTCTGGGGGAACAGCATTAAGGCAGCGCGGAATAGCCTCACCAGGTGAATGGATGTGCAAGGTGCTGAGATTGAAGTGCCCTACCTGGCCAGCCAGGATGCCGGCCTGGATGGTTTCAAAATCCCGCATTTCACCTACGCCAATAATCGAAGGCGCCCGCCGCAGGTCTGCCCGTATCCCATCAGCATAGTTGTCAACGTCTCTGATAATCTGCAATTGCGTCGGTGGCAGAATGTCGTTGGTAGTCCCCAAAACAAACTCAATGGGGTCTTCAATCGTGGTGATCTTTCGGTCTGGATAGGCGATCTGACAATCCGCCAAGATCGCTGCCACTGTGGTGCTCTTGCCGGATCCGGTGATGCCACCGAGTATTCCTAGCCCCCTGGGGGGCAACAGTACCTCGCGAAGTTTATCCTCCAGGCCTAATGAGTCCAGCGCAGGGATTTGCCAAGGAATGATCCTCATGGTGAGGGCGATGGTTGTATCAAGTCGGCCAGCTGTGGCCTGTACGAAGTTGCACCGGAATCGCACGCGCTCGCCCCGCTCCAGGCCGTAGCGCTGATTCATGTCCCCATCAAGCTGATAGGCCCGGTCCACTGGACGACCGCCGCTTACCGTTGACCGAATCTCCGGGTTGAACACTTCATCAATCAACTTTGACCAGGTGTCATCAGGCAAAACGAACGCACTGGCTTTGCGCAACCGCCCTTGATGGCCCACCACCAGGTGATTGCCGCCCTGGATGTGAATGTCGCTGACGCTTTGCCGCGCACACCACACAAAAAATTCCCGCATCGATTCAGCATGTATGCCTGAGTCGAACGGATACGGAGCAAACTCAGTAGCGTTGGTCATGGCTGCACCTTCCGAATCACGGGTTGCCACTGCGTCTTGTCAGGGACAAAACCGGCGTTTTCCTTGAGGCTACGAACGCGGTCACCTGTGGTCAGCTTCTGCCGGTCCCCGGTAACGGTCTGCTGTTGGTCCGTCACAACAGGCGCCGTAATGAAGCCCTGGCGCAGCAGCTGGGAGTACAGGAGCATGCCCCTGTAGTCTCGGGTCAGGCGGTTGAAGTTGGCTTCCAACGTCTGATCGGCACTCTGCCGCCCTTCCCCCCAGCCCCGGCGTACTGCCGCTTGCCAAAGTGTCTTTTGCACACTGTTTTCAGGGCTTAAGGATATCCCTGCGTCACCACTGCCTGAGGACAGCCCAGCCAGTAACCAGGTGCGCCAGGAAGGCGGATTGCTAACGAATCGCTCCGGCACAATGATTTCGTAAACATGGCTGGCTGTGCGGATCTGCCTCGGTGTGATGTGAGCCACATCTACGGCCTCATCGATCACAGGCGGTAGCCACCCTTCACGACTAATCAGGGTTCGAAAGTCGTAGAGGCTGTCTAGCCGTGCTACCTGTCCGTCCAGTGCCTGGCGAAGCTCCCAGGCTCGTTCAGCTTTACCGCCACGAAAGCCTGAATTACGGCCCGATTCCTCCAGCAGCTGACGGCGCGCTTCGGATACGTCCGTAGACGGTGGGTCAGCTGGCACCAGGTAGCTTTCCAGCGGCGCCGGCGTATCAGGTGCTGCAGCGGGCGGTGTATGCGCGCAGCCCTGCAGGCTCTGCAGCACAGCAAACGCCAAGATGGATTTTTTCACTGACGCCTCCCTGCCTTTTTGGCGGGTTCGGCCTGAGCAAAGGCCAAGGTAAGTTGGCCAGGAAGCTGCGTCAGCGTGGCACGCCACGCGGTCTGCATTTCGATCAGGCGCAACAGGTTTGCGTAGGTGATGCGGCTGACATTCAGGTTCACAGGTAGCGGCAAGCGCACACCCGTCCACGCAAAGGCCTGCCCGCGTTGCCGGGCCAGGTGAGACAGTAGCTCGACTGCATCACCACTCCAGTTCACGGCCACCAGGTCGCCTTGGGCACGAATAGGATCGGCAGGCAGCACCGAGCGCGTATTAACTGCACCTTCCATCCACAACGTCTCTTGCTGCAGCGCTACCCGGTTCAATACAGGCTTAGGGGTTGCTGCAGGTGCAGGCGCAGTCGGCGGCTTGTCACAAAAGCTCTGGCAACCAGACAGCAGCAATGCCGCCGCCTGGGCAGCCCAAAAGGTATGTTTCATTGGATTGTCTCCTGACACTCCGAGCGGAGCGCAGTGATTAGCGGATAGCGAGGTGGGCCTGTGTCGCGCCCAGGGCTTTAAGGCCGTTGTAGATGTTGCGGACCTCTTGCGCGTAATTCAGCCGCCGTTGCTCTTGGCGTTCCGAGGGGTGAAACCCCGCGTTGTAAGAGCCAAGACAACGCCAAGTGTTGCCACACACGCGCAGATGTTGAGCAAGCACCCAGGCCCCGACCTGAACGTTAAAGCAAGGGTTGTTCAAAAGGTCTTCGGATTGCTTGATAAGGCCCATGCTCATCAGACGGCTGACGTGCCGGCTATTGATTTGCATCACGCCGTAGTCAGTACTGAGCACGTTCCCAGCCGCATCGCGGTTCACGTTGACGGCTTTGGGGCTGAGCCTGCTTTCTTTGATGCCGATGGCTTCGAGTAGCAAAGGATCGACTTGATAACGCTGGCCAGCTTCTTTGAAGCAGAACGCCGATGCCGGTACTGGCATCAGCAACGCCAGAACCACGCATAGGCTGCGCATGGTCACCCCCCTGGTTTAGGCAGGGGTCCAGCAGGGGTTTGAGCCGCAGCTGGTGGCACGGGAGTAGAGACAGGTGTGAACGATCGTGCAGCGCTTGTCTGGTGCAACCTGGTTTGTGCCAGGCTGATCGACGTAGCGCTCTGTTCGATATGGGTATTCACCCAAGGACCAGCGGGCTCCTGCAAAGCAACGGGGGGTGCATGACTGCACCCCCCGAGTTCCAGGAGCAAAACCGCAGACAGCAGTTTTACTCTCATTACAGCCTCCTGTTTGGCTACGTTTTCTTTGACTCCGCAATCATCCGTGCCTCGGCCTCATCCATGTAGTTGTCCAGCACGTATTGAGCAAACTGCGAAGCCAGGAGCGGTTTAGCCCTACCCGTCTCGAAGCTGATTCGAATCGCAGCTTTATTCAATTTGGCGACCCGTTCTGCATGGATATGGACGGTTATTGTTTTGGGGATCGCATCATCGTCCGGTGACATGAGGGCTCCTATAGATAGTGAAAATGCAAAACCACCGCCAAGCGGTGCTTGGCAGTGGATTGATGACCGGTGAAGCAGACTGCGCTTAAGCGGCGTGCAAACGAGAATAGCAGAGGGTTTCGGGACGACGTTTTACAAGACGGTCTACAGCGGCCCCTTCTGCCATGAGCGCTAGAAAAGCAGCTCTACGCGCAGCATCGGATTTCATATCCACAATAAAGCGAATGGTTTTTTCAAGGTCTGAAGGCAGGTTGCGGTACTCGATGCAATCAAGCCCACGGTCCGTACGGAGCAATGGCGCTGCCTTCAACGCCTCGACAATTGAATCCTGCAAAACATAGGTACGACCGCCGAACTGAACGAACCCGTGAGCACCGCTAAGAGCGGTAATGTCCGTTGTGTGCGTCACTTCAGGGTCGAACCGCAGCAGCAGATAGCCCGGAAACAAAGCAGTCTCCCTCTCTCGGCACGAAGGACGGTCCTTACGTTTGTAAGACGAAGACCGTACCGGGCAATACACCTCAACGCCTAAGCGCTGGATCAGAACGATAAGTGACTTTAGGACAGCAGAGTTGTGCATCAGCACGTACCAGCTTGGCATATTCATACCTATCAATCAGGCGCTCTTTCGAATTCCCGACCCGCTAGGCGCAGGGGAAAGTGAGAGCCGCAGGACCAAGCAGCTCGACCCAGATGCGATGCAGTGAAGCTGCAAGGCGTGAAGGGCTTGAGGATCACAAGGTAAATCGGATCACAAACAAAGTAAATAGGTTTATGTCTTTATGGATAGTTATCTAGCTTTATTGGCGACCAACCATATGAAAATATTGATTTTTTTTCAGGAGCAACGGTGGACACACTACGAAGCGTGGTGGGGGCCAAGATCAGGGCGCTGCGCAAGGCGGCGTCCATGAGCCAAGCCGACCTCGCAGAACAGGTAGGATGTGATGCTCCGTTGATTGGATGCTACGAGCGAGGCAAATACCTTCCAGGCATCGAGCAGTTGATTAGAATTGCCACTGTATTTGACGTAGCACCTGGTGAGCTGTTGCCAGGTGGCCAAGACGTTTTGAGAACACGTCTGATCTCGCTCCGCCAGGAAGTGGCTGAGCTGGCAATGAAGGTAGATTCACCAGAATCTTTAGAAAAGATCCTGGTGTACATCAAAAGCTACATTGTTGAAGAAAATAAGCCCTAGGCCAGGCCGTATTTACTGGTTATCTCACGGATCCTAACCTTACGCTGTGAGTGTATTTCCACAGCCTGTTCGTCGATGGGAAAAACTCCATCAGCGAGCACAGAAGTATATTTCTCATTCAACTTAATAAGGGTGATTAGCTCTTTAAGCTCTACTTTTATCTGATCGTCTTTCACGTTCATAACATTCTCCAAACAATGGATCGCCACCCATTACGAAAAATAGACCTTGTATTTTCAGCACTAACCCGGTTTTTGTTGTGGCCCATTTACTATGGGCTGCTCATGGTCGTCAGACTCGGCAATTTTATCACTATAGTTATCCGAATATGATGAAAGACGGTAGTTTTCGATCTGGTCATAGCGCATCAACTGATCCTTGTCCGTGACCAGGAACACATACTTGCCCGCTTTGTGATTTAAAGCTGAGCCCGAATCCAGCACCTGGTCAACAAAGTGATCATCGCCTACGACCTTCATTGCCTCGCCACTTTTGGACGCAGCCAGGTTCACAGCGAGCCGGAAATTGGCCGACTCGTCGTAGTCTTCAAATCCAGGCTTAACCTGGACAAGCCCACCCCGATCTACCACACCAGGTACGCCGTCTCTGACGTACTCAATGGTGCCGTTACGATACAGGCGAGGAGTATGCGTGCTTGGATGGTAGAGGGGCGAATCATCCGCTTTGGCGAACAAGATAGCCCTATCCAAACCACCATCGACCGCACGGCCCTTACGCTTCTCACGGTAGGCAAAGCCACGCATCTGGCTGATAGCTGCGACGTTCCCTTTCAACGCCTCCTGCTCTACCCAAGGACGGTAAGGAAGTGGTCTTAAAGCACCGGTAGCTGCAAGCTGGTTTCGTTCATCACGCAGCGCTATACGCAACTCAGCCATAGCTTTCATCCGCTCGAACTCGGCCACCCTGTACATCAGCTTGCGTAGAAGCGGATCACTGTGCGAGCGCTTAACGTCTGCCTTCATTTCCTGGAAGCGTAGCGAAACCTGTTTGTATCGGGCTTTCACCTCAAGATCAGGCTTTTGCCATTCTGAGCGGTAAGCCTGATACCTCTCTTTCAACTCATCACGCGCATCGGCACGTGCTTTGCGCCTGTCCTCACGAACGCCTTTGTCGCGAACCTCAAAGGCTGGTTGGTACGTTCTGAATATGCCGAATTCACCCTCCGATGGATCATCAGAATGGAATGCAGGTGGACCCGAGTAAGCACCATACGTTGGCTCAAGCCGCGATTTAGTCAGCGACGGATGTACAGAGGAAGCCTTTACCGGAGGATCATCGGGCCGTAGGTAGTTGTAGACCACCAGGCCCCTACCTTGCTCACGTAGGCCAAGGCCTTGTGCATGCAGCAACAGGTGCAAGTCACTCCAAGAGGTTTCAGGACTCTTGAGCTTTTCATTGATCTTTGGCCGGGCATGCTCAGCGGCATAATGGAACAGGCTTTCTTGGTTGGAAAAGGCCTGACGTTTTGACGCGCCTTGCGGTGCACTTGGATAGCGAATCCCAGGACGTACAAGCTGCTGGTCAGCGTTCATTTGCCACGGACCATTGTCCTGTTTGAAGCCATAGTGATTTTCCAGAATGCGCATGCTTTTCTGCAAAACCTCAACGTCATCCCACATGTTTGCAGCCTTGAACGTGTCGGGGTGGACACGGTTCACAGCGACATGTGCATGAACGTTATCAGTGTCCCGATGGATAGCAGTGACGTACTGGTGACCTTCGAGCCCAAGCGACTTGAGTGAATATTGTGCCGACTCAAATACCTGTTGATCGGTCGGGTGGTCTTCTTCTGGCCACGATATAATGAAGTGGTAAACCGGGTCTTTTACGCGCCGGTTTTGGGAAGCCACCATGTTCATTTCAGCAGCGGCAGTTTCGAGAGAGAACGCGTTAGTTTCACACGCAACCTCGCCCGACAAAATACGTTGGCGGCCATCCGCGAATTGGTCAGTAACACGGTAAGGAGCGTCGGTTTCGTCGCTTCGATCTATGTATTCAACCAGCCTATCAAAGCTGGCTTTGCGTGATTCAGAACTCACACGTCCTGGAGCGTCAGTTACCTCGTCATCATTGGATGGCTTACCAGCCCGATCAGTGACGTAGCTCACCAGCTTGAGAAAGCTGGTGCCACCGTCTTTGCGTTTTTGGGGAACGATTACATTCATGAAAAGCTACCCACCCACGGGTACTTGTTGAAGGTCCAGGGCAACAATGGCTTTCTTGATTTCCACAAGGACATCAGCAAATTGCTTGCTGAGTTCGGTAGTCATGCCGTTTTGCATCTGCGTATAGAGGTGCTTTTGCAGACCGCCCAAGCGCAGCAATTCGTTCATCAAGCGGGTATCTGTACGCGTCACGATCTTGCGGCTAAGCGCGGATCGGCGCAGTAGGTCTGAGACACTTAGGCCTGCTGCGATAGCTTTATCGCGGATCAGGTCAGCGTCAGATTGGGTGCATCTAATCTCGATCCTGACTGTTGCCTGACGCGCTTTGCTTTTTGACATAACGGTAACCTTCAACACTCAACGGGGTATCGGGGCGCAGCCCTGATCAGGGTTTTGAACGGGGGGCCAGCGTGCTGGCCGTCCGTACAAAACATTTCCTGTCCTAACTATTACAACGTATTTCAACAGACCTGGATCTTACCGTGCATTGCAGGCACAACGCCAGCGATGGATCCGCATCCCGACGAAGCGAACAGCAGGCGTCGGGTAGGTTGGGGGTTTGAGAACGGTCTAGACGGAGGCTCTGAGGCGCTGTGTAGAGCCAAGCGAACATGCGTCGGGGCCTAGACATGGATGTGGTAACAAGCGCCGTATGAACTGTGAAGGGCTTGGTGTTTCCTGCTAACCTGCGCAGCAACAGGCGCAGCCCAGGCCAACGCCAAAAATTCAGATCAGCCACCAGCAGAGGTCAAACTATGGCGAAGAAAACATACACACAAGATGACGTTGAAAAAGCGCGGGCTTTGTTGAATGACCTACCAGACCTGAGCCGTCAAAAGCTAGCCCAAGCTGAAGTGCTCAGTGAACTGCGTGACCAGATAGTTGCACTGTCCAGCAGCAAGGGTTACTCAAATGCAGAGATCAAGTCTGCCCTTTCCCAGGTCGGGATTGATGTATCAGTGTCTGCAATCGCTGATATCATCTCAGCCCGCAAACGCTCACCGGGCCGCAAAAAAACGAGTGTTAAAAAAGAGGAAAACCCGCCAAGCTGATTACTGTTTTCCGCGTAAAAAAAAAGGCCCCATCATGGGGCCTTCTTTTGTTTCATGGTTTGGTCCGTAGGGCTACGATTCGTGCGCTGCGTGTAGCGCTGCCAAATCAATTTTCTTGGCCTTCCCTGTGCTATCAGTTACGAAGAAGACGCAAGCTGTATCAGGGTCACCGGCTGCAATCCTAGGCTGAAAATAACGCTCTGCAACCTCCAGGGCTGCTGCGCTATGATCCTCTGTAGTTTCGACGTAGGTGGTCCAAACAACGGTGTAACCTTTCATGGTTTAGGTTCCTTAGCGAATGTGTAGACCTATCACAATCCGGGCCGTATTCAGCCCGGATTGCATGTGGTAATTACCTAGGCTGCTTGCATGGCCTGAGCCAGTACCCACAGCGCTCGGTTCAGCTTCACATCCTGGTCAATGCCAGTCACCGACCTTGTTTTTCTCTGACGCCCTTGTTTGGTTCTGCCGTTAAGCCCGCCCTTGATTGTGTTCTCCTGGATGCGATTGAAAGTCGTCCATAGGTCGCTATTCCTGTCTTCTCTACGACGCGGCATCAGTAACTGACTTGGCGTAATGGGAGCTGGCCCTTCTGCTGGATCGTAGCGGTAGGCCAATGCCGCTTTTGCCAACGCTTCTTGCTCCAGCGGCTTAAGCTGGTGAGACTTCATACCGTCCAGGTGTTCATCAATCTGATCGAACTGCCCTAGAACTTCGAACGCCCCTTCGATCACGCTATCTATCACCCCTGCCCCACCACTGTGGCGAATTTTTTGGTCATGGGCTACGTCACCCAACACCAAACCGTTCGCACAAACGAAGCGAAATTTGCCGCCGATCATTTGATAACTGCTGGTGCCATCGTGGCTGTTCAGCAAGATGATTTCGTTAGCTTCCTCTGTGGCGATCTGGCTCGCATGGCGTAGACGAAGCATGTGTTTTGTATGCTCGCGCTTGCCCTCATTTCGCACGCGTGTCTGACAAGCCATGAAGGCCTCAAACCCCTGAGCTCGTAGCCCTTCCAAGACCTGTACCGTAGGAATGTAGAGGTAGCGTTCCGAACGGCTGTCGTGGGCTTCCTCAGCGAAGATGGAAGGCGCTACGCTGGCAATAGCTTCGTTCGTTAGCGCTGCGTCGCTGCGGATCATGCAAGGGTTACGAAAATTACTTGAAAGGCGCATTTGATATTCCTTGTTCAAAGAGCCCAGCGAACTGGGCTCCTACGGCTATTGATTAACCTGCGAGGGCTGAGGCGGTTTGTGGACGGCTGACCTTGATGGTCTGGCCAGATTCTTCAACCGTCACGCCTCTGCGCTGGTAAGCCGGTACAAGGTCCAGCAACGCGTAATCGACTCGCCCATGGGCAATGGCACGCGGTGCTTTGGTCGCTTGCTGTTTCATATTTCAATCTCCTGCAAGGTTGTCCCGGAGCGGTTGCCGCCGCTCGTTTCGGGCATCAAAGCCACTGCGGCTTTGATGGGTCTATTATACATCAACGACCATTTATGTAAACACTTGTATGCACTAATACTAAACTTTTAATCAATAAAAAACCCGCCGGAGCGGGTCTTTTCGAGTCATTGAAGTTTGTGTTTAATCAGGCTCTTTGTTGCCACCATGACCCGCTCCAAAACCTCTTGGTGAGTGAGCGTATACAAGTCGTGGAATTTCCAATGGTCATTCCCTACTCTTGCGTAGATCGCTGTCACGCGGTCACGCGTCCGCTCACACATTTTAAATGACTCACCATGCTTATCGAATACCCAGTCGTGCGGCGGAAGCACTTCTAACGCGTACTCAAACGCCTGCCTATCAATCTGATGCGGCGTTGTCTTGGCGAGGTCTTCGATTTTGTTAGCGGCCACGTCCTGGTCGAGGACTTCTACAGTCGGATACTCTCTCAGAAGCTGGTTGAGGGTTTTCCCAGTCTGATGTGTAACCAATACACCGTCGTCGCGTGTTACTGCATAATCTTGTACCCAGGCCGAACCCGGTACATAGAATACCTTTTTCATCTGTCTACTCCTGCAAGTGATGCCCCAAGCAGTTGCCGCTGCTGTTACAGGGGGTCAATTAGTCAATCTAACTGACACAAGCATTTTACCGTCTACACCGCATAACGTAAATACATGTAAACACATATACCTCTGTTTTATGCCACCCTGCTGCATCCATGGACTGCGTTCTAATCTGTGCCCTTCGCTGTCGTCACCTGTAGTGCGATCTGCGAAGCGTTCGAAGGTGGGTCCACCCTTAGCGACGCTGCTATGCTTTCAAGCTGTCCAGCGACAGCCTCAGGCAGCCATAGACTTACAGGCACCCAGTCCTTGGGCACCTCATCCATTTGACGCCTAATCCTCTGTATCGATTGCCCCACGGCCGCCCGTGTTACACCCAATTCTGAGGCCGCTTCTGCCATGGTGGCCCCCATGACGAACACCAGTCGTGCCGCAGCAATTGAGGTATCTGAGTATCCCCGACGCGTGCCTTTCGCTTTTAGCCTTTCAACCAGGTCTTCAAACTCTTCTGCAGACATTTCACCTGTGTTGGGTGTAGGACCAATGAGGCGTACCAGCTGCGTTATTTCACCAGGCCTAAGCGCACGTCTGATATTGTCAGCCATAGCTTTGAGTTCTTCCTGGGTAACCCCTTCCCTTTTCATGCTTTTGTTTACCTCTCATATATGTAAACACATGTATGCACTATATAGCGGAAATTTACAACCCCCTGGCTGGCGGGTATCCTGATTGCGCTTTTCCAAATCTCCTGCAAGGAATCTGGAAGCACGGCCTGAAACCTTGCCGGGTTTCAGCCACAAAAAAGCCCCCTTCTCGCGTTGGGGGCTTTTTTGTTTCCGATGTGATTGTTCAACTAGCGTGGCTAGGCAATTACGGCTGGCCTCGCTATCGGTCCAGTTTGTTGGGCTTGCGCCCCAGCTGGGGCTGCTGACTCACGCGTGTATCGTTGATTACCTGGTACTCACCCTCAATGTGCGCTAGGCCTGTGTCGCATCGTATGTCCAGGTACTCACCCTGCCACCAGGTGCCCCCTTCACTAGCGATCCGCACAGCCCTCTGGCGCAGCCACCTATAACGCTCTGCATCGCGACGTAGCGCGGCCCAATCCTCGGGATTGGCCGAGGCATCCAATTCGGTCACCGCTTCGGGTGGCTTAGGTGGCATTACCGGCTCTCCTGTAATACACGTTCCATGCGATCAATCCCGATAGGGAGAACGGGCCATAGCGCGCTTGTCGGCATGCTCGTTAATCTCGGGTGTGGCCTTCCAGGCTAAAAGCATACAGCCCACTGCAGCCGCCGCTATAATGCCGGTCCACTTCGAATCAATAGAGAACAGGTACACCGCTGCAGGAGCGCTGACAATCATACCCAGCATCTGAACCGGGATAATCTTGAAAGCTGAAACCGTCTCATCCATCGGGGTTCTTCTCATCTATCTATCCTCGGCTCTCAGAACGTTTGGAATGGCCTTGTCCTAGGTCGAACATGTCCAGTTGGGTGCTGCCTGGATCTGATCTAGGTTTGTTTAGCGGGTGGCCCAGCTGCCTGCGAATTTCAGCCAGCCAGGCCTTGTACGGGTAGCGTGCGCGCTCACCCCATGGGTATGCAGCTGCGAGGGCCTTGCGAAGCGCGGTTAGATCCTTGCGGCCTATCCGGTCGATCACGTCAGCGATGATAAGTGCCGCTTGGTCCGCCCATGACATAGACGCTTCCTCCGCTGCTTCCTGGATGGCCTTACATTTGTGTATGCCCGACAAGCCCTGCCCTTCTAGCAACTGCCAGTCAGGTTGCTATCGCTCAAACACCGGCGTCCAGCAGTCGTCTCACTGCTATTTTGATAAAGGCTGGCCTGGACAGCCCAAGCTGTTTTCTTGCTGCATCAAACTCAGCAAGCAACTCAGGCTCAAAGCCAACTTGGAACATTTCACGCTTACCACGCATGTTTTTTTTAGCCTTGCTATCAGGCGCTGTAGCAGCTGCCTTAGCAGCAACCTGGGTCGATTCAGCGTCAACAGCAGCCGTTTTAGGGGCTCGCTTGATAATACTCATAAAATACCTTTGGAATATCTTTGTGATGTTCTTATAAATCTATAAGGATATCCTTTTAATACCCTTTTCATGCTTTCAAAAAAGCGCTGATAGCAATGCATTTATTTCTTTCACAGCCTTGGAGTCACGAGGCTTCATCTCGCTCACTGACAAACCCATTGTCGAGGCCGCAGCTATCGATTTGCGCCTAACGATATCCAGGTCGAGTAGCGTGAGCTGGTCATAGACCTCTATCGACTTGCGGGTGTCGATGTTGTCACTAGAGAATTTTTTGGGCTCGGCCATATTCAGATAGGCATATATGGGTAGAGGGTTGTCCCCTCTTGAAGCCTGAATTTCGTCGATCAGCGGCACCAATTCGTCCTCCAGGGCATCGAGTTCGAAATTGCCTGGAGCGATAGGGACAAGCATCACGTCAGCTATCATCATCGCGTGACGAAACGCCGAGCTGTCACGACCTCCCGCATCGATAATAATGTCGTCGTATTTCTCGACCTGGCGCAGTACCTGGGTACGTAATTGTTCACCATCTGGATAAGCTACCAGAGTAACGCTGGGTGTCAGCCCAGCTGCATCACGCCTGTCTATCGCTTTGGATGAGGATGACTGCCTGTCACTGTTCACCAGTAACACGTCTTTGCCTTGGAGGGCCCGACCTACAGCCACCTGTACGGTAGTAGTCGATTTGCCGACACCACCCTTTGTATTCCCAAACACGATGATAGACATTGAAAACCCTCGGGGCATCACTGAGATACCTTAAGGATATCCTTTTAATGCTCAATGTCAACATTAGAAGTATTAAAAAGATATCCCTATGGTATCCCTTATCAATGGTTGCGTTACGCCTTTATTCAGCCAATGAGAGGCCTTCACACCCTGATGCGCTCCACTTCACTCAAGCTGATTTCATCACTACGGCGGTCGTAAAGCTGGGTGGTGCGGGTCGATGAGTGATTGGCCATAGCCGCTGCGCTTTCCAATGTCCCACCATTCTTTAGGTAGGCGGTGATGCCTGTGGCTCGAAACGTGTGATTGCCAATGCGTGTATCAATACCAGCAGCGGCGGCACGGCGACGTACCATAAGGTAGGCGTTAGGCTGGGGGAGGGCAGTCCTGCTCAATTGTGATGTACCCCGCGCTAGCGTCCTAAACAGCGGACCTTTGCTATCCTGGTCTATGCCGGCTCCAACCAGGTAGGCGTGCAGGTATTCCTCTAAAGAGTGATGGCAAGGCATTGTGTGCTGCTTGCCGCCTTTCTCACGCAGTCGAACCCATAGCCGGCGATTCTGCGTGTACACGTCCTCGACCTTCATAGCTAACGCTGCACCAATCCGCGCAAACGAAAACACCATTAGCCCGATCAATGCTCGATCACGAAGGCCTGCAGGGGTGCTGATATCAATGCTGTCCAGCAGTTGCCGCGCCTCGCTCGGATCAAGCACCGGCGTTTTGCCGGTGCGGCTGGTATGGCTAGGTCCGCGGACTGACGCAGCGGGATTCAGCGGGACTACCTGGCCCACTACTAGCCAATCGAACAGATGACGTAGGGCAGCCAGTCGCTGCTTTACAGAGGGGACCGACAGCCGTTGAAGCTGTAGCTCAATCCAGGTCGAGACGTGCAACGAGGTGACAGCGGCCAAGCTGGAAACACCAACCGCTGCGCACCAGGTCAGGAACTCGTCTGTTGCTCGGGCATAAGCGCGCCGTGTATTCGGATTGCGGATGTTGGCCGTGAAGAACTCTATAAAACGCACACCGGCTCGATCACCGGCCTGGCTCACCAGTACAGGAACAGTGGTGCCTAATACCAGCGTGGCAGGGGTCATGGCGATGTATCCGATTTGGCCGGCACAGCGTGTACCTGGCCGAAGAAAATCACCCAGGTCCGAAAGTCTTCGCTGAATCGGTCGAAGCGATGATCTACCCCAGCAGGGACGAACAGAAGGTCGCCGGCCTTCACGTCCGTGTAGGTCTGATCGCGCCGAAAAGTCGCGGTCCCTGAACTGACGATATATAGCTCGTCTTGAGCGTGTGGGGTCTGGGTGTCCTTCACACGCGGAGCGAACAACTCGACTGAAAGGTCGCCACGCTCGAACAGCACCGCAAAGGGGGTAGGCAGCTGAGCCAAAGTCAATGCCTGTTCAGTCTCGTCCAGCTTCAAGAGGTCTGTCATAGATGATCCTTCACCAGGAGGGAATACGTATGATAAAGGACATTATCATACATATGGCATCTACCTGGATTAGCGCCAAGAAAAGATACCGTTAGGGACAGAAAAGCTTGACGAATGCGAAAGGTGCTGAGTTAGGCGAAGGAAGCAGGGCAGGGGGGCTTAACGTGGAAGGGCGGGGCCAGTCCTCGATACCGAGGACTGTTGAAGGCGCTGGCTCAATAGGCGCCGGGCTTGCTTAAGGCTAACGAGCAGTAGGGAATTCTGGTATGGCCTGCCCGTGGATATCACTTGCTGCATCCCACGACCACCAACCAACGGGACCGCACACTTTTGTGTAGTAGTCAGTTTTCAACTGCTTTCTAGCGAGATACTCAGGCGAGCTTAAACCAAAAACTTCCATCGGCACCTCCTTACCTGTTGCAGCGTCCTTCAAAATGAAATCTGGAAAAACTGAATCTTCTTCAGAGTCATGCCTTAATGGCTTGATGAAGCGCCGACCTTCGCTACGTAGTTTTTCCTCGATCCGTGCTTCGAAAGAAGATTCAACTGGTATCCATTCTGCGCTGACCGTCATTAGCGCGATATTAAGTGATTCAGCATTGATACTAGTTCCTTTGCGCACAGGCACGTCGGTCTGCACTAATGCAACTACCCGCTCACCTCGCTTCCAAGCTGAAATTACACGTTGAAAGCGGTTTTTTGTGTGGCACCACAGGTTTGCATCAAGCTTAATACGCGGTAGCCCATGATAATTGGAGACAGATAAATACTGTTGCGTGCCTTCATGCTTGTCGGGCTTATAGGCCGCAAGAATTGCAACAACTAACATACGTCGGTTGTTCTTCACCGCTGCACGTACCTTCTCAGCGTTGGCCTTCGCTTGTGTACCGTCTTCATTTTTAGCCGCGATCACCAAGCTTTTGTGCAGCCGTGATCTGGACGCCGTTATCTTCGCAGCTGCTTCTATCACTCGTTTATGGATGATCCAGATATCGCGCTTTCCGGACATTCCAGGGCTCCAGGTATTCAAGCCCGCCTCTGTCCACAAGAAATGCAACAAACCTAAAGCACCCATCGAAGGTTGAGTAGGCTTGCTCAGAGTTTGCGCATTGGAAGAACTTTTTAAGTTAGGCTCGACCGAAGGGTCTTTTTTCTGTAGCGATAACTCAAGCTTGATTTTAAATTCGCCAGGCCCCGTCTCAACGATAACGCCTTCACTATAGCCTGCTTGACCCGATTTTTTCGGATCTGCTGAATAAAACGAGCATTCAAGATCATGCTCGGGGCCACTGTGCCTGTACCTGGAAAGGTAAAAAATATCGCTCTCTGAGCGATGGCATATAGCAAGTTTTCGTCCTTCCGAACCAGGGCATAGGCAGGTTACGATAGCCTTTTTATGTGCTTTTTGAAGCACCATTTTCCAAGCGCTAGCGTTTTTTTGCTGAAATTCGGCCGTATACATTTCAGTCGCGCTTCCCAAAGAAATGCGTACTGGAAATATTTTTTCCCCCAATGTACTACCTCCTATCTAAGCCACTTGGTTGGCCAGCCAGTGTACGGCATTATCGGATGCGAGGGTAACCTGTGCGTCGTGGATTTATTCATCTTACTAGGATTTACTTCAGTCAGTACAATGGTCCTGTAATAGAGCGACAGGGAATACTCCATCATGAGGTCGATAGCCTCGCTAGGTAGGCAGAAAGATATTCGCTAAGGATTAGTAAAAGCTTCAAATATTTTATTTATTATAATGAAAATGACTCTTACCCTATAGTCATTATAATATTTTAGAAATAAATAGCAATTTCTCCTTGAGTTTAGTTAAATAAATGCTAAAACCATACAAAGCATTCACCCTGAATTGAAATTAATCAATAGGAGTAAGCATGCCATAGGTGAAATCAAATGAAAAACCAAAAAAACTTTTTGAAAGCGACAATATTTATTATCTGCATATCCATTCCTAACAACACTCAGCCGTCTTCTAATCATTCAGTAGAATTCGTTAAATTACCTCCAAAGCTTTGCCTAAAGGCTTCTGACAGATAATTCTAGCTGATTGCTAACTTACAGGGTACGACCGCCAGGGTTGTAATCTGTATAGCTACCTACATAAAGTGGCCTTGCATAATGATTACGGGTTCGCCACGCTGCTTTCTTCCTAAACTTAAATCCTGGGGGTTCGGATGAAACCACAATGGTATTTTTTCGAAGTTCCTAGGTACCTTTCCATGGTCGATCAATGCTCTAATCAGCCTCGATGCACACCATTGTTTATAAGTAAGGATTGTGTCAAAGAGTTCATCAACGATGATTGACGCTTTAGCTGCAGGAGTAAACGGATCCACCATTACTCCATCTATTTGCATCGGAGATGTTCCCAGGCTAAGCATAGTCGACTCATTAAGTGCGCTGACATTTAGGTAACTCGTATAAATCCATACTCGGTAATTTGAAAAGGCTTTTTCAAATTTCGTATAGCCATCAAAAGATGGAAGACATTGCTTCTTTTTTGTGACTAATACAGCAACCACTAATGTGGTCATATCAGCCAACCCAAACTCACCCACGTCTATCAACTCATCCTTCCCCTTCGGTTTACAAAGCTGATGTTCCGTTGGTTTTGCATGGCATTTTACATAAACCGGTGCCAAAAGAGTTTCTTTTGAGCTGTGTATAAATTGCGCTAGCGTAGCTTTTTTTCCGCTCTCGTAAACTACTGATTGTTTTATTAGAGTCCCCGGTGACTTAAAGCTTGCATGCACTGAAAATCGAATTTCTTTAGCCCCTTCTTCCACATGCGTAGTTGAATCAATGAACCTTTGATCGGGCTTTATATATATGGAAAGTCCGCTTTCTGCGTCTTCACATACTGATAAAATCTCATAACGCGAACCTTCATAAGTATATGTAAATCGAGTTTTACATTTTTTTGTCATATTAAGTATCTTCGAATGGGCCAGAGCAATTGTTCAGACACAATAACCCCGCACTAGCAAAAGCTAGGCGGGGCATACATCTAGCGAGTGAAATGGTCGCGGATAAACTCCCACATCCTATAAATGCGGTAGCTAGTCCACATTGCATCTATGATCTGACGCACAACACTTTCACGTTGTCGCATGACCTAGGCCTCTGTAGTCAAGGCCTGACCTCCGATGCACCAACCGGACCAAGGTGCACCGTCGAAACAGTTGTTGCTTGCTTCATTGAGGCATGACCAAGTTGTCAGGCCCTTCAGATTTTTCCGGTACGGTTCGCACGCCGCGCTGAAGGGTCCATTTCGCACTTTTCATCAACACCGCCTGTCGGCATGTCGCGTTCGCAGTATAAAACGGATTAAGGCCCATATCACCAGTAATGCAACCCTTACGCATGCCAAATGCGAGCACAATCTGAAACTATTGGTGAATTTGCTTCGAAAGGCCATTAACGGCGATGAAAAACCGTGAAATAAACGCCTATCCATTCATCTGAGCAGCAAAAAATTTAAATCTGATTTGACACTACGGTTTATCCCTCAATTGGTCACGCTCTTGCGTCACGCTAACGCAAGGTATTAAATTAGGTCGTTGCTTGCTTCATTGATACACCCGCTTCACGGCCATCGCAAGCCAGATAGCGGCAGTAAAGCCGTCCCTAGGGGCGGCTTTTCTATACCTACGTCAAGCCGAATTTTTCCATAAAATATGCAGGTCTTCATAAGTCGACATGCTCTGGTTACGACGGTTATCCCTCTCCTTTGAAACGTCAGTGCGCTTTAATTACCCAGAGTTGGTCCATCCGTGTGGTGTAGCTCTGGCTCATGAACTCACGACGCATGCCCCAGTCCGGTTCGTTCGGTACGGTCGCGGTCCTCAAGGTGCCCCGGCCCCAACGGGCATTGATGCTATCTAGGGTTTCCATCAGCTGCTGGCACTTCTTCGGCTGAGTCACCGCAAACAGGTCGTCTGTGTATTCACCAGGTTGCCGTAGGTCCAGCAACATCACCTCAGCCTTGCTGTATCGATAGCCTTCCCGATAGATGCGCTCTACGGCTTGTGTGGCCGCGTTGGTCATCAATAGCGTGTCGTGTGTAGGGTAAGGTAGCTCTACCAGCACGCCGTTCGCATACTTGGCCTCATCCGGGTTGAACATGCCGGTTTTGATGCTGATGCGCATCTTCTTGCACATTGAGCCCTGGGCGCGCAGTTTCTCAGCTGCTCGCGCTGTGTAGGTGGCCACCGCTTCCTTGATAGGGCCTAGCTCAGTGAGCCGCTTGCCGAACATACGGCTGCAGCAGATTTCTTGCTTTGGTGGGTCGGGGTCGTCCAGGGACAGGCAGGACACACCGGCAAGCTCGCGGGCTGTGCGCTCCAGGACAACGCTAAATTTGGCCCGGATCATGACAGGATCAGCCTTGGCCAGGTCCATGGCGGACTTGATGCCCATCGCCTGCAGGTGAGCCGTCAGACGGCGACCAACTCCCCATACCTCGGACACCTCGGTATTACGCAACACCCAATCGCGCTTGAAGGGGTCGCATATATCCACGACGCCGCCTGTATGCTGTTGCAGTCGCTTTGCGGTGTGGTTGGCTAGCTTGGCCAGGGTCTTGGTATGTGCGATGCCTACACCTACGGGAATGCCCGTAGCCCTCAACACCCGCTCGCGGATGGAGCGGCCCAGCACTGTTAGGTTGCCAGGCTGGCCGGTCAGGTCACAGAAAATTTCGTCGATGCTGTACACCTCTGAGCCGTCCACCATGCTCTCGATCAGGGTCATGACGCGCTCTGACATTTGTCCATACAGGGCGTAATTACTGCTGAATGCCATGATGCCGTACCGGCGTAGCGTGTCCTTGATCTGGAAGTAGGGTGCACCCATTTTCACAAAGGGCTTGGCATCGTAGCTGCGGGCGATCACACAACCATCGTTGTTCGAAAGGACGACTATCGGCGTCTTGGCCAGGTCAGGCCGAAAAACCCTTTCACACGACGCATAGAACGAATTGCAGTCCACCAGGGCAAAAGTGGGCTTAGGCGTAGGCATGGTCGCGCAC